>CAZGMJ010000001.1:0-214591 GCA_964526785.1 uncultured Pirellulales bacterium
CTCGGGACGACACCCGAGTCCATGTAGAAGGGTGTCGATTGGGTTTGTTTTTCATGTTTGTCCATTCGATGGGAGCTCCCTCGGCTCGCTCCACTCGCTCGGGACGACACCCGAGTCCATGTAGAAGGGTGTCGATTGGGTTTGTTTTTCATAGACGGCAGGCACCAAGGGGCCAAGGCATCGGGGCATTGAGGGGTGGGCAGCATTTTGCTGGGGGCTGTACCGGTGGTGGTCTATTGGTTTCCTGCTGTCGGACAGGTTCTGCTGTGAGGGCGTCCGGTTGGTCTTTCGCATTGTCTATGACTCCATCATTGTAGTTAGATGGCTACAATACATATAGACGTTCGGCGGGCGTGAAATGTTCGGAGAAAAATCGATAATCGAGATTAAAATGAAAGGCCGTGATCATGTGAGGTTGGGTACAAGAATACCCGTTTGATACCGGCGGACTGAGTAAGCCTGAGTGGGTGTTCTGAGGGCAGAACGAGCGGATTACTACTTACAAGCGCGACAATGGATTTGGCGACATGATTGCTATGGTAAATCGAAGAGTTCTAATTGTTCTGAAGGCCTGGGGATGGAATCGATTCCGGAGACTACATCAGCAATCGTTGTCGCGTTTACATTGGACAACTCTCTCGGCTCGAGCTTATGCAATCCGCCTCCGTACACTCGCCCTTCTCCGAAGAGATGCTCAAGAGACAGATTGTTGAGGGCTTCCCATATACGTCGAAGAAGACACTCATCCTTGACGATTGCATTCTTGAGCACACGTTTGGGGTACATAAGGAGGTACACATTCGCAGCGGTAGCCTTTGAATCATTGAAAATGAAGCGAAACGGTCTTCCGTTCTTTGTGTTTCGGCCCATGTATGTGCAGAGGATTGGCGCTGGCGGACGTTCATCCTGGAAATACCAAACTTTGCGAAAGCGACAAAGATAGCGACCCGCAATCTCAGCCTTTCCCTCTTCAAGGTATTCCCAAAGCTTAGGGAAGCGTTTCTCGACTTCTATCTCCGACAAACGGCAATCCAACAAGAACAATCTGCGTTCGAGCAAAGGAAACCCTTGTTCGTCCGAAGAAACCTCATCATGTGGCAGGTAGCGAGGACTGGGGAGGATTGGCCGAAACAGTTCCATAGGGAGGCCTCGCGTCTCTATTTCCTCTTTGCGCAGTATAAAGAAGTTGTTCGCGCCCGTCGCTATTCCACGCTTGATAGCAAAGAAGTCCGAAACTCGGTAGTGCCGTGATCTAATGCGAGTGTCCAGAGCAGGAAATCTCGTCCACTTCCTCTCTTTTCGAAGCGCTTGAACGGGAACAACGCGCTTGTGCCTGGGGCCAAGAAGAGAATCGCCAAGGGTAAATTCAACACTGTGATCGGTTGGAGGCTGAGCATTGCGAAACCATACGACAGCCGAAGAAACCATCGCATCACCAAACTGGACATCATCAGGGTCGAATCTATGGATGCGGAGCAGAGTGACCTTGTCCAATAGGTATCTCTTGACGGCGTCGCCATAATTGACATCCATGAATTCGCTTGGAATCAGCCATCCCGCTAGTCCATTGTTCTGCATCCAGACATGAGACAATCCGAGGAAATAGCAATACAGACCAGATAGGCCGCTCATTCGAACTCCACATGCCTCTTCTGTGATAGTCTGCAAACGAACCTTCTCCGGGTTTGCAATGTGGTGGTGTCGCACATATGGGGGGTTGCATATGATGAAGTTGAATCGGTCGGAATCCAGGGACGGGCAGTCTGCCGTGGTGAAGTCCGCCAATTGGAGGTCAAGCTCATTATCCTGCCACAGTCGTCTAGCTGGACGCCCATAGTGGGAGTCCAATTCGAACCCTTTTGCCATTTCAATGCGAGACGCCAAGGCAGAGTCAATAAGTGCGGAGTAAAAAGAGCCCGTCCCAAAGGCGGGGTCAAAGAAGCGTATTCTGTCGTCTGCCCTTAGCAGGCTGAGGCCGAATTGCACGATATCCCTGGCCAGGGCGCCAGGTGTGGCAAACTGACCAAGTTTATTTCGCTCTGCCTGCGTCTTGTGCTCGTCCAAGGAGGTCTGAATGGAGAGTCGTTCCTTTTCTATCGAGTATGTTTCCATCTTCTCACAGGCCGAATTTGGCAAGGTCATCAATCCTATGTTCCCAGACCCAGTCGATACCTTCGGCCGCCTCATAGCCCAGATATCCAGGGTCGAAGTAGCCGCACAAGAACAGGTTGAACTGGAGACGGCGTCCATAAGTATAGCGCAACTGACTCATTTTGGCGGCCTCTTCCTTTCGCCGCTTGTTCACATTGGCAAAGTCACCTGCAGACTTGGCTTCAATGAGGATAGGCAGGCTGCCTGCCTTAGCGTTTTTCGGTCGAATGACAGCATCGATGGGGATGTTAACGTGGTGTCCGCCTTGTGTACTGACTGAAACGTTCATTCGGAAACAGAACGTTGCTACGGGCATCGAGTCAAACCTGGCATCACTTGGCTTCAGCTGACGATATTCTCGTTTCTCCAACCACGCTTTGATTGCCGCCAACTGGCGCTTTTCCTGAGCATTTCGGATAATTGGATTTGCGATCGATCCACATAACCGATCAGCGACTATGGTTGCTGCACGATACACTTCAGTTCTTGTTGGTGGTTTGCTGCGTTTCAACCATACGAATATGTCAGGATCGGCCATCCTGTTGATGATTTTTGCGATCTTAGAAAGCTGTGCGTGGAGAGCATCGCCCGTTAGACGCACGGGCATTAGCTTGTCTTGTTCCATTCTCTTGACCAGACTCCTCGGCACAGCCGCGAGTCCTGTCAGACGGTCAACCGCAAGGGGCGGACATGTGGACATGCGTAGGGTAGGCAGTATTTCCGGATGTTCGTGGAGAAGCGACGAATCAATATTCATGAGATTGCCCGAGAGTTTCAAGGCCGCTTCTACATCTTTGGTGGTGCGCATCCTGGTATCACGAAATGCCTGGGGAGCCACTCTCATGAACCAATCATTATACATGTCCACCGATCTGGCTATGTCCTGCTTCCAGCGTTTTGGCTTGTCGGAATTGACCGGCATGTCTCGACCTTATCTACTCATTGCTGCACCATTTGCAGCTTCAGACTGCTTGTCTCGCTTGTTGTACTATGAAGAGAAAACATGGAGCCAGTTCTAAGATCGCTCCGCTGTTGTTCTGCCCTTTCGTTGTCCACGGTCCGATCCATCATCAGCGACTATATGACGAAAATAGCGTAATCGGTCAGAAATGCAAGCCAGCATTGGCCTCATTACAGAATTGGATGAAGCTGTCGTGCGATGAGAGGGTGTGCCCGGTGGGGGGAGAATGGCAAGAAGGATGCGGCAAGGCGGGCTGATGGTTAGGCGTGGTTCCGGCTGTGGCTGCGGCAGCGAACGAAACTTGCCGGCTGAGATTAGTCGACGAGTTCCTGTGCGCCCTGGCCGACGCAGGTGATATCGCGGCCGAGGCCTTTGACGGTATTGCAGCCGGTGCATGCCAGCATGGCGAGCAGCAGGCCGACGAGCAGTGCGGCCAGTGCGATAATTCGGATGTGTTTCATGGCAGTTACCCCCACAGATGCGCATATAGAGCGCGTCTCGGCATTTCAACCCGTCGAAAGCATATAAAACGGGCGACAGATGGCCAAACTAAGCAGGGCGATGGGGCGTGCATGAGGGGGCGGAGGCCGCTTTGGCCGCCGGTTCGGTGAAAACGCTGGGACCGGGACCGTGGCGGCGGTATAATCGCGGGCATGAAGAATGCCGAACTGAGTGCGATTTTCGAAGAAATGGCCGATATTATGGAGATTCTCGGGGCCGATGGGTTCCGGATCAACAGCTATCGGAAGGTGGGGAGGGTCATTGGTGATACGCCGATCGACGTCAGCGTGCTGGCGGCGACGGGCAAGCTGGCCGAACTGGCGGGCGTCGGCAAGTCGAGCCGGGCCAAGGTCGAGGAATTCATCGAGACCGGCTCGGTGGCGGCCCATCAGGAGCTGCTGGGCAAGATACCCGCGGGGCTGCTCGAGTTGCTGCGGATACCGGGGATGGGACCGAAGGGGGTCAAGGCGGTCTACGACGGCCTGGACGTCCGCGGCATCGACGATCTCAAAGAGGCGATCGAGAGCGGGCGGCTGTCCGAGCTCTCGGGCTTCGGCGAGAAGAAGGCGGCGGCCATCCTGCGCGGGATCGCGTTTCTGGAGGCCAGCGCGGGTCGGATTCGGCTGGATCAGGCGATGGCGGCGGCCGATATGGTCGTGCACCTGCTGCAGGGAATCGGCGGGGTCAAAAGGGTGCTGCCGGCCGGATCGCTGCGAAGACGGGCCGAGACGATCGGCGATGTGGACATGCTGGTCGGCGTCGGCAGGCGAATGAAGGAGCCCGGCAGGATCGTCGAGACGTTCACGGCGGTGTCCTTCGTCCGCGAGGTGCTCGCGGCGGGCGAGACGAAGGGCTCGGCGATCGTCGATGCGTTCGACTGCGCGGTGCAGGTGGATGTCCGGGTCGTGCCGATGGAGAGCTTCGGTGCGGCGGCGCAGTACTTTACGGGCTCGAAGGCCCACAACGTGCGGCTGCGGGAGATTGCGGTCAGGGCGGGGATGAAGCTGAACGAGTACGGGCTGTTTGCCGGCGAGCGAATGACGGCCGGCGCCGACGAGGAGGGGATTTATGCTGAATTGGGGCTGGCTTACGTCGAGCCGTTTCTGCGGGAGGATCGCGGGGAGATCGAGGCGGCGCGCGAGGGCCGGCTGCCGAAGCTGGTGGAGTTCGCGGATATCCGAGGGGATTTGCACATGCATACGGCCGCCTCGGACGGCCGGTGCGAGCCGGAGGAGCTTGCGTCGGTGGCGCGGGAGCTGGGATATGCGTATATCTGCATTACGGATCATTCACAGTCGTCCCACGTGGCCAATGGATTGACGGCCGAGCGGCTCAAGCGGCAGATCGAGCAGGTTCGCAGGCTCGATGCGAAGACCAGGGGTATTGCGGTGCTGATCGGCAGCGAGGTGGATATTCTGGCGGACGGGTCGCTGGATTTTGAAGATGCGCTGCTGGCGGAGCTGGATTTCGTGATCGCTTCGGTGCATTCGGGGCTGGGAGGCGCTGGAGAGAAGGCGACGACGCGGACGCTCAAGGCGATGGACAATCCGTATGTCAATTGCATCGCGCACCCGACGGGGCGGCTGCTGGGCCAGCGGGAGCCGATGGAGATCGACATCGAACGGGTGATCGAGCATGCGGCGGCGACGGGGACGGCTCTGGAGATCAATGCGAATCCGTGGCGGCTGGACTTGAAGGACACGCACGTGCGGATGGCGACCGAGGCGGGGGCGAAGGTGTGTATCGGGACCGACGCGCACAGTACGGAGGGATTCGGGGTGATGGGTTTCGGTCTTACGACGGCGGGGCGGGGATGGGCGACGAAGGCGGACGTGCTCAATGCGCTGCCGCTGTCGGGTATTCGCAAGTGGGTTGCGGACAAGCGGCCCTGAGGGCGTTGGGGTGTCAAATCGTGTGTCGGTTTTCGAAAAAGCTTGCATAGCGACGCAAAAAGCGGTACATTCTGCGGCGGCATCAGAGCCTCGGATGTTGGACCGGGCCCGGAACAGTTCGACGGATCGCAGTACAGATAAATGGCAGGAGTCGAGCAGGCATATGGACACTGATCTTCACTTGCGGAGTCTGGCGGGTCTTTTTGCAGAATCGGCGGGGCGGGCGGAACTGGCCGGGAAGGTCTGCACGGAGATTCTGAGAATCGACCGCACCGAGCGGATAACCTATGGGGAACTGGCGGCGAAGGCGACGGGTTTTGCCCGGTGGCTCATGGAATCGGCCGGGATTGATATTGGCGAGCATGTCGCGATCATCGGGAAGAACCGGGCGGACTGGGATGTTGCGCTTTGGGGGGTCATTCTGGCGGGGGCGGTTCCCGTGCTGATCGATCCGGAGCGGCCGGTGGAAGGGGCGCTGACTCATCTGAGACAGACGGACAGCAGCGGTCTGATCGTCGCGGATGATTATCAGGACATGGAATCGCGACGCGAACTGTGCGAGTTTGTGGAAGTGCGGGGGCATATCTGTCTGGACATGTCGGAACTGCCGCAGGCGGGGCCGGGTGATGTGTTCGAGCTGGCCGGGCGCGTCGAGCAGCAGGTGGGTCTGGATGAGACGGCGGCAATCCTGTGCACCAGCGGCACAACGGGCGATCCACGCGAGGTGGAACTGACGCACAGGAACCTGCTGGCGAATATCGAGGGTTCGGTCGAGAAGGTGCAAATCGGGGACCACGACCGGTTGGGTCATATTCTGCCGCCGCATCACTCATTCGGTCTAACCGTGGGCAAGATGCTGCCTTTACGGGCGGGGGCGACGAGCGTCTATACAAATCACTATCGGCAGATTGCGGATTTCATCAGGGAGCAGGGCATCACGATCTTCATCGCGGTGCCGGCGTTGTTCTGCGTTCTGGGCAAGGCGCTGGAAGAGAGCATCCAGCGAGAGAAAGAGAAGAAACTGCATGTGCGGCTGTTGGATCGATACATGCCCAAGGTGCTCGGCAAGGCTGTTGTTCGCAAGCTCGGCTGGCAGTCGCTGCGGTTCTGTCTTTCGGGGTCGGCGGCGATGCCCACGTGGGTGCTTGACGCCTTCTGGAGGCGGGGATTGCTGCTCTATGAGGGTTATGGGACAACGGAGAATTCGCCCGTTTATGGATTCAACGAAGATGGCGGCAGGCTCGGGTCGGTAGGCAAGCCGATCAGCACGCTCAGAGTGAAGATTGTCGACGATGAGCTGACGGAGTTGCCTGCATTCGAGACGGGGCAGATCGCTTTGGGCGGTCCGTGCATCATGAAGGGCTACTACAAGAACCCCAAGGCGACGCAGGCCGTGCTGTGGACGGATGACGAAGGAGTACGATGGCTGCAGACGGGGGATCTGGGATACCTGGACGACGAGGGGAATTTGTATATCACGGGCAGGAAGAAGTACGTTATTGTTTTGCCGGGCGGCAAGAATGTGAACCCGGAACTCGTGGAGGCGGCCCTGTCGGAGGCGCGTTTTGTTGCCGAGGTGCTGGTCGTTCCGCATGTGTACGGTGACAAGGAGGAGGCGGTACGGGCTATCGTGCGTCCGGCGCTGGATGCGCTGGCGGGGCATACGGAGCTTTCGGAGGCCGATCTGGCCGAACAGATTCACGTGGTCAAGAAGCTGGTCTGGCAGAGTATCCACGAGTGTCAGAGTCGGAGCCGGCGTTTGTCGTCGTATGAGAAGATATCGTCGCAGCATCTGGATATTCGTATCGACGAGTTCGAGAAGACATCCACGGGCAAGATACGTCGCGAACTGTATATGAAGAAGTGACGGCCGCCTGCGGGCGGTCTTCGCGTGTTGTTTGTAAAGGAGGCGTTCCAATGACGGACGGCAAGAAGTCATCATCAGCGAAGGGCGGGGGTTTGAATCGGCGCGATTTTGTGCGAAGTGCGGGGGCGGCGGCTTTCGGGTTTGCCGTGATGCAGCCGCAGGCGGCCAGGACATACGCGGCCCATTCGAAGGTCAAGCTCGGTTTGATCGGATGCGGCGGGCGAGGAACATGGATTGCCAAGCTCTTTCGCGAGCATGGGGGCTACGATGTTGCAGCCTGTGCCGATTACTTTTCAGATCGGGTGAACAACGCGGGCGATCAGCTTGACGTGCCATCGGCGAATCGTTACACGGGACTGAACGGCTATCGCAAACTGCTGGATGACGTGGATGCCGTGGCGATTGAGAGTCCGCCGTATTTCCATCCGGAGCAGGCGGCCGCAGCAGTTGATGCGGGCAAGCACACGTATGTGGCCAAGCCGATAGCGGTGGACGTGCCCGGATGTCACAGCATTGGCACCAGCGGCAAGCGAGCGTCACAGAAGAAGCAGTGCTTTCTGGTGGATTTTCAGACGCGGGCCGACCCGTTCTATATGGAGGCGCTGAAGCGTACGCACGACGGGGCTCTGGGGCAGATCGCGTTCGGCGAGGCGATTTACCATGCGGGCGATCCATTTAAGCGGATGTACGACGCGTGGCGGGCCGATTCGGCCGGCGCCGAGAGTCGGTTGCGGGCATGGGGGCTGGACAGAGTGCTCTCGGGCGACATTATCACCGAGCAGAACATCCATACGCTGGACGTGATGAGCTGGATCATGGATCGCGAGCCGATCAGTGCGACGGGTACGGGCGGTCGCATCTTCCGGTCGGTGGGGACATGTTTCGATCATTTTGCGCTGGTCTTCGAGTATCCGGGGAAGGTTGGGATCACGTTCAGTTCGCGGCAGTCCGAGGGGCACGGGACTCAGCCTGCCGGCATTCGCAATCGCATGTTCGGCACCGAGGGGGTGCTGGAGACGGCGTACGGCGGGCAGGTGATAATCCGGGGGGAGAATTTCTATCGCGGCGGCAAGAGCCCGGGTATTTATAAGGACGGGGCGGTTGCGAATATCGCTCAATTCCACAAGGATATCCTGGCGGGCAATTACGAGAACCCGACGGTGGAGCCGAGCGTGCGAAGCAATCTGGTGACGGTTCTGGGTCGGACGGCGGCATACACGGGCGAGACGATTCTCTGGGAGGATCTGGTTAAGAGCGATGAGAAGCTCGATGCGAATCTGGAGGGGCTCAAGGCGTAGCGATTTGTGGTTGGATGATTTCTCAGGGGTGTTCTGCAATGCGCGACTCTAAGATAGATCGACGGCAGATGATAGCGGGCGGGCTTGCTGCGCTGGCGGGTGCTACGCTGGCGGGCTCATGCCGATCGTATGCGAAGAAAGGGCCTCAGAAGGGAGCCAACGGCTTCAAACTGGGGGTCTGCGACTGGACTGTCCGTAAGCGGACGGACCCCGAAGCGCTGGAAGTTGCCCGTCGTATTGGAATTGACGGCGTTCAGGTGGATTTCGGCAGCGGGGAGGAGGATTTGCCTCTGTTCGATCCGGATTTGCAGAAGCGGTACATCGAGGCGGCGAAAGCGAATGAGATCGAGATTGCCTCACTGGCGATGGGGACGCTGAACAACGTGCCGTACAAGAGCGACCCGCGGACCGACGCATGGGTCGAGCAGGCGATCGATGTAAGCGGAGCAATGGGGACCAACGTGATTCTGCTGGCGTTTTTCGGCAAGGGCGATTTGAAAAACGACCCGGCGGGTACCGATGCGGTCGTGCGGAAACTGCGGGCGGCGGCGCCGAAGGCGGAGGATGCGGGCGTTTATCTGGGGATCGAGTCATGGCTCAACGCCGAGGAACACATGGCGATTCTGGAGCGTGTGGATTCGCCTGCTGTGAAGGTTTATTACGATGTGGCTAATTCACACAAGATGGGATACGACATATACAGCGAGATCCGCCAGTTGAGCGATCATATCTGCGAGTTTCACGCCAAGGATAACGATAACCTGTACGGGAAGGGTTCGATTGCGTTTAGAGAGGTGCGCAAGGCGATGGACGACATCGGGTATCGCGGCTGGCTGGTAATGGAAGGCACGAAGATGCCTTTGGGCGTCGAGGAAAGTTGTACGTACGACGCGAAGTATCTGCGGATGATCTTTCCGCGGAAGGTGTGAACGAAAATCACGGGGGCGAACGAAAGGGGCATGCGATGAGACTGCGTGACAGGCTGGTTGCTGTATTTGTGTTGCTGTGCGTTAATGCTTTGCCGGCGTCTGGAACGGCGCTGGACGACTATGTGAACAAGCCGGACGCGAGCTACCAGTACGAGGTGGCCAGGACGCTGGACGGGCCCGGCTGGAAGGCGTACGTGATCGATATGATCTCGCAGACGTGGCGAAGCGAGGAGGAGGTGGATCGAACGCAGTGGCAGCACTGGCTGACGGTGGTTGTGCCCGAAGAAGCGAAATACGATACCGCGATGCTCTGGATCAACGGGGGCAGCAATGGAAAACCTGCACCGAGCAATGTGGATTCCATGCTGGCGGCGCTGGCGATGGGGAGCAATTCGGTCGTGGCGGATTTGAAGACGGTGCCCAATCAGCCGTTGAAGTTTCCGGATGGCGGGCGGCCGCGGTATGAAGACGGAATTATTGCGTACACCTTCGCCAAGTACGTGCAGACGGGCGACAAGACGTGGCCTTTGCTGTTGCCGATGGTCAAGAGTGCGGTGCGAGCGATGGATACGATTCAAAGCGCCGTAGCAAAAGCGACCGACGGCGACGTGAAGATCGAGAAGTTCGTGGTCGGCGGGGGATCCAAGCGCGGCTGGACGACGTGGCTGACCGGAGCGGTGGACAAGCGGGTCTGCGGTATTACGCCGGCGGTGATCGACGTATTGAATATGGACGAGCAGATGCGGCATCATTTCGCGGCTTACGGCTTCTATTCGTCGGCGATCGGGGATTACGAGGATATGAACATTTTCGGCCAGCTCGATACGCCGCCGGGGCAGGAGTTGATCAGCTTTGTGGATCCGTATGAATACCGGGAGCGGTACACGATGCCGAAGTTCATGGTCAATTCGAGCGGGGACCAATTCTTTCTGCCGGATTCATCGCAATTCTACTGGAAGGACCTGCCGCCTGAGAAGTACATCCGTTACTGTCCGAATACGGATCATGGGCTGGGCGGTTCGGATGCCGACAAGAGTCTGTTGGCGTTCTACAAGTCGATTCTGGAAGACGTCGAGCGGCCGGTGTTCTCGTGGCGCGTTACCGAGCGGGGGGCGATAGCCGTGCGGACGCGGACGGAGCCGGCAGCGGTGAAGCTGTGGCATGCGACGAATCCGGAGGCGAGGGATTTCCGGCTGGAAACCATCGGCAAGGCCTGGCAGAGCAGGGAGCTCAAACCTCGGGAAGAAGACAGATATGTGGGGAGGGTGAAGAAGCCAGAGAAGGGTTTCACGGCGTTCTTCGTCGAATTGACATTTGACAGTGGTTTTGCGGTGCCGTACAAGTTTACGACGCAGGTCAAGGTCGTTCCGGACGTGCTGCCTTTCGCTGAGAAGCTCGAGCAAAGGTGATTATGTTGCCTTCGGTCGGGCTGGTCCCGAGCGGGTCGATCCGCGATTGCGGCGATTATCACGTTTCATCCGGGCCACATGCGAAAGGGGCGTCAGGTTTCGACGTGCACATTAGTGGATCGGCCGCAGCATTTCTTGTACTTGCGGCCGCTTCCGCAGGGGCAGGGTTCATTTCGGCCGATCCTGCGCGACAGTTCCTCAGTAGGTATCGGTGGTTCTTCGTCCAGCGGCACTTGCAGTGAGCGGTTGAAGTCAGCGCGAGGGTGCGACGTGACGAAAGTGCTGAAATCCTTTATGTATCGTTTGAGTTGGTCCTGGTCATCGATGTCTACGCCGTCCTGCACTGCACAACCCAGCAACATCTTGACGATGCCCCAATTGCTCTCATCCATGCATTTCGGGACAATCTGGTCGGCCCACTGATTCATTGCTTCAATGGGCGTTTGCGCGTCATCCAGAATCTCTTCCGCTTCGAGCCATTGCAGAAGCGCTTTCGTGACGGGGGCGACGGCCGCGAATAGGGGCTCGTCTCCGAGCAAATGAGCCGGGAAAAGCTCAAGGTGGATTGTCTTGAGGACCGGGGCATCAATTTGCTCCGCCTTGCAGCCCGCGGATTCCCACGCCAGTTGCAATAGCTTACGGGCCACATACGGGACCATTGCTCGGATGTCGGGAGCCAGTTGAGCGTACTGACTTGATGCGGTAAAGCGTTCGACGAGACCAGCAATACGTTCCATTTCGGGATCGGGGGGCGTCGTCTCGTGGTCGGTCTGCTGTTGGGCACAGCATTCCTTGGCCGCCTGCCATTGCGCTGCAAGCCATGTGCGGACCGGCTGTCGCCAGATAGGCTGCGGAAGAATGTCGCCGGTCGCCCGTCCTTCGAGAACGCTTACGGCCTCTTCGTAATCGGCCTTGAATCCGGGTACGTCTCTTTTGATAATCTTTTTGAGCATGTCCAGGGCGGGCTGGTGATTTAGCTGTACGAGCGTCCACATTGACGACATTGCGCAACCGGGATCAATCTCACTGCGAACGACCCTTCCCAGCAGGTCCATGCAGGCACGTATTGTCGGCTCACGCAGTTCAGGGCTGTCCGTCTCGGTGGCGAGCTCCGTGAGGCCCCAAAGATGGAACCACGCGCCGCGACGGTTGGGCTCGTGTTCGATTGCCGCCAGTACGTCGGGCAATATGTTTGGGCCGAGTGAGCCGCAAGCGGCCTGCAGGACATCCATCAGCAGGTCCTCATCGCGCTGTCCCGCTTCGGAGAGCTTATCGAGAAGGAATCGTCCGATTCGGCGGCGCTGGTTTGTGCTGCATTTCGGTGCGGCCAGGGCAAAGATCGCGGGCACGTAGAGATCGACGTAAGTCGGTTCCTCGGGCGGCATGTCGATAGTCTCGTCGTATAGTTCCATTAACCGGTCCGCGATGGCCGGGCTGGTCAACAGGGTGTGAGCGAAAGTGTCGATAGCTGTCCAGGGGACCTCTGCGTGGGTCCGGCACAGTTCTTCCCAGGGTAGTTTGTGGTTGTGGTTCACCATTATTGCCACCTCCTTGTATGTGTGCTTCTGTCTCCGGGAATCGAAGGACGCAATGCTGCAGACTTACTGTGCGTTGATTGTACGCTATACTGGCGTCGAATCAAGGGTGGAGAGCGCTTGCGGCGGAAGTCTCTCTTTTCGGAAAGGGGGAAGTAAAGAACCGCTTTGGCGCATTGTTCAGTAGTATCCAGAATATCGTGCTAAGACCAGCGATAGAATGTATTTCGGATATAGGGTACAGCCTGGCTGACTTTGCGGTGCCGTACAAGTTTACGACCCAGGTCAAGGTCGTGCCCGACGTGCTGCCTTTCGTGGAGAAGCTCGAGCAAAGGTGATTATGTTGCCTTCGGGTGGGCTGGGATCGTACAGAAAGGTGAGAACCTCGCGGAGAGACGGAGAAAAACTTTCTCATCTGTGCAGTCTTTCCAGCGGAAAAGTGAATTGCCCGGTGAAGGATGTGCGGTCTTGGGGCAATGTGAGTTTTTGGCGTGTAAGTCTTTTATTCAGATGTGTTTATGGCTTGTAGGTGTAGTTGTGGAGCATGCATGTGGCGGGGTGGGATAACCATTGTCGAATGAAAGAAGCAGGTGGCTTGGGAGAAACGTGCAGAATTAGATGGGTGTCGTTGTGCTACACCTTGACAGGCGGGCTACCATTTGGTAACATACGAGTATGGAAAAGCAGGGAGGTTCATTTTCATTGTAGCTAGGAACGAAAACTACGAGTACTTCGAACTATTCGCTGTGCTGTGTACAAAAATCCGTATAAGTGTTTACGATTAAGGGGGAAGCAATGAGAAGATTACATATTCACCTCATCGTTGCTGCAGCAGTGACGGCCGGTTTATTCATTCCGACGGACGCTTTGGCCAATATTGTGCAAAACGGGAGCTTTGAAGATACACTTGCTGGCGGTGAAAACTGGTATGTGCGGCTCAGCGGCGGCAGCGCCGGGATTACCGGTTGGGAAGTTGGGGGCGATAGTGTAGATTACATTGGTGATCTATGGGATGCCTCGGACGGGAGACGCAGTTTGGACCTGGACGGGGCTACCGGAGCTTTCGGCGGGATTGGGCAGCTCATAGAGACGATACCCGGTCACAAGTACATCGTGTCGTTTGACATGGCGGGCAATCCCGGAAGGCCGGCGGGCATCAGCGATCCGCTCTTTTTCGTCAAGACAATGGATGTGCAGGCGATAGGGTCATCGCTACAGTCCAAGTCATTCAGTTTTGATGCCTATGGCAATACGTTCGACAATATGGGCTGGACCGCTATGGATTGGATGTTTGAGGCCGATGGTTCTTTGACCACCCTGCAGTTCGTGTCTACGACGGGTTCGGGCTGGGGACCTGCACTGGATAATGTCAGTGTGGCACCCGTGAGCAACCCTGCTCCCGGTGGGATCATGCTTGGCGGATTAGGTGCTGGGCTGGTAAGCTGGCTGCGGCGCAGACGGTCATTATAGAAGAGCGAATTCTTGTTAGTCATAAGGTCGCGAAGCTGTTTCGCGGCCTTTTTTTGTGCGCGCCTATGACGATCCATGTTGATTGAAGGCGAGCAGGCGCTTTCCGACCGTCTGCGTTGCTGCCTATTCGTTGCCTGGTCCGTCTTCTGGCTGCACAGACCAGCTTTGCTGCATGCACAATGAGCCTCGATTGAGCTGCGGGCGGGCGAAACTCAATGTGCGAAATAGCATCGCAGGCGTGCCCTCTTTTGGTGTGAGAGTGGCCTATGCGAGAGCGGGGACGAAAAGGGGACTGCTCTGGTGGATTTGCAGCAGGCATAGTGGGATTCGTCGGCGCATAGTGAAAAGCAGTGCTCCTACTACCCTTCGTGGCGTTAATAAAGGGGGTATGCGTAATCTACGTGCTGGAAAAGAGGGTTACAAAGGGCTTGTGGGGCATTTTTTGCTTGACTTCGGTTGATAGTCCGATATAATCGACGCATTGTGGTTGACGTTTCTTGGCCGCTGACAGGAGGATGTGGTGTATGAATTGCCTTGTGCGCAAATCTGTCGGCCCTTGTTGATCTACCGCTCTTTTCCGCGTTTTGTGCGGCAAGTGAAAGGATTTCACTCCCTTTTGAGGGTAGAGCAACGCTGCGCCGAAGGATTGGCACGTAGAATACCGATCTTGTTCATTGTTTTGTGCCTCTGCCGCCTGGTCTTTGCAGGTGGCGGAGAGTACGTCGTTTGCACCCAGGCAGGCCGGCAGGGCAGTCCGGATATCTGGCAAGACTGGGTGGTGTGGCATGCGCATGTGGAGGGGGGCGATTCCGACGTTTGGGCGGGCAATCTGTCCTCGGGGGCATTGGTTCGGATTACGTACTCCGGGGCGGCATTGAATCCACGCATAGACGGAGGCGTAGTCGTCTGGCAGGATGCGCGAAGCGGGGAATTCGACATTTATGCTTACGATCTGACCACGGGCGTACAATGGGCCGTGTGTGCCGATTCGGGCAATCAGGTGGACCCTGCAATTGGGGGAGGTCGTATCGTCTGGCGGACGGGGGGCTATCCTCAATGGGATTCGGTGTGGGCGCACACGATCAGCGACGGGCGGACCGTTCTCGTTTGCGATGCGCCTGGCAACAAGTGGCGGCCTGATGTGGACGGGAACATCGTTGTGTGGGGGGATTATCGCAACGGCAACTGGGATGTATTCGGGTACGACCTTGCGGGCGGTGGCGAATTTGTGGTTGCTGACGGTGCGGGATATCAGCGTTGTGCAAGCATTGACGGAGGGTTGGTCGCATATGAAGAATGCCTTAGCGGCGACGACGGCACTGTTGGGGTGTACGATATTGCGGGGGGGACGCGGAGGTATCTTGGTATTCCCGGTTTGTGCGATTGGGTCGGTATACAGGGAAAGTACGTTGTGTGGGGGGATTACCGCGGTAACGAGACAGACATCTACGGCCTCGATCTGGAAACGGACCAGGAGTTCAATGTGTGCTCGAAATCGGGCTGGCAGTTTCGGCCTGCGGTGTACGGAGATACGGCGGTCTGGGCCGACGACCGGAACGGGGCCGGCAATCGCGCGATCTGGGGTCGGTCTCTGACAGACACGGATTACGATGATGTGACTATCGAGCCAGAGGTCACAGAGGTGGACAAGTGGTTCACCGAGTTCTTTGAAGGTGAAGGTTGGGCTGATGCGTTCGATCTGGCTTATACAGCGATAACGCTGGTTCCGCACGGCAGCACGAGTTACGCTATAAGCAGCGAGGCGATAACCAGCCTGCCGACCGATCCGGCCGGGGGAACGGTGCTGCCCCTGGGCGACGACGCCTATGCGACGGTGAGTGTAAACGGCAGCACGTTTCATGTCGGCAGTAACGGATACGTAACCTTCCGTGAGGGCGACAGGGATTACTCCGAATCGCTCACGGATCATTTCGATACCATGCGTCTGTCGGCCTACTTCACGGATCTTGATCCGTCGAGCGGCGGGAGCGTCAGTTGGAAGCAGGCGGAGGGGAGCGTTGTTGTGACGTGGGAGAATGTTCCGGATTTTGGCGGCGTGGGGTCCAATACTTTTCAGTTGGAGATGTATGACGACGGCGGGATTCGATTCGCGTGGCTGGGTGTTACGACCGATCATGCGATAGTAGGACTTTCGGGGGGCGGAGGAATACCGGCGGATTTCGAGGAGGCTGATATGTCGTCGTATGCGGGTTCCTCCGGCTCCGGTTCTGGGAGCGGGGAGGATCCGGGCGAGTTCTATACGGAGATATTCGAGGCGGACGAGGCGGGTTTTGATCTGATGCATCAGGCCGTAGTGCTTACACCTGCGGGTGATGGAAGTTACATGACGTCGGTTCGCGAAGTGAGCGGATTGCCGACCGATCCTGCAGGCGGGACGGTTCTGTCTTTGCAGGATGATGATTATGTCGGCGTGGAGACGAATGGACAGACGTTCTACGTGGGCAGCAACGGCTACATCACTTTCGATGAGGGGGATTATGACTACTCGGCATCACTTGCCGATCATTTTCAGACGGCGCGCTTGTCCGGTCTGTTTACCGACCTGGATCCGTCCAGCGGTGGGCGGGTTACCTGGAAGCGCTTGTGGAATCGCATCGTGGTAACATGGGAGGACGTGCCGGGCTTTGGCGGGGTTGGGTCGAACACATTCCAGATCGAGATGTATGATGATGGTTCCGTGCAGATGGCGTGGCTGGATATCTCGGCCGAGCGAGGTGTTGTGGGTGTCTCGGGCGGGGGAGGGGTACCGTCGAGCTTTGTCGAGAGCGACTTGTCGGGATACGAGCCGTATACGGGGGGGAGCGACTGGGCGATGGATGACTCGCTGGTCGGATACTGGTCATTCGACGAGGGGTATGGCGATACGGCGTACGATTCAGCGGGGCTGGCCGATGCCACTGTTGTCGGGCCGCAATGGGTGAGCGATGCCTGGGGTACCGCATTGAGCTTCGATGGGATAGATGATTATGTCCAGTGTCCACACGAAGATGACCTCGAAATAAGCGGCGAGATTGCGCTTTCTGCGTGGATCAGAATTCCGGAAATACCTGAAGGAGACAACTGGACGATCATCAGCAGTGAAGACGAAAGCACGTTCACGGGAATCTCATTATCTGTTAGTGGTGGCGAAAACCATGACAGCCAGTCCTGTCCGCCAGGACACCTACGATTTCGGATAGGTAACGGTTACGGCTGGCTGGCGACCAATGCCAACGCCCGGATACCCACGGGGCGCTGGGTACACGTAGCCGTTTCACGCAAAGCGGGCGAGGACGCTGTTGTTTATTATGACGGTGTCCCGCAGGCGTCGAGTAGTATGGGGTGGGATGGCCATGTGGCGTATTTACAAAACTGGACAATTGGGGCAAGTACGGAGATGGAGGCGGACGATTGTTTCTTCGGAGCGATAGGCGCTGTTCGAGTATTTAAGGAAGCCTTGTCGCAATCCGAAATCGATACCTTGTGCATCAGGAGGATATCCGTTGGTAAGAAAACCAACCAGTCGAGCACGGCGCATAGAGGGTATGGTTGGCGGGCAACGGACAATAATACAAACGGGATCTATCGACATGGATCCGTTACTTGCACATCTTTTGAAGCATATCCTTGGTGGGAGGTCGATTTGGAGGGGCAGCACTACATTGAGGCAATTCATGTCTGGAACCGGACGGACTGTGCTGTGGAAAGACTGGATGATTACTATATCTTCGTCTCGCGCCAGCCTTTTACGTCGAGCGATCCGGCGGTGACCGCTGCGCAGTCGGGTGTTTGGAGTCGTCACGTCATCGGCGTACCTCTTCCGGATGCTTTGGAGACAGTGGCGCAGGTGGGTCGGTACGTTCGCATTCAATTGGCGCGGACGGATTACTTACATCTGGCGGAGGTAGAGGTAATAGGGCGGCCGATTTTCCCACATTTGGCCAATGTCGCTATGGGCAGGCCGACGCTACAATCGAGCACTGCATTCAAAGGGGATAGTCGGCGGGCTACAGATGGGAATACGGATGGTATCTACAGGTATGGGTCTGTGACGTGTACGGCATGCGAGGCAAATCCATGGTGGGAAGTGGATTTGGAGGATGTGCATTACATCGAAGCGATTGAGCTGTGGAATCGAACTGATGTTTCTTCGGAGCGGCTTGACGACTACTATGTTTTCGTATCGCAATACCCCTTCACCTCTATGGATCCGCTGGTGACGGCTTCAGATCCTCAAGTTTGGGCGCTTCATGCAACGGGTATTCCACTTCCGGATGCACTACATGCGGTAGGGCGAAAGGGACGATATATCCGGGTCCAGTTGGCTCGAACGGATTATCTGCATTTGGCGGAGGTCCGCATCTTTGGAGAGAGGATATATATGCATGATCTTAACGTCGCTGCATATAAGGCGACGGCGCAATCAAGCACGGCATATAATGGAGACCGTTGGCGAGCGGTGGACGACAATACACAGGGAACGTACAGGTACAGGTCGGTTACTTGTACGGCCTTTGAGAGAAATCCATGGTGGGAAGTGGACTTGGGAGCAGAGCACGATATAGAGGCGATAGAAGTATGGAATCGAACAGACTGTGCGCTGGATCGATTAAAAGACTATTATGTCTTTGTCTCATCCGAGCCGTTTAGCTCCGAGGATATCGACACGACGGCATCCCAGACTAATATCTGGAGCCGACATGTGTTCGGCGTTCCATTGCCGAATGCATTGCACCCGGTGGGTACTACCGGCAGGTACATTCGCATTCAGTTGAGAGGCACGGACCATTTGCACCTCGCTGAAGTCCGGGTTCTCGGACAGTCCTCGTATTGACTCAGATATGCCATGGCTTAGGATTGCCAGCCTGTTGCAGGCCGAAGGTTCCTGTTCTATGGCACCGTCGTGCCTTGCTTAGGTGAAATCTGCTGAATTGCACGATAGACTCGCAATGCGGAATGCTCGTCGATGAGTTGCGAATGGATAAGCTCATAGCCCGGCGAGAGTTGCGGACTTTTGTCGGAGGATTCGCGTACAATGTAGTCCGGCACGAATATCCCACGGTAGAAAGCACCTGCACGTTCGGCATAGAAGCTGATTCGTATATCGGGCACAAGCAACTTGCCTTCTTCTGCGGTGTTGTTGCGGAGCCACCCTGCCAACTGTTTGTACGGCTCTCTCCCAGCGTGAAGCGGCGTAAGCAATTTGGGAGTGCATATCACAGCCCCCACTACCACGAACAGTACGAACCACTTGCGTACCGATGTGTCTACTCCGAGCAGTGGTTTAGTAAAGAATCGACTGAATCCCTGACTTATAGTCACTATGCCAATAGGGATGTAGAGACTCGTGACCGCAATCAGAGGAAGTGCGTAGCGTTTGCTTATGGTTGAGTAGTTCCAGAACTGCCATAACAATACGGCTATGTTGAGCAAAGCGAAAAACGCTATGAGAAACCGCAAGTGGGGCTTGCCTTTGGTAACGAGTCCCTGGCAGCATCCTACGAGCCATGCAGGGAGGAAGTAATACAGCAGCAACTCACATACGCTGGAGGCTATTGCAGCCGTCGCTTTTTCCGCCTTCTGGGGGAGCAGAGAAGCGGTGCATATTGTATCTGACGCTGTTTGAGGGTTATCGGTTCGATCCGGCACGGAAGCCAAGGGAATCAGTCGCTTCTCGGGAAAGACGTATCCCGTGAGCCTCATATATGGAACCACTGTAATCGCGAATCCGAGCACAAGCAGTCCGAGACTAATGACGCATTTCTTTCGGGATTGGCCCGAGAGCGGTTTGATCATGACGAGCCCCAACCAGGCAGCGCCGTAGATCAGCAATTGTGCTCCTTCGGGGCGCACGAGATAAGCGAGTCCGGCTGCGATTCCGACGAGAAAGATGAGGACAATACGCGGTGTTTGGGCGTGAACAATCAACAGATACAGACCAAACGTTACGCATAGCAGATGAGGCCATTCGGAGAGCGCATCGCTGCCATATTTGGCTGGATCGGGCAGCAGCAGGAGCACCAAGATGCCCCAGAAACTGCACCGTGGGCCAACGAACTGCCGGCCCATAAAGTAGAGCAGGGTGATAGTGAGGAGCCTGCAGAGCAGTGCGCTCGCTTGTGCAGAGAATATCCATGTCTGTAGTTCCGGCGGGAGGCCAATCGTCCGCAACAAAGCGAATGTGCCAAGAATCAGCGACGGGTAGCCCGGTTGTGAGTAGTGGTGCTTAAGTGTTTCAATTGGTTCGGTCTGGAGTTGCTTTGCATATTCGATGTGTACGGTCCCGTCTTTTGCGATCAGGACTGTAGTGAGAATCAGATATGCGCCTATCAGTATCGTTAGTATCCACAGGACGACAAGAGGAATCAGCCATTCTCTACTGCCAGCCAGCTTGGAGATGCTGTCCATCGTTGGCTTTGCCCAATCCTTGGGTTTACAATCTTCGCCGGAGATGGCTCGATCTCGTTTCAACTCACAAGTCGTCATATCTAACATTTTGAGCCGACCTTGCCCGGAAACAACAGGATTGGCAATGCGGTGAGTGCTTTGACGAAGATACCCGTGTAAATCAGAAGATTCATGCAGATGTTATGGCTGTCAGCGAAGTGTTTCTTGTGAAAAAGGTACATCGAGCGATAGAATTCGTAGGCTGCCTTTCTACTGTTCTTTCTGCTACATTCGCCCTTGTAGTGAACGATCTCCGCATCGGCGAAATACATCACCTTCCAGCCTGCGTTCTTCGTTCGCAGACACCAATCCAGTTCCTCACCATACATGAAGAACTGCTCGTCGAGCAGGCCAATCTTCTCAATCACGCTTCGTCTGATCATCAAAACCGAGCCCGAGACTGCATCGACTTCATGGGACTGATCGGGGTCTATATACGTAAGGTTGTACCTAGCCAGCGTTCTACTGTGCGGAAAGAGCCTGCCAAGACCAGAGAGATGGTAAAAGGCTGTGGCGGGCGTCGGTATGCTCCTGCGGCACGCCCGCTGGAGTGTGCCGTCTCTATTGAGGACTCTGCATCCGCAGATGCCGACCGACGGATTCGCCTCCATAAATCCAACCATTTTCTTAAGAGCCCGGTCCCTGACCAGCGTGTCGGGGTTCAGCAACAAGACGTAGTCCGTGCTCGTTTGCCTGATAGCCTCGTTACAGGCCCGCGCAAAACCGACGTTCTCACAGTTCTCAATGAGATGGATGTCCGCAAAGCGCTCCCGGACGGCCGCAAGGCTATTGTCTGTGGAGTTGTTGTCCACAAGCCATACTTCAAAGGGAAGCTCGCTCGTTTCATTGTAGAGGGCGGCGAGACAGCGACTCAGCAGTTCGCCTGCATTGTAGTTGACGACAATAACTGATAGGTGCGGTGTCATTTGCTTAACGCCATTTGCGATACCTGTTGATGTCCGCCAACAGGGTTCGAGGGCGGTTGATGTAGAGCCCAAGACGTGAACTTGCTCTCTTCACCGTCTTAGCCAAGCTCTTGTTATACGCGTGGAATTCGGATTTCACATCTCTTGCCAGAGCATGGAATTCATCGGGACCGATCGATTCAACCTGTCGGTGGGGGTCTGCCTTGTAGTAATCGTTCGGCAGCATCGTGTAGAAGTCTTCCATAGTCATTTGTGGTTTTACCAGGCCGCGGGCGACGCCTTCCTCGAACATCGGAGTTCCCGGAAAAGGCTCGTACACTGAGATAGATGCAAAGTCGGGCTTGATCTCATGCATGAAGTCAAGGGTCTGCCGTATTTCGTCGACGGTTTCGCCCGGCACGCCCATCATGAAATAACCTGTCCAGAAGATACCGACGCGCTTAAGGATGCGGGCTGCCGATCTGACTTGTTCTCGGCTTATTCCCTTATTCATCTTCGATAGAATGCGGTCGCTTCCCGACTCAATGCCGACTTTGATGCTTCGACAGCCAGCCTTCTTCATTCGCCGGAGCAGATCCTCAGTGATTAAGTCGACCCGCGTATTGCACTCCCATTGAATCGCCAGATGCTCGCCGATCAGTCTGTCACAAAACTCTGCGACTCTCTTCTTATTGACCGTGAATGAATCGTCCTTGAAGCTGAAGAATGTGGTGCCATATTTCTGTCGCACGTGCCTGATTTCCTCAAGTACGCGATCAACCGGAGTGTACGAGACATATCTGGTGTGGGTTGCGCAGTAGGCGCAGGCGAATGGGCACCCTCGGCTCGACATGATGAGCCCCATGTCTTCCGGACTGTAGGTGTCTTCGTTCATCAATAGCGAGCGATCTGGGGTGGGTAATTCGGTGAGAGGCGCTGCGCATATAACCGGATTGTGAACGACAGCTTCTGAGTTCCTAAACGACAGGCCTGGTATATTCTCTAAAGCATTTCCCTCGGCGAGGTCGGACTCAATGAGTTGCAGCATGGCTGTTTCGCCTTCGCCTGTTATGACGTAATCGACATAAGGGCATATATCAAGTATCTCTTTGGCTTTGGCGGTGGCATGCGGACCTCCCATGACGACGGTGCATGCCGGATTAACTTCTTTGCAGAGCCGGGCGGTGTGGAATGCGGCGGCGGCATAGGTAGTCCATACGGAGATGCCAACCACGCGTGCCTCAATTTGTCCGATGACGTCTTTGACTTCTTCCCAAACAGTATGGGTTTGATCCTGCAATGAACTGAGGTATTGCGGATAGTGTTGTGGCAAGCTGGCGTAGTCCATGTACTGTGGAGCCTTGTTGCAATCGGCGTCGTAGACAACTGCGTCATGGCCGTAACGTTGCAGAGTGGTTGCTATCTGTGTTACGCTTACCGGGAAATAGCGGTTGTAAAATCCCAGGATACGGTAGAACGGCGGATCAATAAGGAGGACTCTCGTTTTCATGGTGAATGCGTCAGTCCGGAGTACTCAACATGACTTGACGACAATAACAGGTATTCTGAGGATGGTTTTTGTACTCGGCCAAGTGTGCTATGACAATCTGGCATCACTGGAATGCGAACGCTCGTGTTGCCTTTTAGGGGCGGTTTCTGCCAGAGCAAATATGAATAATAGCAAAGTCAGGCATACCGGCGAATAGAAATAAGTACCTGTCATATTGTGGATGCTCAATACGACCAAGCCGAAAATGGCGAAATGATCGGTTCTTTCAGCTCTTCCTGCCATTACTAGCCTTCCGAAATGGACTAGTCCTGCGAGTATGGAGCACAGAAACAAGCTAATCCCGATAAGCCCAAACTCCCCAAGAATGGTTATATATGCGTTGTGTGCGGTGAACCATGATCCTATGCTTGTCAATGTCATACTGCTGCGAAAACCTGTACCGAATAGCATCTTCAACGGTGGATTCGATCGCCAGTAGTCCATCCCCCACGCCCAATTGTGCAGGCGATGCGACAGATGACTTAGGAACAGGGTTCCCTCATCGGTGAAGCCGAATGCAGGCAACAGAGATCGGGGGAGTTTGGGCGAGATGGAGTAGGCGACATACAGGCAGGCCCCTATGGCTACGAGGAATATCCAACTGACAGAACGTACTTCTTTGATTGTTGCGACTCGCAGGCTGAAACGTCGCATGATTGATTCACTGTTTGCTATGCAGAACCATATCAAAACGCCAAGCAGTGTGGAGAGAATAGCGCTTCGTGACAATGTGCCTAGAAGCGCGAATACAAACAGAAGAAGGACGCGACATCTGGCTAGTCTCTTCGCGCGATACAGGTAGATGCACGCGCCAATGAAGAAAGCTATAACTAGGCCGGCCAAGTTCTGACCTTCGCTGAAGCCAACTGCCTGTTGAATGTAGTAGCCTCCCCATGGACGCGCAGTCCATGTTGTTTGATGTACGTAAATTGGCCCGGTCTTGAGCGAAATCAGCATCCCGACGGAATAAACGAGTCCGACACTTATGAGTATGTGAGTTGTTCTCCGCAGGCCATGTGGGCCACAGGCTCTGATGTGTCTCGTGAACAATATCGATCCCAGGGACACATATGTAACAAACTGTACGGCATACGCAATGGCTATGGTCTCGCCCGAAGATGCGGAAACTACGAATGCATACAAGGCGAATAATAAGATCCAGAACATAGGCTGATAAGCTCTTAGGCGAGGCAATCGCAGAGGGTCGTGACGTGACAGCAGCAACCAGGCAAATAGCCCGACAAAACCCAGAGACATACAGCTGCGCGAGGCGCCCCCGCTGAGACTGATGGGGACTTTGGGGGCGATTAGCAGAAGAATCAAGAATACCAGGAGTCCCAGTTGATTACGTGACAAGCAACCACCTCCGGCTTACCCAGATTCTGCGCAAATATTTCAGACAGGAGAAGAGTTTGAGCAGATTCTCCTCAAAAACGTCTATCAGACCCATCTTCCTCAATTTTGAATAATTCTCCAATTCGCCTTTTTGCATTGCCCAGAGTTCGCTGCTGAGGCCAGCTTCACCATACGTAGCCTTATGAACGTAGCCAAGTGGCAATTCGAGCCGAATAATTGGGTAACCATTGAGTGCCAAAGTCATGGCGAGCAACCTGTCCTCGGCATGACGTTTCGATACATCGAATCGGTATGGCACATCATTGCGGATCATTACGGAAGGCGTGAGCAACGAATAGGAGCAGTACAGCAACTTACGAGGATGAATCGGTTTGGCGTTCCATGTCGCAGGCAAATTCTTAGGCCGTTCTTCTTCGGCAAGGCAAATGCAACGATGTGCCGTTAGGGCTATTGCTGGATGCTGTTGCATATAGTCCGTCTGAATCTCCAATTTGCGCTTATGCCAAGAGTCATCAGCATCGAGAAAGGCTACAAACTCTGTCTTCGCCGTATTCCAACCCATGTTGCGTGCATATGAGGGCCCATGGTTCTCGGCCATGGGCATGAAGGTGATGCGCCTATCAGGCCAGTTGGTGGCATACGCTTCCACGATGGCGACCGTGGAATCCGTACTGCCGTCATCGACAATAATGGTTTCTGCAGGTTGCAGTGTTTGAGCCATGACAGAGTCCAATGCCCGACAAATCGTCTTTTCGGAGTTGTACGTTGGGATTACAACGCTGACGGTGTCTGACATGTGCGTCCCTATCTTGCTTCCAAGCCACTTATTCTATTGATTTCGAAGCGAACTCCCATCCGTTTGAGCCCCAATATGCTCGTTAATTCGCGACGGCGCTTTCGATAAGTTGCTGCAACGCATTCCATTCTTCTTCCTTGACATTAATTACGCGCTCCGGATAACGTTGAGCCTGCAAAAGCAAGGTATGTTTATTGGATGCTACATAGGTGAAGGCGCGAGCAAGACTTTCCACGTCTTCATCATCGTAGAAGATTATGAGGTCTTGATACGGTGAACTGAGTAGAGAATGTACCCTCGTAGATATGACGACTTTGCCGTGGCTAAGGTAATTTGTCACCTTAGATGGGAAAGACGATGCACTAAAAGCTCTATTTGTAGGTTGTGGGTTTATGCAGGCGTCGACTTGCGCTATTGTCTGTTCGAACTTGTCATGTGGTAGCATACCAAGGTATATCACACTCTTGTGTCGTTCGGCAACGCTCTCTACGTACTGTTCCAGCGGGCCACAACCCGTAACCACAAGCTTGACAGGATTTCGGATGCTCAGAAACGCTTCAATGAGTCCTTGCACGCCTCTGACTCTATCAAGCCTGCCAGCGTAGAGAACAGTCAGAACGCCTGTTGTATCCTTCGGTGCTTCAGGGAGGGTTAAGAGTTCAGAGGAAATCGTGTATCCGGATGATACAACCACTCTCTTTCTTCCGTGGTCGAGGCGAAGATCCTCGATCATTGCGTCGCTAGAGACAATGAAGTGTTTAGTCATCATAGCCCCTAATCTCTCCAAAATTCGATGTATTGTGTATTTGAAGCCCAGTTTTCCGAGCAATTCCTCATATTGTATTATCAGCCTGAACCGCAGTACTGGTTTGGTTGCGATGATCGCAATTGCTTTGACGGGATCGAAATTGTACGAAATAACCAAGTCGCCCTTTCGTACATTTACGAGCAACCATGCTATCGTATACGAGAGGGTACTAAGATACCGCACAATCGCTCCGTAGCATACGAATGGGAGATAAGTCGTTTTTGCCGGTGGCGTAACTACAGTCTTTCTTCTGTGCCACCCTCGCTTCTTCCCCGGTCCCTGCGAGACAACATCGATGTGCTCGAATAGGGATGATTGCGATAGAATCTTTAGGACCTCGATCGCGCGTAACCGGCCCGCCTCTGAATACAATGGTTCCCTTGCTCTTATGTGATTCGAATCCATGACAATATTTACAAGGTATATGCATTTCATCGGGAACGTCCTTGCCAGGTAGGATGCTTGAAATGTCGCTTGACGGTATGCCAGGCGTACTTCATGCGGTGCACATCAACAAGGTAGTCATAGTGTCCGAGGACCTTTCGTCTAAAATCACTGATCGTATCTTCTGGAGCAATGTCAAGTCTGGGCAGGAGGAAGCGGTTCGCACCAGTAACTTGCCGGATAGGGCCCCACATAGTAGTGAAAGCCGCCTTGAAGCCCATCGCTCGCAAGCCTTGCGCGAGCTTCTTTGACACCGCGCCCGGATGTCCATAAGGAAATGCAAAGTACCGCACGGGTTGGCCGGTTTCTATCTCAATTAACTTCTTACTCTCTTGAATTTCTCGCTGCATTTCTATTTCGGACAGTCCCATCAAACTACTGTGACTGTGTGTATGGCACTCGATGTGGATATTATATTCCTTGAGTTCGCGAATTTTATCCCAAGACATCATTGCGAGACCGTCAATCAAACCGCTTGTCCTTGGTGGAGACGAACCGGTCCATGCAGTTACTAAGAAGAGAGTTGCTCTGATATGGAAATGTCGGAGCAGTGGCAGCGCGTGGTCGTACATGTCCGAATACCCGTCGTCAAACGTAATGGCAACTTGGATCCGACTTGGTTCTATTGCTTTCGTTTGATGGACATTGGCTTCCGCAGGTGGGCATACCATCTGATCGATGGACAGGAGAGTGCAGTTTTCGCTCAGCCATCTCAATTGTCTCTGGAATTCCACAGGCTTTATCCCCATGGGGTGATTGGGGTTAATGGAGTGATATGACAGGACTACCGTTCGTGGGCAGTGGGAGTCCCTGTGGCCAAGGCCGGCGATTACGCGTTTTATCCTTGCTTTTCTTGCTCTGGACGCCATTTCTGGCTGTGACGTTCGGCAATGGCTGTGTTCCATCAGAAGATGTCGGAATTTCCGAGGGTTATTAACCAAGCTTGCCGGTTTTCGATAAGCTGTGTAATAGACGAGTCAATGACCTTACAGGTTAAGTTGATCTTCTTCACAGGAAAGGTGAAAAAGCCATGTTTCCGAAGACTGTTCTCGAGCGTCGATATTCTCAACTTCGGAACCAAGATATAGTCTGCGTTCAGGCGGCGGGCCTCATCTATAATGTTCTTCGTGAGTGTTTCCAAAGATGCCTCTGTAAAACCAATTACATCCACTAAGAGAAACTCTCGCAACTTGCGACGAGAATCTAGGCGATATATCCCGATGTTTTGATTGTCTTCTGTAGGATTTCCTGCGATTCCATAACAGACATCAGGTCGTTGTGCATATCGCCAATTCAAGAAACCGCTCAACAATCGGGTGGATATCAAGCCTGAAGTCTGTTGGTATTTCCATTGCCGCAAGACGTTCGCATCAATTGGCTTGTCAAGTGGGAGTGAATGCCTGTGTTCGTTACGATATCTAAGGCTACGCCACGACATTCTTGCAAGCCTGAGAGGTTTGATGTACCACTCAAATTCATCCCAGCATGACCATCCGAGTCTTAGGTAGCCCGGCGTGCTGTATTTGCCCGGAAAACCATACAAGAACTGCAAGTTCTGGCGAGCGGCTTGTTGTAGAGCTTCTACTGTGAGTGCCGTGAAGACGCCTCTTCGTCTGTATTCAGGAGCGACACATGCATCAACCGGTGCAGCGGCTCTCAGCACTCTGCCGTGATAAGCGAAATCCCATCTCCAAAACCCGCGCAGCCCCACGATCTTGCCATGCTTCTCGGCGACAAGTACGATGGATTTCCCAAAGACATTCTGATTGTACTTCCAATGCCACCATTCCTGGGTGTGTTGAGTGGGGAAACAGCCGTTCATCAGCGATAGAGCCGCTGGCATGTCTTCTATTCGGAAATCACGAATGAGCAGGTCTTTCATCTTTGACTATGGATTGGCATTTTGCCGTAGTACTCAGTGCAACATGCCACGAACATACAAGTAGTCTACGAAGTGATACGGCCTAAACTACTCATTGGCTATCGCATAGTTAGACCATCTGAGTTTGGAGAAGACTACTATGTGCAACGTTTTAAGAACCCAGGAATTCATCAAGTGGCATTCGATCGAACAGCTCGAGTTTGCCGCCGTCGGTACAGTTGACTATTCTCCTGTCGTGTTTTTCGAAGACGTCGCGGGCGATCGCGTAATGCAATTCCGATCGTGCCAGGTCGGGTAGTTGCCAGGTGACGCCCTTTGAGAAGTATGTAGGGTCGAAATGGTTTGGATCGTTCTGCTCGGCCGCAACGGTGGCGTTTGCGGGCCCTTTCGTTGCAAACGAATGGTCACAGCCGACAAGCGCCACGCTTCTAAATCCCATGTGGAAAGCGAGTTGCATGGCGACATAGGTGACAGTGTGTCCCTGACAGATGGACCACGAGCAGTCCTCAGCAAAACGTGCGGAGAGTCCTGAAGAATGGAGCAGATGTATGTTGGACCTGAAGCGGATCCGGCGTGCCGCGCGCGCATCGAGAAAGAGCGGAATTTGTGTCGAGTTGAAGAAGTCTGCATTCTGCTCGATTACATGCGGATTGACAGCTACTATGACCGACGGTCGAAGGGATGCTCTAGCAAAGAGCAGGTTGATTTTGTTGAGCCCAAAGGTGAAAACGTGCGTTCGGTTCAGCAAGTCGAAATCCACGCGGTTCAGGCTGGGACCGTTGCAGAGAATGACGGCTTTCCGGCCGGTGCTCGCATTAAGCCATTTCCTCATCCGTCGCCTCGATATCCACGACGAGACGTGAATATCCCACTTGAGGCGTGAGAGCAGAATAGACGCGGCGAATCGATATGGATTGATCTTTTGCGGCCTATCCGAATGGTCGGGATTCTGTAGTTGCATGAGACGGACCTTGACCTTGCGTTACATGGAGATTACGCTTACACAGTATCGGAGCGATTGTCTGATCTTTCGTATTGCTCGATTGAGTAAGGATCGGTTGCGCCTGGCTATTGCATCGCGATTTGCTTCCAGGTACTCGATGTATCGGAGGATTGTTTGGTAATTGCCGGAAGCGTCGACGCGTTCGGTTGGGTCATCCTCGGTGATTCGAAAGACACTTTCGACACTCTCATTGCCGCTGAGTAGTTCCAGACGATGTCGAGCCAGTGTGGCCTGCAGCGATTTGAGGTTAAAATGAAAGGTGTGTGCATGCGTCAGATAGCGGAGCAGGTCGGCAGCATAGACGGTATTGCGATGCAGTTGCAATATGCCTGGAACTTCAATGTAGAACAATGTGGTCTGGCTTGCCATGGTTTTGAGCAGGGATACCTGCGTTTCCATATCCGGCAGATGCTCAAGTACGTGTGAGAGGATGATGATATCGTAGGTTTCATTGCGTTGCTTTACAAACTCGCTGAGTGCCTGGCAGAACAAACAGATGCCTTTGGATCGTCCATATTCGACATACGATTCATTGAATTCGGTGCCATACAAGTCTGTCGCATATCCGTGCCTGGATGCCGCCTGTGCAAATTCGACGAGATTCGACCCGGTTCCGGCGCCCATCTCGAATACTCTGATATCCCTCCGCTTTAAGTGTGGCTTGAGTTTCTTGAATATCTTATGGCCTTGCCCTTTTGCAAAGAGGGCGTCTTGTGGTGATATCTGGCCGAACGTTAAGGGATGATAGAATTTGTCGTAATAAGCTGCCAAGGATTCGACGGCAATAAACGGAGATGTATAAAGCAAGCCACACGTGCGACACAGGTGCGTCCCAAAGGGCAGGCCGAAACGATCAATACTGGTCAGGGGTTGTGTGTCGACGCAGCCACACAGACACGCTGTTCTGGCTTTCGTCTTCAGTTCGCCCTGATCGATGGCTCGTGCCAGTTCGCTGCGATAGCGTTTCTGAATGTTGTTCAGCGGCCAGGGAGTTTGATTTGTCTGATAATATCTATCGATCATTAACGTGCTTTTCGGGACGTCCTGTTTCCGGTGCATAATCACCAAAGGACAGAATTATGCGGCGGTTATCTCAAACCCTTGTCGACATGCCCGTTTACAGGTCTTCAATCACGACCAGTAGCGACGCGCCGGGCCTGTATTTCTTTGGGGTATTATTGGGTGGATAAAAACGATAGACTATTTCAGGCGGTTCGACCAGGGTGTCCCGGTCGAGGAGATGTATGGGATTTGGGATGGACGCTCTGATCTTGACGCCTGCACGGCGTATCATGTTGATCCAGCCTCTTATGCCTGAATACAAGCGGCTCAGTCGGCGCGCAAGCGGCACTGCTTCCACGCAAGCTGCCGCCAAGCAGCGGGATTTAGTCATTGTGCTGATATCAATAGTGTGCAACTGAATTCCTCCCTGTTTCAGGCAGTAATTCATATTCCGAAAAACAGAAAGTCGCTGGGAGCATGGTATGTGTTCCAGAGTTGAGACACTATAGATGCAGTCAAAATAAGCCTTTGGGTAGTTCGGTGAAAACGCGCCGAACGGCTCGAACACGTACTTTACAGAAGGGTATTTATTCGGCAGATCTTTAGGGTTTCCCCAGCGAGACCACAACCCGTCTTGTGACCCTTTGCCGTAATCATCGCCGATCCAGGCCTCCAGGTGGTACGTCTCTGCGATGTGTGCCGGTAAGGAACTGTAACCACCGCCCACTTCTATGATCTTCTGGCCGGCTGCGAATTGTCCCATTTGCTCAATCCATGCATGGTTGTGTGCCTTTAGACCCCACGGATAATCGGAACCCGGGAAGTCAGAATCTGCCTCTGCATTGGACTGCGTCTTATAATGAAACAACTGATCGACAGTTGCCAAGCCGGCATGCGTTAGCGTCAGCATTTTGAATCCTCCTGCTCGGACTTCAGAGTTTTCATTATGCCTACCGGGAGATACTTCGGATCCCAGATTCCCCACGGCATGCCGTTGTTGCCCGATCTTCTATAGAGAGGCGACAGACGGTTTTGTAGTTCACTGCAATGGCGGATACGATCGAGGATTCTCGCATACTGATTCCAGTTTGAAGTTATATCTTTGTCTATATCGAACATCGTCCGGAGGGTTTGCTCGGAGAAGCACCAGCCACGACTGGGCTCATGAAACCAGTCTTTGTCTCTGGCCGCACTGGTGGTACAGATAATGGTTCCTCCGGGCTTAATCACCCGTTCGAATTCAAGCGGCACGCGGTATATGCTTGTCCTTTCCATGTGCTCTATTGCCGACATGGAAACGACGGCATCAACATGGTTGTCGGGGAAGGGCATCTCTCGGATGTCGGCTCGATAGAATGTAATGTGGCCCGGTCTGCGATTGCCGGCAATTTTCCTGAGCCACATGTGAATGAGTTTGCAGAGAGATTGTGGAGGCCGGCGAAACTTGCTGGCCGCAACATGGAGCAGAGATGATCGCTCCCTCCTTCTTTCATCGAGGTAACCGACGTAGTCTTCGCTAAAAGACCTGCCCCCTACGTCTTCTATCGAATACACATGGGATAAGATCCTTGGCTTGCGTCGATTCGAGAAGTCTACGCTGATTACATCATATCCCCTTTCGGCTAGCAGGAATTGCAGAAGGCCGGTGCCGGCTCCGGCATCAAGCACGGTCGCTCGGTGGGTAAGATCGCAGTTGGTGAGCTTATCGAGAATCCAGCTTATGTCCAGCACATAATGCCAGCCAATGCTCAGACCCAGGATCGTTTGCATTCGGTACACTTCCTCGACGAAATCGGGTCGGCGCGCGAGCAGATCAGGTCCTATTATTTCTATATTTTGCGCGGACATCTTCTTAGAGTGTTTCTTGAACTTAAGCCTTTCTGCGAAAACGTGCGGTGATCGCTCCATATTCTGCGGCATTTAGGAATCCTGTAACCCAGAGGACAAAGGGAAAGCAGAGCAGTAACAGGGACTTCCACGCGAGCGATGAGCCGAGTGCATTCGGTGCGAAGCCGAAGCCCAGGGCGAACAGGAGAATGCCTGTTAGTATGACTTTGCACAGGCGACCATACTCATATGGAAGAGGCACCGTTCTTTGAGCCAGGGCGAACATGAGCAGGAACAGGAGCAGGTATGTAATTGCGGTGGTGACAGCGGCGGCGGCCATGCCCATAATGGGTATGAGAACAACATTCAATACGATGTTGACAATGCCGGCAGACAACGTGTAAACGGGCATGGCCTTTGTCCGTCCTGCAATCTGAACAATGCTATTGGTCGGGATGCAGTACAAGCCCATGCAGAAGTATCCTGCTACAACCCATGGGACGACCATTGCGGCTCGGCAATATGACTGTGGAACGAGCAGGGCGACTATTTCTTCTGAGAACATGGCAAGACTCAACGCTACGAACGTGACTGCAAGGACAAAATAGGTGGACATCTTCGAGGCCGTCAAGGCTTCGGGAGAATCTGCTGACCGGACGCGACCGAATATAGGCAGAATGGCACTGTTGCAGGATGTGATGAAAAGCAGCATTGCAGAACCGATGGCGTATCCGACAGAGTACACACCCACATCGCTCATCGGTACATACCGTTCCAGCACAACACGGTCGGAAGCGGCCAGTGCCCAGTGAGCCAGAAAATGTGGCATGAGGGGTAGACCAAATACCATCGCCCTTTTAAGAAAAGACAGATCCAGACTGAGGGAGATATGAGGGTAGATGCAGATTAGCGACACAAGCGCGGCCACGCAGACGCCGATGAGGTTGGCCAGCAGGGCCCCGACGGCTCCCATCTTGAGGTAGCCCACGAGCCAGAAGGCCACGGCTATCATACAGGCGGCTTGTACAATGCCGATGAAAGTATAAGTTGCTGCGCGTTCGGCAGCCTTTAGCAGTTCGAGTGTGAGATTCCGAAAAGCGATCGACAAATAGGATGTCCATAACGCGATTCGAACATAGGGTGCGTATGGAACGTGTTTGAACAGTTGCCATGTAGTTATGTGGACGGAAAGTTCAATGAGCACCAGGAAGATCGCCGGGATGATCAGCAAGAACAGCCATAGTGTTCCATAAAAACGTTTTCTGTCGCTCTGTTCAATGTCATAGTAGAATTTGAAAGCCGCACCGTTTAGGCCAAATGAGAATACGGCGATACTAATGGTGATCACCACGCGGGCTACCGCCAATATGCCGTAATCATTCGGTGGCAGATACGCGGCATACAGTGGTAGCAGAAGCAGACCCATCCCGCGGACCGCGACGTCGCCTATTACATATGTCCCTGAAAGACGAACTGTGCGCTTTATGATCTGAAGCAACTGAACCGTCCTTGCATATCAGGCATTGCATGTGCGCAAATGCTACGAGTTGATCGGTGAACGGCCGGCGACAAGAGCGAGATCGGCCCTGTTACGGCGTCCGGATGTTTGCAGATGCCAGGCGTGCACCCGTTCCTAAAATCAATGTGTCAATGCTATAAGCGACAAAACGATAGCCTTCGGCAATTCGAGACTTCACTTCGTGTATATCGGGGTCTACAACATGTAGGCCCATCAGGGCATCAGTCTTGCACGCTGTGTCCAGCACCGTTGTCATAGCCGTGCGAAAGGAGGAGTGGCTGAACTCGCCCGGCGCTCCGAGGGAGGCGGACAGGTCATACGGCCCGACGATAAAGCCATCGACGCCGGATACCTGGAGAATCTCGGCGAGATTTTTTACGCCGTCGATATGCTCAATCTGGACGATAACGACGATATTGGCCTGCTGCCATTTGCAGTATTCTTCAAACGCGAAGCCGTACTGCTGGGCCCGCCACAGCCCTACACCGCGATTGCCTTTCGGCGGATAGTGGGCGGCATCGACGGCGGCCCGGGCCTGCTCGGTCGTGCAGACGTTCGGAACGATGATACCGTAGCTGCCTGCATCCATCACGCGTTTGATCAGGGTAGAATCGTTTGCGCTTAGACGAACCAGCGGGCAGCAGCCTGACAAATCAATCACACGGATGAGATTCTGGGCGGCTTCGATACCGATGGCGCTATGTTCCATATCGACGACAAGCCAATCGAATCCGGCCCGGGACATGATCTCCGCGACAACGGGACTGTCGATCTGCAGCCAGGAACCCACGGTCAGTTCTCGGCTGGCAAGTCGGTGTTTCAGGTTTCCGTGCATACTATAGACCTTTCATCTTGTATCGCTCAGATTCACCATGTTCGCTGATCGGATGGTTGCAATGCATCGCCCTGCATTAATGCGTGGCGGGTCGCTATGGTGTGGAGCGGCCGCCGGCCAAGGTTTCATCCAACGCATCATGATTCGGCCGTTCGCCTTTGAGTACGCGTATACAGTCCGTTGCGGCCCCCAGTTCCATCAGGTATCGCGAGTGCCGGGCCGAGGCCCCGATATGGGCGGTCAGGATGACATTGTCGAGTCTGGTCAGCGGGCCCTCATACGGTTCGTTCTCGTAGACGTCGAGTGCGGCGCCGGCCAGATGGTTCTGCATCAGCGCGTCGGTAAGGGCGTGTGTGTCAACGATGCCGCCGCGAGCCGTGTTGACGATCATTGCGCCTGTCTTCATCTGCGCCAGGGCGGGCCTGTCGATGAGATGATGGTTCTCTTTGCACATTGGTATGTGCAGGGTCAATACATCTGCAGTCCTGAGCACATCTTCTTTGGAACACCATGTTGTATGCGGCATGGGCGTTCCGTATACATCCGGATCCGTGTCGGTGGCGAGTATATCAGGGTTGAAGGATTCGAGCAGGTCTATGACCCGCCGGCCGATGCGGCCGACACCTATTACGCCGATTGTGGTTTCCCGGACGAGCCGGCCCATATACCGATTCCATGCGCCGGCTCTGACTGAGCGGTCGGAACCCTGAGTCTGCCGCAAGAGAGCGAGTATGTGCGCGACTGTGAGTTCGGCCACGGCCTGGGAGGGTGCATCGGGCGTGTAGGTGACCTGGATGTTGTTGCTGCGGCAATACGCAAGATCTACGCTGTCCAGTCCTATGCCAACTCTGCTGATGACCTTGAGTCGTTTCGCGCGGCGGAGCGTCTGGGCATTGTACGGTTCTGTTCCCGCCAGCACGGCGTCCACATCGGACAGAAGATCTGCAACATCACCGGGTTTGAGGCGCCTGCGAAAGGGATTTGACACAAGCTGCCAGCTTTCCCGGCGGAGCAGTTCAAGCGGCTTATCGCCGGTTGCGCCGAAGGGCCAGGTTGCCAGTAAGATACTTCTTTCTGCCATGGTGAACAGTCACTCTGTGAAGATTGCTGTCATTCTGAAGCGTACAGCGCCAACAGTTCGGTAATCCGAAACGTGAATTCATCGTCGATATCCATTGACTCGATAGGCGGCGTAACGTACATGAGCGGCTTGGATCCGATTCGATGTTTCTTCTTCGCAAACGATTCCTTGGTAAAGACGTACAGGGAGGAGTTCTCTTCGTACATGGGGGGCAAGTCCTGGGTTCGGACCAGGTTGTCGGGATCGTGATTAACTGCGGCCCCGTCGGCGGTGTAGAAGCGGCTTTGATACTTGTTGACGCCGAAGAGCGAGTCGTACTCATCCTCGTTTGCAATGAATTCGCCGATTGCCCTGGCGATGGTTTCCGCCTTCAGGAGTGGATTGGTCGTGTGCGTCTGAATATAAATGTCGGCCTGCGTTTGTAAAAGATCGTATTCGAAGATTTTATTGGTGCTGACGTAGTCTCCCCGCAGTTCATCGGGGCGTTCGATTATCTGTACTTTGTGCGACAGGTTGCCGGCTTCAGCTGTGATGCGGCGGCTGTCGGTATCGATAACGATGCCGTCCACGGCATAGACGCGGTCGAGCGTGTGGATGATGTGGTGAAACAGCGGCTTTCCGCAGAACTCGCGAAAGTTCTTCTCTTTTACGCGTTCGCTGTGTTCCTTAATTGGTACGAGCGCCAAGACTTTTCGGTTATGGATCATAACTACCTCTCATGGATGTTCTATTTCTGCAGCCGAAGGTCTGAACAGCATCCCTCGGGTAGATGCAAGTATGGCCCCATTGACTTGGCAGAGGCGGCTGTTCGACGTTTTGCGAGTAATGCCATTTCCGGCCGAAAGAGCCGCTTTTTGGCCTGGCATTGCCTTATTGTAAAGCGGATATGCCGTATTGTAAGCTACCAATGCCGCGATGTTAACTTACATCGTCATGATGTAAACCTGAAATGCGGCGATGTAAATTTACAATGTCTCATTGTAAACTCACATTGGCTCGATGCAAGTTCACATCGCCACGATGTTGACTTACAATGCCATGATGTAAGCTTACAATGCCACGATGTAAAGGTGCAATGGCCTGCTGTAAACTGACATTGGCGTATCGTAACCTGCTACTGCTGCGGCCCAGGGATGAAAGTCAGGGTGATTATCGGTCCGTCAGTTCAGACTCCGTCCCCGTGGGTCAACCGCGAAATGCAGCACTATCGACCCTTTGCGATTGCCTTCCTGCTCCGTCCTGCTGCAGCAATGCGGGAGATAACACGAAAGTAACTTGTTCAATCCATGCGGATGATCATCTCACCGTGATTGGCACAACAGCCTACTGCGGTGTTTCCACAGTGTCCTCCTTTTGCCAGAATTCGACAATGAAGGCCGCGAGTATTCCCAGCATCAGGCCTGCGCCGGCGGCACCGGCTACGATGACTCTCCGGTTCGGCTTGACGGGATACCTGGGTTCATACGGTTTGGACACGACTTTGACCTCACCCAATTCCAGGGCCTTGGCGATTTTTGCCTCTTCGGCCTTGACCGCCAGGGTCTCATAGGATCGCTTGGCCATATCAAGCCTGCGATTGAGATCGGCGAGTTTGAGTTCCTTGGCATTAATTGTCGTTTTGAGGGTCTGTACGTCCCCCTCGAGTCGTTCGGCGAGCTGCCTGGAATATGCCAGCTCGAATTCTACAGACGCTATTTCCGACTCGGTTGCCTTCTTCTCGCTTTCTGCCTGCTTGAGCTCGTTCAGATAAAAATCGTAGGCTCGCTGTGCCCGGCCGAGATCGTCGGCAAGCGTAAGCTGTCTTTGTTCGGCATCGAAGAGTCGCTTCTCGAGCGTTTTGAGTTGTGCCTGCTGCTGCTCGATACTCGTCTGGAGGGGCCGCAACTGTGATTCGAAGAAGTTGTGTCCCTGGGCGAGCGAGAGTATCTGCCAGATTGTCAGTTCCGAGAGTCGCTCGGCAATGGGGCCGCCGGCTTCTGCAAACATGTTCCATTGCCATGTATCGCGCGCATTGAGTCTTGTTTCCGTGGCGCGGCGGTATTGTTCGAGTTGAGACAGGAGCGACTCATCATCCAGCAGGTCCGCTCTGAGCTGAATGATTCGCCCTCTGAGCAGGTTGATTTGTGACTCATTGACAAATGCATCGTACTGCTGCTGCGCATCCTGCAGTTGTGCGACCGCCATGAGGGCCCTGTCCCGCAGTTGCCTGTGTTCGGGGGACAAATTGGGATCGAGGAAGGATTCAAGGTCATTGTTGTCTATCCTGTACGACCCAATCCATTCACTGTCGCAGGTGAGGGCGGCAATGTCCGCTTCCATTTTCTTCAGGGCGTTGCGTTTTTCCTGGAGTTCAAAGGCAAGATTGCTGATCTTCCGATGATGGTCCTGGAGCTGATTGCGGTCCTCCGTCAATTCGATTTGCAGCAGTTCGAGCTGTTCATTTACGTCAAAGGCATCAATAGCCCTCTGTATGTCCAGGAGGTTCTTCTGGGCTTCCTCGAACTGCTCGTTGATAAAATCGCGGGAGCCTTTGATCTCCCCGCTTATGAGCTCCATGCTATAGGCCATGTATTCATCCGCCCAGGTGCCGGCGATCTGCTGGGCCTCGCGGGGGTCTTCGTTTAAAACGACCAGTTCAAGCACGCTTGTGTCGGCCGCACTTTCGACCTTCAACTGGCGGAAGAATCTCTCCAGCGGCATTCCTCCGTTGACCGTTGCCAGGTCCAGTTTCCCCGCCAGCCGTTCAAGAACGGCACTCGACTTGAGCAGTTTCTGGTGCGTGGGGATGGACATGGTCGGCTTGCGTTCGGCGAGTTGGGTGCCTTCGATGTCGATTTTGCCCACATCGAGCGACATTAGAGTAGGCGACAGGACACCCTGTAATTTGGAGGGCATAATCATGATGGCTGCGGTGGCTTCGTAGAGCTTTGGCAGAAAGAGGCTGGCCACGAAAGCCAGAATCACACACAACAGAAGCACTACAAGTATGACCTTTTTCCGCCTGATCAGCACACGCACGTATTCTCGCAGATCAATCTCATCTTCGGGCAGCGTATAGTTGCTGTGCGGTTGCGCTGTCGCGTTATGACGCGTGTCGCCGCTATCCGAATCGTTCATGTCTTAGATCTCCCTATCGAAGAGACACATACCCGTCGTAACCGAACCGTCTGCACACAAGGACAGCCGTATTCTTTCCGGTCATTCTTATCGTCTTAGTCGATTCTTGTCAATGAATTAGCTATCTCTACGGTCTTTTGAGACAAAAACGCCAGGTCGCCAAGCGTTGGAGGAAGAGACGAGGCACCGGGGTTGCAGTCATGTATCGGACCGGCGGTCGGGAACGTGTCGCAACGTCAACTGCAGAACGGTTGTGAGGTGTAATGGCGGCCGGCTGTTGCATGGGTATGCGTGGACATGCTTCGGCGGGTGCGGGACAGGAGACGAGGGGGAATTCCCGGGACCGGGCCGTTTTGCGGGGCGCAGAAAAAGAGGGCTTTCAGCGCAGCGGCCGCCAGCCCTCTTATCTCATCCGTGAGATTCTGCGGCAAGTATAGGGTTTTGTTTGTGGGGGTCAATTGTGGTCAACACGCAATTGCTGATTTGCGCTCGGATTGCGAAGGCTCAGGTCGACGGCGGCGGGGTGTGGCGACCCTCGCCTGTGGATTGACGGGGTGCAATCGCTTGCTAACAGGTGATCCGTTAGATTTCGGCTGGGTGATGGCCCTGTAAACGGTCTTGTGGACATATGCGTTACGGGCCGCCGAATCGGACTGAATGTGTGTCGTGCCGGAAGGGTCTGAGGCCGGAATGTACCGATGGAGGCATGCAGGCGGCTTACTGCATGGCCTGTTCGGCAGTCCGGGGTGCAAGATACATATTGCTCTGTGGCAATCGACCAGCGAGCAGGTCTGATACATTGAAACGCTCTGACAAGCGGGGTATACTGGTGCGGGCTATTTGTATCGGATCGGCAGACAGGCGGTCTGATGCTGAGGATGGGTATTGTTTATCAAGGAGGATGCTGATGCCCGCCCGAACCAAGGATGGTTTTGAACTCCTCCGTCGTGTGTGTCTCTCGCATTCGGAAGGGGCTGGATGCGCACATGCGCCGACCACTGGCGGCCTGGACGGCGTGCGCTGTCGAACGGCGGGGGAGCCAGCTAATGAGTGTGATCGCGGGCCTAGTCTCGTCGATACGAGGCTTCGATCGCGCCCGACAGTGTTCGGGGCGAGTTGTGCCGTGCTGGGATTGGTATCGATATTTGCGTCTATGGCGGGTCCGGTGCGCGGCGAGAATTGTTATTGCGAAGAGGGAATGCGGTCAGCAGGTTTTGGAGAGGATGCGGAAGCGCTCTGGGCAGCGGCGGGTACGAACGGGCGTTTTGTGCGGGATGAGCAGTTGGCTCTGCCTTTCTCGACTGAAGCGGATCCCTGCGGGCTGACGGATGGATCAGTTTGCTGCGCTCGAGGGTTTACCTCTGGCGATTATCTCGATCGCGGCTGGTACTATTTTCTGGATCGGGTGGAGTACTACTATCTGGACCACGCCCAGTATAACCTGCTTGGCCGGCGCAATTATGTGCTCGGTCATCCGGCGTATCCGAAATGGTTCGAGCGGCAGATCGATCAGCGAGTGGGCTTTATGGGAACGGGGCGGGTGTTCTGGTTTGGCGTTTGCTCGTATCTGCCGGGGTCGGGGTCTTGGGGTGGAACGGGGGGTGGTGAGAGCGAGGAGATGTGGGTTGCAGCCGGATGCGTTCTAGGCGGACAGAACCTGTATTTTTCACAGACTGCGGGCGATTATCTTGACAGGTGGCGATACCACTATCTCGAGCGGGGGCGATATTATTATCTCGACAGCAGGCAGTACAATTTGCTGGGGGGACTGGGGTATATGTATGACCAGCGGCACTATACCTACCTGCAGGCGCATTCGGCGTACAGCCTGCGCTACGGGGGCGGATATGCGCCGGCCGGAGGGTACGCAGCGATTCCTGAGCCGACGACTGCGGTGCTGATTGTGATCGGTGCGCTGAATCTGATTCGGAGAAAGCACCGAGCAGGGACGATGGTTTTCGCGTAAGTTGGTCCTCCTGCGGCGAAAAGTCTTTTTGCAAGCGGGCGTCTGTGACGTGTATAGGGTGGTGCTCCTGCGTGTAGCCAAGAATGCGTCAGCGAGTGCACCGATCACATTGGTCGTCGCTGGTCTGACGCCACTATCGGTGCGCACAGAAATCCGGGAATACAAGTTCGATTCGCTGTCGCAGTGTAGCGGTAGTCGGAGTGTTGCGGTGGACTATGGTGCGAAGAAGAAGTCCTGTTCGCACTCCGGCATTTCATCGCCTTTTATCTTTGTGCCGGGAGCCATGTTGCGAAGCAGGAACATGTCATCCTGCTGGGCACCGAGCAAACGGACCTTGGAGAATCTGGAGGCACCGTCTCCGTACAGGACGTTCTGGCCGCGTCCGCGATGGTTCCGGCTGTTGCTCTTCAACAGGTCGTCGCTCAATTTCTGTATGAAGCCGCGGGACGTGTTGGGCTTGACATCATCAAAGATGGGATTCGAATCGACCAGAATGGGCTCGGCTCCGAGCAGAGGTTTCTTGCTTGATTCCGTGCAGTGAATGCGAGGGCTGTACGTGATGTAGCGTCGGGCTGGAAAGTCGCAATATTTCTCGATTTGCGCCGAGTTCAATTGCAGGGCGCGACCGTCGCTTCTGCCCGGACAGACGAAGTCACTGGGGTTGACATAATCAAATTTCACCAGCATCCACATCGGGCGCGTGCTCGACTGGTTGTCCTGGCCCTGATAGCCGACTCTGCACCAGAAGGATCCCGGCCTGGCCACGGCGCGTGGTTCCCGGCCGTCGTGATCGCTGATATAGGAGCTGAGGCCGGCAAAGACACTGCTCATTTGCTTTTGACACTGCTGCACCCAGTATTTCTGTCTGGCAAAGTTCAGCGAGGGAATCAAGACGCTGGCGATCAACATGATAGCTGCGGCGATTGCAGCCATCTCCCCAAAACTGCGCCACGATCCGATGCGCGTCGGTTCGGCGGTTCGAGCCTGTTCATTTGCCAGCAACTGTTCGAGTCGTCCGTGGCTCTCCTGCGCCTGTGCGATCAGTCTTTCGACGGTTTTGTCGGCCAGTGCATCAGGGCAGTGCGGGGTTTCGAGCGTATCCAGAGGTGCAAGAGAAGAGCGCAGTGTCTGGTAAAGGTCTGCGGCCTGTCGGTTGGATTGAATCAGAATCTCGGCGTGATCGGCCTGAACATCGGAAGTTAACCCCATTGCGTGATCAAACAACAGGTACTTCTGATCGGTACTAAGTGAACTCATGCGGTCTCCTTATCTCCGTCCAAGGCCTTCCAGTCTTTTGCAAATCGGCCAATAGCTGTATGTAACCTGCTCTTTACTGTACCTATTGGTATACTCAAAATCTCCGCCATTTGTTTGTAAGAAAATTTGTTAAAATAGGCCAGGATGAGGATTTCGCGGAGGTTATCCGGCATATCCGCTATTATCCGCTCGACGCGTGCGGCCGTCTCGGCCCTTTCGAGGTTTTCCGAGGGCGTTGTGCTCTGGGATATCATGCTATTGAGGACGTCGTCGAAAGAGGATTCGCCTGAATCCGCGATGGTTCCTATGGGTACTGCCGCGGTTCGCTGCCACTTGCGGAGAGCGTCTTTGGCCTTATTTGCGGCAATGGTGAACAGCCATGGCCTGAGCGGGCGGGACGTATCGAAGCTGTCTCTGCTCGAATACAGTTGAAGGAACGTGTCCTGGAAGACGTCTTCCACGAGATCCTGGCGGTTGAGAAACTGCCGGAGAAATCCATAAAGGCTGTTTTTGTAACGGTTTACGAGTTCATGGAACGCAGCCTCATCACCCTTGCCGTAGCGCTCGAGCAAGTCGGCATCACTCAGGTTTTTGAAGCTGGTGCTCATACGTATTCGCAAAAGACAGAGATAAAGACCGGTCGCATTATAAGGAAATCGAATTTTGGATTGCAAGGCAATTGTTTCAAAGGGGTAGGCGTCGATGTTCAATCCGGTGCTTTTAGTTGGGGATTTAATGCGGGATCGGCCGGGGTCTTAGAAACGAGTGCGAGGGCGACGAGCTTCAGGTCGTTGCCTGCGGGTGATCGGATCGAACCATCTGCAGGTCGGCTGCCGAGGCGTTGGCGCGGATCTGCTCGACGCTCTTGCAGCCCGGGATTACACATGTAACCGCGGGGTGTTGCAGAGGCCACGCCAGCGCCCATTGCGCCATGGGAACACCGTCAGGAACCTCCTGCCGGATTTGATTTACCTGCTCGATGATCTCGCTTCGCTGTTGCCGGTTGAACCAAACGCCACGGACGTCCGATTCAGAGAATTCGGAGTCTCTGTTGTATTTGCCGGTCAGGAAGCCGCTGGCCAGCGGCACGCGGGCGAGGACGCCGAGGTCCTGTTCGAGACAGCCATTGAAAGTATAGTCCTCGGGCCTGCGGTCGAGGCGATTGTAGACGACCTGCACGGCTCGGGCGCCGAGATCGGAAGCGGTGTCGATCTGGTGTGTGCCCTCGTAGGTCTTGCTGATGGAGATGCCGAGGTGTCGCACTTTGCCCGCACGGACCTGGTCACGCAGCATATCCCACAGGCCCGCGGTATCGAACAACTCGTCAGAGCCGCCATGGAACTGGTAGAGGTCGATGTAATCCGTTTGCAGCGCGCGGAGCGAGTCTTCGAGTTGGGATTGGACGAAGTCGGGGGCGTACGCGTAGTCCCGCTCGAACGGCCGGTGGAATTTGTGGCCGAACTTTGTGGCGACGATCCAGTTTTCGCGTCGGCCTGCGACAGCGTTGCCGATGAGTTTCTCGGAAAGGTGGTCGCCGTAGCAGGCAGCGGTGTCGATAAGGTTGATGCCGAGATCGGAAGCTTCAGCGAACATGGCGTCCACCTCCGACTGCTTGAAATCCTTTCCCCATTCGCCACCGAACTGCCACGTGCCGATTCCGACGACCGAAACGCGCATGTCGGTCCTGCCGAGTCTGCGATATTTCATATTCTGCCTCCCTGCGTTCTATAGTGATTCGGGATGCCGGTTCCCGGCGAAGAACTCCAGCACCGCTTGTCGTGTCTGTTGGATCGTGCGTATTCCCTGCGACCATGCCGTTTCGAGAAAGGTGCGGCAGGCGGTACTGTAATCTTCGTCGGCAGCGGCGGTGGGCGATAGCCTGCTGACAGCAGCAGCGCGGTCATAGACCAGTTCGTGCGGCTGTCGGCCGTCGCCGCTATGGACCGTGCTTATTTGACGGCAAGCGTTGAACAATCCTCCCTCGACCGTCAGGAAGAGTGCCAATTCGAAGCGATTGAAGTGCTCGGTGGGAACACCATTTTCACCGCAGATTTGCGAGTGCGCCTGCTGCAATGTGTCGGCGTGCAGGTTCGTTGCGAGCATGTGGCCTTTGTCGGCGAGGCGGCAGTACCGGCGCAGATCGGCGTCCCACAGGTAGGCGAAGTAATATCCAGAGCCGATTTCGTGGCACACGTAGCATTTGCCGCCTGCTTGCTCGGCTGTTTCGGCTGAGGTTACGGCGTTGCTTGCTGCGGCGATCAACTCGATGTCGGCGGGCACGAAATTCAGCAACGCGCACATGACCGTGGTCTTGCCTGCGCCGCCCGGTATAGCGCCAACCAGAAAGGACGCACCGCGGCTGATGCGAGCCATCAGATAGGCGGCCAGTTCGATGTGCAACGTCTTCGCATCGAGCAGATCGAACACCGAGAGCATCCGGCCACCTCGCTGGTTGCACCGGTCCAGTTGGTCGCAATGTGCCTTGATTGCCTCATCCATAATGGGATTGTAATACCTGCCTGGGCCGATCAGCCGACAAGTTAGGCGGTCATCTGTACCTTATTCTATATAGCTGCAGCATTGTTGCCGGCGGTGCCTGTTTTCGGGGGCGATCGCGATTCGCACCCAGCGTTTCCCAGCGGAGGAAATACCGCCCTTTCTGCAGGTTGCTCGCGCCGGCATCGCTTTGGCGGCGAACCTGCATAGCCGGCAGCTCCGACCGCAATCGGGACAGTTCGCCCGGCCAGGGGCGCATTCGCTGCACTTTTCCGATCGGCTTGAGTGTCTGTTCGTCCAGTTGCCACGTGCCCGATCCGTGTTTACGACTGCTGTAGGGCTGGATCAGCCTGTCTTCAATATCGCACGAAGCGGGCGAGACGTGGATTTCGAATTGAATCGAACCTCCGCCCTGGAAGTACCAGCGGTAGTCCCAGTCGCTGGTCTGGTAGATTTTCCAGCATCCGTTTTCCAGCCGGGCGTTGTAAAGTTGCGTTGCGCCGTCGGCGTAGAATTTGTGATAGCTGATAATCAGGCGTCCGCGGCAGTCGAAACCGATCTTCGTATTACCATTGATCAGGCCGCCTTTGGCAGGAACCGGATCGACGATCAGGCCGGGCGTATTGAGCGTCATTGGGAGTTCGATAGGCGATCCGGCGGCCGTTTGCCAGTGCACGAAGTCCCTGCTGCGTGCATACGACAGATCGTGATTCGTCGAACAGTCCGGCGTATCTCTCCAGACCCAGCAAAGGTGGTAGAAGCCGTCGGGGCCGCGGACCGGACCTACGGGATAGGCGTTCATCCTGCCCCGGCCGTCGGTCAAAGGGGTATCGAGGAGTCTTCGCCAGGATTGCGTCTCGGTATCGTAGACGTTGAATATGCGAACACCGTTGCCGCTGCCGCCATCACGATAGGCGAAGATCAGTTCGTCGGCCGGACCCTTATAGAATTTGGGATAGGTGCATCGTTTCTCCCGCTCGCCCACCATCTGTGGTATTCGCTCGAATGTGCGGATGTCGTATGGCTGGCGCGTGCGGAAATAGACCAGAGGTACGCAGTGCATGTTCCCGCTGAGGTGCAGGCGGCCATCGGCGTCGACGGCCATCGTGATGTAGTTGTGGCTGTCCCAGCCGACTTGCGAATCGAGCTTCTGGAATCGCCATTGGTCGGACTCCAAGGTGCGCATGGCAACCGTCATCCGGCGGTGCTGGTCGTAGAAGGCGACGTATTGATAGCTACCGTGCGTGAGCAAGGCGAAGCCGACGCGATGTCCGGACCAGACCGGCGCGATATCCAGGACTTCGGCGATTTCAGGCTCCATGTGATTCTCGGCCAGCGCCGGCGACATCCATATTCCCAGCATAACGAGCAACCACAGGGTGAATCGTGCGTGGCTGCTGTTGGTCGCTTTTTGTTTCTGTGTATGTATCTGCATGAAATCGTTTTCTTCAGCGGCGCGGTTGTCAGGATCCGGTCGAGATGACCTCCATGTTCGGTCCCCATGTTTCGATCATAGTCAAGCCCTTCTTCTTCAGGGCCTTGTAGCAATCCGGCAGGTCGAATGCTTCCAATATACCGGGCACTAAAGAGGACAACGGCCATTCGTACATTTCGGATTCGGCAATGTCGGCGTATGAACTCAGCGTGTTCTTCAATGTCACATGGGTTATGTCTTGCGACAGGACGGCGGCGAACGCTGCGGGCGGTGCGCCCCATCCTTTGGCCGCGAGGTGTATGTCCGTGTGGCCGTTGGCCTTTAGCCACTGGAGGACGCGCAGCACGTCGAAGGTCCGCTGGCCGACGTACGGCCTGCCCAGCATGATCGAATGGATCGCATAGAAGTAGTCGCTGCCGTAGGCACTCAGATAGCTGTCGTAATTGCAGGTGTCGGGCTGCGACTCGCCGATTCCTCGGACGTCGCAGGTATACAGCGTAGCCTCGGGGTTTGCTTCGATCAACTCCTTAATCAGGGGTTCCTGGCGCAATTCGACGTCGCTGGAATGATGCGATATGTAGAGAATTGCGGGCTTACCATTTCGAGGCGGGCGGGAATACAGTCGTTCATCGGATACGCGATACACAACCGCCTGTATGCCTGGTTCGGTTTCCACGAGGTAGGTGGTCCAGTGCCTGGCTGGATAGCCCCGGCCCGGCCAGTTCCTCATGATGCGATAGTGGGGCGCATCTTTGGGGAGTTTCGGCGGCAGTGCGAGTTTTCGCCGGATGAGCTTGCTGAGTTTGGCGACCGGGATATTCTTCGGACGGCTTGCGGCAAGCTGTTGCGATCTGGCTTTTGTGAAATCGAATACGGTTTTGGAGTCGAGCCGGCACACCTGGCCATCAGGGGCCGCATACAAAACCTCATCCTTCTCTATTGCCAGGTCCGGTTCCTTTTCGGCGTCGCTGATTTCGGTGGTGCGATTGAACCAGCGGTACATTGCTTCGCGGTTTTCCTGTGAATAGCCGTGGTACGTCGGGCCGGTGAACAGAGCGATGTCTTCGGCCGCGTCGAACAGGCCGTACACGTGTTTCAATTGGCGATAGGCTTTTTCCGTTCCGCGCACATCGAAATAGTCGCGTTCCTTGGAAAGGATAATGACCGGCTTGGGCGCCATGGCCGCCAGGAAATCGCAATGATCGAGTCCCAGCGCCAGCGCTCCGGGCGGGCATTGTTCGGTATCGGCGGGCAGTTCGTTTTCGAGGTTGCTCAGGAACGATGTTACGAAGCAGCTCGGAGCGGCCATCGACCAACGGTTCTCGACGCCGCAGAGCCAGGTCGTCATCGTGCCGCCGCCGGAGTTGCCCGTCACGCCGATCTGCTCGGGATCAACCTCCGTGCGCGTGCGCAGATAATCGAGCGCCCGAATGCCGTCCCAGGCCCGCCAGGAGCCGATGAATTCGCCCACGAGGAACTGCTGGTTGCCCGCATGCAGGTGCTCGCGTACGCCGACGCCGATTCTGGATTTGAGGTTTTCGTCGGGATACTGCAGTCGCTCGCCCTGGCCGATCGGGTCGTATATCAGAACGACATATCCCTGACGAGCGAGCCCCTGGGAGAATCCCTGATAGAATTCGGAGGCCTTTCCATTTGAGGAATGGCCGCAGGTTCCCACCACGCCTGGCAGGGGAACGTCTCTGCCTTTGGGGATGTAGAGATTTGCGGTGACGAGAAAGCCTGGGCGGCTCTCGAACACGATCTTTTCAATGGTGTATGCATCCCGCCGGACTGCTCCTGTGACGCGGGCGTTCAGGGGCGTCTTGTCCGGCCACGGGCCGAAGCTCTTCTGGATTCGGCCTTGCACATCTCTCACATACGCCGCGGCGTCGGCCCGGCTATCCAGCGCCATGCGCCGCCGACTGCTTTTGCGGTCGATCGCTCTGACCTGCTGGACGAAATACTCCTGGACCATTCGCGGGAAGCGATTCAGTGGGGTGTATTGCGATGCGGCCTCGGCTCTCGCAGCACAAACGCAGATAAGGCAAACGATGAAGAAGAGGGTGTTCGGCATTGGATTGTGGGGGAGTTTCGATTTGGCAGGGAGCATACGGCAATCCTCCAGTAGTTAGTTCTGCGGCGGATTCTTAAGATTCGTGCACGTACTTGTGTGATCCGATCAGTTTTCGTACGATTCTAACGAAGCCGGTCCTTCGGGTAAACGCCAAATCTGTGGATTGCGCTATCTGTCCGAACGTGAGTCATGCGTTGGGCAGGGGGTGGGCAATCGATCAACACAGAAAAGGTGATACTAATGCAGGGGGGCAGGCCGTCTTAGCTGTAGCGGCGCGTGCGATCAAAGGTACGTGGAACACGCGATGAAACAATTTAACAGGACACACAGGTACATATGTCTGGGTTTGATCGGACTAACAGCAGGGCTTGCGGGCTTGGTGGTTCTTCTGTCTCAGCCGTCCTTTTCACTTGAGGGTAGAAACGGGCTGCGGGCCAGGATTCTCATGCCCTCCAGATTTCGGGCGTTCGCAGTCGAGGATTTGGCCCGACGGGGGGATGTTTTCGGCTATAGCTTCGAGCTTGACCGGTCGGGCCTGAAGCGATGGACGCTGAAGATCACTACGCAGGGCAGGCACCGGGCTTACTGGGAAGATGCGTTTGAGGCGTACGCGCGGGAGCAGCAGTTGAGTGTGACAACACGATACGACCGCGGGTCGCGAATTGTGTTGAAGGGGTATGGTGCGAATCGGGCCGCCCGGTGCTGGCTCAGCGTTGAGGAGAGCCCTGTTGATGGCGAGGTCGAACTGGCCTACGTGTATCAGGTAATTCCCAGCCCGACCGGGCTGGGGCGCTATCTCAGGTTGGTCACGTTCTACATCCAGCGGTGCTGCAGATTGTTCAGAGGCCAGTCGGTGTGGACGGATTTGGATACGCGAGCGACATGACTGGTGCTGCGCCAGTCTTTCGCATCGCCCGGGAAGAAGCACAAAACCCTGTGGAAATCGTCGGGCGAGTCCTGTATGATTGTCCTCGGAATACTATAACATGCCGGCGATGTTTTTCGGTCCGCTGGATCGGTATCACTCGCCAGAGCATAGAAAATCGGTAGGAGAACACACCATGGGTCAGACAACACAGTCGAGTCGTCGCGATTTTCTAAGGGCTTCTGCGGGAGCAATTGCCGCATTCACTGTCGTCCCCCGTCATGTCCTGGGGGGGCGCGGCCGGAACGCTCCGAGCGATAAGTTGAACATAGCATGTATCGGAGTAAGCGGCCGGGGCAAAAGCAACTTTAACGGCGTGAGCGGGGAAAACATCGTTGCACTGTGCGACGTGGATACGCGACGGGCCGGCGATGCTTTCGACAAGCATCCCAAAGCGCAGAGGTTTACGGATTTTCGGAAAATGTTGGACGCGGTCGATGAGAAGATCGACGCCGTGACGGTATCGACGCCCGATCATACGCACGCTATCGCATGCATGGACGCCATTCGCAGGGGCAAGCACGTGTATTGCGAAAAGCCACTGGCCCATTCCATATATGAAATCCGGCAGTTGATGGAAGCGGCCCGCAAGCACAAGGTCGTGACGCAACTGGGCAATCAGGGGCATTCCTTCGACTCGATCCGCATGTTTTGCGAGTGGATATGGGACGGTGCGATAGGCGATGTGACGGAAGTGCATGCGACCTGCGGTTCGGATTACAGCAGGCTGGAGGCTTTGGCTAAGCGTGATGAAAAGCACGATGTACCGAAAGAACTGGACTGGGATCTCTGGCTCGGTCCGGCGCGGTTCCGTTCGTACAATCCCATGTACCTGCCCGGCAGTTGGCGCGGCTGGATGCCATTCGGTTCCGGCGTGATCGGCGACTGGGTATGCCACGTGGTCGATCCGGTCTTCTGGGCGCTCGATCTCGGGTCGCCCACGAGTGTCAGGGCGGAAGCGAATGGATACGATCCGAAAAAGCATGCCGACACTTTTCCGCACGGGACTAAAGTCACTTACGAATTCCCGGCCAAAGGCAAGCGCAGGGCGGTGAAGTTGGTATGGTTCGACGGCGCGGAGAAAATGCCGAGGCCCGGCGATCTGGAAGAGGGCAGGGATGTGCCGCGGACCGGCGCCATCGTGGTTGGGACAAAGGGCAAGATCAAATACGGTTCGCACGGAGCGGGGGGATGTCGTATCTTCCCTGAAAAGAAGATGCGGGCGTACAAGCAGCCGAAGAAGACGTTGCCGCGCGTGCGCAGTCATCATCAGGACTGGCTCGACGCCATCAGGGAGGGCCGGAACGCGGGTTCGAATTTCGATTACGGTGGACCGCTGACGGAAATCGCGCAACTCGGCATTATTGCCACGAAATTGCTTGGGCAAAAGCTGATTTGGGACGGTCCGAAGATGCGTTTCACCAATAACAGCGAAGCCAACAAATATATCAACCCGGCGTACCGGTCGGGTTGGAAGCTGTAGGCCCATACACGTCGGTTGATGACAGGCGCTGAGTGAGTTTCCGTGCGTGCGAGGCGCTACAGGAGGTGTATATGAAACGTAGCCATTTCGATCTCGCTGTGCCGAAGAGATGGTTGTGCTTGCTGGTATTTTTCGCGGCCGTCGGTACAATCGGGTGCTCCTGTTGCGCTGCTGCCGACGTTATCGAGGGACTGGCGGCGAAGTACGAGAGCGATAGAGGAATCGAGGGCGATTCGCATGTTGTTTTTGTTGAGGACTTCGAAGCGGAATCGCTGGAGGCGATCGGACAACGGTGGGAAAGCGTCAAGAACGCGGAGATTATGTCCCTCTCGAAAGACATTCCCGGCGGCAGCGGGGGCAGTTCTTCACTGCTGATGCGGCACGTGGGCGGTCGGGGCACGGGAGCGCATCTGTATCGGCGACTTCCGCCCGGGTACGATCAGTTGTATGTGCGGTTCTACGTCAAATTCGATCCGGATTGCTGGCCGATTCATCATTTTGTACATGTGGGCGGATACAATCCACCGACGGCGTGGCCGCAGGGCGGGGCGGGGATTCGGCCGAAAGGCGACAAGCGCTTTACGACCGGCGTCGAGCCGTACGGCGAGAAATGGCGATGGGACTTCTATTCGTACTGGATGGGCATGCGGTCGTCTCCGGACAATCACTCATGGGGGCACGATTTCATTAACGATCCGGGGTTGCGTGCTGTCAAGGGGCAGTGGCAGTGCGTGGAATTGATGATGAAGATGAACGATCCGGTCACTGCTTCAAACGGCGAGCAGGCGATCTGGATCGACGGCAGGCCCTGGGTGAAGGACGGCCAGGTGATCAGCCATTTAGGGCCGGGCTTTCCGAAGGGCAAGTGGGTATGGGACAGCTTCATTCCCGCTACCGACGGCGAGCCGTTCGAGGGTTTTCAGTGGCGCGATGACGAAGATTTGAAGCTGAATTTCCTCTGGCTGCTGCTATATATCACGAAGGCCCCGGCCGGCCACGTGAGCAAGGTTTGGTTCGACCACATAGTAGTGGCGACCGAGTACATCGGGCCGATGGGGAGATCGGGCAGTGAACGATCGAGGAGAAACCGTACGAGCGGAGAAAGCAGCAGTGCAGCAATGAAGAACGTCCGAATCGCTATTTGCCAGATCGAGATTATTGATGGGGACCGTGCGGGGAATCTAGCGCGGGTTGAAGAGGCAATTGTCGAATCGCGCCGAGCGGGGGCGCATATTGCATGCTTTCCGGAGATGGCCCTGTTCGGGTGGGTTAATCCGGAAGCGCATGAGAAGGCCCAGCCCATTCCGGGGCGGGATTCGGACCATTTGTGTGAATTGGCGAAACGTTACGGCGTGCACCTTTGTATCGGGTTGGCTGAGAAGGAGGGGGCGAAGCTGTATGATTCGGTGATTCTGATCGGTGATGACGGCCGGATTCTCGGTAAGCATCGGAAGATGAATATCCTGAGCGATCTTATGACCCCGCCGTACACAGCCGGCGATGAGATTGACGTTGTCGAAACGACGTTCGGGAAGGTCGGCCTGCTCATTTGCGCCGATACCCATCGAGAGGACGTTCTCGACCGCATGGCTGCATTGAAGCCGGAACTCTTACTGGTCCCATACGGGTACGCGGCCAAGCAGGATGCGTGGCCCGGTCATGGCGAGGAACTCGCTTCGGTCGTCTGCAATGCGGCGAAGAATACGGGGGCGTATTGCATCGGCCCTAACTCGATCGGCGCCATTACGCATGGGCCCTGGACGGGTATGACGTACGGCGGCCAGAGTATCGCGGCGGCTCCGACGGGTAGAATAGTGGCCAGGGGCAGGGATCGGCAGGGGCATGTTCTGATGATCGATGTTCCAGTTGCTGCGGGCGGATCGTAGCAGGCCTATCCTGCCGTGATTTCTTGAGCAAGGGTCGCCCTTGAGGACATTCGTCCGGGGCGGCCGCAATGTTACATGTTGAGGTTTGACGTGGTAATACGCATTATCCTGCTTTGCCTTCTACTGGAAACGGGACTGGAGGGATCTGATAGTATCTCAGAGTTTATTCAGTCTTTCGAACATCCTCCTCGCAGTTGCACACAGGTGCCGTTCTGGTTCTGGAACGGCCCGCTCGATCCGAATGAGTTTCGCAGTCAGTTGCGGGAAATGAAGGAGAAAGGTGTTTATGCCGCCATGCCACATCCGCGGTTCGGCATGGATCGGCGTCTTTATCTCGAGGAGCCTTACTGGGAGTCGATGGCGGCCACTATCGACGAAGCGAAGAAGTTGGGCATGGAGGTCTGGCTGTACGATGAATACAACTGGCCGAGCGGCGGGGCGGGCGGCCGAGTTACCGACGGGCACCCTGAGTTCTATCCGCGAGGGCTTGACTATCGACGGTATGAGTTCGAAGGCCCCAGGGAGATGACCATCGAGCGGCCCGAGCCGACTGAGCCGCGAATGCAGCGATTCGAGAAGATCGTCCGCGGCTTTATCCGCCCTGCAGACGAACCCGGTATGGTACAGAAGCCGTGGGGTGCCGTCTCCGCGGACGGGGCGGTTATTGCAGGGGCTGTTCCGGCGGGTAAGTGGCAGGTGCTCGTGTTCTTTCAATCGCTCGGCCGTAATCCAAGCGTGCTGGATATCGGCAGTAACTCCATGACCGATTATCTCTCGCAGGAGTCCGCAGAAAGGTTCCTTTCGCTGACGCACGACGAATACTCCAAACGCTTCAGGGGTGATTTTGGTACGACTGTGCCCGCCATTTTCACAGACGAAGCGAGCACGACTTCGCCGGCGGCCTTTCCCTGGACCGAAAGTTTCGAGCAGGTGTTTCGTTCCAAATACGGATACGACATCTGTGACCAACTCCCTCTGCTGCTTGATGCAGAGTCGGCGGAGGCCGCCAAGCTGCGGCTGGCCTACTGGCAAACGGTGACGGACTTGTTCGCCGACGGGTTCATGGGGACTGTCGCTTCATGGTGCCGGGAACATGATCTTGAATTTACAGGACATATTTACGAAGAGAACATCCGCTCCTATGCCCATTCGTCCCAGTTGATGACGCTGCTTCGGGAGATGGACAGACCCGGCTTCGACGCTCTCGGGCCTAGATGTCCCCCTCATGGAGCGAAAGTTGCGATCTCCGTTGCGCATCTGGACGGGAGATCCGAAGCGATGTGTGAATGCCTGGGGCTGGCGGGCGGCTGGAACTGCACGATGGGGATGCTGCGAACGGGGTACAACGTGCTCGGTTCGCTTGGCGTCTCGCGTTTTGTTCCGCACGCGTTCTTTCTGACGCTCGACAATCCGCGGGTGGAATGTCCTCCGTCCTTTTTCCATCGAAACCCGTACTGGAAGTACTACAGGAAGATCGCCGATCTCAGCGCGAGGCTGAGTTACTTCAACCGCTTGGGCAGGCACGTTGCTCCGTGTGCGGTCTACTATCCGATAGAATCGCTCTGGGCCGACAGCGTGGGCGGCAAAGGGCAGAACGTACTGCCCTGGCAGCATCGCACGGAGGGAAACGCTCAAGCGAGCGAGACCTGTAAGGTTTTCAACGAGTGTGTTGATTCGTTGTTTGCCGGTCGGTGGGATCTGGATGTGGTGGACGATCATGCACTGGCGCGGAGTTCCGTGAGGCAGCGGGAGGGCGTTGGGCGGTTGTGCATCGGCCCGGAGCAATTCGAGGTGATTGTGGTTCCACCTGTTACGGCTGTCGGCCTGGATGCGCTTCGGGCGATCGATCGCTTTGTCCGACAGGGCGGTCGGGTGGTATGGTTGTCCCGATTGCCGCGCTTCACATGGCCTCTCGATGAGGGGACGTGCCGGGAGATTCTGGCCGGGTGGTTCGGTGATGATCGTCCAAAGCAGGGAGATGTCCGCGATGTCGGTAATGGCAGCATTGCCTTTCTGGGAACGGATATGAAGCAGGTTGCGGGCTATTTGAACGATACGGTCGGACCGCAAGTGCAAGTTTCCCAGGGACTCGATGCGCTGCGCATCACACACCGCAGAACGAATACGGCGGATCTCTTTTTGCTCTTCAACGATTCCGATGCATTCATTCGAGGCAAGGCCGAGTTTGTCGATGATCGTGTCCCGATCCTGATCGACATGGATACGGGAAAGGCATATCTGGGCAGCGTGACGGGACATGCTGTCGAAATCGCGATGAAACCCTGGCAGTCGGTGTGTGCGATATTTGGGCAGCACAATCGCGCGGGCCTGCCCGACTGGCAGTGTGTTGAGCCGGCCGGTCGGCGAATCGATATTTCTACAGAGTGGACCATTCAGTTGGCTGGCGATTCTCTTGACGCGGGGTGGGACTGTTCACTGGGGCCGACGCGAATTGATTTGCCGGTCTTTCGCGTTAAGATGCGCAATTTCGATTACATTGCGGACTGGACACAGGCTGACTATGTGGATGATGACTGGCGGATGACCCATGCGCTGAGAGGCAACTGTCTGTTCGAGGAGGTGTCTACGGTTCTGCTGAGGACCACGCTGCCGCCGGGTGTGGAGGCGATTGTCGGGCCGATGCCGGTGACGGGTGAATATGCGGTCTGGATCAATGGCGAGATGAAACGAAAGAGCATCGGCCCTCCCGTTGGGAAGGCCAGCACTATCGAGTTGGGGGAACTGTCGGCCGAAAAGCAGAATGTCCTGGCAATCGAGACGTACGCTCACCATACGGCGGCCGGTTTGACGAAGCCCGTGGGAGTCCTATGCGGTCCAGCGCGAATCGACCGGTTGCGGTCGTGGAGCGAACTGGGCTTCGGCTTCTACAGCGGTCGTGTTCTGTACTCGAGGAGCGTGACACTGGATGCCGGATTCAAGCATGTCTGGCTGGATCTGGGGGATGTTCAGCATTACGTCGAGGTGTATGTCAACGGGCGTTTGGTGGACACGCTTCTGTGGCCGCCGTATGCATCAGAGATTACCGATTACGTCAGGCAGGGGCGGAACGACATTGCTCTGGTGGTTTCGAATTCGATCGCGAACCGTTTTGCCTGGGATGTCTGGGGTACGCGGGGTAAAGGAAAGGCTGAGCCCTCCGGCATTCTGGGGCCTGCATATCTCCGGATTGACCGTTAATTGAAATGCTGAAGCCAAAGGGAAAACCATATGAATCATGCATTGGTCGTCAGGTTTAGAGTCCTGCTTCTGATTGTGGGACTATGTCTCACTGTGAATGCGGCCGGGGGGCCGTTGCGACTGACTGCAGCGCGAGATACGGTCGGCCAGTACGAAAAGCTGGAGATGACTATCGCGGTTGAGCGCCGGTACGACAACCCGTTCGATCCCCAGGAGGTCGAGCTTAATGTTGAGATTGCCTCAGAAGGCGGCGCACGGTGGATCGTTCCCGGGTTCTACTGTCAAGATTATAAGCGCGAGAAACTCGACGGCGGCCGCGGCCGAGCAAACTGGTATTATCCGGTCGGCCAAGGCGACTGGAAGGCCAGACTTAGTCTTGCCGAGGCGGGCGGCTATTCAGCGGTGGCCATATTGAAGGACAGCAGCGGGACCGTGAAATCCAATGTCGTTCGCTTCAAATGCGAATCAGGCGAGAACAAGGGGTTTGTTACGGTCTCTCAGAAGGATCCGCGGTATCTGGCGTTCAGCAACGGCGATCCATTCTTTGGAATCGGGCAGAATCTTGCCTTCGTGGGTGAGGGCCAGTACGTCAATCTGAGCAAGGCGGAACAGATATTCGCCAGAATGTCGAAGAACGGGGCGAATTTTGCGCGCATCTGGACGTGCTGCGACGACTGGGCGATTGCAATCGAAGCGCCGAAGAGCGCCTGGCAGCGATCGTGGAGCCGTAATGCGCCGATTGTAGAGATGCCCGGCGATGCGAGCCGCAAGTGCATCAAGATCGAGGGAGCGGGCGGCAAATCCATCAATGTTTCTCCTTCGCATCCGGTTGGACTCAAGCCCGGGACTGCGTATGTCCTGAGCGGCCGCTTTCTCAGCGATGGCGCCGACGGATTGCGGATACATGTGGCAGGGCGGGATGCCGATTTCGATGCAGGCCCGTCTAACGTATGGAAGGACTTTCGTTGTGCGTTTACCACGGCCGACGACCAGATGTGGCTTGGCAGACTTACACTGGCGGTCAGGGGTTCCGGTATGATCCGGCTTGATGGATTATCGCTCCGGGAGGCCGGTGGCGGCGCCGAACTGCTTTGGGAGGCAAATGTCAATCGCCCGGTCAGGGGCGTGTACAACCAAATTGATTGTTTCATGCTGGATGAACTGATCGAGGCGGCTGAGGAAAATGATATCTATTTGATGTTGTGCCTGATCACCCGCGATCTGTATATGAAGGACCTTTCGGAGGTTGGCAGCGATACATATCAGCAAGCGGTCGACGATGCGAAGGCCCTGATGCGATATGCAATTGCTCGCTGGGGGTATTCGACCAGCGTGGCTGCATGGGAGTACTTCAACGAAATGGATCCGGGCAAACCGACGGATCGTTTCTACAACGAGGTCGGCCGATACGTAAAGGCTGCAGACATCTACGGCCATTTGCGCACAACCAGTACTTGGCATCCTTCGGCTCGAGATTGCCGGCTGGACAGTCTGGATATCGCGCAGTTGCACCACTACATGCGGCCGGGCACGAAAGAGGACATGCAGGATGCGGTCGCGTCGATACTCGATAAGGCTGCGTTTCTGCGAGAGCACGCGGCGAATAAGCCCGCACTGATCGGCGAATTCGGCCTGGCTGATGAAAAATGGGGTCGCAGCAACTACATGAAAGAGGATACCGAAGGTGTGCACTTCCACAACTCGCTGTGGGCTTCGGCTTTTTCAGGGGTATCGGGAACGGCTATGTTCTGGTGGTGGGAGGTGCTCGATGCGCAGGGGGCGTATCGGCATTACAAGCCGCTGGGCGAGTTCTTCACGGGTGTTTCGTTGGCCGGCCTTGATGTCGTGAATGAGACGGCGTCAGGGGGGCGAGTTCGTGTGCTGGGCTACAGGGGTGAGCGCCGCGCGTATTTCTGGCTGAGCGACAGCGAAGCGACGTGGTGGAGCCGTGTGGTGGAAGAGCAAGAGCCTGAAAGCGTAACGGGCGTCGATATCCGCATCAGCGGCCTGGAGCCCGGCCGCTATATGGTTCGATGGTGGGACACGGCGGAAGGCAAACCGTTAGGGGCGGATACTGTTTCGGTCGAAGGCCCGGCGGTTAAGATCGGCGTGCCGGCTTTTCGTGGCGACATTGCGTGCGCGATCATGCGGTGAGGGCGTCAGACGCCACTTGTCGTTCAGCCGGACTTATGTGTTGACCTTTCAGCGGGTCTTTGTCTGCAGGTAATCGATCAATACATCCTGCCCGCCGAATCGAACGAGTCTGCCTTCTCTGAATATGAGATAGAAAGGGGTCGGTTCGTCGCGGGTGGGTTCCTCCGGGTTATCGTTCGTCTTGCGTTTGAGCGGCCCTTTGACCGAATACCAGTAGAACCAGATCATATGGTCCGGCGGCGGCCCTTCGATCTTGAGGCCCTGGGGTATGACTGCGGCGGCATGGCGTGGCTCCCAGCCGGTCCTGATTACGCCGACATCAAGGTAGGAGAGACTTGGTCCTGAACGCTGCGGAGCTGCGCTAAAGCCTTTCTGCAGAAGGAAGATTGCGGTATCGACATTGCCGTTCTCAAGTGCAGTTCGCAACGGTATTCCAGACTGTGGCGATGCGTCGTCTCTGTCGCCGGTCAACAGCTTGAGTATCTCGGTATGCCCTGCTCGCGAGGCGGCTGCAACGGCCTGCCAATCCTGTTTGTCGGCGTTTGCTCCATGGTCTATCAGCATACGGACCATCGGGAGGTTGGCGTGTTCCGCTGCCATGCTTAATGGCGAGCGAGCCCCTGCGCCTTTCTTTGGATTTGCTCCGTGTTTCAGCAGTAGCTCGACCATGATGAGATTGCCGGAATGAGCCGCTATGTCGATCGCTCTGAACGAAAGGCCGCTTTGTGCATACGGTTCGGATTCGTATGCGTACTTCATCTTCGTTGTGGCTTCCACGTCGGCGTCGTTTTTCAGCAGCAGCCCGGCAATGCGCAGATGGCTGCCCTTTACCGCCTCGATCAGAGCGGTTGTTGGTTGAGGGTAGTTTCGCACGGCGTTTGCGTCAGCTCCGGCGGCGAGAAGGAATGCGACCACCTTCTCATTGCCGCCGGCGGCGGCCTGCACGAGCAGGTCGGCCGATTGCTCCTGCAGTCTGCGGTCGGAATGCAGGTTGTCGCCTGTATACTCAGCTCCGCGGCTGAGCAGCATATCGATGACGGCAAGTTTGTCGCTTTCGTAGCCCTGACGGATCGCATAGTCCAGAGGCGTTCGATCGTTCTCGTTGCGTGCATTGACGTCGGCTCCGCGATCGATGAGCAGTGGCACCATTTCGCGCGCCCGCCAATGGCTTACCGCCAGATGCAATGCCGTCAGGCCCGTCTGGCTTTTGTCGTTCACATTTGCTCCCGCTTCGATCAATTCGGTGACTATCTCCATGGTGACATCGGCGGTGCCATCGTACGTCGAACGGGATGTCAGCGCATGGTGCAGCGGCAGGGCATATCGCACCGGCCTATTGACGTTCGCTCCGGCTGCTATTGCGTTTCGCACCGAAACCGGGTCGCCTTTGCGGATCGCGCTGTCCAGCCAGCCTTCCGGACTGAGGTCGAGGGTTTTGTAATGCTTGCCATATTTGGCGACTCGCTGGCGAATGTCTATATCCGTGAAAGTCACATCGTGCTGAAATTGAGACGCCTGTCCATCAAAGTCGAGCCGTGTCACATAACCGAGCTTGTCAACGGGCAGACAGTGCGCAATCCGCGGCTTGAAGCCGTCGGCCAGGGGTTGCCACTGCGAGAGCTTGAGGACATTGTGTTCGTCCTGCTTGGGGCTCTTTGCGAGGACGTACGCGACGATTGTTACCTTGCCGGGATTGATCCGGGAGACGCGGAGGGGAAAATACGCTCGATTCGTGGGAAAGGATATCTTCAGCGGGTGGTACAAGCCCGATCGCATCTTTTTCAGTGCCTCCGGATCATTGGTTGGATCAATGCGGACGGCGACCAGGAAGAAGTCGCTGGTAGCATAAGATGCGAGAATATCAGGCGCATTAGCGGTCAGTCGGAAGTTGTTGGTCTTGAGCCATGCGTAGAGCTGCGTCCCATCGGTTGCCTGCAGTATGCTGATTTCATATATCCCGAGGTGCTTCTGCTCGAGTACGTGAATCTGATCATATCCGCCAACGCTGCCTGCCGCACGCTGGTTTTTTGTCTCGCTCTTTAACGGTCCGAAGTACTCGTCGAGTTCGTAGAAGATCTGGATGTTTGCCAATTCTACTGCGGGCTTCTGAACGGATTTGATGGGAATGATCCAGCCTATCTGTTTTGCATGGTCGGTCTTTGCCTTCGTTGCGAGGATCATCGTCTGCGTACGCCCATCCCAGGCGATGGCGACGCGCTGGTCCGGTGCGGCCATTTCGCCCGGGCGGGCGCTGACAAACCCGCCGTCGGCACGGACGATCGACAACGCCATTGCCGAGAGGAGGACCGCCAATACGTATTTATCGACACTTCCCTGCATTAGCCATATTCCGTTACAGCGTTGCGAACGCATCCATTATGCAGGCACCGCCTTGTCTGTGGCAAGCCCATACTCGATATTTGTGCGATCTACACCCCCATGTGTGATCTGCAGACCGGTTGCGAACAGCAAAAAAGACCGCCGGACCGGCTGCTAATACAGCTTCACATCCAGCGGCATCTCTGGTCCGCTACCGGGCGACGCCAACTCCGCGCCGAGTCGGAAGGCCTCGCCCATCGCAGATGGATGTTGCTCAAGGTCCTCGACGCTATCGAGTTGACTAACGAAGAGATTCAGGCGATAGTCCGCTTCCAATGCATCAAGGTAATACTTCATCGTCAGTTTGACGCACTCGAATTGTCTTGTGCCTCTTGAACCGCCGGTGGCGATGACCATAGCCTGCGGTCGATTCTCGGCGGCGGGGCGAGTCTGTTTGAGGATATACCTGGCCGCCCAGAAGCTCTGCGCACGGTCGATCAGCGCTTTGGCCTGTGCGCAGATGCCCGAGAAGAAGACAGGCGTGGCGAATATGAAGCCGTCGGCGGCTCGCAATCTCTGAACAAGTGCGTCGCAGTCGTCGTCGATGATGCACGCTCCCGTGCGGCAGCAATGATTGCATTCCGTGCAGGGCCCAATGGTGTAATCGGCCAGACGCAGCATCTCTGTTTTTGCGCCGATCGAGGCTGCTCCTTCGATCGCCCTTCGCAGGAGTCGCTCGCTATTGCCATCTGCTCTCGGGCTTGTTGATAGACCGACCACTTGCATTGTTTGCCCCCATGTGTAGTCGAAGCCCATCCGGGGCCATCGACCGTGTATTCGTTATTCGACAGTGGGCATGATGGCCTTGCGTTTCGAGCGGCGCTGCCAGGGTGTGCCGTAGTCATACGTCTCGGTCCTGCCAACTCGCCAGATCTGTCCGGTCTGTGTGTCGAGCACGAACAGAGACAGGTCACTGGCCATACAGGCCTGGTAGCATCCGGGGCTGTCCGATGACGTTTGCGTGAGTGCATCGGCGCCGAGCGTCAAGAACAGACAGGCCGCGAGTAGAAAGCCAATCAACAGACTGCTGATATTGATGTTCCATTTGCATCGAATCTCAGGTTTTACCATGTTCATATTCCTTTCTGCATCGTCGAGAGATTGAAATTTGCAATCGGCGTGCTGTTACCCAACCGCCCAGCACGAGATTAGAGCGTATCATCCCGCGTGATTCAAGGGGCAAGTTGGCGACGCCGATACAACAAGCGGCGTTGGATGCGTCTTCCAACCTCATGCGGCCCTGTGTCGGGCTGCTGCGACTTCCTGCATGCGCTCTACAGACTTATGTGCGACGGCATTCGACTGCAGCGGATGGTTCGCTGGTTTTCGCCGGCATGTGTAAGTGTTAGTTCAATACAGTCTGTGCCCGCCAGGACATCCACCACCTTGTCCGCCCATTCGATCAAAACAACCGAGTGCGGGTGGCAGAAGTCATCAAAACCCAGCATTTCGAACTCCGCACCGGATTCCACGCGATAGGCATCGATGTGATAGATTTCGATGCGGCCGGAATACTCGTTCACCATGACGAATGTGGGGCTGTTGACCTGGGAATGGTCTTCTGCTCCGGCACCGGCTGCAATGCCCTTGATCAGATGCGTCTTGCCGGTTCCGAGATTGCCGCTGATAGCGAATATCTCGCCCCCGGTGAGTTGCGAACCGATCTTGCGGCCGAGACTTATGGTCTGATCGGCAGATGTCGTGGTGATTTCGAATTCCATGAGCGCCCAAATTCAAGTCAATTGCGGTGCCACACGGCGGGATTCGCGACCGATATCTTACAGGCCGAGGTGCGGCGGATAGTAGTACCCCATTGTTTGAGCGACGACGCCGAGGCGATATTGATGGTCCTGCATCAGGCAGGGGCGCATTTCCTTTGTCGGGATTGTCGTCGTGTAGATTCGCAATTCGCCGTCGAGAGTTGTTATGAGTTCTTCTCTATGGTCGCCAAGGCAGTCCATCACAGCGACGAACCGGCCCTTGACTGGCTGCATATCATCCTTGCCCCAGTCGCGAATCGCGCCGGAAATGAACACTTCCTTCTGCGGGTCGGCATCCCACCAGAGCGGACGGGGCGTCAGGGTTCCCTTCTCCATGAACGATATCAGCTTGCCCTGCGAACTGTAGAGCCAGCGCTTGTCGTAGTCGCGTTCGCCCGCAAGGACTTCCATCCCCGGATATTCGGCCAGTATGTCTGCACACATTCCCTGGCCGTGCAGATGATAGGTTCGTTCCTTAAGTGCCCACAGCTTTCTGCCTGTTGCGGCGTCTACGACACACATGCCATCGGTCTTCTGGCGTGTCTCCATTCCGTAGTAGACTTCCAGGCCCGGATTGTCCGGATCGACGTCACCGACATAGCATATATCGGGATGGCCCATTTCCGTTGTCCAGAGGCCCTTGCCATTATCGTCGATGACGGCGGAGCCGATGACCAATTCGTCGCGGCCGTCCTCGTCAACGTCCGCGGAAATGAGGCCGTGCGAACCCTGGCCTTCATATCGTTTGTCTTCTTTGGCCGCTTCCCATCGCCAGATTACATCGAAATCCTTATCCAGTGCGACGGTCCTGATCACGTTGTACGTTCCGCGTTGCATGATCAGCGAAGGTTTTTTGCCGTCAAGATATGCGACGGCGAGAAAGTTGCGGCAGTAATAGTTATAGCTCGGGTAACCTTCCCGGCTGATCCAGTCAGTTTTGGCCACGATCCTGCCGGTCTGGCCGTCGATCTTGATCAGATACTCAGGGCCGCTCTGCACCAGGCCTTTCTCGTCCCGCGGGTCTCCCTCGCCCGCCTTGCAGTAGACTTCGGCCCTGCCGTCGCCATCGACGTCGTACACGATCCAGGGCGAGTACCAGATGCCCGCCTCGATGGCCCAGCCCATGTCGTGCCGCCAGAGCATAGTGCCGTCGGCTTCATAGGCCTCGATCTTGTAGGTGGTTGTGCTCTTTTTCCAGTAGCCCGGTTTCTGGTAGGGGTCCGTATTGAAGCGGGGCTGTTTGATCAGATACTCATACTGCCCGTCACCATCCAGATCGCCGATTCCAATCTTCTGGAAGTCGTAGTCACCGCTGAGCGGGATTGAAACGTAGGGCTTCTCCGCCGGGAGTGCAAAGCAGGACTCTGCTGAACTGCCATCGTGCAGTGTTCGCACCGCATAGACGCAGTCGCCCGGGACGGGGGCTTCGATGAGGAAGTTGGTTCGGCGGATCGGTTTATCGCCGGTTACAGACGTCCACTGACGGCCGACGGCGGAATCCACAGGGACCCGCATGATTTCAAAAGCGATGTCCGCCGGGTCGGCTTCCAGCATTCGCCAACTGAGAAAGACCGAGCCATCGTCTTTCTTGACAGCGACGAGACCGCGATCCAGCTTTTCAGCGGCCAGTGATATGGAAGCCTGAATAAGAACCAGTGCGAGCAGTGCCGCATATTTGGGTTTGATTATGTAGCTTGTCATATGATCTCCATTTTCCAATCGCATGTGGCGCTAATCACATTTCGGCGTTCGGCAACTTCTGAAGCAATGCTGCTTTACGTCTCCAGCTCATAACCTGTGTTATCAACAATCCTCGCGTTCGCTCGTTTTCTTATTGGGGCTGTTTCACCGATGTTGCGATTGCCTTTTACGATGTTATTCGAGGAAGGCGTGCCGGCAATAAGAATTCCGCCGACGGTGGTGTTGTTGACGATTCTGACATTGCGGCAGGGGCCTTTTCTCTCCTTGTCGTGGTCGGACTCGACGAAGATCGCCATGCCGCGGTCGACGCGGATATCGTTGCCCTCGATGATGAGTCCGTCAATCAGGCCGGTCTTGTACAAAGACAGGTAGGCGTTGCCGCGGTTGTTCAGGAGTTTGCTGTCCTTGATGGCTGCGTTGCAGTGGTTTTCGTGCATCAGGCCTTCGCCGTCGTTGATGTGATACTTATGATCGGAGGCCCAGTTGCGATAGACCTCGTAGTCATTGTTCTCGACGGTCCATCGCCAACCGCGCATTTGCACGGCCCGTGTGTCGGTCGTCGAGGAGCCGCTGCTTTCTCTGAAACCTTTTACGGTTTGTCGCCAGAGATCCTTCTTGAAGCGAATGACGTTGTTGGCGCAGAGCGTTCCGTCGCCTGCAAACTCGATGGCGTTGCGGCCGGTGCTGTAGATATAATTGTCACGAATCACGATGCCTTTGCGGAATCCCCACGGATGTGTTTCGGGCGTGCCGCTCGGCTCAGACCCGCCCGGCGCTCCGATGCAACTATCGTTGCACTCGAGTCCGGGGCGGAAATCGTAATCAAACCACACGTCATATTCCTTTGTCCCCTCATTCTTGCGCCGGGCCTTTACGACGTAGCCTTTGACGAGGAAGCTGTCATCGCTTTCGACGAGCCGATTGTTGGCGAGCAGGGCGTTCTCGTACACCTTGACGGAGACCGCGGCCCAGTGCCATTTGGTGAAGCGCTGCCACGGATGCTGGCCGATGGACAAATCAGGCACTTTGGGCTCGGCGACGGCCGCATTCTTGAGGGTACAGCCGAAAACGATCCGGTTGGAGCCTGCTTTGTAGCCTTCCGCCTGGCCCAGATGAACGTGTGCGCGATTGAGGGCGATGTTCACCAGGCCGCAATTGCTCGCTTTTGCCACGTCCCGGAGGTAGATGCCTTTGAACGCGGTGTCAATTGGCGTGCCGCCGCCTTCAAAGGACGGCTCGTATTTCGGGAACTCGAAGTGCGTACCCAGAGTGTAGGCGCTGTTGTGGGCGTCACGCGTGCTCTCGGGATCGGATCCGCGGAGGACAACGCCATTTTCGATTTCGATGGAGTCTGTGAATACGTACTTTCCGGGCGGGAAGTACACGACGCCTCCGCCCTGAGCCGCCAGTGATTTCTGGGCCTTGTCCAGACGGATGTGCCAGTCCGGGCCGTCCACCGTTGAGATATCCAGTATGTGATCCCACTTGATTCTCCGCGTCCAGCCGATGTTCAGATGTGCGGCGGGGTTGTTTTTCGGATGCGGGCCGGCAAAAGCGCGTTGGGGGGCCATCGCGCAGCCGGCCTGGATAGCAGCTCCAGCGGAGAGCGCGCCTTTGAGGAATCCGCGACGATTTATCCTGTTGTCATACATAAGAATGCTCCGAAGTAACACACAAACCTGCAAGGCGTAATGGTACGCCTCTACGCATTGCCAATATGATCATACCCGCCGGGCAGGATTTTTGCCACCCGTCCGTCTTCGTATCTCATCTCCATTTTGCCCGTGTCGGTGATTGTACCGATCTTCGTAATGGGGGTCGCGAGGTTCCATTCCTTGAGCAATGCAGGCAAAGCACTCTCGTCGAGCGTAAAAAGCAGTTCGAAGTCTTCGCCGTCGTTGAGGGCCGCGGCCAGCGGATCATCTGTCTCCAGCGCTTCCAACGATACGGGTATCTGGCCGGCTTCGAGTATGGCCCCGACGTTGCTCTGGGTGCAAAGCCTGTTGAGATCGGTGCTCAGTCCGTCGCTGAGGTCCATCATGGAATGGACTTCGGCCAGTTCGGTGAGCCATAGGGCTTCTTTGACTCGCGGCGTGAAGGTCAGATGCCTGCCTGCAAGCGAGCCGCCGAGATCGCCGGTGACACAAACCGCGTCGCCCACCCGGGCGGCCGATCGCCTGACCGGTTCGCAATGGCCGGGCTTGCTGAGCATCGCCACGCTGATCACGAGCGGGTGCTCGTTTCGCCATGCTGTTATATCGCCGCCCACGAGTTCGCATTCGAATGCGTTGCCGGCGCGTCGGATGCCGGCGTGCAAATACTTCAATTGCCGGCGACCAAATGCGGGAGGAAGGCCGACGGATACCACCGCTGCGACCGGCACTGTCGCCATTGCGGCACAATCGCTCAAACTCGCAGCCATCGCCTTGTAGCCAACGGCCTCCGGCCCTGCCTGGCGAAGATCGAAATGGACGCCGTCAAGCAGCATGTCCGTTGTGATCAGGACCGAGCCGGCTTCCATCCGCATCTGGGCCATATCGTCGCCGATGCCAATCGGAAACCGATCGGACGGCAGTCTGCTCTGGCCGGCGAACCACGAGGTGATTGCATCTTCGCGGGAACTCATCGCTGCCCCAGATACTCTTTCCAGTGGGCGATTTGTTCTCCGGCCTGCGACGGACCGCCGGCGCCCTTGGTGACATAACCGCCCGCCACGTTCACCGGGCCGAGCGTGTCGTAGACATCCTGCTCGATAGCGGAGCAGTGCGTTTTCAACTCGTCGATGCCGAGTTGATTGAGTTGCCTGCTCTGCTTTTCGCATTCGGCGACCAGCGATCCGACGATTCCATGCGCCTTGCGGAAGGCGATGCCTTTACGGACCAGATATTCGGCCAGAGCCGTTGCATCGGAGAATCCGGCATCCAGACCCGCAGCGATGTGTTTCGTATTGAAGCGCGTGTGCCCGACGATTGCGCAGGCCATGTCCACGCATGCTTCTACGGTGTCGTGTGCGGCGAACAGGTGCACCTTATCCTCCTGCAGGTCACGATTGTAGCCGGACGGCAGGGCCTTTAGCAGGGTGAGGATGCCGGTCAGCGCTCCGTGGACCCGTCCGGTCCTGCCGCGAATCAGTTCGAGCATATCGGGGTTGCGCTTCTGAGGCATCATGCTGGAGGAGGTGCAGTACGCGTCGTCGATCTGAATGAAGCCGAATTCGTTGGTGCTGAAAATGATCCAGTCTTCGGCCAATCGCGAGAGGTGCGTCATGATCATTGTGCAATCAAAAATGAACTCGGCGCAGAAGTCCCTGTCGCTTACCGAGTCCATGCTGTTGCCTGTAATGCGGGGGAAGCCCAGTTGATTGGCGGTGCTGTCGCGGTCGAGCGGGAGCGTCGAGCCTGCTATCGCACCGCTGCCGAGCGGGCAGACGTCGAGCAAGTCTCTGCAATTCGTCAGACGCTGGAAGTCGCGGTCGAGTTGTTCGGCAAAGCTCAGACAGTAAGCGGCTATGGAGACGGGTTGGGCCCGTTGCAGATGCGTATAACTGGGCATGATGTCGTCGCAGTGTTTGCCCGCCAGCTTTACGAAGGCCTTTTGCAACGCCGTTATCTTAGCCTGGAGGACTTCTATTGCATCCCGCAGCCACAGCCGGATATCCGTAGCGATCTGGTCGTTACGGCTCCTTCCAGTGTGCAGTTTTCTGCCCGGCTCACCGATCCGGTCGACAAGAGCGGCTTCAATAGCCATGTGGATATCTTCGTATTCCTTCTTGAACTCGAATTGTCCGGATGCGATTTGTTCGCCGATTTCGATGAGTCCGGTTTTGATGGCTTTGAGGTCTGCGCGGGTAATGAGCTTTTGATCGGCGAGCATCCGGGCATGGGCGATGGAACCGACGATGTCGTACTTATACAGCCGGCGGTCCATCGACAGCGATTCGACGAAGTCGATTGCCAATGCATCGGGTTGTCCCGTAAGCCGTTTTTCCCAGCTCTTATCGGTTTTCGCCATGCCTGTTGCTCCAAAACGAGTTCGTTGCGTGAATCATGATAGGATTGGGCGGGCGGGCTGTCAACCGCCGCTGTCGTGGCGAGGCTCCAGACAGGATTGAATAGCTATGCCGAGAAAAAGGGCTCTAACAGTCCTGCGATTTGGTCCCGCCAACTCAAAGTGTTCTGCGAGTACTAAATATCTGCACGTATTTTGGTCCGTGGCGTTTGTTTCATATATTTTCTCTGGATACAGCGGTGATGTTGATGGGGGCCGCGAAGTCCTTTTCGGACTTGATTCGTATTACGTTTGTCAAAAACCGAGTATCAGAACGAAATTTTGAAGTGAGCGAAGGGTATGTTGGGCAGAGTCATTATTCTGGAGGTTGAAGCGGGTAGACAGAGAGGTGGTAGTTAAGTCAGGTACTGTCAGGGTCGATATCGTAAGTGTGGCAGCGGAGGCCGAAGAAATGTCGTAAGTAACATTCCATCGTAATGCCAATTTGTGCAAAACAAGGAGAAGACTGATGAAAGCAAGAAAAGGGTTCACACTTGTCGAAATTCTGATTGTTGTGGTTATTCTGGGTATTCTGGCGGCGATCGTGATTCCGCAGTTTACCGAGGCGAGCACCGAGGCGAAGACATCGAGTCTGTGCACCGATTTGCAGACTGTGCGTTCACAGATCGAACTGTACAAGATTCAGCACAATGACGACTATCCCGGCGATGGCACCGCATCGTTCACCGATGCTCTGACTGGACAGACTGATATTGCCGGCGCCGCGGGCACAGACTACGGTCCGTATCTGCAGAAGATCCCGACAAATCCGTTCAATAACTCCAGCGATGTGACTGTTGAGGCCGGTGACACAAGCCTTGGTACAGGTGATGCTGGCTGGCATTTCAACAGCACAAACGGCGAGTTTCACGCAAATGATGCTGATCATACAGGCCTGTAAGGTGATGTAGAGTGTAGTCTGCCGTCGGTGCGCGGACGGCATGATGTTTGAAACGTACCGGCGCATGTGATTGACAATCAGGCTGACCATGCTGCGACATACAGACAGCAGGTCAGCCTTTTTAGATGGGTGTGAGGGTGTCCAGTGGTTAGCACGACGGAAAGAGACGCAAGCGCGACGGGTGGTTTTACTCTGCTGGAAGTGCTGATCGGTATCGTCATTCTGTGTCTGCTGGCGGCGGCATTTGTGCCACAGCTCAGCGCCGGGGGCGATGGGGCCAGGATACGCAGGCTTTGCGGCATACTGCAGCGGGTCCGGGCGCAGATAGCGGTCTACGAGGTGCAGCACAACGAGCGGTTGCCCGGTACGACGCCTGGGGTGACGTTCGAGCAGGCGATGACCGAGAAGACGGACGTTGCAGGCTATCTGGATAAGGACGGTTGTTGCGGTCCGTATCTGGAGGAGATGCCGGTCAATCCGTTCAACAACCGCAGCGAGGTTCGGACGGACGGGGCGGCTGCGGGGGCTGATACGCATGGATGGCGATACGATACGAAGACCGGCGATTTCCAGGCGGATGATTCGACGACGCACGCGCGGCTGTAGGAGTACGCCGGCTGCAAGGAGATTGGGAATGAGTCCTATGCGAAGGACAGCTCAACACAATGGAGGCTTTTCGCTGGCGGAGGCGATGATCGCTACGGCGATACTCGCGGTGGCGACGGCGGGGGTTCTGCTGCCGTTTACGAGCGGGGCGGCGGTTCGCACGGAAGGCACCCGCATTACGCTCGGAGCCAAACTGGCGGCTGATTTGATGGAGCGTGTTGTCAGTGCCGATCCGGCTGATATTGTGGCGGACTACAACTATTCGGAGGTGGAAGGTGCGGTAATGGATGCGAGTGGTTCGGCGATCACGGATCCGGCGTATGCGAAATTCAGCAGGCAGGTTGCTTGCGAATACGTGCGGATGCCCCAGCAGGACGAGCAGGCTCCGGCACAGTTCATCCGCGTGGAGGTGCGCGTTCAGTATGACGGGCGCGACATCGCGGTTGTCGAACGACTGGTGGCCGGGTGAGATTATGATGTGGACGACGACGAGAAAACGCGGTCTTACGCTGGTGGAGCTACTGGTGGCCTTGTCGGTCAGCAGTGTGATTCTGGCGGCGGTTGCCACGCTGGCCTATGCTCTCGGCCGGTCGAGCGAGGGGATGGACAATATGGGGCGAAACCAGGCGCAGGTACGTTACGCGACGCTGCGATTGACTGACATGATAAGACAGGCTCGACTTGTCTGCTATGCGGATACCGAGAGCTTTGCTTTGTGGGCAGAGGATGATGACGGCAACGACCAGATAAATGTAAGCGAGATTGTATATGTCGATAAAGGTGAGGCCGGCGATATGCTGCGATTGTGTCAATTATCATCGGCGACTAACCCGTCGGTGGCATTGGGCGATATCGGATCGCTTGGTTCGAACTGGTGGACGGCGTACAGCGCGTCGGCTGCATACACGGTGCTGATCCCGTCGTGCAGCAATGTACAGTTTGGTTACGATGCACTGCCGCCGGCCGGCGAGTTTGTGACGGTATCCTTCGAGTTGTCTGAAAACGGGCGCATGCAGCCTTATGAGGTTTGCGGGTGCTTGCGGGGACGGGCAGAGAATCTGCTGAATGCAGCGGGCGATGCACTTATCAGCGACGATGATTGAGCGGGGGCGACCAATCCGTGTGGGGAATATCGAAATTCGAAACGAATTGACAAGACTCAAATGACCAAGACTACGAACACCAACTCCGGTCATCGAAACAGCGAGGTGGATGAGCGTCTGGCCTGCGCCGGCTATCGGCAGCGGGGGGTAGTGCTGCTGGTGGTGCTGTTCGTGGTGATGGTGATCACGGTGCTTTCGATGGGTTTTCTGGCCGGCAGCGATTCCGAACTTGCGTGCGGGCGAAATATGGCTGCGGTCAGCGAGTTGGATTATCTGGCCGAATCGGGACTGGAGCACGCCAAGGGTTTGATTATCAGTCCGCAGGATATTGCCTCGGAATACTGGACGGGAGCGACCGATCAGCAAATTACAGCGGGCGATGACTACTACGACGTTCGCGTGGAGCGGGACGATTCCGATCCGACGGACAAATGCAATTATATAATAGAGAGCAAGGCGTATCGGATGAGCGGCGGCGAGCGGATCGGCGAACGCGCGTTGACGGCCGAGTTGCGACTGGACCCCTGCGTGGCGTTGTGGCTGGGTTCGAGTTCAACGATTTCACAGCAGGTAAGCGTTCATGGGGATGTGTATTGTGCCGGCAGTGTGCTGAATCTTGGCCAGATTGACGGCGATATCTTTGCAGCCGGGTCCGTTAGCGGTGTGGCCTGCAGCGGCAGCAGTAATGCGATGGTTTCGCAAGCACCGGTGAATCGGCCCAACATCTCGGTGGACGACTATTATTCAACATATTACGTGGATTCGACTGCGTATTCCCCGACGATCATCAGCTCGATGTACCATCCGAGCGGCTCGTTCATGCCATCGGCCGGAAATCCAGGAGGGGTGCGGTATCGTGGCGTGATCGTATTGACGGGCGACACAAATGTGGAGGGGACCCTGGTTAGTGGCGACGACCTAACGAGCAGCGGTACGAACAACACTGTTACCGCGGTACGCAACTTCCCGGGCTTGATCGTAGATCGCAACCTTTGGATTGTTGGCGGGAATCTAGAAGTCAATGGATTCGTTTATGTAGGCGGCAGCGTCTACATGGAGTCGGATTCAACGAGATTGACGGTGAACGGCGGCCTATATGTCGGCGGGAAGATATACGAGCGGGCGGCAAACACGATGAACTGGCCAGCATATCTGTATAACGGTCCGACCTGGCAGCCAACCGGAGGCAAAGTGGGAGGAGCATTGCAGTTTGACGGCGTTGATGATTACGCTCAGACGGGCAACAGTTGGCTTCAACTGAAACTGAGCGGTGATTACACGTTCTCTGTATGGGTGAAGCCGGCGAGTGTACAGAAAAGCTGGGCTGCCATATTCTCCAAGTGCGATTACTGGGGAACAACGAACCACTGGACATTACAGTTCGACAGCAGTAATCCTCAAAAACTCATTGTGCATCATCCCAGCACGACCTGGGATACCGGCATTCGCCTCAATGAGATTGCCGGGGCCTGGCACCATATTGGCGTAGTACGAGAAGGCAATCAGATGACGTCTTACCTCGACGGTGTCATGCGAAACAGCGATTCGTGGAGCGAGGACCCGAGCAGTGATCCCGGGCATCTTAACATCGGAGTGGACCGCACTGCAGAGGCAGCCTACACGTATGCCGGCGGGATCGACGAATTGCGGATTTACGATGCCGCCCTCGATCCCAACGAAGTGTACCCGCCACGAGACGGGCTTGCTCCTCTAATAGCCCATTGGCGTTTCGACGAGTCTGGTGCAGAGATGAACGTCACCGCTGCACCATGCAAGACGGCGATACGTGTGTGGTCCGGGGGAACGATTAAAGAGCAGTGGCAGCAGGCAGGCGGTGGATTCTTCAAGAGTATAGGGCGGCCATAGGGAGGGTGCCGCCGACTCGTTCCGCCATTTGCAGAAGCAGTTATCGGGCCAAGGTCGACGAAATGAAAAAACACGATTTCCATGACAACCAGACAGGCCGGTGCCGCTTCGTGCGGCATGTGTCATTGCTTGCACGGCGGACGCGTGCTGGTGGTAGCGATTACAGTGATCCTGTCGAATTCGGTGGAGGTTTGGTCCGGATTTACAGGTGTTACCGGTTTGGGGGCTGCAAATGACGAGCCGGTCAATTCGGCCGGCGGGGGGCATGCGGAACGCCTTTGTGTGCGGCTATACACGATTAGTGAATGATGTTGAGACGACGGTTAAGGCACGCTGTGGAGAGGACGAAAGATAAGGATGGAGGTGGCAACTGATGAACTGTCTCAATAATGAAGGACGGTTGATGAAGACGACAGGGTGGACACATCCGGCCGAATGGCCGCGATATACCGATCGAATGTCATATTCTGTGCGCAACCGGCGATATCTCCGTGGTGGCTTCACCCTGCTCGAATTGCTGATTGTCGTGGTCATACTGGCAATCGCTGCGGTTACCGCCATACCGATGATGAGTTCTGCCGGTACCGTTCAGATACGTTCGGCCGCCAACAAGGTTGCAGCCGATCTGGAATATGCCAAGAGCCTGGCTATCAGTCGGGGGCAGGAATATGCGGTCGAGTTCGACACGGCTGCGGAGAGTTACCAGATCGAGAATAATTCCTCGGGAACCGTAGTGGACCACCCTGTCAAGAAGGGGTCGAGCTACGTGGTGGACATGGGCAGCGAGGGGCTGGATCGGGTGGACATCAGCAGCGTGGACTTCGATGGTAATGAGATAGTCATATTCGACTGCATGGGCAGCCCGGACAATGGTGGAACGATCAGTCTGCAGGCTGACGGTATGACCATGACCATCACCGTGGAACCAGTAACCGGATACGTCACGATTAATTAGGGCGGAAGCTTTCGACGTGAAACCGTTGAATTTCAAAACCCGTTGCGTTCAGCCGATAGCGCTGGACATCGGTCATGATTCGATCAAGATGCTGCAGTTGGAGATCGGCAACAGCGGGGCGGGCGTGATTGCCGCCGATAAGGTTCATATGCCGCCCGAGGCTTTCGGCGACGAGTCTGTGCGCCGGACTTTCGTGACCGAGCAGGTATTGCGCATGCTCGATAACGGTTCGTTTCGCGGCAGGGAGGCGGTGTCGTGTCTGCCGAGCGACAGACTGCACATTACGAGTTTGCGGCTGCCCGAATCAGAAACGGATGAGATCCGACAGTCCCTGCGCAAAGAGATGACGCAGCGTTTCGGGCTTGATCCCGACAGGGATATGATGGACTACCTGTATGCGGGAGCGGTCCGGCAGGCGGAGGAAGTGAAAAGCGAATTGATTCTCTTCGCCGTCGATCATGCCACCGTTGAAAATCATATAGAGATGCTGGAATCCGCCGGCTTGCGTCCGGTGGCGATCGATGCCATTCCATGTGCATTGTTCCGGAGTTTCGAGAGATCGCTGAGACGCCACGAAGACCGGGAGCGAACGGTGGTATTCGTTGATATCGGCAGCAGCACAACGACGGTCGTATTCGGAGACCGGGGGGAGATCAGTTTTGTCAAGCAGATACCAATCGCCGGACGGCGCTTCAACTGTGAAATGGCAGCCCGGCTGGGTGTCGAGGTCGATGAAGTCGAGCGGCTTCGTGAAATGGTCCGCCGGGACAAGAAAAACGCTGAATTGGATCCGCCCACCCGGCAGATTGTCATCGATACGATAAGCTCCATCGCCGAAGAACTGGCAAAAGAAATAGCCCTCTGCTTGCGGTACTACACAGTGACTTTTCGGGGTGTACGCGTCGAAAAGGCTTTCTTCACGGGCGGAGAGGCATACGAGAGCATCCTGATCAACGTGTTGAAACGCCAGTTGCCGGTGAAAGTGGAAGTGGCCGAACCACTGAAGGGACTGGATCTCTCGTGTGGTAGCGCCCACATTCATTTTGCAGGCGATCGTAGAAGCAAGCTTTCTGAATGGGCGGTGGCCGCAGGACTCGGTCTGAAGATCGCGAATCGAACGAACACCGCTCAGCCTGCGGGGATGGCCTTATGAAGGACATAGATTTCCTTCCAGAATGGTATAAGAACGGCAGGCGGCGACAAACCGCCTACCGGGCGCAATACGTCGCGTTGGCGGGCATGATTGCTGTAATGATGGTATGGAATTTCATAACCGGCAGAGCGGTGTCTCAGGCGGAAGCAGAGATCGCTCAAATTAGCGAAGAACGGGCGACAGAACATAACGTGTCTCAGGAGTATCTCGACCTGCAGCGCCGGCTCAAGCAATTTCAGAGCAAGGCCGCTACGATTGAGAAGATCGAATCTCATGTTGATGTGGCAAGTATCCTCGCTGAGTTGAGCTATCTCATCGACGACAGCGTTGTTCTCAAGAAGCTTGATTTGATCTCGGAGCCATTTCCGAAAGAAGAAAAGCAGAAAAAGAAGGGCCAGGACCGATCCATCGTTCGTGTTGCGCGCAAGCCTTCCGCTCAGAGTGCGGACGGGCCGGTGGGAAAGGCGCGATATAAGATTGTGATGACCGGCATCGCGGCGGACGGCGGTGATGTCATGCTGTTGTTAAGCAGATTGGAAGAGTCCGCATATTTCTTTCGGGTCGAACTTTCGTTTTCACGCAATGCAGACATAGACATGAAAGCTAGATCTGCCGCCACTACCGATGATACGCCGAGGTCTTTCATGGCGAAGCCCGGGCGGTCGGAATCGAGCGTCGGCGTCAGTGAGTTTGAAATCACCTGCTATCTTGCGAATTATCGTCGCGAGTGAGAAGGCAACGGATACATGTTTGGTACAACGAAAAAACAACTGGTCATCTGTCTCGTTGCAGCGGTACTCGTCGTTGGTTTCCTGTTGCTGCGATACTTCCCGCTTCGCCGGCGGGCTCAGATGGTGGAGCAGGCGCGCACGGAACACAAGCTTGCCCTGGCGGAAATGCGGTCCCGCAGCAAGCAGCTATCCGTGTTGGATCGGCAATTGCATGACCTGCGGTTACAGGTCGGAGATTACGACCAACGGATACCTCAGCAGCGCGGACTGGCAGCCTTCCTGCAGACGGTATCGGATCTTATGGACGAGCATCAACTGGCAGACCAGCAAGTGCTGCGGGGCAGTGAAATGGAAGTCGATTCGCTCGGGTGCATACCTTTGACGGTGCAATGCAGGGGGACGCTGAAGCAGGTTTTCGGGTTCTACAAGGAACTGCAGGGGTTGCAGCGACTGGTTCGGGTCGAGCTTGTCAAACTCGAGAACAACGATGCATTCACAGGGACGGTGAGTATGGAGACGGAGGCTGTGGTTTATTACCGACGGGATAAGGAACAAAGCTGAGGCAAGGCGAATCACGGGGTGTTGCGACAGTTCGCCACTATGAGATCTGAAATGGAAAGCCGACCAAGCGTCATTGAGAGAATGCGGTATCGCTGGGCTACCGACAAGAAAAGGGTGGTCATGGCCATGTGTCTGGTCGGAATTATGCTGTTCATGTGGGGCAGACTTCTGATGAAGAAGGGTCCCGAAGAGGCTAGTGCAGCGACGTCGCCCGAAGATAAGACGACGCGCGAACAGGCGAATGCAGATATCAACGTTACGTTTGTGCCATTGCCACACGTACCCGGCAGACATGATGTGATAAACAGGAATTTCTTTGCATCAGCCGGTTGGCGTGGCTTCGGAAAAGAGACAGAAGTACAGAATCATAAGAACTCGGAAGATGTAGAAGTTGCGAAAGAGAAGCGCGAAGAGATCGTTGCCGGCATACAGGCTGCCCTTAAGCTGCACGCCGTGGTTCAGGTCGGTCCGAGACCACAGGCATCGATTGGTGGAAACCATGAAGTGGTTGTTGGCGATGTCCTGACCGTAGATGTCGGTTTCGAGACGTATGAATGTGAAGTAGCGGCTATTGAAGAAGGTCAAGTGCATTTGCGATGTGGAAACTTAAAGGTGCTATTGAAAGTACAAAGCGGATCGAAACAGACAGATAATTACTGATTGCGTGCTCGTCGGCGTCATTTGCGGCCGAGTGCGCTGGATAAGGAGCAAGATTATGAGTAGGTACAGAGGTTCGAATGTGAAGGCGCGAGATCGCCTTTTTGTGTGGGTTTTTATCGCCGGTGCGCTTGCGGCACTGGCCAACAGTGGCATTACGCGCAGCCTTGCTGCAGAAGAGCCGCTTCCAGCTGTGCGCGAAGCGGTTCCCGCCGAGGCCGAAGAAGAGGCATCGGTTGACGCTGTGGAAGAGCAAGGTGAAGCGGAGGTTCCCGATGAGGCGATTCCGAATGAGTCGGAGTCGATCGAGATGCCGTCTGCGCGGGTCGAATCGGAAGAGGAGGCGTCCGACGGTGCGGCCGAGGAAGTCAAGACCGTTGAGGTTGCGATGCCGGCCAAGGCGGAAGATGTCACGGACGACGGGCGGATTAAATCCATATCCTTTCAGAAGGATTGGGGTGTTCGGGATGCGCTGCAATTCCTCGGCGCCAGTTTCCGCAAGAATATCGTCCCGTCGAGCAAGGTCGACGGCGCACTGACGATCACGGCACTGTATAACGTGACCTTCGAGGACGCTCTCGAAGCGATTCTCGGCCACGGATTCAAGTACGTGGAGGAAGGCAACTTCATCAAGGTCTACACCGCTGAGGAGTACAAGAAGATCCTGGAAAACGAGGAACGCATGGTCTACAGGGTCTTTACACTGCACTATATTTCAGCGGCAGAAGCCAAGAAGCTCATTACGCCGGTCCTCAGTGCGAAAGCCAGAACCGAAGCGACATCGGCGGCAGTAGTGGATTTCCCGACGGGCGAATCCATCAGCACGGTGACGGGCGGAGGCGACACCACGGCGCTCAATGACACGCTGATCGTCTATGATTATCCTGAGAAGATAGACGAGGCTGAAAAAGTGCTGATTATGGTGGACGTTATGCCTAGGCAGGTCCTTATCGAAGCGACGATCCTGAGTGTGAATCTGACGGAAGATATGCAGTTCGGGGTCGATTGGCAGACTTTGGCAGGGACACTGCCGGCGATTACGAGTCCGGGCTTGTCGGACATCTCCAGAGGGACTTCCGATCTGTTCAGATCTCAGGGCACGTCGCAGGTCAGCAAGTCCGGCGGATTGACGGTTGGCTTCGCTCACGACAATATCGCCGGTTTCATTCGCGCCGTCGAAGAGGTTACGGACGTGACCGTTCTTGCCAATCCCAAGATCCTGGCCGTCAACAAACAGTTGGGACAGGTTTATATCGGTAAGAAACTCGGTTACAAGAATCAGACGACGCAGACCGAGACGTCCACGACCGAGTCGGTTGATTTTCTCGATACGGGTACCAAGCTGTCTTTCCGTCCGTATATCGGCACCGACGGGTATATCCGCATGGACATTCATCCCAAGGACAGTTCCGGCGAGCTTAACTCGCAGAACGTTCCGGATGAAACGTCGGCCGAGTTGGTCACCAACATCGTCGTTCGGGACGGCCAGACGGTTGTCATCGGCGGCCTCTTCCGCGACAAGCTCAGCACCAAGCGCACCCAGGTGCCGGTGCTCGGCGATTTGCCTTTTGTCGGAGGAGCGTTCCGAGGACGTGCAGACACGATCGAGCGCCAGGAGGTGGTGGTTTTGCTGACACCGCACATCATCTATGAGCCGAGCCAGACTAATGGTGAGGAACGAGCGGAAGATGTCAGCCGCAAACGGCACGGCGCCAAAGAGAAGATGCAGTGGCTGGGCAGGACGAAGATCACGGAGGAATTCTATGCCGATGCTGCACGCTACTATGTGGAAGGCGACAAGATGCTGGCGATGAAGAAGCTGGCCGTTGCACTTCATATACATCCGGCGCATCTGGATTCGCTGCGTCTCAAGGAACGGATGCTGGAAGAAGCCAGCCCGAAAGAGCGCAAGACTCTCGAGCGTATCATCCTGAGAGATATTGAACGCGAAGAAGCGCCGAAGTGGCGCAGACGATAAACCGCAGGCAGTCAGAGCAGGGGGACATGTCTGAGACCTGTCTTCCTGCTTGCGACTCTTTTCTGCGGTGAACAGGTTGGCCGCAGCCATGATTGGGTCTGTGTACGGTAACGCCGCCCCAATCATCCGGCTGCGGCGCCTCAACCTGTTACTTATTCACAATGACGTGTATACGGAGTCGAGGCGTGAGCTTCGGAAAACGCTTATATATAGGAGCCCTTACAGTGGCGGCGTGCAGCCTGGTCGCCGTGGGGCTGGTCTGGTGGCACAGTGTGTCGGCGACAGGCGTCGCTCAGACGGCTGAAGCTCAGCATGGTCTGGGCTGGCCGGTTGCGGCATTCTGTTGTATTGGGGCCGTCGGACTGCTGTGGATAGGTTGGTACTGGCTGAGTCTCGCCCATGGGATCTCCGTCTTGACGGAGCGTATGAAGCAGAATCCGGCGGCATGGTTCGAGAAGTCCGTTGATGTCAGAGGTCCGGCCAATGCATTGGTACGACAAATCGTTCAAATGGTGGCCGTCTCCATGGACGGTGCCTCACAGGAGATAACCGGGCTCGAAGAAGAGGTAAAGGATTTGCGGCTTCAACTGCAGCTTTCACGAAGACGCGAAAAGAACACCGAGGCCATCATCTACAGTATTCGGGATGCAGTTCTCGTCATCGATGGATTCGACAAACTTCTGATGGCCAATACCGCGGCCGCCCGGCTCTTCGGGTTCGATTTTGACACCTCACAATATAAGCCCATAAAGGAGCTGCTCAACGGGTCGCACGAAGAGTTCGTCCGTTTTCTCAAAGACAGCAAAAAGAGCAGAGGACATGCCACCCGACGGGAACTGGACTTTGTGACCGGAGACAAACCGCGCACATTCGATTGTACGATATCGTGCGTATATGACCGTCGCGAGGACGTATGCGGGGCAGTGGCTATCTTGCACGACATCACGCGTGAGAAGGAAGTCTCGCAAATGAAAAACGACTTCGTCAGTCATGTCTCACACGAGCTGAAGACGCCGCTGGCGTCCATTACCGCGTATTCGGAGATGCTGGCAGACGGCGAAGCCGACGACGAAGAAATGCAGAAGGAGTTCTACTCCGTGATTCAATGTCAGGCCAAGCGTCTGAATCGACTCATCGAGGACATTCTGAACGTTTCACGGATCGAATCAGGGCTTATCAAGGTCAATAAGGAAACGGCGAGCCTGACCATGCTGATCGAAGAGCAGATGCAGATGATCAAGAACTATGCCGACGAGAAGAACATCGCAGTCTCCGGTCAAAAACCGATCGTCTTCGATCAGGTGTACGTTGACAAGGACATGATTTCCCAGGTTATCGTCAACCTGCTCAGCAATGCGATCAAGTACACGCCTGCAGGGGGCAAAGTGAGTATCGAAACGGAGGTGGATGATGCGGGGTCTCTGGCGCGTGTCAGAATACGCGACACGGGGGTCGGCATACCCGCCGATGAAGTGGAACATGTATTTGAGAAATTCTACCGAGTAGGAGCAAACAACAAACAGGCCAAAGGAACGGGGCTGGGCTTGAATCTCGTAAAACAAATAATTGAAAAGGTACACGATGGTCGTGTCTTTGTAACGAGCGAGGTGGGTGTAGGAAGTACGTTCGGCTTTGAGTTGCCGCTGGCTGCACGAGAAACGGTCGAGGCAGCACGTTAGGCTACTCTATCAAGGCGTCGGCACGATCCCACACAGAGGTCTGTTCTGTGAATTGTGGCTATGGCTGGAGGCAGAATAATGGCAGTAAAAAAGGTATTGGTTGTTGATGACGAGATCCACATCGTACACGTGGTGGCGATCAAACTGCGCAACAACGGCTACGAAGTGATAACCGCTGATAACGGTGTTGAGGCATATGAGTTAGCGTGCCGGGAGGAACCGGACATAGTCGTTACGGACTATCAGATGCCCGGTATGACGGGTCTGGAACTGGTGGAAAAGATACGGACAACCGAGCCGATCAAAGCCATGCCGGCTATCCTGCTAACGGCGAGGAGTTTCGCGATATCCAAAGAGCAACAGGCCGAATTGAATATATCCGGCTGCCTCAGCAAGCCTTTCAGTCCCCGTGAACTGATGGGCAACATCGAGGATGTTTTGCATCAGCAGGCCGTAGTCGGCAAAACGGGATAGCCTGTTGCCGCAGGTCGCTGTGTTTGATGGGAGCATAAACGGAGGCAGTTGCGTAAAGGAAGCTATGTTGGACAAAAGGGACAAAGCAATTCGAGCATCGCAACTCTGCGAACTGGAAAGATCCGGCAACCGCATATGTCGGTTGGGAGTGAACTTTGCGGTTTGTGGAGCAGATGCAAAGGTTATCCTGCTTTGTGGAGGGGGCAAATACGACAGCAGCCAACCGCAACTTGAGGCAATTGCCAGAGATATTCTTGAACGGCATGAAAATGGGATGCCGGCGAATGGAACGGATGTTCCTGTCTGGCGTTTTTGCGATGACAGCCTGGTGCTTGCCGCAACTCTCCAGACGTCTTCACCCACCGGTTCTGATGACGGCGCCAGTGGGGTGGTCATGGTGGATATGGGAGATGAAACCGCAGACTGCTGCGGCACGGTCCGGAAGAACTCGGCGTCTCTTGAACCAAGTGCCTACTGTTCAGAATTGCTGAAGTTGCTCGTAGAGAATTATCGAATTTCGATCAAGACGGACGAGCAAATGGAAAAAGTCGGCACGGAACTAGCGCAAACCTACGAGGAACTGGTGCTTTTGCACAAACTCGGCACGAATATGCGCGTCACGGAAGCCGATGCAAACTTCCTTCAGATGGCATGCGACAACCTGACCGAAATCGTCCTGGTGGAAGGCATTGCCGTGCTCATTGAGAAAGAGTTTCGGGACGAGTCACAACTGGTTCTGGCTGCCGGTTCCGGACTGATTGATATTGATCCGCACATGGCCGCCCTGTTGCACAGCCGCCTGGTGGCGGAAATGGACGCCGGCAAAGAAGCCCTCCTCGACAGCGCTGTGGGTTCCGAATTCAAATACGAATGGCCCGCCAGTATCAGCAATATTCTGGCGGTGCCCCTGTGCGGCAAGGAGAAGGGTGCCGGCGATCTGGGACATGGTGCGGGGCCCGATGCGCCTATAATGGGACTAATGGTGGCGGTCAACCGCGTCGATAAAGCGGATTTCGACAGTATTGACGCCAATCTTTTCAACTCTGTGGCCAGCAGTTGTGCCGTATTCATGGAGAACGGGCGGCTTTTCGGCGATCTGAAAGAGCTATTCATTGGCTCGCTCCGGGCGCTGACCAGCAGCATCGACGCGAAAGACCAGTACACGCGGGGCCATTCCGAACGGGTGGCGATCATCTCTCGTTGGATAGCCGAACGTGTGGCCCAGCAGGAGAAGGTTTCTCGCGAGCAAATGCACCGGGTATATCTGGCGGGGTTGCTGCATGACATCGGCAAGATAGGCATAAACGAAGCGGTGCTTCGGAAGTGCGGAAAACTTACCGAGGACGAGCGCGAATGTGTAAAGAAACACCCGTCTATCGGCGCGGAGATCCTTCGGGAAATTCCACAGATGCGCGACATAGTGCCGGGAGTCCTGTGTCATCACGAACGTGTGGATGGCAAAGGCTATCCGAATGGGCTGTCGGGTGACGGCGTGCCGCTGCTCGGTCGCATCGTCGGGCTGGCGGACAGTTTTGATGCTATGACCTCGAAGAGAACGTATCGAGATGCGATGACCGTCCAGGCGGCACTGGACGAGGTGGAAAAAGGGTTGGGCACGCAATTTGACGAAAACATCGGAAGGATATTCCTGGAGAGCGACATCGAGCAGTTGTGGGAGATGTTGCAGAACGGGCCGCACATGTCGACCGGTCCGTACGAAGGCAGCAATTTCGCCCAGTATGGAGCGGCGGCCGTGGGGACACTCATACGATGAAGATTACGACACAGGATTACGATAATGTCACTGTGGCCGACATCCAGGGAGAGCTGGATAGCGACGGTGTAGGTCTGCTCCGAAGTACGGTTGCCGAAGCGATTACGGTAGGTCGGGCGGGTCTGGTTCTCGATATGAGCAAGGTGGGGTTCATCGACAGCGAGGGACTGGAGCAATTGCTGTGGGCTCGTGACTATTGCAACGAAAATGCCGTTGAATTCCGGGTTGCCGGGCTCGACGAGAACTGTCTCAAGATACTCGAAGTGACGAGGCTCGACAAGGAATTCGATCAGCACAGTGAACTCGCGGCGGCCGTCAAAAGCATCGCTTAGAACCGGCGCCGAGATCGGTTACGGATAAAGCAAAAAGAACATAGACGCCAGCAACGAAAAGAGCGGAGTATGGCTCAGATAGCAACAGAAAACAAGATGCAGCTCGGTCAACTGCTCCAGGCACGCGGGGTTGTTTCGGAAGAGCAACTCGAGAAGGCCCTTTCCGAGCAAAAAGAGAAGGGCCATCGCAAACTGCTCGGAGAACTGTTGGTGGAGATGGGCTATTGCAGCGAGAACCAGATAGCATCGGCTCTGGCTGAGGCCTATGGCGTTCCGTATGCGCAAGTCGGGCCGAAGATATGCGATGTCAAGACCATTGAGCTGCTGCCCAGGGACTTTCTGGAAGAATACATCGTTTTGCCTCTATTCAAGGTTTACGATGTCTTGACTGTTGCTGTGAGCGAGCCAACCAACGTCTTTCTGCTCGACGAAATAGAGCGCATGAGCGGCTGCAAGGTGCAGGTTGTCTGTTCGACCACCAAGGATATCAGAGCGACGCTGCAGACGTACCTGCCGGCCGCAAACGTATTTGTCATCGACGACATCATCGATGACGAGAGCCTCGAAGACTTCACGCTCATCGAGAATATCACACAGGATATCAGCAATCTGGAAGAGATTGCGGGCCAGTCTCCGGTGGTGAAGCTGGTTAACCACCTGCTCTACAATGCGGTTCGGGAAAATGCAAGCGACATTCACATTGAGCCGGACGACAAGAGTCTTCGTGTCCGCTATCGCGTGGATGGTCGCATGTATGAAAAGATGCGGCCACCTTATCAGATGCATCCTGCGATTGTCTCTCGCATCAAGATTATGGCGGAGCTGGATATTGCGCAACGTCGACTGCCTCAGGACGGCGGGATTCACGTCATGGTCGAAGGCAGGCCGATCGATCTTCGTGTTTCTGTGATGCCGGGCAACTTCGGCGAGAAAGTGGTTATTCGCATAATCGATTCGCACAAAGTCCTTTTCAACCTCGAATCGCTTGGGTTCACGTATGAAAACCTGAAGCTGTTTCGGGGCGTCATTCAGGCCCCCAACGGAATTGTATTGGTTACGGGACCTACAGGTTCAGGCAAGAACACGACTCTCTACGCAGCTCTGTCGGAACTGAACGGCGAAGATGTCAATATCTGCACAGTGGAGGATCCGGTCGAATGCAATATGCAGGGCATCAATCAATTTCAGGTGAACGAGAAGGCGGGATTTGAGTTCTCCTCCGCCCTGCGAAGTCTGCTTCGCCAGGACCCCGACATAATCATGGTTGGAGAGATTCGTGACCAGGCCACGGCGAACATCGCAGTTCAGGCTGCGTTGACGGGCCACCTGGTATTATCGACACTTCACACCAATGATGCTCCCGGCGCGGTGACGCGGCTACTGGATCTCGGGGTGCAGCCGTTTTTGGTCAGTGCGTCTCTGATTGCGGTGCTGGCTCAGCGGCTGGTTCGAAAAGTATGTGCCAATTGCAAGACAAAATATGAAATCTCGCCGAGCATCCGGAGGATGATTGAGAAATCGGAAATAGACATTACGGAATTCTACCGAGGTGTAGGGTGTAAGAAGTGCCGCAATACGGGATATACCGGGCGCATTGCGATTCACGAACTCTTCGTGCCGGACGAAGAAATCAAGGAAATGATCGCAAACCGTGTGGGCCTTAAGAAACTCCGGAGGCAGGCGATGGAACTTGGTATGCAACCGCTCTATCTGGATGGCCTTGAAAAGGTCAAGGCCGGGATCGTCTCGATCGAGGAGGTATTGCGCACAAGTCAGGCACAACTGTAAGAGGTGGCGGCCGACTCCATGACCAATCCGGAGAACCCAGAGATTCGAGTATGAGTAAAGTGGCGACGAAATCCAGAAAGACCGGAAAGAGCGAGTCAACGACATCGGGTGGCGGCGCCGCCGGTACAGTCTCAGCGGACAAACAAGCTGTCCAGGCCCTGTTGAGCGGTGCGCCGGCTGTCACGTTATCGCCTCTGGAATCAATGCGGCTGCAGAATGCAAAGGTGAAGCAGGGCGAACTAATCCTGTTCACGACCCAGTTGTCTGTCATGTTGGACAGCGGCGTCGTACTAAGCGATGCACTGGATGCGATAGCCGAGCAAGCCGGAAATGAGATCTTCCGAACGATCATCATGAGCGTTTCCGACGGGGTCAAGAACGGCGAAACACTCTCCAGCATGATGTGTAGATACCCAAGGGTGTTCAATCCCATGTTCATCAGCATGGTCCGCGCGTCTGAGGCGTCGGGCACGATGGCGCAAATGCTCAATGTCCTGACGGGCTATCTTACGTTCGAAGCAGAAACACGCAAGCGCATCAAAGGCGCGTTGACCTATCCCTTCATAATGGCGCTGATGGCGGTTGCGGCCACCGGGACGTTGATGTTCTTCGTTTTGCCGCGGTTCATGAGAATATACGAAGCCAAAGGTGCGGCTTTACCTAAACTCACAAGAGTGCTCGTAGGTTTCAGCAGGATCCTTGGCGATTTTCAGGCTATGACCACTATAGTGACAGCTCTCATCATTTTGGGTTTCTCACTCTACTGCTGGTCTCGGACGCTGATGGGACGCAGAATCATCGACTATCTGAAGATCAGGACACCCATAATCGGGACCATGTTTGTCGACACGGTGGTTACGCGCAGCATGCGGATTATGGCGACTATGGTCAATACCGGTGTTCGTCTGCTCGATTCGATTCAGGTCATTCAGGGTTCGTGCGACAACTACTATTTCCAGCGGCTATGGCAAAGAGTCGACGAGAAGATACGCGACGGCTACCAGCTCTCTGAATCCATTACAATTGCTCCCGAAAGCGACCTCATCGCTCCGGGTATCATACAGATGCTGCGAGCCGGCGAGAAAAGCGGCAAGCTCGGAGAGGTTTGCGACAAGGTTTCCGTCTTTTATGAAAAGAAGCTGGAAGCGTCCATTCGAAATGTCATGGCGATGATCGAACCGGTGATGATTCTGTTGCTCGGCGGCATCATCGGAACCATAGCTATAGCACTTCTATTGCCGGTGTTTCGCATATCGAGTGTCATTGCCCACTGAGTCGGCGAGAGCGGGCACAGGGCTCTGCATATCAAACAGACAGGGCCCGCACATTGCCGTGCAGGCCCCGTTTTCGCCGGTGTGACCGATCAAGCGGCCACACATTGTCAGTACATCCTTACGGCCACAACTGTTCATCGAGCCATGAGTCGATCAACGTCGCATAGTCCTTGAAATTCACGACATCGTCGTTGGTCAAATCGGTTTCCAGAGGCGACAGCGTTCTGGGATCAAGATCGAGATCGTCGGTGATCAGGAAGCGATCCAGCAGCGCCCCGTCCTCTCTGTACGCTACTTCCATTGTGTGTGTCCCGGCAGGCATGGTGAATTCGACTGTCTGGTCGCTGTCGTCCATGCTTCGGACGGGACTCCAGGCCCACTGCTCGCTGTTGACCATGCCCCATCGTACCCAACCACTCGAGTCATTGGTCGTGTTGGTGGTCGCATCCTGGATCCGGAGCCAGAATGAGTCATTGTCTCCACCGTCGGCGATTGCACGCGCCAGGACCTTATAGGTGCCTCCTGCGACGGTCAGAGAATACGTCGCAATTCCGTCTGCGGGAGGCTCGCCCGTGCTGTTATTGCCGGAAGCAACGGCGATGTACTGGCCGCCGGAGGCCTCCGCATCGGACAACGTCTGCATGGGGTCGGTTATGCTGTCGGCGTCTTCCGCTTCGACAAGCATCCCCATTGAAGGAACTGGATCCTCGTAGGCGAGAAGCCACTGATCGGCCATGATCTCCAGGTCGGGCGTGTCGACCACGCAGTTGTTGCTGAAGTCGAAGGTCGGTTTGGCGAGCTGCGGTACGCATCGTGCCGGGTGCAATTCGATATCATCGAAGAACACCAACCCGTCGCCGCCTGCCGGCGGACCGAAACCGATCGTCATAGAAGCGATGTTCGCCAGATTCAGGCTCGGATTATCAGCCGTGAACTCCCTGAGAGCAATACCCTGCCCATACTCGCCGAGTGCGGTCCAGGTTGCGACTTGCGCCGCATTCGGATCGGGGTTGGGCACGGTTGCTGTCCGGCCCGCGCCGTCGGTGAGTTTGAAGTACATCTGCTCGGGGGCATTGCTCTGAATTCCGATGTCCTGATTCTGCCATGCTCCGGTTACCGTGCCGATCGTGGAGACATTCGAAAAGACTCCGGTGGCCGGCACATCGGGCGTATGGCTTGTGATCGCAAAGCCTACGTAGACGTTCGGACTCATCGTGATCTGCACCGGATTCCAGGCCAGCGGGAACCACGTCACGCCATCATTGGAATCAAAGGCATTGAAATTGCCGGAAAAGTCCCTTTCGAGTCTGATCCAGTGCGGTGCGGTGATATGAGCCAGCGTCGTCACCGAACTGTCGCTGACGGCACCGGCGGCCGTTTCGGTCCTTGCCTGATATCGACATCCGTTGCCGCTGGTAATATATACCGCCGCGAACTTGGAATTCGGATCGAGCGTTTCGCGAATCATCAGGCCGGCTTTTACCCAGGGTTCGGCGTTGCTGGTAATGAGTTCATCTACCCGTGCAGTGATCGTGCCGGGTCCATTGAGCATCTTGAATGCGTAATGGAATTCGTCCGCCTGATTCCAGATGTCCGCACCGGCCCCGGTGACACGATATGTCCCTGGCGGGGTTTCTGCGAAGCCACCTATGCTGCCTTCAAATCCGCTGTACCACAATCGCAGCGCTTTGAGATTATGCTGCGTCCAGTCGCGTTTGCCGGGGGCGAGCGTCATTGTTGCCTCCGATGCGTTGCCGGTATTGTTGTAGAAATAGGGCATCGACTGGCTGCCGCCGTGTACGGTGTTCAATTCGACGTAGAATTCGCCTTCGTCAACCGTCGGTCCGAGGTCATAACCCACCTGTGAGCCGTTGTTCGGGTTGCCGAAACCGTCAACCCAGGCCTCCCAAACCGTAAACGGGGAGAAGTTGTTGTAATCTTCCATGTCGTCGATAATCAGATAATCGGCAGTGGTGAAGCTCCATACCGAACCTGTCCACGGACCTTCCGGATTCAGATTGTTGACCTCATCGACGCGCCAGTAGTAGGTCATGCCCCACTGCAGTTCCACCGACTGATACTCATCGACGCCGAGCGCAACAGCGCCCTTGTATTCGGGCGATCCGGTCGTGGCGTTAGCTACTGCGTCCGCATCCGTTCCGAGATACAACTGATGGGAGGCGGCATAAATGCCCGGCTTCCATCGCAATACGGGGCTTTGTGTGACTCCGACTGCTTCGTTGGCAGGGTTTGCCCCGTACGCCTTGACTGGCAGGAAAGGTGAGAGGTAACTACCCTCGATGGTCGTAAAATCGCCGATGCCCGGCCCGGACCACTGCACGTGGCAGTGGTCGCCGCCGCCGCCTTCCTTCCACAAGGCCTCGATGTAGTATTTCCGGCCGCCCTGCAGGGCAATCGGCTCCGACGTCTGGGAGCCATACTTGGTGAACTCGTTCACGCCGGAATAGCCCGATATGCTGGCAATAAGTTCAGCTCCTTCAGGGTCTTCATTGCTGCTCAACAACAGTTCGCTGCTGTCATCCGTCGCAATGCGGAATGTGTAATCGCCGGTCGCCGGCACATAGAGCCAGCCGTAGATGCGGGCGCCGTAGTCATCGATATCGGTGTCATCCCAGTAGAATCGTGTGAGATTCTCCGTCACGTCCGGATCGGTTGGAAACCTCGGATCGTTCCGCAGCGCGCTTACCGCCGTGGTGGTTATTCCTTCCCAGCGTTCCATGACGATTTCGCCGAGGCCTTCCGGAGCTGTCGTGAAGCTCCAGACATCGCCCTTGCGCCAGGTGCTGTCGGTGCTGCTGAGTCCATCTACTCGCCAGTAGTATGTCTTCTCCCTCTCGAGTTCAGGCGGGTCAAATTCCGGCAGGGCCTCGACCTGGCCCGTTCCGACTGCCGCATCTGCCACTGCGTCGAAATCTTCGCCGAAATGAACGGAGTTCAGCAGTGTATTGAGGCCTGCGGACCACTCGAGTTGCACATCCGGACTGATGAAGAAGCTTCCATCTGCCGGCATAGGATTGAAGGCGATCTCCGGCATGATGCGGAAGCTCCAGACGCTTCCTTTATGCCTGGTGCCGCCGGCTTCGACCTCGTCCACGCGCCAATAGTAGGTTTGCCCCGGCTCCAGTCCCGTCGGATATGGGACACCGGCAAAGCCAACCATGAACACTTTCTGTGTCTGGTTCTTGCGGAACGTGCCTCCCGTTCCGGCCTGCACATCGGCGAGACTCGTGCCGAAGTAGATATCGTGCGAAACGGCGGTCTCTCCGGGCTGCCAACTCAGCAGCGCGTTCGTTTTCGACCAGACATCGTTGCCGTCTTCGGGTGTGGGGGCAAAAGCGTTGAGTATCGGTCCCCGGGGACTTTCGGGAGGTCCGTCGCCGGTTGGCGTGTAGTTGGGGTTGGACGTCAGAATGACCTTGTCCACCAGCGAGCCGTCTTCCCGCATCCAGATGTTCAGGGTGTGCAGGCCGGCTGAAGGCACCTCGATGGTTACCCTGCCGCCGCCCATGACGTCGTTTGTCCATTCCCACGCCGCACCAAAGCCACTGATGGCATTGGCGCCCGCCGACGGCGTTCCATTGAGGCCGGCGTGAAAGGAATCGTTGTTGCCCGTGGCCGGATCGGTCCCCGCATAGGCGCGGAGCCAGAGATAGTGCGTTCCGGATTCGCGGAAGTTGATCTCATAGTACAACCCAGGTCCCGCGCCGGGATCATCCCCAGCGCCGCTGTTGGGCAGGCCGATCATATAGCCGGTGCCGAGATAGCCCGTCTGGGTGGTCTCGAGTTCGAAGGTATGGTCTCCCTGGGGAACGTTCTCGTCGAAGTTCTCCGCCTCGACACAGACAATGCCGTCGGCATCGTCGGACTGTCGCAAAGGATCTGCGATTGCGGCACCAATCAGGCACAGGGCCATCATCAGCACCAGAAAGTAAGAAGTTCTGCTACACATGGTGTTCCTCCTTCAATAAGGCTCAAACTCCACACGACGCCTGTTTCGGCCCCACGCCGAACCATCTTCGTGCCGTGTGGTTCTCATCTTCGTCTGCCCGTTATTCGCTGGGGGACCGTTTTGTCTCCTTTGTGTGGCGTCCGCCTTCGCTGTGTACCTGTACTTGCCGGCAAGGCGATTCAGCGAAAACACCTCTGCTCTGCTGGGAATCTGCACACGCCGCCGGCGCAAGTGGTGCGATTCTTTGCTTCCAACGGTGCGGCCGAACCGGGATGTTCGGTTCGCGGCTGGGCAGTGATTTCACATAGCTATTGGACCACATGACGCCTCCTCTGGGTAGCAGGGCGCAACTGGTGTCTACGATGCGTACGACAATGTCCAATAAAAAACCCGTTTAGACTATATTAGCACCCCATCTGCGGCTTTGCAAGCAAAAAAGGGCACTACGATGTCCGCCATCGCACCGGCATGCCGCCCTGCAAAGCCGAAATCTGTTATTCGGCTCGGAACGAATGGACCTGATGCACTTGATCGTTTTGCCGCTGCGCCGGAATGCCTTTGCGCTACTCATCATTGCACGGCGGAAGCGACGAAGGCGATTTGGCCGGTTTTCGCTGTAATCACGGTGCTTCAATGCGGATCTGCAATGTGGCATTGGACGCATGCATTGTGCCAATGCAGACTTACACCGTGGCGATGTGAGCTTACAATGGGGCATTGTAAACTTACAATGAGGCAATGCAGGCTTACAATGAGGCGATGTAAACTTACATTGAGGCGTTGCAAACTTACAATGAGGCGATGCAGGCTTACAATGCGACGATGTAAACTTACATTGAGGCGATGCGAACTTACATTGACACGATGTAAGCTTACAATGAGGCGATGTAACCGTGAAATATGGGTTTTTGGCCGAAAAACAGGCATGGCGTGATGCCGGGGTTGTCCGGTTCCCGGGCCGGCGCAATAAAGAGGGGCCTGCACATCGCTGTACAGGCCCCATACTCTCTGGTGCGACCTTCTGCGGCCGCACGTTGTCATTCTACCTTACGGCCACAACTGCTCATCCAGCCAGGTGTCGATCAACGTTGCGTAATCCTTGAAGTCGGTTACGCCGTCAACGTTGATGTCCGTTTGGAGGAACAGATCCGGACAATTGCGATCGCCCGTCGCGGTCGACAGAGTGCCGTCGCTGTGCGAGGTAATCGCAATACCGATACGTACGGGATCCGCCATGGGAATATCAACACTTCCCTGCTGGACCCATCCTTCGGGCGTCGAGTAGTAACCCGTGAAGGTGTCGCCCACACGCGTGATACTCAGGCAGATGGGCGCCTCCAGACCGGTCGTCTGGAAACTCGAGGATGCCTCGCCCTGTGCCGGACGATACTGCATCGTCGCACCGTTGGCCGGAGTGATCACCATCATCGCATGCGCGGAGTTGGGATCCATCGTATCGCGGATCATGACACCCGCCTTGGCCCACGGATCAGTGTTCTCGATGGTGTTGATCCGGACGGTAATCTGGCCGTCGCCCGAGAGGGCCTGCGAAGCGAACTGGAATCCGTCCGCCGAACCCCAGATGTCGCCGCCGGCTCCGGCGATCGTGAAGCTGTCCGCTCCGTCGATCGAGAAGGTTCCGGCAGGATCAACCGTTCCAACGTCTGCACTGGAGAACGTGCCGTCCCACACCGTCTCAGTCATCTGAGCGGGCGTGTTGAGCCAGTTATCCGTGAGGATCTCCAGGTCCGGCATATCGACCACGCAGTTGCTGCTGAAGTCGTTGGCCGGCTTGGCCAGTTCCGGTACGCATCGTGCCGGATGCACTTCGATATCATCGAAGAACATCAGGCCGCTGCCGCCGGACGGCGGACCGAATCCGATCGTCATCGAGGCGATGTTCGCCAGATTCAGGCTCGGATTGGCAGCCGTGAACTCGCTCAGTGCAATGCCCTGGCCGTACTCGCCCAGTGCGGTCCAGGAAGTTACCTGCGCCGCATCCGGATCCGGGTTGGCCACCGTAGCACTGTTGCCCGCACCATCGGTGAGCTTGAAGTACATCTGCTCGGGAGCGTTGCTCTGGATGCCGATGTCCTGGTGCTGCCATGCACCGCTCACGCCGCCGCTGGTGGTAACGTTGTCGAACACCGCCGTTGCGGTCGTGTTGAGCGCGTGGCTGGTCAGAGCCATGCCGATATAGATGTTCGACGCCATATTCACTGTAGACGAAGTGAACTGCGTCCATTCATCAGGAACACCGCCGACATCGTTAGCATGCGATGCCAGGAACTCACCACTGAATGTCCGCTCCAGACGGAGCCAGCGGGGAGCCAGCGGATCGAGACCGGTCACCTCGCCCGCCGAAGCGGTTGTGCCGGCCGGTTCCGGACGAACCTGCAACCGAGCGCGGTTGCTGTTGTACGCTATCAGGTTGAAGGCATTCGTGGAGTTGGGATCCAGCGTTTCGCGAATCATCAAGCCGCCCTTGGTCCAGGTATTCGGCTGGGTCATGCTCACGATTCTGGCCTGAATAAGGCCGGGGCCGTTGAGCATCTTGTACGCGAAGTGGAACTCGTCCTCTTCAACGCCGCCGATGGCCCAGATGTCCCGACCTGCGGCCGTCATCGTGTACTGGCCGCCGTTCTGGACGAAATCACCCAGCACGCCCGGGAACCCGTTATACCAAAGCTTCAGCGCCTTGAGACCGTTCCGCGTCCAGTCGCGCATGGTCGGATCCAGCGTCATTGTGGCCTCGGAAGCCACGCCCGTGTTGTTATAGAAGTACGGCATCGACTGGGAGCCCGTGTGGACGTTACCCAGCTCAACATAGTTCTCGCCTTCGTCCACGGTCAGGCCGAGATCGTAGCCGATCTGCGATCCGTTGTTCGGATTTCCGAAACCATCGACCCAGGACTCCCATACGGTGTCCGGCGAGAAGTTGTTGTAGTCTTCGATGTCGTCAATGATGAGGTAATCGGCCGTGGTGAAGCTCCAGACGGCACCCTTCCACGGGCTGTCGGCGTTGAGGTTGTTGACCTCATCGACTCGCCAGTAGTAGGTCGTACCCCACTGCAGTTCCGCCGACTGATACTCATCGACGCCGAGCGCAACGGTGCCCTTGTACTCGGGCGAGCCCGTCGTGGCGTTGGCCACGGCATCGGGATCGGTTCCGAGCCAGAGCTGGTGCGACGCGGCGTGCTTACCCGGTAGCCAGCTAAGCAGAGGTCTTTGCGGAGCACCTGGCGCTCCATCGGCCGGGCTGGCGCCGTACGCCTTGACCGGCTCGAACGGTGCGAGGAAATCGCCCGAAATGGTCGTGAAGTCGCCGATGGCGGGACCGGACCACTGGACGTGGCAGTGGTCGCCGCCGCCGCCTTCCTTCCAGAGCGCCTCGATGTAGTACCGCTTGCCGCCTTCGAGCGTGACCGGAGAAGACGTTTGCGAGCCGAACTTGCCGAACTGGTTGACGTTGGCCCATTCCGAAATGCTTGCAATGACCTCGGCGCCTTCAGGGTCTTCGTTGTTGCTGAGCAGCAGTTCACTGCTGTCATCCGTTGCAATGCGGAAGGTGTAATCGCCTGTCACCGGTACGTAGAGCCAGCCATAGATGCGGGCGCCGTAGTTGTCGAGGTCGGCTCCGTTCCACAGGAAGCTGGTTATCTTTTCGGTAACATCCGGTTCGCCCGGGAATCGCATATCGTTGCGCAGGGCGCTGACGACAGTACCGCTGATGCCTTCCCAGCGTTCCATAACGATCTCGCCGAGACCGGCGTCTTCCGGCAGCGTCGTGAAGGACCAGACATCGCCCTGGTGCTGCTGCATGGTCTCGTCGGTCGTATCTACGCGCCAGTAATACGTCGTACCGGGCTGCAGCGCAGGCGGCTCGAATGAACCGGGAGCCAGTTCGCCGCTTCCGACGTCAGCATTCGCTACCGTGTCGAAGTCTGTACCAAATACCACCTGGTTCAACAGCGCCTTGAAGCCCTGTGTCCAGGTCAGTTCCACATCGAGCGGAACCAGGGCCTGGCCATCGACCGGAGACGGATCGTACGCCGTTTTCGGCGGAACGAGGAAGCTCCAGACGTCGCCCACGTGCGTGGTGCCGTCGGCCTCGACTTCGTCGACGCGCCAGTAGTACGTGGTTCCGGGAACCAGGCCGTCCGAATAGGGATAACCCGGATATCCTGCCAGGAGCCACTTATTGGTTGTGTTCTGGCCGAAAGCACTCGGGGCGCCCGCTTCGACGGATGCGAGATCGTCGCTGATGTAGACATCGTGCGAGACCGCCGTCGGTCCGGCGTTCCACTTGAGCTGCACGAACGTTCCCGTTGTGTTGAGGCCGCCGTCTGCCGGCGTCGGGTTCGACGCGATCTTGGACAGTTCCCACGAAACATTGTCGAATTCGAACGTTCGCAGTTCACCGGCCGCGTGCGAGGTTACGCAGAGACCCGCGTAGATCTCGGCATTCATGTCGATCGTAACGGTGCCGCCCTGGTTTCTCCAGGTGACGCCGTCGGTGGAGAAATAGCCGCGGAACTCATTGCCCTTGCGCTCGACGCGCACCCATCGCGGCGGGGTGACATTTACGGAGGTATCCGAGTTGGATGAGGCAGCGCCGGTCGTCGGTCGCCACTGGACCGAGCCGCCGTTGCCGTTGCCGCCGGTTACGACGCTGTTGAAATGCTGCGAACCGCCGGTCAGGTCCTCGCGGAACATCACGCCGCCCTTGGCCCATGCATTCGAGCCGGTGCCGTTGCTGGTGACGCGGGCCTGGATGTAGCCGTTGCCGGGGAACGGGACGTAGACAAAATGGAAGTTGTCCGAGTTGCCCCAGATGTCGTTTCCGTTTCCGGTAACGGTCCAGACGCCGCCGCTTTCATCGGCTTCGCCGGGCGTCGGTGATCCGACGTCCTGGTTCGACCAACCGGCCGGCAGGGCCGCCGTGGCCTGGGCGCCCAGGCACAGTGCCAGAGCGAGGCCCAATAACAAAGTAAACTTCTTACACATTAGTTTCCTCCTTCACAATTGAAAAAACCACCATACCCAGATTCCTTAAAAATCCGTCGGTTGAGGCACGCAATCTCCGATAAGACTGCCGTGCCGACTTATCATGCACACGGGGTTCATTGCCTGAAACCACGCCAAAAACAGTATTATGTTGGCCATTTCCGCTGCGGTTCTGCACCGACACCGCTTAAATCGCTGTAAAGAGACGACCACACCTCCTTTCATCCCACAGATAGCCCGTGCGCAGGGGGTCCGCAGACACCGTTATTGAACCGGAAATGGAAGATTCAGTGCGTTGATAACGCACAATGCGTGCGAATTCATAATGAATGACTCGTAACGACGTCATATACAACAACCACACCTCCCACAGATTATGCCGAGCGTAGCAGAAACGTCCAATAAAAACGCTCAACCTGAACAATTTTAACGATACGCTGCTGCTTTTGCAAGAGATAATGTATCTCCGGCTGCATTTGCGGCTCCCATTTCTTTATGGTATTCGCTTAAGTACAGCTATGCAAAACGTTTACGGTCTTCCGGTGCGGCGTGCACGCGGCGGGCTATCGGCGACAAATTGCTTGCTTTTCAATCTGCCCACAGTACGTTTACAAGTTCGGCCATTTTTCAAGGCCACTTAATTGCCGAAGGGGGCCAATTGAGGCGAGCCGGTCGGGTGTGCAGAGGAACGAAAAAAGGGCCCGCACGCTGCCGTGCAGGCCCTGTATTTGCTGGTGCGACCGATCAGCCGCACGTTGTCATTACATGCTTACGGCCACAACTGCTCATCCAGCCACGTGCTTACCAGGTTGGCGTAATCGCCGAAGTTGATCGCACCGTCGCCGTTGGTATCCATGTTGGCGTCCTGCGGTGTCAAGAGCAGTTCGATCGGCTGATCGAATGCTGTCGTTTCGCCCGCGAGATACGCTACTTCGCCCTGGCTCAGGGCCCGGTCATACAGACGCACCTCGTCGATCAGACCGTCGAAGTAGTTGCCGCTCCAGATACCAATCTGGAAGGGACGATCATCGGCGGTATTCAGCGCCGCGACCTGCATACCGATGCGCTTGCCGTCGGCATACACATAGCTGACGTCGCCGCCCGCCTCACCTTCGTGGACCAGGGCCATATGCACCCACACGTTCGACGACGGGTACGAGACGTCGAAGTCGAACGCCGGGAAGCCCCATCGCTGGGCACGCCAGAGGTTCTCGGTTGCTGTTGTTCGCAGCGAGAAGTTCTGTGCATTCGTGTTCGTGCCCATATCGAAGATGCCGCCGTTGTTGAAGCTGCGGGTATAGACCCAGGCGGCTACCGTCTTCGGTGCATTGCCGCCGATACCCAGTTCGGACGGCTGCAAACCGACATTGACGAACTGGTCGGTACCGTTGAGGTCGATTGCGCTGCCGCTCTGGCCTGCTGCATACGTCGGCGCTCCACATGGATCGCCGTGGTAGCCGTTGCCCGAGCTGTCCAGCACGTTGTTCTCGAACTGATAGTACGCGACCAGTCCGGACGTACCCGGATCGCTCGGCGTTACCTCGTAATCCTCGATGAGCCAGTTATTGCTCAGGATTTCGAGGTCCGGCATATCGACCACGCAGTTGTTGCTGTAGTCGTTATCCGGCTTTGCCAGTTCCGGAACGCAGCGCGGGATGTACAGACGAATGTCGTCGAAGAACATCAGTCCGCTGCCGCCCGCCGGCGGGCCGAATCCGATTGTCATCGAATTGATGTTCGCCAGATTCAGGCTCGGATTGGCATCGGTGAACTCGGTCAGAGCGATACCTTCGCCGTACTCGCCGAGGGAGGTCCAGGTCGTAACCTGCGCCGCATCCGGATCCGGATTTGCGACGGTTGCGCTTTGTCCTGCACCGTCGGTGATCGTGAAGTACATCTGCTCGGGGGCGTTGCTCTGGATGCCGATATCCACGTTCGTCCACGTTGTCGGGTTGACTGTTCCCGTGGTCGAAATCTGGGAGAACGTCGCCTCGGCCGGCACGCCCGCCTGGTGGCTGGTCAGAGCCAGACCGATAAAGACGTTCGGTCCCAGCGAGAGCGTCGTCGTGGAAAGCTGTGTCCACTTATCCGGCGAGCCGCCTACGTCGTTGGCGTGCGATGCGGTAAACGTGCCGTCGAAGCTGCGGTCGAGCTTGAGCCACTTCGGACGATCCGACGCACCCGCGCGATGATCGTGATTCGCGCTGGCGGCGGCTGCTTCCGGACGGTACTGGAATGCGACACCCTGCGTATTCGTCAACGCCATGAATGCGTGTGCCGAATTCGGGTCCAGCGTATTGCGGATCATCACACCGGCTTTGGCCCATTCATTGAGGTTGGCGCCGCTGATGGCGCTGACCCTGGCGGTGATCGAACCAGCGCCACTGAGCGTCTTGTACGCATAGTGGAACTGGTCGGCCTGGCCCCAGATATCCGCACCGGCGCCCGTCATGGTGAACGTTCCGGAGGGACCCTCGACGAAGCTGCCGTAGCTGCCGGGGTGGCCCTGATACCACAATTGCAGCGCCGCAACGCCTTCCTGGGTCCAGTCGCGAAGACCGGCCGGGAGGGTGTGCGTGGCCTCGGAGGCCTGGCCGGCGTTGTCGTAGAAGTACGGCATCGACTGATCGCCGGAGTGGACGGTGTTGAGTTCTACGTAGTTCTCGCCCTCGTCCACGGTCAAACCGAGGTCATAGCCGATCTGCGAGCCGTTGTTGGGATTGCCGAAGCCGTCGAGCCAGCTTTCCCAGACGGTGTCGGGCGAGAAGTTGTTGTAGTCTTCCATATCGTCGATGGTCAGGAACTCGCCGACGGTGAAGCCCCATACGTTTCCGACCCACGGGCTCTCGGGATGCGTGTTGTTCACTTCATCCACGCGCCAGTAGTAAGTCTGGCCGAGCGTCAGGTCGGGTAACATGTAGACTTCGTTGCCGACCGGCTGGCTGCCCTTGAACTCGGGCGAGGCCGTGGTGGCGTTGGCGACCGCAGCGGCGTCCGTACCGTAGTACACTTCATGCGTAACCGCATACTGGCCGGCATTCCACTGCAGTTCCAGCCCCTTGCTCCGCGTGCCCTGGGCGCCGTTTTCCGGCTGCGGGCCGCTGGCCCGTACCGGCGGCGACAGAGCCGCTTCGGGGACGATTTGCTTGGCGATGTTCGGCGAACTCCAGCGCAGATACGCTGTGGCGCCTCCACCGTTCTCGTAGTACTCGATCTGGATCGGATATACGCCGGCATCCAGCGTTATCGTGCCGGGGGTCTCGGTCGTGCCGCGATCCACCCAGGCATTGACCACCGATTGGCCGTTGATCCAGATGCGCATTCCGTCGTCGCTTGCGCCGTAGATGGTGTACGTATCGGCAATCGGAATGGTGATTTCGCCGGTCCAGCGGGCTGCGAAGCCGTCGGCCGGTATCGCATCATCGGGCGAACCGTCGCCCCATGTGAAGTTGATCTCCGGGTCGATCCGCTTGAGCAGCAGATTCTGGGCCTGGAATGGAGACGGCGTGGAACCACCTGCCGTGAAGTACTCGCCCAACAGGCCGCCGGGCTTGTCGCTTCGTGTCGTGAAGCTCCAGACCTCACCCTTATGCGAATCGCCGGCTTCATCGCGTTCGTCGACGCGCCAGTAGTAGGTCGTCTCTGGCTCGAGTGCTGCCGGGGGTTCGAACGGAATGGGGCTCAGTGTGCCGCTGCCGACCGGTGCATTGGCTACCGTGTCGAAGTCCGTATCGAACAGAACTGTGTGGAGCTGGGCTTTCCAGCCGGGACTCCAGCTTAGCGTTTCATCGAGACCGACAAGCCCCATGCCATTGGCCGGCATAGGTTCGTAGGCTTCATACGCCGGAAGCGAAAAACTCCAGACCTTGCCTTCCCACGGACTGTTCGGATCGCCCTGCTTAACCTCGTTTACCTTCCAGTAGTATGTTGTGCCGGGTTCCAGACCGCCTGGGACGGGGTCTTCCGGCATGAAGCCGATTCCGGCAACGAAGAACTTCTGCGTCTGGTTGATTACGAACGTGTCTGCAGCATTCGCCGCGACGCGGGCTTCATCTGTGCCGAAATACAGATCGTGCGATTCGGCGAAATCGCCGGCGTTCCATTTAAGCTGCACATACGTGTTCTGCGTGTACAAAGCGCCGTCTTCTGGACTCGGATTCCGGGCATACGGATTTCCCGCTGCGATGAAGGACATGAAGTAGTTGTTGATCCACTCGCTGATGACTTCGCCGCGCGGATCGTTGTCCTGACCGGAAGTCTGATAGAAGATGGCTATGCGGCCGTCTGTTTCCGTGTTGCGGACGACAACCGGATCCGCTCTCGTGCCCGCGGCGTTGCCGGCAAGAATCAATTCGACTTCCCAGTTGTTTGCCAGGGTGTCGAGATGGAAGGGACGGTCCGTCTGGAAATCCTGGAGCGTGGGAGTGTACTCCTGCCCTTCGGCGGTGACGGTAACCGGCGTATTATCTTCGCCTGCTACGGTAACGCCGGGGATGTCCATCATATTCTGCAGGCCCGCGGGACCATTTGCCCCGCTGCCGTTGACGACATAGAAAATCCAGTCGCCGGTGTTGAGGATCATGTTGCCGTCGTCAAGGAAGAGTTCCGCAAGCGAGCCATCCGGTTGGGCGTTTCCGGATGCGTAGATGCTTGCCGGCAACTGGCCGAACAGGATCAGCAAGTCGGCCGTGCCGTCGCCGGTGTGGTCCTGTACCCAGGTAGCGAGGGCGTCTTCCTGGGCGGGCGGGAACAACTCGACCGAAGCCCCGGTTACGTTGTTTGCGATTTCCTGGGCCTCGCGGTCTGCCGCCGCCTGTCCCATCCAACCCGCCCGCGTTGCGACGGCAATATCCGAAGCCATCGCCGCGAACGGCCAGAATGCCAGCGCAACGGCCAACACTAACAATAGTTTCTTACACATAACAATCCTCCTAAACAGTACATTAGAAAAAGTAGAAACATCGAACGGTCTTCACAATATATGCGAAACCTCAGCGGGCCGTCCGGCTGCAAGCCGCCTTTGCCGCTGGGACAGACCAATCCGGCGACATGTCAATCAGGCTGACGGATCGCACGAACCGGCATGCGCAGGTATTCGGAAGAAAACGAGTACCACGCAAGTAGTTATTGCGCCCGCCCGCATTACTGGTTGGTATCGCCGTTCAGGGTGTCGGCACCACCTCCTTATCGGACTTGAAAAACTCTACAAAAGGGCAGCACAGTGCAGGGGGTTGGGAAGCAATGGAAAAATGGATAATAAAGCCATGCGTGCGCAGGCGTACAACGGCGACCATCAAACCCTCCATCTGCCACGATCACATTCGGCACTGCAACTCCTCCTGCCTCAACAAGTTGCGGACAAATCACGGACACGTCTGGAAGTGCCTCACAACTACCATCGCCCTAAATTGTACGGCATTATCGGGCCCATTGCAAGTTTTTTGGCGCTTTTTTTGGAATTGGCGGCCGTCCGACAGCGACCGGCGGCATGAGAATAGGCGCTGCAAACAGGCACAGATCGGTGTTTTGCAGGCATTTGCGAGTGTCTGTGTGCTGCTGTCAGAGAATGTGCTGCCGTTGGGTGCTATTGGCAGGGGGCCGTGCACAGTGGGTGTGCGCAATTAGTGATCACTTACTGCTGCATTTCGTCCTTCGGGCGGTGTTTCCAGCGTCTGTGGAGCCACCAGTACTGGCTCGGGTCCTCGCGGATGAAATCCTCGATCGCTTTTGTGTACTCGGCGGTGATCCAATAGAGCGGGTCGTCCTTGTCCGCCCATTCTTCGGGGAAGATTATCCGATTGACGCCTATTTCGAAGAAGAAACGGTTGTCCACGCGCCGGCTGTAGCCCACGCCAATCGGGATGTTGTTGCTTATCGCCAGAAGCCCTATACTCTTATAGGTGCTGGCTTTACGACCGAAGAAGGGGACGAATACCCCCTTTCTGCCTGCGTCCTGATCGGCAATGAAACACAGGGTATCACCCGTCGAGGAGATGGTCTGCATGATTTCGGCGGCGCCCCGCTTGTCGATAACTCGCTGGCCTGCCTTTTCGCGTATGTCATAGAGGTATCTGCTGATGAATTTGTTGTCCAGCGGCCGGGCGACGCTGTAGATGCTGAAATCGAACAGGCCGAGCAGATAGCCCATGATTTCGAAGTTGCCGTAGTGGGCGCCGACCATCAGCAGTCCCTTGCCTTCTTTCATCAGCCACTTGGCCCGCTCGACGTTGACGTAACGGGAGTACTCGCGCCAGTTCTCCTTTTTAACCAGCCGAGGTGTGTACAGGACGTCCACCGCCATCATCGCAATGTGCTCGAAACAGCGTCGGCCGGTTCGCTCGATCCACTGCTCGTCCTTGTCGGGATAGCTTTCGCGCAGATGGTCCATCGCACGCTTGCGCCCGCGATGGTAGCGCCGCCAGAGCAGGCGGCCGAGAAAACAGGCGAAATTCAGACTGGTCTCAATCCGGAACTGGTGCAATCCGATGACGAACAGCCGCAGCGCGATATAGTGGAAGTAGTCGCGCACGACGTTCTGCTTTCGCTGTCTTTTTCTGGACTGCTCAACCATAGAGTGATTTTAGGGGGCGAAGACGTTCTGTCAAGCAAATGACGCGGTCTGGGGTCGGGCAGGCTATAATGGGTTCGCGAAATCCTGTTGCAAACCGGCGGTGCTGGAGTTAAGTTGGGACGCGGTCGCGAGGCTTGCGTCCTGGCGATGCCCGGTCTGATCAGGACATGTGCCGGGCAACGACATTTCGATAATCAAAGTGTGAAAGGATACTGGGATAATGCGACACGCACATCGCTCACGTTCAGCTCTTACGGCCTTTCTTCTCGCCGGCACATTCTGGCTTTTACATCCGATGCCGGCCCGCGCCGCGCAAACCAGCGACGACTACGTGCGGCAATCCGCCAGAGAGGTACCGATTGCCTACGACGTGGATGTTGTGGTCATTGGCGGCAGTTCGGCGGGGGTGGAGGCCGCAGTGGCTGCAGCCGAGCAGGGGGCGTCGGTGTTCCTTGCGGCCGAAAGACCGTACCTTGGCATTGACATATGCGGTACGTATCGCCTTTGGCTCGAACCGGATGAAGAGCCAAAGACCGCACTGGCCGAGCAGGTTTTTGCAGAGCCGACGGACGTATCGGTGTTTCCGAGTTCCATGGCTTTCGATTACGAGGCCGACATCGATTCGGCCGACATGCATAAGGACAGCGCTACGCCATCGAAGCTCAGGGACGGGCGCTACACGAGCGCATCGAGCGAGAGCGTGCAATATGACGGTGACGTGACGATTGTGGCCGACCTGGGCGAGGAGCAATCCATAGGCGAGGTCCATTTGCTCGTATATCAGCGGCGCAGTCCTTCGCAGGGCAGTGATTTCGAGGTGGCGAGCGTCACGGTATCGTTGAGCGACAATAGGAAGCAATGGCGGAAGGCTACGGTTATCGAGAACAAGAGGGCGGGGGAATCGCTGCCCGAACCCTGGGGGCCGATCGATCTGTCTGCGAAAGTCAGCGGCAGCGCCCGATACGTTCGGTTCGACGTGAAGAAGGCCGAGGACGTAGAGCGGGTTTTGCTGGGCGAGATAATCATCGCCGATGACAGGCCGTCGAAAGCGGTGGAGGAGAGCCACAGGCCGAGTGTGGCCGTGCGGCCGATGCAGGTAAAACGCGTGCTGGACAGGGCGCTTCTGGACGCGGGCGTGCAGTTTCTATATGGATGCTACGCCACCGATGTGCTTGTTGATCAGAACGGCCATCCGGCCGGGATAGTGATGGCGAATCGCTCGGGCCGCCAGGCGGTTCGGGCCAGGATTGTTGTTGATGCGACCGCGAGGGCGAGCGTGGCGCGAATGGCCGGTGCCGAGTTCAGGCCCTATCCGGAAGGGAAACAGACGTTCAAACGCATAGTAATTGGAGGCGAAGTGCGAGACGGCCGCGGCGTGACGGGGCGTAAGTTGCCCGTCGTCATGCCACCGCGTAACGGCCGATCCGTCGAGGCCATCGAATACGTGCTGGAGATTCCGATGGCGGATGGCTCGTTCGAGTCTTTTGCAAAAGCCGAACAACTGGCGCGGGATGTCACCTGGCACAAAGACCAGATGGACGCATCCGAGGTGCTTCTGCAGGTGCCGCCGGATCCGATGAGAAGCCGTCGAGCCTATGAAGAAACATGGCAGGGCGCCGACCACGTTGATTTGAAGGCTTTGCAGCCGGCGGCAGTTGCGAGGATGTACGTGTTAGGTGGCTGTGCAGATGTCTCCAGGCAGGCCGCCGGCGCCATGCTCAGGCCCGTCGAGCTAATGGCGATGGGCCGGCGCGTCGGTCAGGCGGCTGCGACAGAAGCCGGCAAATTCCAGACCAGCCGGGATGTTCGTATTCGGAGCGAGGAGGGCGTACGGATCGCATCTCGCGGCGACGTAAAGGAAGACCTCAGCGGTATCCGTTCATCCCATCGCGGGCATATTCGCTCAGGCGAACGGGCGATACCCGTTATCGGCCGATACGACGTTGTCGTTGTGGGAGGCGGGACAGGTGGTGCTCCGGCGGGTATTTCGTCGGGCCGCAAGGGGGCCGATACGCTGGTTGTGGAGTACCTCTACGGTCTTGGCGGCGTGGGGACCACCGGATACATCAGCAGTTACTATTATGGATATATCAAGGGCTTCACCCAGGAAATAGATGCCGGCGTTGCGGCGCTTGGCGAGGGCCAGAAGAACGACCGGCGGGGCGGCTGGAACATCGAATGGAAGAAGGAATGGTATCGCCGGCAGATACGAAACGTGGGCGTCGACATCTGGTTCGGTACCATAGGCTGCGGAGCGTATGTTGTCGACGATCAGGTCAGAGGCGTGGTTGTGGCGACGCCTGAGGGCAGGGGGGTGGTCTTGGCCGAGGCGGTTGTGGACTCGACCGGCAATTCCGATATCGCCGCGGTGGCGGGAGCCGAGTGGGAATTCACGGGGGCCGAGAGCGTGGCCGTTCAGGGTACGGGGTTGCCCGGCGTCAAGATGGGCCCGGGTTATACGAATACTGACTGGACGTTCGTGGATGACAGCGATGTCGTTGACGTCTGGCGGGCGCACGTCACGGCCAAAGAGAAATTCAAGAATGCATACGATCTGGGCCAACTCGTCGACACGCGCGAACGCAGGCGTATCATCGGCGAGTTTCGCATGTCTCCCATGGACATTGTCATGGAGCGTACGTTTCCGGATACAGTCGTGATGGCTCGCAGCAATTTCGATTCGCACGGGTTCGCAATACATTCGCTGTTCATGATTCGCCCCCCCAATCATGACGCAATGGTCGTGAATGTTCCGTACCGATGCATGCTACCGAAGGGGCTCAAGGGCATACTCGTGACCGGTCTCGGCGTCAGCGCGCATCGCGACGCCATGCCCGTGATTCGGATGCAGCCCGATATTCAGAATCAGGGTTACGCGATCGGCATCGCCGCCGCCATGGCCGCTGAAGAAGATGTCGATGTACGCGATATCGACCTCAAAGCATTGCAGAGGCATTTGGTGCAGAAGGACAATCTGCCCGAGAGTATATTGACGGACACCGATTCGCTGCCGTTGCCTGTGGATGAGATAGCCGATGCCGTGGACCGCATACCGAACAATTATGAAGACCTTGAAATGGTCTTGGCGCACTGGAAGGAAGCTCTGCCGCTGGTCAAGGATGCTTATGCCAGGGCGCAAACACAAGGCGCCAAGCTGGCCTACGCCCATGTGCTCGGGATGATGGGTTACGACACCGGTTTCGAGACGCTGGCCCGTGCGGTCGATTCCGGCCAGTGGGACAAGGGCTGGAACTACAAAGGCATGGGCCAGTTCGGGATGAGTGTCAGCCATCTGGACAGCCTGATCATCGCATTGGGGCGAACGGGCGACAAACGGGCGCTCGACCCAATCCTTGAGCGCGTTGCTGAACTGGACCCGGACAGCGAGTTTTCGCATTGTCGAGCGGTGGCGATGGCGCTGGAAACGCTGGGTGATAAGCGGGCCGGCAAACCGCTGGCCGAACTGCTGAAAAAGCCCGGCATGATGGGGCACGCTTTCACCGATATCGAGAAGGCCACATCGGAGACGCCGGGCAGTCATGTTGACAACAGCACGCGCAACAAGTCGCTCAAGGAGTTGTTCCTCGCCAGAGCTTTGTACCGCTGCGGGGACCACGAAAACCTCGGCGAGAAGATACTGAAACAGTACGCGAACGACCTCCGTGCGCATTATGCAAAGCATGCGCGGGGAATCCTGAACAAAGGCAGATAGCACAGACAGACTCCCGCGTCTTCGACGGCAGATGAACGGGCGGAGAAGCAGGAGATCATACACAGCAATCGGAAGGCTAAGGAGAAAGACATGGCAGGAGAGTACAGGTTTTCATTCGGCCCGTGGAATGTTCACGAAGGGGCCGATCCGTTCGGGCCGACGGTCCGCCGGAGCATCGCGTTCGCCAAGAAGCTGAAGATGTACAACAAGCTCGGATTCGAGGGCATTCAGTTCCATGATGACGATGCCGTGCCCGATCTGGAGAAACTCTCGGCCGCTCAAATCAAGAAGCAGGCCAGAGAAGTGGGCAAGATCCTCAAAGCTGAAGGACTGACGCCGGAGTTCGTCGCGCCGCGTCTGTGGGAAGAGCCATGGACGGTTGACGGTGGGTACACTTCCAACGATCCGGAAGCCCGCAAGAAGGCCCGGGACCGCAGTCGGCGAGCCATAGATATCGCCAATGGCCTGGGCACGAAGCTTATCGTACTGTGGTTCGCGCGGGAAGGGACCTACATCCGCGAGGCCAAAGACAGCAGATTGGCGGTCGAGCGCATCGTCGAGGCGATCGATGACATGCTGGCGTACGATTCCGAGATGAAGATCGCCATCGAGCCAAAACCAAACGAACCGATGGATCATGCGTATGTCCCGACTACGGGGCACGCTTTGGCGGTCAGCGCGTTGTCGAGCGATCCTGCCCGGGTGGGGGTCAACATCGAAACCGCACACGCGATTCTCGCAGGGCTTGACCCGTCCGATGAGATGGGCTTTGCCCTGGCCTGCGACAAGTTGTTTACCGTGCACCTCAACGATCAGAACGGTCTGAAATTCGATGAGGATAAGACCTTCGGTTCGGTCGATTTGCGCCGGGCTTTCAATCAGGTTCGAATCCTCGACAAGTACGACTACGGCAAGCGGGGCGAAATGGTCGGACTGGACGTCAAGGCCATGCGAACGCAGGAGCAGACGGCTGCAACCAAGCACCTGCGCAACAGCAAAGACGTCTTCCTGAGCCTGCTCGATCTGGTCCGCAGTCTGGATTCCGCAAGGGTCGACGAACTCATCGAGCAGCGCGACTACGAAGAACTGGACATGTTGATGATCAATCATTTGATGGGAAAGTAGTGCCGTCCCAGTCGATTCAAAGCAGGTTGTCAAGCTGAGAGGATACGCATGCTCGATAGACGTGACAAGGTGGTCCTGAGTCTTGCAGCGCATCCGGACGACGCGGAATTTCTCTGTGCGGGCACGCTCTCGCTGCTGCATGAACGAGGCTGGTGCGTGCACATCGCGACCGTGACGCCGGGCGATTGCGGTACTGTGCAATACAGCCGCAAAGAGATAAGCCGGATTCGCAAGGGCGAGGCCGCAGAATCCGCGGCGATCCTGGATGGGCGTTACGACTGTCTGGAGTGCGACGACGCCTTTATCATGTACGACCGTCCGACACTGCTCAAGGCCATCGCCCTGGTGCGCAAAGTGCGTCCGACTGTCGTCATCACGACCAGTCCATCGGACTACATGGTGGATCATGAAATGGCGAGCAAGCTGGCACAGAGCGCGTGCTTTTGCTGCGGCGTAGTGAACATCGACACGCCCGGCGGCGAACCTTTCGAACCCATCCCGTACCTCTACTACATGGACCCTGTGGAGGGCAAGGACAAGTTCGGTACGCCCACTGTGCCCGGCATCTTCGTGGATGTTTCCGGGGCTATGGCTACCAAGGAACAGATGCTGTGCTGCCATGAGAGTCAGCGAAACTGGCTGCTTGAACACCACGGCATGGACAATTACGTCAACATGATGAAGGAATCGGCAGAGGCGCGAGGCAGCCAGGCCGGCTTGCAATATGCCGAAGGATTTCGCCAGCACCTGGGACATGCCTTCCCGCAGGACAATATCCTCAAAAAGGAACTCGGCGATCTCGTCCACACGCAATAGGGGAGTATACCGATGGCACGAAAGCAAAGCATCCTCGCTCCGGAGTGGTGGGATTACACGACCCTCGACGACGATATCCTTGACGCTGCCGCCAGATTGACGCCTGAGGACATGCTTTCGCTCAGTCGTAAGGGCTTCGAGGTTGTATTCTACGACACCCTCGAAGATTTCTATCTGGCTGAGGCTCTGGAGTATATCTCGGCGTGGAAGCAGGCCACGGGCGACAATCCTGCAGGTATTTGCGGACCGATCGGTCCGACTGAGCAACTGCCCCTGGTGGCTCGGTTGGTCAACGAACTGCGAATCGACCTGACTAATGCACACTTCTGGGGAATGGACGAGTGGGTGCTCGACGGTCGAGAGGTTCCGCGATCGCATCCGCTCTCGTTCGCCCGCTCAGACATGGAGTTGTGCTTCGATCGAATAGACAAGGGCCTGAGAATGCCCGAAGAAAACACACATTTTCCCGCGGCCGATCCCCGTCAATACATCGAAAGCTGGAAGGGGGTCCGGTGCGTCGTGATGCAGGGCGGGCAGGGTGATATCAAGCATTGGGCGTTCAACGATCCGGTCAGGCGACAGGGCAAATACATCGGGCAGCCGCCGTCGCCGGATGAGTATCGCAAGCTTGATACACGCGTTGTAGATCTGCATCCTGTTACGGTGATGCAGAATGCGCGAACCAGCGGCGGGGGAGTCGTGACCGGCGTGCCCACGCAGGCGGTTACCGTCGGCCCGCTGCAAACCTGGCAGGCCGAAAAGGTCTCCATCTGGCAGGCGGGTACGCACGACAATCCCTTCGGCATGCGGCTGACCACACTGATGATAGGCAAACGAATTGCCGACAGCGCGGTCCCGATGTCACTGCTGGCCGACCATCCAAACGTGCAGTTCAATTTCTACCGACCGGCCATCGGTGCCTGCGCGGTCGAAATGCACTAAGTGACGTAAGGCGTATTTAGGAAGTAAGCAATGGCAGTAGATGTGCTGATTCTCAATACCGCGGTGACGGACCTGCGACGGCCGGAGTTTGGTTTCACCGACAACCTGGTTGGGAAAGGAGGGCTGGCAAAGTGCCACACGGAGGATATGCCGGGCTATTCGCAGAAGCAGATTCGTGAGTGGATCGATGACGGTTCCGCGACAGCGGGCGGGCCGGGCAACACGGCGCCGCTGATCGCCAGAGCGGGTCTCGACGTGGCTGTGGGTGTCAATCTCGGCGAGGGCGACTATGGGGGACTCGATGCGCACGGCCGATACTTCAATGATGTGATGGCCGCGAACGACATCGATATGTCGGCCATGCACGTGCATTCGACACTGCCGACTGGCGCCACCTTTATTCACGACAGCGCCTCAGATGATCGCGGAGGAATCGCCTACTTCCCCAATGCCAACAACGACTTCGATTTCGAGTTGTTTAAGCCGGATGTCGAACGCCTCGAACCGAGAATCGTCTACTACATGTATTCCGGCCTTTCGGACCGCGGCGACGCCAACGGGGGACGGGATCTCGCGAACTTCATCCACTGGTGCCATCAGGCGGGGGCGGTAACCATCGTCGACAGCCATACGCTGACCGGTTCGCCACACGAACTGATCGCTGCAGGAAGAGCGGTCGAGGAATATCGCCTGCTCGAACCGCTGCTGCCTGAGTTGGATGTGTTTTTTACAAGCTGCGATGAGGCACGGCTGATCGAGAATACGCTTGCGCCGGGGAGGCAGTGGAGCCAATACGGCGAGGATGAGAACAATATACACTTTCTCGATTTCCTCGCGGAGCGTTTTTGGACTGACAACTCCCGCACCCGTTTTTTCGGTGTGACTGTCAGCGACGGGGCCTACGAGAAACACGCGTCACCAGACGGCAGGACTTCGGAACCTCAGAGGATTACCTCTCGGTTCCTGGCGGGCGAGGTTATCGATCTGGTCGGAGCGGGTGATTCGTTCCGGGCCGGCCTAATTTCGTACCTGGCTCGAAATCTCGACACGTTTAAGCGGGGGACGCTGGATTTCAGTCAGGCGGTGCAGATGGGAAACCTCTTCGCTTCGCTCTTTATCAAAGCGCCGCTGGACGACAGATACGGCAACATTTGCTCATATGCAACGATGCTTGATATTGTTTCCAGTGGTCGTGTATATGACAGCTTCGAGATGCTTCAAAGAGCGTTGAAACAGTGAATGCAACTGGAGAAAGGAACCTTTAGATGGCAAGAGAGAAATCATCTCCGTGGCAGGGCAAGGTAGGAAATCCCGCCCAGGTTGGCGGAATCGAGACGGCGGTTCTGGATAATGGGCCGGCCAAGGGTGCCCGCGTCGCATGGGTTAATACGGGTGCGGGACTTCGCTACAAGGTCGTGCTCGATCGTGCGATGGATATTGCAGATGCGTTTCACAATCAGCACAGTCTTGTCTGGCTCAGTCACGGCGGCGTCACCGCACCGCGGCCGGATGTGTATACGGGCCTCGAATGGCTCTATACCTTTGCGGGCGGACTTGTGACGACCTGCGGACTGACCCACGTAGGGGGCCCTGAGGACGACGATTATGGCATGAGAGGTCTGCACGGGCGGATCACCAATCTGCCGGCGACCATTGAATCGGTCGTTCAACCGGATCTGAGGTCCGGCAAACTGGATATGCAGATAACGGGAGTTATGAAGCAGTCTCGTGTTTTCGGGCCGAATCTGGAGCTTCGCCGCACCATTTCGAGCACGCTGGGCCGACCCGCTCTGCACATCCGGGACGTCGTAACAAATGCCGGCAATACGGCAATGCCACACATGATACTCTATCACTGTAACTTCGGCTGGCCGCTGGCGGATGAAGGCACCGAGATTCTTGCGAAAGGCGACTGGAAGTCCCGCGGTCTGGACATGGACAATGCGATCTTCAACGGTGATCGAGATTATCACAAATGCCCCAGCCCTCTCGACAACCATAAAGGCGGAGGCGAAGGTTGTGCCTTCGTTGACGTTCAAGCCGACAGCGACGGACTTTGCCACGCCGGTCTGTACAACGCCAGACTCGGATTCGCGGCGGCGATGCGATACAAGAAGAAGCAATTGCCCTGGCTCAGCAACTGGCAGCACTGGGGTCCCGGCGAATATGTTACCGGCCTGGAGCCCGGCACGAATCCGCCCGTCGGACAAACGGCTGCTCGCGAGCAGGGAACGCTGATCATGCTCGATCCGGGCGAGAGTCGTACGTATGAATTGGAAATCCGGGTCGTCAGCGAACAGGACGATATCAAGGACTTTCTGGCGAAGGTGCGCTAAGAGCGATGGCTGAGCATGTGTTTACGGGTTTTGGTTTCGGTCCTATACAAAGCGGGCTCTTCGTCGCGGAGGCGTTTCGCAGCCGCAATTTCTCGCGCATTGTTGTTGCGGAGATCGATGGGCGCCTCGTCGATGCGGTACGCCGGAATGAGGGCAGATACTACGTGAACATTGCCGGGCACGACGGGATCGACACCGTCGAAATAAGCGGCGTCGAACTGCTCAATCCAAATGTCCGGACCGACAGAGCAGAGCTTGTAAGCGCGCTTGGTGCGTCAACCGAGGTCGCCACGTGTCTGCCTTCTGTTAATGCCTATGATGCCGGCGATGACAGTTCCATTGCGACCCTGCTTGCGGAGGGACTCGGCAGTGATGTTGCGCCGGCGACCATCATCTACGCCGCGGAGAATAACAACCGCGCCGCAGAAAGTCTCGAACGCGCGGTTGCCGGCAGGCAAGCCGGACGGCCCGCCCGAAGGATTCAGTACCTCAACACGGTTATCGGCAAGATGAGCCAGGTTGTTGCCGATACCGGCGTGATAGGCGAACTCGGTCTGCGGACGATAGCCCCGGAAATCGACAGGGCATTTCTGGTCGAACAATTCAACCGCATTCTCGTCTCACGTACTGCTATCGAGGACTTTCGTCCGGGCATCGATGTCTTCATTGAGAAAGACGACCTGCTGCCCTTCGAAGAGGCCAAACTGTACGGACACAATGCGATCCATGCGCTCCTGGCTTTCGTAGCGGCCCTTAAGGGATACAAGCGGATGACGCAATTAAAGAGCGACCGTCAGGTAATGAGACTTGGGCGCGACGCGTTCATCCAGGAGTCGGGCGCCGCCTTAATTCGCAAATATGAGTCCCTGGATGATGAACTGTTTACGGAAGCGGGCTATACCGACTATGCGGATGACCTGCTTGAGCGGATGACCAATCCGTACCTGGCCGACACCGTCGCGCGGGCCTCGCGCGATGTGGTTCGCAAAGTCGGCTATGATGACCGCATTTTCGGTACGATGCGTCTGGCCGTCGAAGCAGGCATTGAGCCGAGGAGCATGGCCGTAGGTGCGCTGGCGGGGATAGGGGTGCTGCTCAGACAGGCTGATGAGTACGGCCTGCCCGCTCAGTTAAGGAGCGAGGATTGGCGAGGTCTGGACGAGGGGCAGATAGGCCGTATTTTGGCCTGGCTCTGGCAGGGTGCGCACCAGGATGAGGCTTGCCGCATGGCCGAGCATGTTGCAGAGGCCCGGAACATACTCGCCCGAGTTCTGGATCGAGATTGATACGCCGCCCTGAGCGCACGCGTCGGTGGAATCATCTTTCTGAAGGGAGTGCACTATGGACAGGTCGCTGTCTTGTGTCGTTTGGGTCCTTGCGGGGGTCGTTCTTGGCGGGCAAACCTACGGTTCCCTGCTCGGTGATCTCGCTGATCCGCGCGATGGGCGGAGTATGCGGGCTACTTCTACTGCGAAGTTGGCGGACAGTAATGAGCCTGATCCGCAGAGTAATCGGGATAACAGCCGGGTGCCATCGGGGGCGACGAAGGTGTTGATGGATGTGGAGGGGCCGGGGGTCATTACGCATATGTGGCTGACGTTTCTGGGGCCGGAGCCGCATCCGTGGGCGAAGGATGGGTCGGCTACACATCAGGAGATGCTGCTGCGGATCTATTGGGACGGCCGAGAGCGGCCGGCTGTGGAGGCGCCGGTGGGGGATTTCTTTGCGAATTGTTTTGGGCGGCGGGATGAGGTTATCAGCGTGCCCGTTATTGTGGAAGATGCGGATTCTTATAACTGTTTCTGGCACATGCCGTTTCGCAAGTCGGCGCGCGTCGAGATTGTCAATCAGAGCGAGAAGATGATTAATCTGCTGTACTACAACATCGACTGGATCAAGAAAGAGAGGCTCGCCGGGGACACGCCGTATTTCTATGCGCAGTATCGGCAGGAGTATCCGGTGAATAAGGGTGAGGACTATGTGGTTCTGGATACCAAGGGGAAGGGACATTATGTCGGGACGGTGCTGGCTGTACGCACGCGCAGCCCGGCGTGGTTTGGCGAAGGCGACGAGAAGATCTATATTGATGGCGAAGAGAAGCCTTCGATCTGGGGGACGGGGACGGAGGATTATTTCCTGAGTGCCTGGGGGCTGAAGACCGTGCTGACGCCATATTTCGGCGTGCCGTATTTCGATCAGTGGGGCATCGTCGGGGGCCATACCAGTGCGTATCGGTGGCATGTCGAAGATCCGCTCGTGTTCGAGGAGGGGATCAAGGTGACGTTCGAGCACTATGGGTGGATGTCGCCTGATGAGCACCCTGAGTATAAGAGCCATAGCTGGAATGAACGGGAGGATGATTACTCGAGCGTGGCGTTCTGGTATCAGACGGGCGTGCCGACCTTTGAGGTGCGGGCGCCGCATGGCAAGGACAGACTGCTGCCGAATCTGGATATGATCGTTGCCGCCAGGGAGTTCACTGATTCGAAATATCACGGTGAGGGCGAGGCTGTTGCCCAGAACCTGGATATCTATCCGGATGGGCATCTGCTGTACAGGGCCGAGCAGGAGGGGGCGTGGGTGGAGATTCCGTTCGAGGTGAAGGTGAAGGAGCCGAAGCGATTGCTGTTGAATATGACCAGGTCCTATGATTTCGGTAAGTATCAGGCATTTCTCAACGGTGTCAAACTTGGCGGAATCATGGATCTGTATAGCGAAGAGATTGCCAGCAGGGAGTATCATTTGCTGGATTTCTGGCCGGAGCCGGGTAAGTATGTGCTGCGGCTGGAGTGTGTGGGGAAGAACCCACAGTCGACAGGGTACTATCTGGGCATTGAATCGGTTCGCTTGCGGCAGCGACGACCGCGGGTGAAGGAATACGGGCATGATAAGGATAAAGACTGGCGCAAAAAGCCGATTCTGTACCGGTGAGCCGAGGTAGAGATTGACCCCGGTGCGCCGCGCTCCTACAATGGCAAGACCCTCATTTGAAAGGAATTGCCATGGACTACGATCCGAATAATCCGTATTCACAGGAGCAGCCGCAGGGTGAACCGACCAGTCATCAGCAACATGCTCCACTGCCGGTCGACTCAGGCGACCGCACATCCAGGCCCCGCAAAAGGACGAGCGGTTGGCGTATCGTCTGGGGCGTCATGCTGTTCTTCTCCGTTCTGGCCAATATCGGTCTGTTCGTCATGCTGATTGCCGTCATAACCGTCTTTGCCGCGGGGCAGGGGCCGGGCCTCAATGAGGTCATGGTACGTCAGGGGCCGTCGGGTACGAAGATCGCAGTCATCAACGTCCAGGGCGTCATTCACGGCCAGCTTGCCGACGATGTCCGCAGCCAGTTGAAAGCCGCCGCGAAAGATAATCGTGTGAAGGGGCTGATCGTACGGATCAACTCGCCGGGCGGAACGATCTCCGGTAGCGACCGCATCTACAATGAAATCCGCAGGTTTCGCGGGGAAAGCGGCAAGCCCGTCATCGCCTTTCAGCAGGGCGTCGCCGCCTCGGGAGGATATTATGCCTCAGTGGCATGCGAGAAAATCGTTGCTGAGCCGACGGCTATTACCGGCTCCATCGGCGTGATAAGCTGGTGGCTCGTTGTGCAGGAGTTGCTGGAAGACAAGCTGGGCGTGCTGCCGGTGACGGTCAAGTCGGGGCTGAAGAAGGACTGGCCGAGTTCTTTCCGGCCGCCGACGTCTGAAGAGATCAAGTACATGGAGCAGCGTCTGATCGAACCGGCGTTCGACAGGTTCATAGACGTTATCGTTGAGGGACGAAAAGGCGTCATGACGCGAAAGGAGATCGAGACGGCGGCCGACGGCGGCATCTATGTTGCGGAGCAGGCAAAGGACGAAAACCTGATCGATCACATCGGCTATCTCGATGACGCGGTTGCCCTGCTCAAAACGATGGCCGGTCTCGGCGATGTGCGGGTCGTAGAATATCGCAAGCCGTTCTCGTTTATGGATATCATGAGCTACAAGGCCGACACGCTGCTCAAGTTCGATAAATCCACGCTGTACGAGATGAGTTCGCCGCAGGTGCTGTATCTCTGGACAGCTTATTAACCCGTCGCTCAGCATGGCAGTGCCCCGGCCACGACCGCGAATCGCAAGTCAAAGCAGACGACATCGCTCGGCAGAATGAAGAAAGGAATCCGGCCATGAGAAATACTCCGGTCTGCGTTCTAATGCTGACGGCTTTCTTTGCGGCTGTAGTTGTACGTGCCGATGCTGTGCAACTCGAACGAATCATTATGTCGGCGGATGGCTCAGGCTTTGTTACCCACGCATCCGGCGAACCCTATATCCCCTTCGGTACCAATTACTTCGACCCGCATACGGGTTGGGCCCCGAAGCTGTGGCGGCAATTCGACGCCGTCCGGGTACGCCGGCACTTCGAATTGATGAGCAAACTCGGTGTCAACTGTGCAAGGATGTTTCTGACGGCAGGGAGTTTTCAAGCGACCGCGGACAAGGTCGAGGAAGATGCACTCCAGAAGCTCGACGTTGTCGTCGGCATTGCTGAGGAGACAGGAATCCGTCTGAAGCTCACAGGTCCCGATCATTGGGAAGGCTCGCCCGATTACTGGCGGGAGGACCGTTATGCAGGCGAGCAGTCGCTTGAGGCGCTGGAGCGGTTCTGGAGCGTTCTTGGCGAGCGGTATCGTGGCGAAGGGGCGATTTTTGCGTGGGACCTCTTAAACGAACCCCACATGCCGTGGTTCAACGAGCGATGGCGCGGCAGGTGGAACGACTGGCTAAAGGATAGGTACGGCCAGTGGGAGACTCTCAAAGGCCAGTGGGGGGACGAGATCGGTGAACAGGATTCGTGGGGCGATGTTTCTATTCCTGAAGATAAGCCCGACCAAGGCAATCCCAGGCTTTTGGACTGGCAGCTCTTCAGAGAGCATCTTGCGGATGAATGGGTCCGCAGACAAGCCGAGGCGATTCGCAAGGCCGACCCGACTCATCTGGTTACCGTGGGCTACATTCAGTGGTCTTATCCGCTCGTGCGGCCGGGAAATCCTTCGCGATATGCCGCCTTTAATCCGTACAGGCAGGCAAGATGGTGCGATTTTATTACGGTTCATTTCTACCCGACAATGGGCTCGCCCTTTGCGTCGGAGGAAAACTGGTCGAAGAATCTCAATTACCTGAGATGTGTACTGGCGTATTGCCATGTGGGCAAACCTGTCGTTCTCGGCGAGTACGGATGGTACGGCGGCGGGGCGCCCCAGCAGCATCCCTTCCTCAGCGAACAGCAGCAGGCCAACTGGCTCGAGGCCGAAATAGAGGCCTCGCGAGGCCTGGCCGATGGCTGGTTCTCGTGGCCTTTTGCCGATACGCCCAGTTCGAGAGATATCAGTCTGTATGCAGGCCTTGTGAAAGAAGACCTTACGTTGAAGGCGTGGGGGCGGAGATTTCAGGAATATGCGAAAAACCTGGCACGTTTGAAAGGAGCTACGCCACGGCCTGCCAGCGTTGATGTTGAGAGAGCCCTGGCTGCAGGGGAGGCGGAATTGTATCGGATGCATCAGGAATTTGTCGGGTCTGTTACGGTTGACAGCGGGCGGGAGTCGAATTAGAGTCCGAGTGTCGGACAATCGTATCATGTAAACGTCGTGGAATGGGGGCAAGGAGATTGCAATGGACTGTAAGAAGTTTGTTGAGGAGCAGGTTGCCGAGATACAGAACACCGTCGGAGATGGTACGGCAATCAATGCCCTCAGCGGCGGTGTGGATAGCTCCCTCGTCACGGTGCTCGGTCACAAGGCTCTGAGCGACAAGCTCAGGACTGTCTTTGTTGATAGTGCGCTGATGCGCGAAGGCGAACCTCAGCGGGTTGTCCAGACGTTTGCTGAGATGGGAATAGAGGTCGGGCTGATCGATGCACAGAAGGACTTTCTGTCGGCGCTGGCGGGGTTGACCGACCCGGAGGAGAAGCGATGTGCCGTTACGGAGACGTTTTATTCCACGGTTTTTGGCCGGCTTGTAAAGGAGTCCGGCGCGAAGTTCCTGATGCACGGGACGATTCTGACGGATATTGAAGAGACCGTCGCGGGGATCAAGCGTCAGCACAATATTCTCGCCCAGCTTGGGATTGATCCGCAGGAGCAGTACGGCTACGAGGTGGTTGAGCCTCTCAAGACGCTTCGCAAGGACGGCGTTCGCGAGGTCTGCCGATATCTCGAATTGCCGGCGTGGATCAGCGAGCGGATTCCGTTCCCGGGACCTGCGCTGGCTACTCGCGTTGTCGGGGAGGTCAACAGGGAAAGACTTGCTACGGTCCGCAAGGCTACAGCGATCGTGGAAGAGGAGCTTGCCGAAAGCGGGGCGTTTCAGTATCTTGCAGTCCTGCTCAATGACAGAGCGACCGGCATACGAAACAACAAACGTGAGTTCGGCCAGATTATCGTCGTACGCTGCATCGAGAGCGTCGACGCACGCGAGGCGACAGCTACCGAGTTGTCGTGGGATAAGCTGAACAATATCTGCAGCAGGATTGTGACGGAGATTCCCGACGTCAGCCGCTGTCTGTATGATCTGACGCCAAAACCACCGGCGACGGTCGAGTATATATGATTTTTGTTATTGATCTGTGAATGCTCACTGTTAGCGATGGGAGGTTTTCCATGTCACATCTTCGTACATTCTTCTTTTTCCTCATTCTGTTGTTCGTTAGCGGCGATTGTGCCGGGGCCGTACAACCGCCCGGCGGGGCGCTGGCGGGCGAGAGGTATCGTGTGGTGATCAGCACCGATCTCGGGGGCAGCGACGAGGATGATATCCAGTCAATGATTCATTACTTGGTGTACAGCGATCTTTTCGATACCGAAGGGATTGTCTCATCGCCGCCTAACGCGGGCAGGAAGCGGGATATTCTCAAGGTTGTCGATGTCTACGAGAAGGACTATGGCAATCTGAAGAAATGGTCGCGGCGTTATCCCGAGCCGGATTTTCTGCGGTCCATAACAAAGCAGGGGGCGGTCGACTCTGCACCGGCAAAGGGATATACCAAACCGACGGAGGGTTCGCGGTGGATCATTCAGTGTGCCAGGAAGGCGGACAAACGGCCGCTGTATGTTCTGGTGTGGGGTTCTATCACGGATGTGGCACAGGCGCTGCATGATGAACCGAGCATCAAGAGCAGTATCCGTGTGCATTTCATTGCCTCGTGGAATCAGCGGCATGACCAGAACGCCTTTGCCTATATTGACAAAAACCACCCGGACACGTGGTTTATTCACGATGACACCACCTTCCGCGGCTGGTACATGGGTGGCAATCAGGCGGATGACTTCGGCAATCGCCGGTTCGTGGAAGAGCATATCAAGCCGTGCGGTCATCTCGGTCGCTACTTCGCCACACTCAAGGGCGGCAGCATCAAGATGGGCGATACGCCGACGGTGTCGTTTCTACTGAGGGGAACACCCGACGATCCGACCAAGCCGAGTTGGGGCGGCCGGTTTGTGAAGAAAGAAGGCCGGCCGAACTGGTGGGTCGACAATCCCGACCCCGACCTGCGCGAAGGTAATAAGAACGGCGCCCGGACAATCAACAGATGGCGCACCGATTATCTCACCGACTGGAAGCGGCGCATGCGGCGCTGTTGCTCGAAGCCGCAACTGTAGGCTTCGAATGCGGCTCGACATCACCTTGCCGGCCTTGACGTTTGTCTTCGTCATAGATACACTTGTGGTGAATGCCGGACGGACATGCGGTAATATGGAGTCGTCCGCCCCATGGATCTAGCGCTTTGGATTGGCACGACATGGACGTTTGCAGATATCTCGACGCAGAGTCGTACAGGCGGATCGGCCGCACAGAGGTTTGCATGCCGGCGCCATGGAACTTCCTGCAATGCAGCATACCTGACGACAAACACCCTTACGAAAGGAGACAGGCAAAATGAAGAAAGGCAAGCTCATTGCCATCATCGTCATTTCCATCCTGACCATTATCATCTTCCTTCAGAATACCGAGACGGTCGAGACCCACATTCTGTTTATGACTATCACGATGTCGCGGGCTCTGCTGTTGATTCTGACATTCGTGCTCGGTGCTGTCGTTGGCCTGCTGATCGGTACGCATTTTCTCACTATACGAAAGAAGAAATGACAGACAACGCGCAAAGACTGTATAAGTAGACGAAGGCGATAGTCTCCCCAACAGAAGTATATGCACCACTTCGCATGTCGCGAAGTGCACAGGAAAGGAGTCGCAAATGGACTTTGGCAAATACCTCCGGAATGCGGTCGACTGGTTTGCAGCGAGCGGGCCCAGAATTGTACTGATTCTCGTCCTGATGTTTATCGGCATCAAACTGGCTCGCTGGGCGGCCGAACGTATGTTTTCCAAACGCCGCCGCGAAGCAGACGACGAGTACAAGAAGAGAGCCGACACCCTGGGTAGCACGATCAAATACCTGCTTACTGCCGCCATAATCACGGCAGCGGTGTTGATGATTCTCTCTGAATTCAACGTCAAGATCGGACCAATTCTCGCGGCTGCGGGTGTCGTCGGATTGGCCGTCGGCTTCGGCGCTCAGCATCTCGTGCAGGATATTATCAGTGGCTTCTTCATTCTTCTGGACGATCAGATTCGCGCAGGTGACGTCGTTCAGATTGCGGGCAAAGGCGGCTTCGTGGAACGCCTGAATCTGCGCATGGTGGTGCTTCGCGACCTGGCGGGCAACGTGCATTACGTTCGCAACGGCCAGATCGACGTCGTCACCAACATGACGAAAGACTACTCGCGCTACGTCTTTGAAATCGGGGTGGCATACCGCGAGGATGTCGATGCGGTAATCGAAGTCATCAAGCAGGTCGATGAGGAACTCCGCCAGGATACTCAGTTTTCCGTCGACATACTCGAACCTATCGAGATTCTCGGCCTCGACCAGTTCGCGGACTCGGCCATCATCATAAAGGCCCGCACAAAGACCAAGCCCATCAGGCAGTGGGCCATCGGACGGGAGTTCAATCGGAGACTCAAGAAGGCCTTCGACGAGCGGGACATCGAGATACCCTTCCCGCATATTACCTTGTACATGGGGCAGGACAAATCGGGCGGCGCCCCGCCGATCAATGTGGCTATGCCAAAGCAGTGACAGCCATGGCTGTCCGGTAATTCTGTCCGGACGAGACACAAGTCGTTCTGCGCCGATTGTTGCAAACATCCGGCGGACTCGTGGCGGCTGAGTTGTCGTCAGGATTTGCGAAGGAGACTCAATGGCCCGGAAAAAGAAGCACCGCAAGCCGCAGCATAGAAGTTCGAAGAAAGCAGGTCTTGCTCCGGGTACGCTCGTGTACGTTGGTCGGGAAAGGACCGAACCGGTTCGCATCAGCTATCTGGATTACGACGCCGACCACTTCGACGAGAAGCAGGTTTCCGACATTGAGATATGCCGCCCGTTCAAAGAGACCCCTACCGTAAGCTGGATCAATATCGACGGCCTTCAGGATGTAGCCGCCATCGAGAAACTCGGCAAACACTTCAACGTGCATCCTCTCGTCCTGGAAGATATTCTCAACACGACGCACCGCCCAAAGATCGAGAACTTCAGCCGCTATATCTTCATTGTGCTCAAGATGCTGCACTACGACGAGACCGCCCAGACCGTGGAAGCGGAACAGGTGAGCCTTGTTTTGGGTGAAAACTATGTGCTGTCGTTCCAGGAGCACGTCGGCGACGTGTTCGAGATGGTCCGCGACCGTATACGCAACGCAAAGGGACGCATTCGCAAGGCCGGACCCGACTATCTCGCGTACGCACTTCTGGACGCAGTGGTCGACGGGTACTTCCAAATCCTTGAGAAAACCGGCGAAGGCATCGAATCGCTCGAGGAAGAACTACTGGATCGTCCTACCAACGATACCCTCAAGCAAATCCATGCCATGAAACGTGAGATGCTCTCGCTGAGGAGATCTGTCTGGCCGTTACGCGAACTGATCAGCGGCCTGCAGCGCGACGAATCCGAACTCATCACCGAAACTACCGCCGTCTATCTGCGAGATGTGTACGATCACACGATACAGGTCATAGACACCGTCGAGAGCTTTCGCGATATGGTCTCGGGCATGCTGGATATCTATCTGTCCAGCATCAGCAACCGGATGAATGAAGTGATGAAAGTGCTGACGATCATAGCCACCATTTTCATCCCCCTAACGTTTATCGCGGGCATCTACGGCATGAACTTCGAATACATGCCTGAACTCAAGTGGCGATATGCATACCCGCTTGTCCTGCTCGTCATGCTGCTTGTCGGCCTGGCGATGATTGTGTATTTCAGGCGCAAGAAATGGTTGTGAGCCATCTGTCGTTCGTGTAAAGTCTCGGACTTCAACCGTTTGTACCGTGCAATTGAGGTGTCGTTGTGATATCTGCGATATTAGCGGAATTCAGTGTTCAAACATGGGTCATCATACCAGTCCTGATCTTCCTGGCCAGGATAGTAGACGTAAGCGTGGGGACGATTCGCGTTATCTTTGTGGCAAGGGGGCTGAAATACCTCGCTCCGATCATCGGATTCTTCGAAGTTCTCATCTGGATTCTCGCAATCGGACAGATCATGCAGAACCTGTCCAACCCCGTCTGCTATATCGCCTATGCCGCCGGTTTTGCTACGGGCAACTATGTTGGCATGGTCATCGCGGACCGATTGTCTCTTGGTGTGGTCCTGGTTCGCGTCATCACCGAAAAAGACGCGCTGCCTCTGGTCGAGTATCTGCAAAAGGAAGGCTATGGCGTAACCAGCGTTGATGGACACGGCACACGCGGCCAGGTGAAAGTCGTCTTCACGGTTGTGCACCGTCGCGACCTGCCCGATGTTGTGGCAATCATCAAACGATTCAATCCCCGTGCATTTTATACAGTCGGCGAGGTGGGCAGCGTGGAGATGGGTACGTTTCCGCTTCGCAACCGATGGCGCGATTATACATTCCTGAGGCGGCTGCAGCCTTTTCGAAAGAGCAAATAGGGTGTAAGCTGTCTTCATATTCTTCGGGATGGCTTTGCACGGTTTGGCCGGTTCTGTACATGCTTTGAGGATGCCGATATGAAGAAGATTTCACTCGCTATCATTGTGGTCTCGACAATCTGCTGCGTGTCAACACTGCGTGGGGCTGAGTGTGTGATTACAGATACTTCCGCCAGTCCGTATGCGAGGCTGCATAGCGCGGCTCTGGATGATGTGCAATGGGGGCCCGGTTTCTGGGCGGACCGATTCGCACTGGTCAGGGATGTTACGCTTCCACACCTATATGAGTTGGCCGCTGACCCGAACTATGGCCATGCTCTGTCGAATCTCCGCATCGCCGGGGGCTTGGAAGAAGGCAGATTCTCGGGAACACACTGGCAGGACGCCTGGGTGTATAAATGGCTCGAAGCGGCCGCTGCTGTATGCGCGATCACAAAGGACCCGGCTCTCGACGCCCGTATGGACGAGGTGATCGCCATAATCGCCGAGGCCCAGCAGCCTGATGGGTACATTGCCAGTCAGATTACTGCCCGCGGCTGGGGGCGTTTCGAGAATCCCCATCACCACGAACTGTACACTATGGGTCACCTGCTCACGGCTGCGTGCCTGCATAACCGCATAACCGGAAAGAGCAGTTTGCTTACGGTAGCGAAGAAGACCGCAGATTTTCTCCATGAGCAGTTCAAGGATGTGAATCCGAAGATGGCCCACTTCCCACGAAACCCATCCATGATTATGGGTGCCGTGGAGTTGTACCGAACGACGGGTAATCGCAGGTACCTCGATCTGGCAAATGCCGTCATCGACATGCGTGGCAGGTTCAAAGGCGGCAGCGATCTCAACCAGGATCGTATTCCGTTGAGAAGGGAGAAAGCGGTCGTAGGCCACGCTGTGTTCTACACCTATCTCTATTCCGGTGCCGCTGATGCATATATGGAAACGGGTGACCAGCGGCTGCTGGCCGCTCTGGATCGGCTCTGGTTCGACCTGACCCGGCACAAGATGTATATAACCGGTGGCTGCTGTGCGCTGCATCGCGGGCTTTCTGTGCGTAATGGCAACATCTGGACCGCCGACGATGTCCACGAGGCTGCCGGCCCTGCCTACTATCTGCCCAATTCCTCAGCCTATAACGAGACGTGTGCCCAGGTGGGCAATTTCATGTGGAACTGGCGAATGCTCGCGATAACAGGCGAAGCCCGTTTTGCCGATGTCATGGAACGCGAGATGTACAACGGATTTCTATCGGGCATATCGCTCGATGGCAAAATGTTCTTCTACTCCAATCCCCTGCGTTGGTATGGGAAGAACCATGTGCTTTCGAGCAACGACACCCAGGGACGCCATCAGATCGGTGTGACCAAGAGAATATGTTGTCCCACAAATGTGCTTCGAACGCTGGCGGAAATGCGGGGGTATTTCTACAGTACCGACACCAACAGTTTATGGGTACATCATTATGGCGCCAACACCTTCGAGAATGGCGACTTCAGAATCGTTCAGAAGACCGACTATCCCTGGGGCGGGAGAATCGACATCGTAGTCGAAAAGGCCCCGAGCGGAGCTTCCATCCACGTCCGTATCCCGCAATGGACAAGTGTCCCTGCCGTGCGAGTCAACGGGAAAGCCGGCAATGCCGCTTCCCCGGATTCCTATGTTGCCGTTTCGCGCAAATGGAAGCGTGGCGACACCATAACGCTGGATTTTCCAATGGATGTGCGCCTTATGATGGCCCATCCGAAGGTTGAATCGGCACGGAATCAAATCGCCATCATGCGCGGTCCGATTCTCTACTGTCTTGAGAGTGTGGATTTGCCTGATGACGTACGCCTTTCGCAGGTTCTGATTCCGCGGGACATTGAATTGAGGCCGCATTTCGACGCGTCACTCTTCGGAGGGGCGACAGTGCTCCAGGGCGAGGGGCAGGCCGTGGCCGAGACGGACTGGACGGGCACGCTGTATCAGCAAGTGCCCTCGGCCAAACCCCGGACAATTCCCATCAGACTGATCCCATACTATGCCTGGGCGAACCGGGGCCTCTCGGAAATGTCAGTCTGGCTGCCCGTGCGATAAGCATTACCGTATACGCTCAAGTTTCAGCTTGGTAAATCGAATAAGGAACCCGTTTATAATGCGACCATCTCACAAAAATTTGTTTGCGTTCACTGTATATCTTTCCCTGTGCATGTGCGCCGGCGGCCGCGACCAGGCCGCGTATGCCAAGTACCCGCACAGAGGACTCTATGAACTGTCCGTCGAGTCCGACAGACTCGAACGAAATCCCTACACGGACGTCGAATTCCACATCGAATTCACAAGGCCCAACGGTAAGACTACTGTAACCGAAGGCTATTACGATGGAGGCCGAACCTTCTGCGGACGTGCCTACTGTGACACTCTCGGGCGGTGGACGTGGCAGTCAAGCTCAAGTTGTAAGTCGCTCGACGGCCGTCGCGGCTCTTTCCAGGTTGTCCCCTCCGATCTGCCTGGCAAACTGAGACTGCACGCGAACGACTCTCGGCAATTCGCATACGACAGCGGGCAATGGTTCATACATATTGGAGATACGGGCTACCGGTACGTTACCGCCACCGAGCCGGAGTGGAAGGAATACATCGACCAGGCCGCCCGCATGGGGGCTACCAAGATAAGGACCTGGTTCTGCCAGGGTCGCTCGGATGTACAGGTTCTCTTCTCCGATGATCGCACGAAATTGAACCTTGCGTACTGGCAGGAGATCGACCGACGGCTGCTCTACGCCCTTGAGGAGCATCCTCATGTCATCCTCAAGCTGATTCCTTACGGTGAGGATACAGTGGAACTCCGACGCTACGGTCGAGGCGACGAGATGTCTCGGCTGATCGCTCGCTACGCACAGGCCAGGTTCTCAGCGCTGCCAAACATACACTGGTGCATTTCCAACGACCGCGAGATTATTCGCGATGGGCAGCCGAAAGGCAGGCAGGTCCGGTGGTCAACCATCGACGGTATCGGTCGCCACATGGCCGCCCGCGAACCGTGGGGCACGCTGCTAACCAATCACCAAAGTCGCTTCAAAGGCTACGATTTTGTTGATGCCCCCTGGTCGGATATCATTACGCTCGAAGATATCGACCAGGTCGATGGTCGCATCTTCAAGCAGTACTATGACAGGCGGGCCTGCCCCATGGTCCTGGATGAGGATCGCTACGAGCATTGGCGCAACCCAGAGCACGACCGCTATTTCTTTCGCCGTCTGATGTGGGCGAGTCTCCTTTCCGGGGGGCACGCGACGTATGGGGGACTGCGGACCTACGAGCCCTACGACGGCCGCACCCGGGGTGTCCAGGGCTATTACGATGCCGTCGAAGCGGGCAAACTCGAACATGGCGCCGACGATTTCATTCACATTCACGCATTCTTCGATCAGTCGGAACTCACTCTCGTTGGTATGAAACCGGACGACAAGCTCGTTGGCAACAAGCCCGCCCGATTCAAATGTATTCGCGATGACGATACTTTGATCGTTTATCTTGCCAATCCGAATCATCCTGAATCCGAGCAGGCAAATGTTGACAAGGACATCCCCGCTGCAACCGTAGGATTGCCGACACGTGGATTTGCGGTCAAATGGTTTAATCCGCGGACGGGAGAATGGATAAGGGACAAGGTAGTCACTGGAGATAGATCGCACTTCGAAGCCCCCGGCCCCGGCGACTGGATCCTACTCCTGCAACGACAATGATGTTTGGTGCGCGTCTCGGTTTTGCTGCAGAGCAATAGAAACGGCCCCCTTCGTTTAATGAAGAGGGCCGTGACACATGACTTATTCGGATTCGCTGCCGTTTGAGTGATCGGGTGCTGCTAAACCGGCGCCCCCGTATCATCCTTGTATTTGGCACGCAATCGTTTCAACTCAACCTTGAGATCCTTGACGATTTCACCATAAGCCGGATCGTCGTACACATTCTTCATCTCGCGCGGATCCTTCTCCAGATCGTACAATTCCCACTCATCGATATCGTGATAAAAATGAATCAGTTTATATCGCTTTGTCCGTACGCCGTAATGCCGTTTCACACTGTGAACCGCCGGGTATTCATAGTAGTGGTAGTACATTGAATCCCGCCAATCCCGCGGCGTCCTGCCTCGCAACACCTGCCGCATCGACCTGCCCTGCATGTCATCGGGGATCGATACGCCTGCAAAATCCAGGAATGTCGGACCAAAGTCCAGATTCAGCACGATGTCGCTATTGATCGACCCGGGCGTGATCTCTCTGGGATACCGTACGAGCAGGGGCATTCGCAGCGACTCCTCATACATGAATCGCTTGTCGAACCATCCGTGATCCCCCAGATAGAAGCCCTGATCCGATGTGTACACCACCACCGTATTGTCCGCCAGTCCGCTTACTTCAAGGTAGTCCAGCACTCGTCCGACGTTGTCGTCCACGGAAGCGACGCAGCGCAGATAATCCTTGATATACCTTTGGTATTTCCACCGAATCAGGTCCTTGCCCTTGAGATTAGCGTTGCTGAACGCCTCGTTCTTCGGCTCGTATGCTGCATCCCACTGCTTCTTTTGCTCGGGCGTCAGGTTCCCCGGCGCTTTGAGCTTCAGGTCCCGGTCGTTCATCGTCTTTTCGATGCTCATGTCCTGCTCTTTGGCCGCTCTGCCGCGGTTGGAGTAATCATCGAATAGATTGTCGGGTTCCGGAATCGTCACATCGTCGTACATAGTCAGATGCTTCGGGCCGGGCTGCCAGTTGCGATGAGGCGCCTTGTGATGATACATCATGCAGAACGGCTTGTCGGAATCGCGTTCCTCAAGCCACTTAAGAGCAAAGTCCGTAATAATATCGGTGACGTAGCCCGTGTGCTTCTTGCGCTGGCCGTTTTCGATCATTACCGGATTGTAGTACGATCCCTGCCCGGGCAGCACGTTCCAGTAATCGAAGCCGGTCGGGTCTGTCTTCAGATGCCATTTGCCCAGCATTGCAGTCTGATAGCCAGCCTTTTGGAGCAGTTTCGGGAAAGTCTGCTGACCGCCGTCGAATTTGAGGCGATTGTCCTTAACGCCGTTGAGATGGCTGTACTTGCTCGTCAAAATCACGGCCCTGCAAGGCGCACAGATGGAATTCGTGCAGAAGCTGTTATCGAATCGCATCCCGCCTACCGCAATGCGATCAAGGTTGGGCGTCTTGTTGATCTTGCTGCCGTAGCAACTCAGGGCATGGGACGCATGGTCGTCCGTCATGATGAACAAAATGTTGGGCCGCTTGCCGCCCGAACTGCTTTTCGCCATACTTGCGGGAGTCGGCAGGATGGGGGGTGCTACGGCTGCTCCGGCCGCCATTCCTATCGCCTTGATGAATTCTCTTCGTGATTGTGTCTTCATAGTCATCCTTTCGTGCTGTTATGGATCAGCTAAAAATCTGAAAAACCAAGTCGCGGATTTCCAATGCTCTCGGCGCAACGGTCCCCGCTCATTCTTGGCTTGGCCCAAAAGTACGCCCAGCATCGTTTGATTCGCTCAGCCTAACGGCTGTAGTCCTCCCCCGCAAGGCTGTCACTACAGCTTTCCCGCCATTTCTCCAGCATTCTCCGCATCGTTGCGACCACCTCGGGCTTGTTTTCCGCCAGATCGCTGGTTTCGCCCGGATCGTCAATCAGGTCGTACAATGCATATGTCTTGCCGCCGTTGCTGCTGTACAGTTTGTAACGTGTCCCGGTCAGGGCTATCTGCTTATGCGATTCAAAGCCTATCGGATACGAACGTTCGAACGTCATTCCTCGAATCAGCGGCATCAGACTCTCGCCGTCTATCGGCTCAGGCTGGCCCTTCATGCGGAAACCCAGCACATCCATCACGGTTGGAAAATAGTCGCTCGTGCAGCACGGTGCATCCGTTGCTGTGCCTCCTGCGACCTGGCCAGGCCATTCCAGAAGGGCCGGTACGCGCACGCCGCCTTCCAGGAGACTTCGCTTGCGCCCGCGAAATGGTCCGGCCGATCCGCGGAATCGCCCGCTCTTGCCGTCCTTGCCTTCGGGCCCGTTGTCACTGCAGAACCATAACATCGTATCCTCGGCGATACCCAGCTCGCGCAGCTCCTTTCGCAGCCTGCCGATCTGTTCATCCATGGCCGTGATGCATCCATAGTAGTGCTGCTCGTCCTCACTGTATTGCGAATACATCGCGCGGTATTCCGGTCCGGCCACAACGGGCGCGTGCGGAGCGTGAAACCATACCACCGCCAGAAACGGCCGCTCGGCCTTGGCCGCCTTGCGTATGAAAGGCAGCGTTCGATCCATGATAATCTTCGAATCGTCGCCCTTCAGCGGTTCGGTCACATTCCGGCCGTTATGCCAGTACAGCGCTCGCGCATCGAATTTCGGCCCGTGTGCGTTGTCCGGGTCGTAGGGATCCCATGTCGCCACGGCGTACTCGGTCGAGAACCATTCATCAAAACCGCTCATTGCAGGTGTCATGTAATTCTCACTTGGCTTTCGCCTCCGGCCTTTGCCGGACCAGTCAGGCAATAGCGTCCCCAAGTGCCACTTACCGAAGTGTCCGGTGGTGTACGCTTGCGTCTTCAACGCCTCGGCCAGGCTGATTTCTTCGTTCCGCAGATGGCCTGTATTGGCGAAGAACACGCCGTAGCGATACGGATGCCGGCCCGTCAAACAACTGCCCCGTGTCGGAGAACACACCGGTGCCGCCGCATAGAAACGTTTGAAACACAGCCCGGATTGCGACATCGCATCCAGACAGGGCGTCTTGATCACCGTATTCCCGTTGAAACCCGGATCACCCCATCCAAGGTCATCCGCCATACACAAAATGATGTTGGGCTGTCTCTTCTTACGCTGTCCTGCTCCCAACGAAAGGGGCAATGCCCCTCCAACCGTTACTGTCGAAACATAGGCAAGGAACTGTCTCCTGTTGAGCATCTGTCTGCACTCCTCAAAAACCGTCCAGGCGTTGACATTCGAACACCATGATAGCCGCCCCCGTACACGATGTCTATGGCATCCCGCGAGGTGGCAATGTGAGCAGACGAATCCCTGACAGGGCACTCCAACCGTTTTCAGCATAGTCTCGAAACCCATACATAGAATCGCAGAACCGCCGGCATGCTCGAATCTCCCTCGATTTTTCATTCGTTAAATTGTCATTCCAATGGCCATTTTCTGCTGCAAAACAGCGTTAGGTGAGGATTTCTTGGGAAATGCCAAAAAAAAAGGTCTTGATTTCTAAAACAAATGTTTTAAACTAACGTATTAAACGTTTGTTTAGTAAGGGTATTCAAATGGGAACTAATGTGAAATCACAGCAAAACGTGGATTCGCCGAGCGTACATGATCGGCTGCTTGAAGCCGGCGAGGAACTGTTCTGCGAAAAGGGTTTCGACGCGACAAGTGTTCGCGATCTTGCCGCCGCCGCCGAATGCAATATCGCTTCGGTTAATTACTACTTCGGGGGGAAAGAAAACCTCTACGTCGAAATCTGGCGAAAGCATCTGGCTCGAATGCGTGAGGCTCGCCTGAGCAGCATCAAGAAGATCATGTCGGCAGGCGATGAACCGCCTGACCTGGAAAAGCTCCTCAGAGCCTTTGCTGAAGGTTTTATGGGACCTCTCGTAGATTTCCACAGGCAGGGCAGGCTGGCGAAACTCATGGGGCGTGAAATGCTCGACCGACATCTGCCCGGGAATCTGTACCTCGAGGAACTCATTGTCCCAACAATGGAGAGCTTCACCGAAGCATTGTACAGGATCTGCCCCCAAGTGGATCGCTCCCGGGCGCCGCTGCTGATAATTTCTTTCGTCGGGCAACTCGTGCATGCCATGCATTTCAGGGCCATGATGGAGGGCGTGCAGAAGGAGGGTATCCTCGACTTCGAGGGGCCTGAAGTCCTGGATCACATTGTCAAATTCAGTGCGGCGGGTATTCGAGCCTTTTGTCAGGGGAGTGCGAAATGATGAAACAAGCGTTAAGAATGTGCCTTCTAGCAATCATCTGTGCCACATTGGTCGGCGGTTGCATGGTCGGACCGGATTACCAGCGGCCTCAGACAATGGCTCAGAAGGCGGACGGATACGTGCGCTCCGGCCAACACGTCGAAGATGTGAACGATCCGAATCAGCTCGATCGATGGTGGGAATCGTTCGGCGACCAGACGACCGCGGACCTTGTACGCAAGGCCCTTGAAAGCAACAACGATCTCAAAGCCGCCGCCGCCCGGGTCCTTCAGGCACAGGCCGCACTGGCCGAGGCACACGGGCGCCGCTTGCCCGATATCTCCTATGACGTCAGTCGTCTCCGAAATAAACAATCGTTCAATCTTGGCGGCGGGCCGTTTGGCGGCGGCCGGTTCACCGTGATGAGCACGACGTGGTCACAGGATGTCTCCGTATCCTATATTCTGGACGTATTCGGAAAACTGCGACGGGCGGAAAGGGCGGCCTGGTCCGAGGTCCTCGCTGCAGGAGCCAGCCAACAGGCGCTGGTAAACGGTACAATCGCGATGGTCGTCAAGGCACGGATTGATATCGCCACCCTCCAGAGACGTCTCGCCATCACTCGCGCCAATATGAAAAGCCGCGAGAACACCTTGGAAATAGTGGAGCGCCGCTACGAGAAAGGGCTTGTGAGCCCCGTGGATGTGCGTCTCGCACGTGAGAATCTCGAGGCCTCTCGCGAGCAGGTGCCGGCCCTTGAACTATCCATCGCCAGGGCGCAGAACGCCCTCGACGTCCTCCTGGGCCGCAGGCCGGCTGCGTCGCCCGCTCTGCCGACGGAACTGCCCGACCTGCCCGATTTGCCGCCGGTGCCCATCGGAGTGCCTGCCGACCTGCTGGACCGTCGCCCGGATGTGATGGCCGCCGAGTTTGCACTGCGTGCAAGCAACGAAATGATCGGCGTGAGCATCGCCCAACTCTTCCCTGACTTCAATCTTACCGCAACGTATGGGGCCACCGCCGACCGCTGGCGCGACATTTGGGAGCATTTCGCCGAGACCTATTCCTTACTGATGCGGATGGCGCAACCCATCTTCCGGGGCGGACAGTTGCGCGCGCAGATCGACGCCGCCAAGGCCCGCTATGCCGAACTCGCCGCCACGTACACGCAAACAATCCTCTCCGCTATGCAGGAAGTCGAAGACGCCCTGGCCGGAGAGCTTTATCTACAGCAGCAACTCGATCACGCCCGCAAGAGACTTACTGAGGCAAAGGCCGCTGAGCAACTCTCCCGCGAGCGTTACGACCGGGGCGTGGACAGTATCCTGACGGTACTCGAATCCGAGCGTCGTTCACGAATCGCAGAAGAAAGCCTTGCCGTACTCAAAGGTCGGATATGGACGACACGCGTGAATCTCCATCTCGCCCTCGGGGGTGACTGGGACGAATCCGAAACGCAATCTGGAAACGGGCCAAACGATGGTTAAGAATCCGATGGACAAGACCGAAGCGGCCGAATCGACGGAGAATAGGTCCGGTCTCGGCAAACGCATTCTGCAAGCCGTTCTCGTTGTTTTTGTGCTTGCGGTGGGGATTACCGTCGCGTTTGTCCTGATTAAGATGAAGAAGCCTCCCGCGAAGGTCGATCCGAACATCCCCGCGCCCCTGGTCAAAACCGAGCAACTCCGAGTGCGCGATATCAAGATGGTTGTCCGCGGCCACGGTACTGTCAAACCCAGAGTGGAAGTGGATATCATCCCCGAGGTGCCCGGTAAGATCGTCTCGCTGCACCCGGATTTCAAAGTCGGCGGCCTCATCCTCAAGGATCGGCAAATGGTCAGGATAGACCCGAGAGACTATGAACTGGCCGTTCAACAGGCGAGAGCCGCAGTTGCGCAGGCACGGGTTGCCCTGGATATGGAAGAGGCCGAGGCTACGGTTGCCCGCAATGAGTGGAGACAGCTCAACCCCGATAGCGAACCTGATTCACCGCTCGTGTTTCGCGAACCACAAATTCGACAGGCAGAGGCTGCACTGGCCTCAGCCGAGGCTCAACTGGCCACCGCGCAGCTCAGACTGGATCGAACCCGCATTTCTTTGCCTTTTGATGCACTGATTACTGCCAAACAAGCCGATCTCGGCCAATACGTCGTTGTCGGCCAGCCTCTCGGTTCGGCGTACGGCATAGATGCCGTTGAGATTGAAGTGCCGCTCGAAGATGCCGAATTGGCCTGGTTCGATGTTCTCGAGAACACAACTACCATTGATGGTGAACCCGCTGAAGAACGTCGGACGCCCGCAAGTGTGACGGCTTCCGTCGCCGGGGCGGAGCATACCTGGCGAGGATATGTCAGCCGGACGGTAGGGCGGGCCGATCCGACCTCGCGTATGATCTCCGTACTTATCGAGGTTCCTGCCCCATTCGGTCAGAATGACGGCAAACCTCTGCTGCTGCCCGGCGTCTTCGCTGAGGTTGCCATTGAGGGCAAGGTTCTCTCCGATACAGTTGCCGTGCCGCGTGATGCGATACGCGAAGGTAATAAGATATGGCTTGCCGAAGACGGCCGCCTGCGAATCAAGTCGCTGCACATAGTTCGGTCCGACCGCGACTACGCTTATGTTCGCTCCGGTCTGCAGGACGGAGACCAAATAGTCACCAGTTCCCTCGACGTGGTGGTCGACGGCATGGATGTCAGGACGCAGTCCCGACTGGCGGAACCGAATCCGCCGCTTGACGCCGATCCCAACCAACCCGTGGAAGTGGAGGCCGGCTAGGTGAAAGAGCCACAGATCAAGAAGGGGCCCCTGGCTTGGTTCGCATCGAATCATGTCGCAGCCAATTTATTGATGCTCCTGGTAGTTGTGGCGGGTCTGCTTGCCGCCATGAGCGCCAAGTTCGAGGTCTTTCCGGAGTTCAGCCTCGACATGATCAGCATCACCGTGCCCTATCGCGGCGCCTCACCCGCCGATGTTGAGGAAGGCGTATGCCGGCGCGTTGAAGAGGCTATCGTCGCTGTGGACGGCGTCAAGCGGATGACATCCACCGCTTCCGAAGGCGCGGGGATGACGATAGTCGAAGTCGAGGAGTATGCCGATGTAACTGAAGTCCTCGACGACATCAAGGCGGAGGTCGATACGATTATCACATTTCCCATCGAGACGGAGAAACCGATCGTTGCGGAACTCAAGAGCCGTGCCAAGGTCATATCTGTCGTGGTCTATGGGGATGTGGGCGAAAAGACCCTTCGCGTCCTCGCCGACCGGATTCGCGACGACCTGACGGCCATGCCGGAGATCAGTCTGATTTCCGTCGATGGAGTCAGGCCGTACGAAATATCGATAGAAGTCTCAGAGGAAAACCTGCGCCGGTACAATCTGAGCTTTGATCAAGTCGCCAGGGCTGTCGGGAACTCGTCCATCGACGTTCCGGCTGGTTCGGTCAAGACATCCGGCGGTGAAATCCTGGTTCGCACCAAAGGCCAGAAGTACTACGGCAGGCAGTTTGAGGAAATAATCGTGCTGACCAGAAACGATGGAACGATAGTCAGACTGGACGATATCGCCACCGTAAAAGATGACTTCGAAGATCTCGATCTTTCCGCCAAATTTGACGGAAAGAGAGCCGCCTTCATTCAGATCTCACGAACGGGCGACCAGGATGCATTGAAGATTGCGAATACGGTCAAGGATTACATTCAGCGAAGAAAGAAAACACTTCCTGACGGTGTCTCACTTGCCGTGTGGGAAGATGATTCGAAAATCCTCAAGGCCCGACTCAATTTGCTCAAGAGGAACGGGTACATTGGTCTGGCGCTCGTATTCATTTGCCTGACGTTCTTCCTGAACATGCGTCTGGCCTTCTGGACCACGATGGGAATTCCGATTTCGTTCCTCGGTGCACTCTATCTGATTCCGCACTTCGACGTCACTATCAATATGATTAGCCTGTTTGCCTTTATCATGTCGCTTGGCATTGTTGTGGACGACGCCATTGTCGTCGGCGAGAACATCTTCGCATATCGCCAGCAGGGCCTCGATCGCACGACGGCGGCCGTTAAGGGCGTCCGCGAAATGGCTATGCCCGTCGTGCTTGCCGTCCTCACGACGATGTTCGCCTTTATTCCACTGGCGTATACGCTCGGTATCATGGGCAAGATATTGCGAGTACTGCCCATCGTGGTCTGCAGTGTCTTGTTCGTTTCACTGATTGAGGCCCTGCTGATTCTACCGGCACATCTGTCGTCAAAGAAACCCGACAGGGAATGGTTGGTCACAAGACTGACGAATCAGCTCAACAGAGCAACGGCGGCGGTCCTCCGATGGTTTGTCAATGGGCCGTTCGCACGATTCGTGCTCGCCGCTGTCAGATGGCGATATGTGACGTTGTCGGCTGGCCTGGCCGTATTCGCTATTACCATCGCATTCATTGCAGGCGGCTACCTGAAGTTCGTCTTCTTCGATGCGGTCGAGGCCGACAATATGATTGCGACTCTGACTATGCCTCTCGGCACGCCCGTTGAGCAAACAACGGAAATCATCGATCGCGTCGAAGCGGCGGCGATTGAGGCGCTGAGAGAATTTGAAGCAGACCGCGAAGACGAACAGCCTTTGCTCAGGCACATTGCCACGACTGTGGGAGCGCACCCGACGCTGGCACGGGGAGGCCCCGTTCAGGTCGACCTGGGACCGGGTTCCGCTTCCCACCTGGCCGAGGTCAATGTGGAGCTGCTTGGGGCCGAAGACAGGGACGTATCGAGTGTCACCATCAAGAACCGCTGGCGCGACCTGGTGGGTGAGATTCCGGGCATATCATCTTTGACCTTCATGGCCGAGTTTCTCAGTACGGGCAATCCCATCGAAATCGAACTGTCTCATCAGGATTTCGATACGCTTTTGAAGGCGTCGGAGGAATTCAAGTTGACACTGCGTGATTACACGGGGGTGAGCGACATCGCCGATGATTTCGAGGTGGGCAAAGCCGAACTCAAACTTCGCCTCAAGCAAGCCGGACGTACCCTCCGTCTGACGCTTGCAGATTTGGCCAGACAGGTGCGTCAGGGCTTCTACGGTGAAGAGGTTCAGCGCATCCAACGCGGCCGCCACGATATTCGTGTCATGGTTCGCTATCCCAGGGAACAGCGGCGGAGTCTTGCCGATGTTGAAAACATGCGAATCCGACTGCCTGATGGGACGGAGATTCCCTTCAACACCGTTGCTGAAGTTGAGTACGGCCGCGGCTACTCGACGATCCAGCGCGTAGACCGCAGGCGCGTTGTCAGTGTCTCAGCAGATGTTGACGAGAACAAGGCCAGCGCGGGCCAGATAAACGCCGAACTCGCCTCCACTGTACTGCCGCGCCTCGTGCAGCAATTCCCCGGCTTGAAATGGCGTTTTGCCGGCGAACAGCGAGAGCGCAACGAGTCGCTGGGCACCCTCAAGACGAACTTCGCAATTGCCTTGCTCGCCATCTATGCTCTGCTGGCGATACAGTTTCGCAGCTATTCGCAACCGGCGATTGTGATGTCCGCCATTCCCTTCGGTATCGTCGGTGCCGCTCTTGGACATCTGGTCATGGGATTCAATTTGAGCATACTGTCGTTGTTCGGCATCGTTGCGCTGGCGGGCGTCGTTGTCAATGATTCACTTATCATGATTGATCTGATCAATCGTGAACGCACGGAAGAAAGCAATCTTACCGAAGTGCTGCGAGACTGTGCGACGCGGAGATTTCGGCCGATCATGCTGACAACGCTGACCACGTTCTTTGGTTTGCTTCCGATGATTACCGAACGGAGCCTGCAGGCTCGCTTCCTGATTCCGATGGCTATCAGTCTCGCCTTCGGCGTGATGTTTGCCACCTGCATTACGCTTATCCTTGTGCCCTCGCTCTATATGATTCTCGAGGATGTCAAATCTCGCCTCTGACCCGGAGCGATTGCCGGCAAAGTACCTTTCCGTCTCGCGCATTTTCCGGTGGACGCTCAACTACAGCGATGGTAGAATTCCGCCTTAGCGATGCAGCAGGCACTGTACTACATAACCAGTTGGAGGTCAGAGTATGAGACAAACATGCTTGTATTTGATTATCGGCGCAACACTTCTGTCGGGCTGCGTCAGCGTGCAAAAGACCGAGCGTCCATGCGAACAGCCTGCGGTCTGTCCCCTCGCCCAGAAGGATGAGCCTTGTCAGGTCCTGAGGCACGTCGTTCTGTTCAAGTTCAAGGACGACACGAGCGCTGCGAAGGTACGAGAGATTGAGAGCGCCTTCGCTGCGCTGCCGAGCAAGATAGATACCATCTGTGATTTCGAATGGGGCACGGATGTCAGCGTTGAGAACCGCAGCATGGGCTTTACACACTGCTTTGTCGTTACGTTCAAAGACGAAGAGGGCCGTGCTGCCTATTTGCCCCACCCCGCCCATAAACAATTCGGCCAGATCCTCGGCCCGCACCTCGACAAGGTCTGTGTCGTCGATTACTGGGCGAAGTAACATCGGGAATGATTGCCCGGTCAAGGCAATCTTGGTGGCGCCTGAATTGCACGACCATGCGCATAATAGCAGGCACAAAACGCGGCATGCACCTGACCTGTCCGAAGACTTTCGACACACGTCCTATCACCGACCGGGTCAAAGAATCGCTGTTCAGCGTTCTCTATGGCTATGACCTGCCCGCTGCAGCAGTCGTCGCAGATCTCTTTGCGGGGGTCGGCTCGCTCGGTCTCGAATCGCTCAGCCGGGGTGCTGCTTTCGCCACTTTCGTGGAGCAGGATCCGAGAATCGCCGCTTCGCTGAACAGAAACATCGAAAAAGCGGGCGTAGTGAAGGAATCGAAGGTCATCCGGGCCAACGCCTTTCGCATCGGCGCCCCGACAGACCGCGACCATCCCGCCTACGACGTTGCATTCATCGACCCGCCGTATGCCCGAACGAAGAACGTCGGTCCTGATTCACCCCTTGCCCAACTTATGGCCGTCCTGTCGCTACAGATCCGTCCGGATGGCTTCGCTGTGGTTCGCGTTGAGGAGCATACTGCTCTGCCTGATTGCTACGGCCCCTTCGTACTCATTGATCCGCGAAACTGGGGGAGCATGACCATCGCAATCTACCAGAACCGTACGCCATGACCAACAAACAGGCCGCCATCCGTATTATTCGTACGCTTCGCCGTGAAGGCTATCAGGCCCTTATGGCCGGCGGTTGCGTTCGCGACATGCTCCTGGGCAAACGTCCGAAGGACTACGACGTAGCAACGGACGCCCGTCCGAACCAGGTCGTCAAACTGTTCGATCGCACCCTGAAAGTTGGCGCCAAATTCGGCGTTGTCATTGTCCTTATGGATAGTCGCCAGGTCGAAGTGGCGACTTTCCGAAGCGAAGCCGGATATGCGGACGGCCGCCATCCTGATGAAGTCACCTTCTCGACGCCGGAGCAGGATGCCGCCCGCCGCGACTTCACCATCAACGGCATGTTCTACGATCCTGTCACTGGCAGCGTCATCGACTACGTTAGCGGTCGCAGAGATCTCAATCGTCAACTCATCCGGACTATCGGCGATCCCGATGAGCGTTTTGCCGAGGACTACCTTCGGATGCTCCGCGCCGTTCGCTTTTCCACGCGCCTGAGCTTTCGCATCAGCCGTGCCACGCTGTCGGCCGTGCGCAAACACGCTCCCCAAATCGCGTCCGTCAGTGGCGAGCGCATCCGTACTGAACTTGAGGGAATTCTCGTCGATCCCAACCGCTCCGAAGGAGCCGGGGCGCTTGTAGGGACGGGGTTGGCGGACGCCGTCTTCCCCGACTATACGCTCTGCGACCACCGCTTCGCGAGCGCCGTCTTTGCCCGCCTGCCTCGTAAGGTCGGGTTCCCGCTGGCCCTTGGAGCCTTCTTTGCAGGCTGTCGGACCGACGATGCCCTGCACAAATGCCGCGCGCTCAAACTCAGCCGCAACCAGACAAAGCACGTCAGATTCCTGCTCGCCAACCGAGGCCGACTGCTCGATGCCGATATGTCGCTCGCGGATCTTAAACGCTTACTGGCCGAGCCATACTTCTGGGATCTCTACGCTCTCCAGTGGGCCATTCAGAAAGCCAAGAGCGACCGCCGATCGCTAAGTCCCCTGATCAAAATTCGCCGCCGCATAAGCTCGCTTGGCGATATCGAAGTTCAGCCTGCGCCCCTGCTTGATGGTCATGACCTGATTCGCATTGGCGCCGAACCCGGCCCCGCCCTCGGCCAACTCGCCGAAGAACTCTACACGGCCCAACTCGAAGGCGCCATCCATACCCCCGCCCAGGCAAAAGAATGGGCTTCCCGCTGGCTGAAAAGACATGACGCCGAACGGTGATCCATTCCACACACTCGACAATTCAGTTGGCGAGCACGCCACGGCTAACTGACGCGTCCAACAGCCAATCTTTACCGCCCCTGTGGTCGAGGGCCGCACGACGAGCACTTGCTACAAGAGTAGAGCCTGATGTGGAGGAACAGCAGAGTTGGTACAAATGTCGCGTGCCTCGTTCGCGATGTGCACATGCTGCGATTTCGAGGCAGGCGCCAATTCTCGGAATACTGCGACGTAAAACAAGGCCCTGCAAGACTTTGCAGAACCTCACTGGGCCGGGCTGGATTTGAACCAGCGTAGGCTCACGCCAATGGGTTTACAGCCCATCCCCTTTAGCCACTCGGGCACCGACCCTGAAAACATCGCATTAAACATGATCTCGCTCAGCCTGTCAACCGCAATTATCAATCGCAGGCCATCGGAAAGTAGTTTTTCGCGTTATTGTAGCAGATATCCTCAACCATCTGCCCCAAAAGACCCATATCACTAGGCAGCAATCCCGCCGCGACATCTGCCCCCAGCATGTTGCACAGAATCCTGCGGAAGTACTCGTGCCGTGGATACGACAGAAAACTCCGCGAGTCGGTCAACATCCCCACAAACCGACTCAGCAACCCCATATTGGCCAGCGTGCGCATCTGATCTTCCATCCCGTCTTTCTGATCGAGGAACCACCAGCCCGAGCCGTACTGCATCTTGCCGGGCGTCGATCCGTCCTGGAAATTACCGATCATCGTGGCGATGACTGCGTTGTCCTTCGGGTTCAGGTTGTAAATGATCGTCTTAGGCAGATCGCCGTTGATGTCGAGCCGGTCGAGAAATCGCGACAATGGCCGGGCAATCTGCTGATCGTCCATCGAATCGCAGCCGATATCGCGGCCGAGAAGCTGGAACAACCGCGTGCTGTTATTCCGCAACGCCCCGATATGCAGTTGTTGCACCCAGCCGGCCTGATGGTCCATCAAGGCCAACTCCACCATCATGGCGGACTTGAACTTGTTCTGCTCTTCGCCGCTCAACTGGTCGCCCGAAATGATCCTGTTGAAGATCGTGCGTATTTCACTTTCCGTGTAATCATCCGCGTACGGTACATCCAGTCCATGGTCGGAAAGCCGACAGCCATTCTGATGGAAGTAATCGTGCCGCTTGCGAAGCGCTTCAATATAGTCGTGGTAGCTGGCGATCTCCATGTCGGTAACCGCTTCGAGTTTGTCGATAAAGGCGTTCAGGCCTCTCAGGTCCTCGACAGCCATCGCTTGGTCCGGCCGCCACGCGGTATGCACCTGGACCTCGAATTTCTCTTGTCGGATCTTTTGATGGTGTTCGAGACTGTCCAGCGGCCCTTCGGTCGTACAGATGAGTTTGACGTTCATTTTGCGCATAATGTTGCGCACGCTGAACTCATCGCTGCGGAGCATTTCGCTGCACCTGTCATAAATACCCCGCGCGGTCTTCGGGCCGAGCAGTGTATCCTTGATACCGAAAGGCTTCTTCAACTCCAGGTGCGTCCAGTGGTACAGCGGATTGCCGAGGCAGTGGGGTACCGTTTGCGCCCATTTCTCGAATTTGTGCCAGTCATCCGCATGGCCGGTAATAAACTCTTCCGCGACCCCATCGGTGCGCATTGCCCGCCACTTATAGTGGTCGCCATACAACCAGGCCTGTGTCAGGTTCTTGAAATGATGATCCGCGGCAATCTGCTCGGCGGGCAGATGACAGTGATAGTCATAGATCGGCATCTTTGCCGCATGCTCGTGGTAAAGCGTCTTGGCCGTGTCGCTCTGAAGCAGAAAGTCTTCCGTGATAAAACCCGTGGACATAGTTTCGCCCCTTGATAGCATGATTCGTGTGAACTGGCGCCAGGTTCAGCCGCCGGGCTTGTCCTGTTGCTCCTGCTCGCGCTGCTTTTGCTCTCGTAGTTCCCGTTTTCGCTTTTCTCTGGGGGATTCGAATTCAGCCATCTTCTTCGCCCAGTCCGTCACTTCGTTCTTGCTCTTCGAGAGCCGTTGCGATTCCTTTCTCCCGTCTTTCTTCTCCTCTTCAATCACCCTGCGCATGTACAGGTAGTACGCCAGCCAGCCAACAGCCACAAGCGGCACCATCACCAGCATGAAGATTGTGTACCACATCGCACTATTCCTTTGTGCTTACCATATGCAATGAATCGACGAAGAACGTCTACGTAAAGCGCATATTACCGGATGATAGGATATGGGTCAACCCATGCCATTGACGCATTTCATGATGATGCATTACACTGCACCGTCGTGATCGCCCGAAACGCTCGATCCAAACGAATCTATGGCATGGGCGCGGGGTGTATCCGCCCATTTGAAGACAATCTCCGAAAGGAAGTGGTTCATGAAGATGATTGCAACACTGCGAATGTTGGCGATTGCAGGGCTTTCTCTTGTGCCCTCAACAATGCATGCGGCGATGCACATACCGAATTCGGCTGAGAATTTGCTGCCTAGAGCGAAGATATCGAGCAATTTCGCATCGTATGACAAGGGAGTGCGAGGTGAGCCCGATCACATGGTCTATGAGATTCAGCGGGAGAAATTCCTCAGGAAGTCGCAATGGAACGAATATGGCGTCGGTTTCGGCCAAAATCTCGGAGTCCTCTCAGAAGACCAGCCGGCATGGTGGATGGCCGAATGGCCGGAACCGGTCAAGGCGAATCTGATAGCGTTAAGCGGTGTATACCCGAACCAGCCACAGCCAGACACCGCTTGGAAGATCGAACTGCGGGTTAGGGGTGAATGGAGGACGCATGCCCGCGGCGTCGGCGGGTGGTATGACACAGGCCGCTACGTGTGGGGAGGGCCGGGGACTGAGCCCAAAATGTTCGATGCAATGCGTGTAAGCCTGTTCAGCAAGGATGATAAGACTGCCGTCAAGAGCATTCACCTGCGCGGGGAGGAAGGCGTCTCGTGGATTGTTGCGAATTGTCTGCCGATTGACGCGGACTTGCGGCTGCCAACGATGCCGATACGGGCGGGTGAGGTGGCAAGGTTAGAGGGCGTTGGGATTGTGGGGGATATTGAGCGATGGCATTGGGATTTCGGCGACGGTAAGAAGGCGACTGGCAAGAGGGTCCGCCATGCCTACGAGAAACCGGGAACCTATGGGGTGAAGCTGACTTTCGGCAATGGCGAGCACGATGGACATGTGCGAGGGACCATTTGGGTAACGCCGCCGGTTGAGGCCAGGATAATGCCGGTGGATGGGCCGGTGATGGTTGGCAGGGCGGTGAGGTTTTCGGCAAAGGGATCGATCGGGAATATCGCGGAGTATACCTGGGATTTCGGGGACGGAGCACGCGAACAAGGCTCCTCGGTCCGGCACGAGTTCAAGCGGGCAGGGATATACAAGGTTCGGCTGACAGTCGGCGATGGAGAATACCAGGATGATTGTCCGGCGATAGTGCGCGTGCACACTCCCGAGACTTTGCACGTCCCACAGGTTGTGCTCGATACGGATCAGAAGAACGAGCAGGACGATCAGCACTATCTGGCCTATGCCCTCTACAGTGAACTCGACGTTCTGGGCGTCAACAGCATACACCACGGCGGCGGACAAGAGCCGATGAACTACGAAGAGATTCTGCATATCATAAACCTGTCGCGGCAAAGCGGTTTGCCCAAGGACCGCGTACCCTTTGTCTTTCGCGGGGCGGACGAGCGGCTGGAGGTGCCGCGTTCAGGCAAGTGGTTTGATACGGTGCCGATCATAACGCAGGCCAGTGAGGCAATCCTCGCGGCGGCACGCGGGGCGTCGCCGGAAAATCCCGTCTGGATTGTCCCGGTTGGGCCGGGAACCAATACGGCTTCGGCGATATTGCAGGCATGGGCGGAAGGCTTGGAGCTCAAGCATCGTATGCGCATCATGTGGCTCGGAGGGTCGAATGATGCGATTATCAATGAGTTCAACGGCGGCAATGACCCGTGGTCGATGTATGTTGTGGCGCAGAGCGGGATTGAGACGTGGATCATGCCGGCGCCCGTAGGCGCGAGAGTGCGGATCGATAAGCGGACCGAGCCTCATTACTATGCGGACAATCCACTGGGGCGATATCTCCTGAAAATCGTGCCGGCGCATAACAAACCTCTGTTCGATCCATCTTGTTTGTCGGCAATTATCAGTAAACGATTGGGGCTGGGCTGGGTGAAGGAGACCGAGCCTGTCACTGTGGCTGGGCCGGAACAGGGGTATCGTTGGAACCGGGCTGACCAGGCGAGCACCGTGCGCGTTATTCGACAGATAGATCAGCAGGCAATGAAGCAGGATATCTTTGATACGATCAAGGGCAAAAAACAAAAGCTGATCGGCGCCCCGATCGAACAGCATTAGAGTTCCCAGAATTGAGAACCTTGACAGCCCCTGGCTGCGCGGGCAAGAACGACATTTGTCCGCCCTGCCTGCTCAAAGGAGGCGCGCGATCCCTTCTTCAGGCGTAGGATGTGCAAATCCTTGCACACGTGGACACAATTGGCCGACTTGGTCCCCCCCTGATCGCATAGGTCTGCCGCGGCGGACCGTGGCTGCTTGCGCCGGCATCTCCGATGGCGGACTTTTCCCCCACGGCTTATCGACCGCCATTGGAGATCAGTCCTTTCCGTCAGAATATACGGTAGCGGCTTTCGACCAGCGGCCTCTTGCGTATCTGTTTACAGCCTGAACCCAGTAGCCGTGCCTGCCGGCTTTCATCGCTCTGGTGTCGATGTATTTCGTTTTATCCCCATCAACCTGAGCGAGCGTCTGTGTGATTTCGCCTTCTTCGAATCTGCGTCGATAAACAATATAAGACTCGCTCTTATCGGCAGCCTCCCATGTCAATTCTACCCCTCTGGAAGTCCTGGCCGCCTTGACGGTTTGTACCTGCTCCGGCCAGTTGTCGGGCGGCCCGGCGGCGGGTCGGTTCGCTGTCAGTGCGTCGGGATCAAGAATGTAGTACTTGAGCTTGCTTTCGCCCCGTCCCGTGAAGAGCAGGTGAATCAGCCGGTCGGGAGTCTGGATCATACTCGGATCGGCGTCTTCGGCCGGGATGTCCTCGTGCAGCGTCAGCACCTTGCGCCAGCTATCCGGGTCGGCGGGATCGCGGGAAATGTGAACGCGCATTCCGTTTCGACCGGGATGGGGCGTTCCAGCCATCAAGTGCCAGCCCCGGGCGGGACCACCTTCGACGTCCAGGCTCAACGCCGCCAGGCCGGCGCCGCCCCCGGCGTGAGGTCCGTTGGCAACTCGCAGCCATGTCGCACCGCGGTCCTCGGTTAGATAGCTTCCGCCGCCGCGGGTGGTGTAAAGGACTTTGCGGTAATCGGGCGAGAGGATAAAGAAGTCGCCGAGATAACCGCGCCCCTGCTCGAAGACAGGCGGATGGATGCTGCTCCACTCGCCTGCCCCGTCGGTGCATCCTGTGTAATTGTCGGGCGGTACAACGACTATTGCAGGCACGGCTTTGCCCAGCGAGCGGTCTCGAAAACGCTCGCTTTGCCACCATAGAGTACCATCGGGCATTTCTATCGGCGGATTCATCGAAAAGCGATAACGCCCATCGGCGGGCGGGCCCGCCCAGAAAGGGTCGTCCGTTGCTGGAAATTCAGCCGGTTCGGACCAGGTTCTTCCGTCGTCGCGGGAAAACATCAGCCGAGTCGATGATCGCGGTGGCGGACCAAGCCAGTATCCAGCTATGACGGGCGCGCCCTGCCTCGTTGGCTGATAGATCGTTCCAAAATCGATCTGCTGATCCTCCAGACGCTCCGGCTCACTCCATGTCTGTCCGCCCTTTTCTTTGCGGGAAAAGAAGATTCTATTGCCCCCCTCGGCTTCGCTGGGCCCTCCGTTCCACATGAAGATCATCGTTCCCTTTCGCGTCATGCAGAGCATCGAAGGGTGGTTGTACTGGACCGTCGTGCCGTCTGGCTCGCGGGCGGATGATTCGGTGATGTTCAGGATTTGCCTCTGAACTATCGCGTCTATCCTCGATCCCGAATCGCCTGGTGCCGGGCCGCTCTGCCGTTCGACCCAATTCTGGGCGGGCGACATCTGCGCCGTGGTACAGGTCAACAAGAAAACAACCACACTGCAAAAGCTGGAAATTGTGCCGTTGCCTGAGGAAGTTTTTCTGTAGCTTGGGACACGTTGAAAAATCTTCATAGGTGAACTCCTGAGCTTTTCGTAGCGCCGCGGTTTTTCACGATTTACTCTGTATATCAATCGCTGTTAAATCGACAGAATCCGCCGCAGTCCCTGCACGAGCCTGCTGACGCCTTCCTGAGCGGTGGCTTTGTGGAGGGCGCCGTAAGCGACCCGCAGGCAGCAGTCTGTCATGCCGAAGGTCATGCCCGGTATGACTGCGACTTTATGTTCTTCGATCAGCCTTCGGGTGAGTTCCATGGGATCGTGGTCGCCGTGGACACGCAGGAGAAAGTAGAACGCGCCGTCGGCCCGGGGAACGGTGACCAGATCGGATATCTTCGCTATTTCTTCAAGGAATATATGACGGATCTCGATCGTCTCGCGGAGTTTGTCTGCACAATACGCGCGGCCTGCTTTCATCGCACCGACAGCCGCATACTGCGACACGACGGGCGGACAAATCAGGTTCGTATCCTGGATTTTGCGGACCGGCTCAAAGAGATGCTCCGGAATGACCATCCAACCGATGCGCCAACTTGCAAATCCGTATGCCTTCGATAGCGAGAACAGCGAGATTGTGTGTTCGGCGGCCCCCTCTACCAAGCCGGGCGAGAAATGTTCGGTCCCGTCATACGTAAAATACTCGTACGGCTCATCGCTGATGTGGTAAACCCCGTGACGCTTGCAAATCTCATTGACGCCTCGCAGGCTCGATTCGGCATACACCGCACCGGTCGGATTGTTGGGGGTTATAGTCACAACCGCTCGCGTGCGATCAGTGATAGCCGCATCGATTCGCTCGGGCTGCAACTGATAATCGTCATCGGTCGGCACACATACGGCCTTGCAGTCGGCAATCGCAATAGCCATCTCATGGTTGAAGTAGTACGGCAGATTGAGGATTACCTCATCGCCCGGTTCCGTAATCGCCAGGACTGCATTGACAAAGCCCATATTCGCGCCCGCCGTCACGACAATGCGCCTGCCTTCAAGATCAATTCCGTTTTCCTCACGGATCTTGCGCTCGATTACACCAAGCAGTTCCGGAATTCCCTGAACCAGCTTATACTTGTGGTTCTGCGGATCATCGAGAAAGCCGGCAATCGCGTCGACAGCCTGCTGTGGCGGACCATAATAGGCGACGCCCTGGCCGAGCGAGATCGTGCCGGGATTGGCGCGGATCAACTCCCCGACGACGGGGATGATCGGCGTCTGAACGGATTTCATCCGCTGGCTGTCACGCATTGCCGCACCTCCCCGGGGCTATACGGTATACGTCGAAGCCGCCGTCGTCCCGCCTCTGCCGGTCCAGTTGGTGTGGAAAAACTCGCCGCGAGGCTTATCCACCCGCTCGTACGTATGTGCCCCGAAGTAGTCGCGCTGTGCCTGTAACAGATTCGCCGGCAGTCGCTCGGCGCGATAGCCGTCGAAGAACGCAAGAGCGGCGCTCATCGCGGGCATCGGAATACCCATCTGGATTGCCGAAGTAACGACGCGACGCCACGCATCCTGGCCCTGCTGAACGGCATCGCTGAAGAACGGATCCAGCAGCAGGTTGGTCAGCTTCGGATTGTTGTCGAATGCCTCCTTGATCTTACCCAGGAAGACCGAGCGAATAATACAGCCGCCGCGCCACATCAGGGCGATCCCGCCGTAGTTGAGGTTCCACTCATGTTCGGCCGCCGCCGCCCGCATGAGCTGATAGCCCTGGGCATAGCTGACAATCTTCGATGCATATAGCGCTTTGCGCAGATCGTCGATGAACGCCTTGGGATCGCCGTCGAACTTGACTTTGGGGCCGCTGAGAACCTTCGAGGCCTCCACGCGTTCCTCCTTGAGCGCCGACAGACAACGCGCAAAGACCGCCTCCCCGATCAGCGTCAGCGGCTGGCCGAGGTTCAGAGCCTCGATGGCGGTCCATTTACCCGTACCTTTCTGGCCGGCCGTATCGAGAATCACGTCGATCACCGCATTGCCGTCCTCGTCCTTGTATCCGAGGATGTCGCGCGTGATTTCAATCAGATAGGAATCCAGTTCGCCCTCGTTCCATTCGGCGAACACACCATGCATCTGTTCGTTGCTCATGCCAAGTCCGTGCTTCATGATCTGGTACGTTTCGCAGATCATCTGCATGTCGCCGTATTCGATGCCGTTGTGAACCATCTTGACGAAATGGCCCGCGCCGTTCTCGCCGACCCAGTCGCAGCACGGATCGCCGTCCTCGGTCTTGGCGCAAATGGACTGAAAGATTGGCTTGACGTGTTCCCACGCCGGCGGCGAACCGCCCGGCATGATGGACGGACCGCGAAGGGCGCCTTCCTCGCCGCCCGAAACCCCGGTGCCGATATAGAGCTTGCCTTTGCTCTCGACATATTCGGTTCGCCGAATCGTGTCGGGAAAGTGCGAGTTGCCGCCGTCGATGATGATATCTCCGTCCTCGAGGTGGGGCAGCAGCTTGTCGATAAAGGCGTCGACAGCCTGACCTGCCTTGACCATCAGCATGATCTTGCGAGGCTTCTTGAGGGCCGCGACGAGTTCCTCGACGGAACGACAGCCGATGATATTCTTGCCCTTGGCCCGGCCGTTGATGAAGTTGTCCACCTTCGAAACCGTGCGATTATAACACGCAACGGTAAAACCCTTGCTCTCCGCGTTGAGAATCAAATTCTCACCCATCACCGCCAAACCTACGAGGCCCATATCTGCCTGTGCCATGTTGTGTGTCTCCTTGCTGCGCCCACGCGCATCGATTATTCATTTCCGTTTGTGTGTAATTGGAATACGCTATTTTGGCGATTCTCGCGCCAAATGCAACTGTAAACTCCGCCGGACCCCGCATAACCACCGGATTCGACCGGACATCCCAAAACGGATATGTATGGCTCTTTTCTCGCAAGCATGCCCTCGGGCCCATACCGTGGCCCAGACACGCGCTTGGCTCAATCGTTATTCCGTGGTATGCTTTGTGATTGGGAATGGCGTCGTCTGAGCCAACCGGGAGATTGCCGAGATGGATAAGAACGACAAGAAGCGTAGCAAGCCGGTGTGCCGAAGGGCCTGGTTCTTAATTCTCATCTTGCTTGCCGTTATTGTAGTCGCGGCCGCAGCAATATTTGCAGTACGGCGCAATAGTGTACGTACCCGGCTGGCTGCATTGCGGGCGGCGGGGTATCCGACGAGCTTTGCTGAGATGGAGGAATACAAGCGACTGCCTGAGGGGGCTAAGAACGCGGCGGGCTTGTATACCGAGGCTTTCAACGTGTTTGTGCGACCAAGCGATGCGAATGTGCCTATATTCCCAGAAGGGACAGAGCTACCCGCCAGAGGAGAGCCTTTGCCAAAGGCAATGGCGGAGGCCATATCGGAATATCTGGAGGAGAGTCAGGAGTGTCTCGCCCTGCTGCGGAAGGCCGGTGAAATCGAGCATTGCCGGTATGAATTTGACTATGCGACTGGTACGGCGCCGCATCTGCCGGAAGCGAGAGAGTGCGCGAAGTGGCAGCGGTTTTCTATGGCGACAAAAGTGATGCCACAACCGCATTGGCCCACATTCATGATGGATTGAGGCTTGCCGATTCACTCGGCAGTAAGCCATACTTGATTTGTCATCTTGCGCGAGTTGGCTGCATCGGGTTGTCCCTATCAGGGCTGGAGCGAACGTTGAGCGTGACGGCGTTTTCGTATGGGCAGTTGAGACAATTGGAAAAGACGCTGTCGTGGACTGAATCGACGCTCGATATGACCGGCGCGCTGGTAACTGAGCGAGCCGAGGTGATCGAGATATTCCGAGATCCATCGCTGCTGCCAGAGATGGAGGACATTACCAGATGGATGAGGATTCCGGTTATCGGCAGGACCGGTCTCATCGCCTATTTGGACTACGCGGCCAATTGCATGGAGGCTCTGAAGCTACCGGGCATGCACCGGATAGCGAGGCTGCGTGAGATAGACGAGGATATGCAGAACCTTTCTTTCGTACACGTTGCGGGTAAGATGATGGCGCCGGCGATGGCGCGTGTCGCCGAGGTTGATCTGCGATGCAGGGCACATATCGGGCTGGCGAGGACTGCGCTGGCGATTGAACGGTATCGACTGGTGAAGGGGGAATTGCCGGAGCGTCTGGAGGAGCTTGTGGGAGAGTATCTGGAGGGGGTGCCGATTGATCCCTTTGACGGCAAACCGATCAAGTACAAGCGGACCCAGCCGGGATACGTGCTTTGGAGCATCGGAGAGGACGGCGAAGATAACGGTGGCGTCGAGAGAGACAAGGAGAAAAGGGACCAGCCCTGGGATGTGACTTTTATCGTGACGCGACGAAGGATACGGCACATGTTGTCATCTCGACCGGAACAAATCCCGACTTGTCGGGATGAGTGCAGTGGAGGAATCTGGTTGCGACAATCAAGACAATGTCACGCCGGTTGCATGCGCCTTACCGATGCGTAGCCGGACCCCTCGACTTCGCTCGGGGTGACAAGGGGCACCGCGCGTGGGGCGACAAAGGGTGTTGTGCTCCGGGTGATAAAGTGTGCTGTGCTCCAAATTACAGTAAGCGGCCCGCTTCTTTGGAATGCGTATTCCGACATGCGTTAATTGTCTCTCAGTCTGCGGTTCTCTGCTATGATGCGTTTTCGCTGTTGCTGGCTCAGGCCCTGCTGATAATAGACATCGGGTTTGTGGTAGACGTGATGTTTCTTCATTTGCGGATCGTTCAGGTCTCGGCTCAGATCGCAATCGAATCGCACCAGGGCCGCGTGGTTTTTGTCCCAGGTCGTGACGTTTATGAAATGCGACAGTCCCCAGGTGATGCCCCTGCCGTTCTTTGTATCAGTGAAGGCGTCGGGCACGAAGGGGCCGGCGGCGGTCGGCATGAGTTCGACAATCGAGGCTATCTCGAAATTCACGCCGTCTTCGGCAAACTGTACAGTATTGTGCTCGTTGCCGTCCTTGATCACCAGAGCGGCAATTCCGCCCTTGAATGGGAACAGCGTGGTTTCGTGTCCGGAGCTGATCACCGGGTTCAGCGGGTGCTTACTGAATGGGCCGAGAGGATGATCGGCGATTGCCAGGCCCTGCATACGCACCAGGCGAGGATCGCCGTCGCAATCGGATTTATAGTAGAGGTGTATTTTGCCTCTGTATACGAGGGGGTAGGGGTCGTGAATGGAGTACTGATCCCACTCGCCCTTTGCTCCGTTCGGGATGACGATCTTATTGTATGGGGTCCAGGGGCCGTCCGGAGAGTCCGCATAGGAGACGGCCACGGGGCAGTCGTCGCCGCGCGTGCCGCTGGCCTCCACGAATCCCTGGTAATAGAGGTAGTACTTACCCTTCCAAACCAGAATGTCCGTCGTCGTCACCGAGCGCCATCCCACTTGCGGCTTGGCCGGGCGCGGTACTGCGACTCCCTGTTCCTTCCATCTGAAACCGTCATCGCTGGTGGCATACCATATATCCGCCAAATCCCAATCGGTAGAGGCAATGGTATCGGTGCATCTTTTCGGGCCCTGCGGAGGGGTGGGCGTGTGACGATGAGTGTACCACACGTAGTATTTGCCGTTGGCAAAGATCACTTTGGAGGGATCGCGACGGGAGATGGTCCCGTCATGGCCGTTGTAATCAAAGCCTTGGAGTCTCGTATACTTGAATTGAGAATACAACTCGTTGCGTTCCGGCCGGGGCGCCGGATAAGCCGTGTAATTGCGTTCCAAAGCCGCACTCAAGGCCCGATCTGGCCTCTCTTTGGGCAGCATATAAGGGAATCCATCTGGCTCCTGGCTGCCGGCGCGACATGGATGTAAGCCGAAAGGCATCGATGCGATGACTGCGCACAGTCCAAAGATAGCTGTAACTGATCTCATATTACCAATTGCTGCCATAAACCACCGTGGACTCCACACAACAGGCGTTAATCTGGTAAAAACGCCACGACCATGCCCTAAAAAAGCACCGTCACGCATTGAATCTGTCTTTCGATGACCAAAGGCCAAGGCCGGGATTGGAAATGAAGAATATCTCTTCACCGCCCACGGTGTTGAAGCCGTCCTTAAGCTGCTTGGGGTCGTACTTCTGCATCATTGTCTTCGGATCGGCGTACCGGAAATTGGCTGCCTCGATCTGCTCTCTTGTAAGCGAGCCCGGACAGTACGTGACCGTGAAGCGTCCCTCGGGCGAGCCATGAATCAAATGAGCCGCCGCACTGAGATTGGACCGCAGATCCTCATTCTCGTCGATCAGTTGCAGGGTCTTCTCGCTGCCGCGGTAGCCGTACTTGCGAATGAGGGTGTCGATCTCCTTGTCTTCGCCGAATTCCCGCACGCCCGGGGCGAGCACGATCAGCTCTCCGCCGTCGGCCATCGCCATACGGGTCCGATAGATGCTCTTGTTCCCCAGCCATGTACTCTTGAATTCCTCCGGCTCGAGGTACACAACCACCTTCTTGAGCGGCTCATCCAGCATCGTGAAGTTCACCTTCAGCGACAGCTCGCTCGCCCGTTCGAAACACTCGATGTCATCGCCGATGAACAAACCTCGCGTAACCTGGCCGGCATCCGTCGCAGCCACCACCGTATGCACGTAAATGATCGGCAGGTCCTTTGCAAAATGATCGGATGCGTAGTTCAGCACCCGCCGAACGGGCGTATCGCTGCGCCCCATCGTTCGTTCGATGCCGTACACCGCACCGAGAAAGTGGCTCTTATTGATGCCGTCGGCGCCGCCCGTACCGACGAAGATGTTCTTGTTATAGTTTGCCATGCCCACCACTTCGTGTGGCACAACCTGTCCGATCGAGAGAATCAGGTCAAAATCGCCTTCGACGAGCAATTTATCAACCTGCGCGGGCCAGGAGAAGTCGAGCTTGCCCTCGCTGACGTCGTTGACAAATTCGCCGGGCACTTCACCCAGCGTCGCGATACCGGACCGCCAATCGTGCATGCGGAAAAGATCGACCGGCACATCGCCGTACATCCGCTTAATCTCCGGCTCGGTCATCGGAAAATGCGTTCCGATCGCGGGCAGGATGTCCGTCATTGCATCGCCGCAATACTGCCACGCAAACCGCGTCAATTCGCCGGCCCGTGAGTAGAATCGCGTGATATCCGGCGGCACCGCCAGTACTTTCCGCCTCTTCCCCAGTCTGTCGAGGGCTTCGGTCAGGCCGTTCTTCAAATCCTCGACCGTCAGATTGTCGGTTTCGCTTCCGCGACTGTAATAGAGCATAATGGCTCCTATCTTTCCCAGGGCGGCAGTTCGGGCAGATACGAAGCGAACTCCGCAATACGGTCCTGTTCATACGCCCCGGCGTACCGTCCGTTGACAAACTTCTCGAATGCTTCATCGTGGAAACGTTCCCACGACCGGATTTCATCACCCGGATTGATCGGGTAGAACAACGCATCATTGGCTTTGGCGGCCTGCATGTCGCCCGGCGCGTCGCCGATCACCAGCACATGGTCCTTCTCATATCTGCCGGCCGCAGCATATTCGAGATGCTGGGCCTTTCCGCCCATCTCCTGCCCCGCAATAAGCGCCGCATATTTGGACAGATCGTGCTCTTCCCACTCGCGCTCAAGCGCCTCATTCGGTGTTCCGGAAACCACGATAATATCCGCGGCCTGCTGCATCTTCTCCAGACTCTCACGCACCTTCGGAAACGGCCCCAGCCCCTTGACGATTTCCGAAACAGTTTCGTTGACTCGTACGCTCCAGGCAAGGGCTAATTCCAGCTCCGTCTGAGCGTCAGGATTGCCGGCCGCGTCAATAGCCTGCCTCAGCCCGTCGTTACTCAACGTGCTGTCGGGATCGTCCACCCACGCGAAATAGTGCGGATACCTGGGAACATCGAAGCCGCGGGCCTTCGTCATCGGATGATTGGGTAGCAGTTCTGCGATAATGCGCTTGTTCGTCTTGTGGCGATTGCCGCCGCGGGTCTTGGAGAAAAGATCCGCGAACTCCTTGCACTCGCGGGCCGCCTGCGCAACCGGCTGCAGGCCGAAATAGCCGATCATCCACGGACAGAAGCACTCCCGCTGTTTGATGCCCATCGTATCGAACACTGAGCCGTCGGAATCCACGCCCACGAAGAAATCGTGCCGCGGTTCGAAATCCTTCAGCGGCTGTGCCGGATCGCTTTCGCTCATATATCACTCCCTGTGCACATGAACTGCATCCGTATTAACTCTTGCCTCCAGCACCTGCGCAGGCTTCTCCGTTTCCGTTCGCGATAGTGCGGTCGGCCTATCCTCCGTGGTAGAGATACTTCTTAACCTTTTTCGGCCCGCGCTTGTCTCCCTTGAAGCCTTTCTCGCGGCGCAGCGGTATCTTCATACCATCGGTCCGCTCAAGCCAGTCGTACATCTGCGTTCGCAGCTTCTCGACGATGTCTCGATACTCGGTCTTGTCGATCAGATTGTGCATCTCCGTCGGATCGTTCTGAATATCGTACAGTTCGTCCGTGTCCCAGACTCCGTGGTAGTGAATGAACTTGTAGCGGTCCGTGCGCACCCCGAACGTAGTTGGCGTATGTGGAAAGTTGGCTTCCCAATAATACTCGTAGAACACGGCGTCGCGCCACGCGATGCGTTTGCCCTGCAGGATTGGAATAATCGACCGGCCGTCCATGTGGGCAGGAGGCCTCACACCTGCTGTCTCCAGCACCGTCGGCGCAATGTCGATATTCTGTACGAGCTGCTTGAGTTTCGTGCCCGGGCGAATCAGGCCGGGGCCGTACGCCAGCATCGGCACACGCATCGAAGGCTTATACATGTGCCGCTTGTCGATCAGCCCGTGCTCGCCGAAGCAAAAGCCGTTGTCGCCCATGTACATCACCAACGTCGATTCATCCAGTCCGTTCTCCTGGAGACAGTCAAGCACCCGCCCGATACTGTCATCGATTCCAAGCACGGTTTCGCAGTAACGCTTGTAAAACGTGTCGAAGTCCATATCCCCGTGGTACATGTAGTCGACCCCGTGCCAACTGTTCCGCTGCTCTTTGACCCAGGCCGGCTTCCCCGCGTAGTTTTCCTCCGTATCCGCCATACTCTCCGGATAAGGGATCTCCACCTTCTCGTACTTGCCCATATGCCGCTCGGCGGGCTTGAACATCGCGTGCACCGCCTTGTGCGACAGATACAAAAAGAAAGGCTTCTCCCGCTCTTTGCCGATCCATTCCACCGCATAATCCGTCAGCAGATCGGAAATATACCCCTTCCGCCTGACCTGTTCGCCGTCGATATTGAGCACGGGATCATAGTACACGCCCTGACCCTTGAAGCTGATCCACCGGTCAAAGCCGGGCCGCGGTTCATCGTCCGCGTGCCCCATGTGCCACTTGCCCATGAAAGCTGTTTCGTAGCCGGCCTCTTGCAGATACTGCGGAAAGAAGACGATATCCTCACGAATGTTCGTCTGATTGTCGACTACGCCGTGTCGGTGCGAGAACATGCCCGTCAGGATCGACGCCCGGCTGGGTGAACACAGCGACGTCGTAACAAAGGCATTCTCGATATGCGCCCCCTCACGCGCCATACGGTCCATATTGGGCGTTTCGAGAAACGGAATCTTACCCATAAACCCCATGGCATCCCAGCGATGGTCGTCGCTGAGGATGAAGATTACGTTGCGAGCCTTGTCGCTGCGTCCGGCTCGCGCCGCCGGAACCGTCGCGCAGCCTGCACTGATCGCCAGCGAAGTTGCGCCGAGAGACTTGAGAAAACTGCGTCTGTCCATGATTTAGCCTGGCCTTTCTTATCGCTCTGCTTACAGCAATCAGACACCACTGAACGCCGAGAAACCTCCGTCGATGGGAACGACGATACCCGTTACGAATTTGGCCGCATCGCTCAGCAGCCACATGACAGTGCCGATCAAATCGGCCGGATCGCCGAACCTGCCCATCGGCGTATGGTCGATGATAGTCTGACCTCGCGGCGTCAACTCGCCGGTCTTCTCCTCGGTCAATAGAAAACGGTTCTGCTCGGTCAGGAAAAAGCCCGGAGCGATCGCGTTGACGCGAATATCCTTCGAGTAGTTCTGGCACATATGCACTGCCAGCCACTGCGTGAAGTTGCTCACGGCCGCCTTTGCCGCCGAATAGCCGCATACCTTTGTCAGTGGTTGAAAGGCGCACATGCTCGAAACGTTCAGGATAATGCCGGAGCCTGACTCGGCCATTTCCTTGCCGAATACCTGCGTGGGCAGCATCGTCCCGAGAATGTTCAGCTCGAACACGAACTTCAGTGCATCGGGCGGCAGATCGAAGAAAGGCAACTCCGGCGTGGCCGTAGCTTCCTTTTTATTGCCTCCGGCCCCGTTGATCAGAACGTCGAGATTGCCGAACTCCGAATCAACCTTGGCCTTCGCCGCGGCGATGCTCTCCTTGTCGAGGACATTGCATTTGACCGCGATCGCCTTGCCCCCGGCAGAGGAAATCTCATCGGCTACTTGGCCCGCTGCGTCCTCGTTCAGATCGAGCACGGCGATTTTCGCGCCAGCCTTTCCTAGCGCCCGGCCCATCTCGCCGCACAGAACCCCGCCGCCGCCGGTGATTGCCATTGTCTTGCCCTTGATGTCGAAAAGATCGCTCATAGTGAATCCTTGCTGCCTTCAAAATAGATTTGATTTCTTGCTCGAAAAACGGATATGGTGCAGACTATAGCTAAGTTCGGCCGTACTTTCAACCGTTTTCGCCTTTAGCGGGCCTCTCCCGGCCCGGCAACAGCCTCAGGCTCAGGAGCAACTATGGCCAACTATATGATCGCAAAACTCGATGAGATAGACGCCGTGCGATGCCCATGTGGATTCGCAAAGCGGGCCTTCGCCGTTCCCGACAACACCACCGCGACGGTCCACGTCGTGGATATCCAGACGGACTCCGAAGTCCACTACCACAAAAAGCTCACCGAAATCTACATCGTGCTGGAAGGTCAGGGCGAGATGGAACTGGACGGTCGGCGCATACCGGTCGAACCGCTGACCACAATATTCATCAAACCCGGCTGCCGACATCGTGCCGTCGGTAGGATCCGCATCCTCAACATTGTGATCCCGCCATTCGATCCCGAAGATGAGTGGTTCGACTAAGCCCTGCGAAGCAATCGATAAGCTCTCCTGTATTTAGTTACTCAGATTGCAGACGGTAGGGCAAACGCATGGACGTCGCCCGGCGGTAGCCGGTAACGCCGATATCGCCCGCCCGGCCGACCTCAACGATGGCATAAGCATTATTCCGTTCCCCAGAGCCTTCGACCATGGCCTTGAGCGTATAGAAGTGGATATTGTGGTCGAAAGCATAGTCGCCGCGATGGTGATGCCCCTCGAATACCGCAAGCACCTTGTTCGATGAAGCGAGTGTGCGGCAGACCTCGGCTGCATTGTTAGCGACGGTACTGCCCTTGCCATGCAGCAGTTGGTGAGTAAAGACAATGCAGTGGCCGGGAGCCTCGCCCAGCGTCTTTCGCAGCCAGTCCATCTCGGCGGGAGGGATGTTGGCGTCGGCCCAGTTGAAGTTGCCGTAGCCGTACGGCGTACCGTCGGCGCGAAAGTTCGCATCCAGGACGATGAACCGTACGTTCCCGCGGTCGAAGCTGTAATAGCTGCGCTCGGGTTCGATGCCGGTATTGTGAACACGGCTAAGGAATTGCTCCTTGGAGATGCTGTCGGTGTCATGGTTGCCCAGAACATGGTATGTCGAACCCTTGAAACCCTCGAAAACGGCCTCGATCTTCTCCAGATATGCGAGCGTACTTTCCTCGGTTGGCGGGGTATTCTGATCTTTGAAGTCGCCTAACTCGACGAGAAAATCCACGTCCGCATCATTCATCAAATCGACGCACTCGGCGAGTTTGTCCAGCGATTGTCGGTAGTGGCGCGAGCCTTTTGGAGCGGCGTCGGCATAATGGCAGTCGGTGACCATGCCAAATCGTACCACACCGCTCTTGGGTTTCCCAGGCGAGCAGCAGGAGAGCGAACTGGTCGCTAAGGCTGCCATAGTGGTCTTCAGGAATGCCCGCCGACTGATTGCCGCACTCTTCAAACTAAGCCTTCGCGAATCACTTGTTTCGTCAGCCATTATTGCGCCGTCTCCACTACCGTGCCGATCGTGCTGGTTCGTTCGATAATAATGCCAACCGAACGCCATTTTCTCTCGAAATCCGCATGCGTCAAGGTCCGCCTTCCCTCGAGTGGGTCCGCCACGGTGATTGTGCCGTCATTCACGTCCAGAACTGTCACGTAATGATCCGTCAGAAAGGCAAACTTGACGACCGCAATGGTCGGGCAGACAGGTTTGAGTTGTGCCACCGAATCAAAATGACGATATTCGCATCTTATTCCTCGATTGCCGTATCGTTTCTCCACCGCAGCGGCGAGCATGTCGTCCGGCGTGCCCATCTGTGGCGCACTTCGGGCGTCGATCGCGATCTGCCCCTCGCTTGCATCGACACCCAGTTGGGCCAGAGCGGTAACCGCAGCCGCCGGCCCGCACGTATAGTCGGTGCTCTGCATACAGACGCCATCGGGTGAAATGTTGTTGGGCAGGTGGCAAAGCGTGTCTCTGATTAATGCCGGAACCAGAAACGGGTACACGATCAGTTGGACCATGCAAATGACAACAAGCCCGGCCATCAGCACTTTGGCTTGCAGTCGCCCAAGTCGGCCCATCAACAGTGTCAGCAGCATTGGCACCGCAATGACAAGCAGTGTAAATTCGTTCCTGCCGGCGCTGATCGTGGAGAACACAGGCGCGAATCTCAGGGCATCGATATTCCTGGCCACCGTGACCAGCAGCAAGAGCACAAGCGGAACAAAGTAGCCGGCGACCCACCATAAACTGCGCAATCGAGAGAGACCCAGGCCAACCACCGTCGCCAGGACGGCCAGTGTTGTAACCGCGGCTGTTTCCAACCAGGGGGCCATAATGCCTGATTCACGGGCTTATTGTTCAGGTTTCTTGAGTTCCTCGACTTTTGGCAGATCTTTGATGGAGTTGAGCCCGAAGACTTCGAGGAATTTCTTCGTCGTTCCGTAGAGCATCGGCCGGCCGATCACTTCGGCACGCCCCACGATACGCACCAGCCCCTTGTACATCAGACTGCGGATCACCTCCCCGGCGGCTACGCCTCGGATGGCCTCGATGTCGGCCCTGATGATCGGCTGCTTGTATGCAATGATGGCAAGCGTCTCCAGGGCGGCCGGGCTGAGTTTATTGTCGCTGCGGGCACGAAGCAGTTTCCGCAGCCAGTGGTTGTAGGGGCTCAGCGTAAGCATCTGGAAACCGCCGGCAATACGCTCGATGCGAAAAGCGTTGTTATTAGCCTTGTACTTTGCGTTGAGTTCTTTGATATGCCTGCGGACCTGTCTGGTATCTACCTCGATGATGTTAGCTATACGCGCGGGCGTTAACGCTTCGTCACTCGCGAACAGAACCGCCTCCAGAACCGATTCAACGGTCGTTTCGATTTCCTCTTCTTCGGCCGGTTCATTCGTATCCGCATCTGTGCCATCGTCGTCATCGGATGTGGCCTCTGCGGCAGATGCATCCTGTTCGTCGCTGGTTTCCTCCCGAGAGTCCAAAACTTCGCTTAGTTCGTCTTCTTCCGGTGACTGTCCGGTTTTGACCGCCGTGTCTTGGTCGCCGTCACCGTCACGCTGGCTCATGCCATCCTTGCTGTCGAGATCTTGTTCGGGTTCCCCATCCTCACTTTCTTCGCTTGTATGATGCGACCCGTCTTCCGACTCCTCTGAGTCAGCATCCGCCTCTAATTCAGCCGGCGTTTCGTACCCCGCATCAACGATCATCTCCGCAGCGGTATCTTCAGCGTTCGGATTCTCAACGCGGTGGCCATCGGTTGCTTCGCTCGAACCGGTCTCCGCCTGCGAGGCCGTCGGTGCCGTGGGCGATTGCTCTTGATCCGCGACCAGACCGTTATCTTCGGTATCTACCGCCGCTGTCTCCGGGACGTCCTGCTTGTGTTCTGTCATACGTTCTTCCATGTAAACGGATCCGCGTCTTTCTTACTGATGCGAATTGTCACCGAATTGAGGCTCTTTTTCAACTCTCGGGCCATTTTTTTCAGAATGAAGCGTTCTGAGTTGCTGTGGCTCAGACAAATGCAGGTCAGTCCCGCTTCCTGAGCGGCCAGAGCCTGATGGTGTTTAAGTTCGCCGGTCAGATAGAGCTCGGCCCCGCGGGCGATAACCGTATTGAGAATAGATCCGCACGTTCCGGCACAAACTGCCGCGGTCCTGATCGACCGGTTGGTTCGGCCGACCAGCCCGACCGCTTGGGCGCCGGTCACTCTCTTGACGCGCTCGATAATCGCATCTACCCGCATTGGCTCGACGAGTTTGCCTATTCTGCCCAGCCCGAACCTGCCCTGCGGATCGTGCATCCGATAGATATCGTACGCGGGCATCTCATAGGGATGGGCCTGCTTCATGGCCGCGACAACGTTGTCGAGAGCAGCCGTGGGCACAATCGCTTCAAGTCGCCTTTCCTGCACGTGTTCGATGCGGCCTTTTCGCCCGATCGCGGGATTCGCCCCTTTCAGCGGCTTGAACGTGCCCGTTCCCTCGGTGGACCACCCGCAATGGCTGTAGTTGCCGATATTCCCGGCGCCGGCCGCGAAGATAGCGTTGGCGACTACTTCCACCGCCTCAAGCGGAACGAACACAGCCAGCTTGTACGTATCGCCGGCCGGATTGGCGACAAAATCACCCAACGCATCGGATTCAGTGATCCCCAGCATCTCCGCCAGACCGTCGTTCACGCCCCCGGCCAGGACGTCCAGAGATGTGTGCACCGAATACACGGCCAGTCCGCTGCGAATGCACTCATACACAGTGCGCGTTGGACCGTCGGCGGTGATCTTCTTGAGTCCGTCCCAGATGACCGGATGGTAGCTGAGAATAAGATCGGTTTTGAGTTTGAGCGCCTCGGCCAGGACCTCAGCGGTCGTATCAATAGTCAGAAGTATGCTGCTGACGTTGCTGTCGCGGTCGCCTATGAGCAGGCCGACGTTGTCCCAGTCCTGAGCCAGACCGGGCGGTACGATCGATTCGATTGCAGCGATGACGTCATGAACTTTCATTTCTTCCCCGCACAACAGGTCTCGACATAGCCATTGAAACACTCGATGAGTTTCTTTGTGAGCGGTCCGACGTTGCCGTCGCCCACGCTGTGCTTCTCCACCGCGATGACCGGTAGAATCTGCATAATCACATTCGTCAGCAATACTTCGTCGGCAGCGAGCAGATCGTCGATTGTCAAATCTTTCTCAACCAGCTTGACCGATTCCTTTGCTGCGATATGGCACAAGGCCTTCCGCGCGATGCCCGCCAGGACCGGAGTATTGATCGGCGGCGTGACAAGCGTTGAATCCTTGACCAGAAAGACATTACTGATACACCCCTCAGCCAGACGGTTGTCTATAGTGAACCACAGTGCTTCGGCCGCCCGACGTTCGTGCGCCAGACGCAGCGCCGTCATACGGCCAAAGTAGCTCGTTACTTTGTGCCCGGTCGTCGGTTCGTACGGGTTCTGTCGGTATGGACAGAGAATCACGGTTACGCCGTTTGTGTAAAACTCCGGTGGATACGCCAGAAATCTCGTAGCCGTGATCAAAAGCGTCGCTTGTCGGCTCTCCTGAGCCACCGCCATCGAGCCGCTGGTCAGCGTCAGTCGCAGACGAGCTTCTTCGAGCCCATTGGCTGCTAATGTCTCGTAAACCGCCCTGCAGATATAATCCTTATCGTACGGAGCGTCTATGGCCAGGCTCCTGGCGCTGAAGGCCAGGCGATCGAGATGATCGTCCAGCGCAAAGACCACGCCTTTGTGCGCCCGCATCGTCTCGAACAGACCGGCCCCGTACAAGAATCCGCTGTCCGAAGCGGTAATTGCGGCCTTGTCGGCGTCGATCAATTTGTCATTCAGGTATACCTTCTCAGCCATATTGTGGTCCGGCCGAAGATGAAGTTCCGAAATATCAAGCACGAACCCGGGACAATCGCGAATGATCGAACAGTTCGATCTCTAAACTCGACGGCACGCGCCCTTTTCGTTCATTTTCCCATCAAATCTTCTGCGTCGTATCGGATTCGATACTTGGGTTTCGTCCAGCAGCAGCCACGATTCTGCGTCCGCGCTTCTGGGTTGCATATACGCCGGCGAGCAATGCCCGGGCTTTGATGATCGTCTCATCCCACTCGGCCTGCGGTTCAGAATCTGCAACGATACCGCCGCCCGTCTGTACGAAAGCCTTCTGCCTGATGATGATAGCAGTCCGTATGGCGATGTTCAAGGATGCGTTGCCGTCTACGCCTATATATCCGATGCTGCCCGTATACAGGCCCCGGGCGGTCGGTTCGATCTCCTCGATAATCTCCATTGCGCGCAATTTGGGAGCGCCGGTGATGGATCCTCCCGGAAACATCGCCCGCAGAACATCGCTCAACGTGATGCCTGCCCGGAGCGTGCCGCCGACGGTTGCAACAGCATGGAACACCGTCGCAAACGTCTCGATCGTGCGGCCCTGCAGGACGCTGCGCGTTCCGGGTAGGCAAATCCTCGCCACATCGTTGCGTTCAAGATCAACGATCATGTTCAACTCGGCCTGCTCTTTTTCGCTTTCGATAAGCTCGGCGCGGTTCCTGCCGTTGATCGCCTCGGCCTGCTCAGCGCCCACAAGCCCGGCATTGACCCGCGCACGTGTCCCCTTGATGGGTTTCGTCCGGATCAGGCCGTCTTTGATCTCGACAAACAACTCCGGCGACGTGCTGACGATCTGGAAATCCCCCGCATCTATATAGGCCGCCTGCGGGCTGGAGTTGTGCAGGTTCTCCCAATGGAACAGGCTGACCGGCGCAGCATCGCAATCACATTCGAAACGCTGCGAGAAGTTGATCTGATACACGTCCCCGTCATATATATGCCGCCTGATCTTCCTGAACATCCGCATGAAATACTCACGGGGCATGTTGCAGCGGATATGCGAGAAATCTATCGCGCCATGATGTATCGCTTCGCCTCTGACAATGGGACCGCGTGTACTCCGGGCTTTGCTGAGCATTTCCTCAAGACGGTTGATCTTCCTGTTTGGCGTTTGAGCGTCTTCCGGCAGATGGAGAGCGATCAGATAGAAGACGCTGTCAATATGATCATACGCTATGAACTGATCGTAGAAGCATAGGCGAATCAACGGCAAACCAATGTCGTCAATTGCCTTTGCAGCTGTTCCCGCGATGTGGTGTCCAAGATCATAAGCAAAGTACCCAATCCAGCCGCCTTTGAATATCCCGTCCGGCAGGGCACCGCCTCCTTCGAGTCTGTATCTGCCGAGCAGGGCGTCAAGTTGCTCAAGCGGATGTTCCTGGCCGTGCCCGAACGCAAATATCTCCCGCGGTTCCGCAGCCCAGTAGCTGAACCGCCCACCGGCTGCAGCGGCGGAGTTGCCGCCCAGAATCGACGGAGATTCGAGCTGAGAATACACTTCTGTCAGGGCAGGCAAGGGGGGGCTTTGCTCAGACCTTCGCCAGAATAGCCTGCAGGACGTCTTCGTGTGCATCTCAGCCATACGCCTCCCAGACGAGTGAGTGCCATTGTGCGTGCGCCCTGTACACTTAAGCCGCCAACACGTCGAGTCGTTAGTTCGGTCGTTTGTCACAACCACAGCCCGGCCGAGCAGGAGAAGTTGGCCCGCTCGCCCTGTCTTGCCCGTGGTTCTGGATGAACATCAGCATCTGTTGCGGGCTATGTGAAGTTGTCTCACATCCAGCGTCGGACACGCCTCTTATAGTCGTGGAATTTGTCTCCGAAGGTCTCTTTCAGAGCCTGTTCCTCAGCCGGTATGTAATGAAACCTGGCGATGGCGTAGAACGCAATCGGCGAGATCAACGCGATAACACTGCCCAGCCCGACCGCCGTACCCGCCAGTATCGCGATCATGCCGAGATACATCGGGTTGCGCGTAAACAGAAACGGCCCCTTTTCGATCAATGCGCTCGATTGTTCGAAGGGCTTGACGGTGGTCTTCTTGTGCTTGAACAGATGATCCGCCCAGAGATTCAGCCAGATTCCGAGGGCGATCAGCAGTACGCCTATATAGCGATATGGCCCTGGGATCATACGCAACGACGGCAGCGAGAAGTTCAGTGCCACCGCCAGCAGCAGGCACAGGACAAAATAGATCGGCGGTGTTATCTTCCTTTTCTGCATGTTTATTTGCTCGCGGGCATTCCGGCCCGGCCGCGCCTGCTATGTGGCGACGGTGCTGTCCCGTTGTGTTTCGAAGAATTGTGAGGCCTGGTTTACACTGTCAAAGACGCGTGTGGCGGTCTGCGTTACAAAGACCGAAGGACTCTGTTTGGCCGCCCAGATAACGTAGACCTCTTTGGCTGCCTCATGTGCATGCTGCAACTCGCGCTCAACACCGCTCGAAATCGCCGCCCGACCGTCGGCCAGAGGGGGAATGAAACTCACAATCATCTCCGACTGGTCGATCAGCATGAAATCCCTGGCGTATGTCTGGCTGTTAATGTCGCGAGATATCTGGCGGATTTCATCTACCGACATCGTCACCGTTCGGCCGCACGCTTCCATGTCTATCCGGTGGAAGCCTTCGGCGACGGCCTGTTCGGCCTTGTGGGGCAGATAGGATTCCTCCAGGTCGCCCGGGTCGAAGCAGATGAAATATTCCTTCATCTGCCGGCGGAACGCGTCGATTTCCTCACGCACCACGGGCAGATCGGCCACAGCCGTCATCGGAAAACTCAGATACGCTCGCGCCCGCTGCCGCTCGAAGGCAAGCCGGTAGAAAGTCTCGCTGGTCGTCTCGTCGATGCCTCTGGCAAGGCAGTAGAAGGGCGTCTTTTCGTCGATGCCCTTGCACAGCATATCGGTTCCGATGATCTCTTCTTCCCGCCAGACGATCAGGTCTTTCAGCGAGTGTTCAACGGAATGCTCGGCCAGCAGCCGCCCGTGCAGGGCCGTTACCCCGTCGATAAGGCAGATGTACATGTCCGCCCCGAGTTGCCGCATCTGGTCGAAATCGACGGCGGGAAACAGACCGTGCCGCCACCGAAAAGTCGCGTGCGTATTGACGATGAGGTTGGGGACCTGCCGCGATTTGGCGATGATATCTTTAAAGACGCTTCGACGCAGTGAACTGAGCCTCTTCATCGATACATCGAGGATCTTCCCGGGCGGAATGTCCGGCGCCTCAGCGTACATCATATCCCCGACGTTGCAGAGCAGCACCTCAGTGCCTTTGGAACCGGCCAGTCCGCAGACCTCTTCCAGGTAGCTCTTCTTGTCGATACCGACCATGCCTGTTACTGCAACAATCATGCCTTCTGTCCAATCCGTGTTTTCGTCATCCTGCAGTCTGATGGGCAGGCCGACACAATCTTGATAAGCCGGTTCGTGCGGGACAATACGCGCAATCAGAGATTCATCAGTCGCTGCTGCTTGTCGTGCTCCTGCAGAGCGGCAACCAGCTCGCTCATATCACCGGCCATAATTCGGTCGAGACTGTACAGCGAAAGATTGATTCTGTGATCGGTTACGCGATTCTGTGGATAGTTGTAGGTTCTGATCTTCTGCGAGCGGTCGCCCGAACCGATCATCGTCTTGCGCTGCGAGTCGCGCTCGGCCCGCTTCTGGCTTTCGAAATGCTCATAAAGACGGCTCCGCAGCACGCGCCACGCCTTCGCGCGGTTCTTGTGCTGACTCTTCTCGTCCTGCATACTGACCGTAATGCCGGTCGGCAGGTGCTCGAGCTTGATGGCGCTGCTGACCTTGTTAACGTTCTGCCCGCCCGGACCGCTTGAACGACACACGTGTTCGACCACGTCGTCCGGGGCGATCTCGATATCCACCTCTTCGGGTTCAGGCAGCACCGCCACCGTCGCCGCCGAGGTATGTATTCGGCCCTGAGACTCGGTTTCCGGGACACGCTGCACGCGATGCCCGCCGCCCTCGTAGCCAAGCTCGGCCCAGACGCCGTTGCCCTTGATTCCAATGATAACCTCGCGAAACCCCCCCATCTCGCTCGCACTGAATTCCAATTGTTCGACCTTCCACTTGCGGCTTTCCGCGTAATGCATGTACATGTTGTAAAGATCACGCGCAAATAGAGCCGCTTCGTCCCCACCCGTACCGGCCCGAATTTCCAGAATGACCGACGCGACGTGCATGTCGTCAGCCATCACCAGCGTGTCCTGTATCTCTTCCAGAAGTCGCGCAGTTGCGCCGTCGAGTTTCTCCACCTCCTCGGCCGCCAGAGCTCTCAGTTCTTCATCCGTCGAATCATCCTCCAGCATCTGACGGGCATCCGCCAGTTCGTCCCGCATCTGTCTGTACTGGCGGTATTTACCGACGAGGGCCTTGAGTTTGCCCTGCTCCTTCGAGAGCTTGATAAGTTTGACTGAATCGGTGGCGTTGGCTGGATCGGCGATCTGACGTTCGAGTTCGCTGTAGTGCTGCTCGATCTCAGCTAACTTCGTCAACATGCTGTCTGTGGCCTGCGTCGTGGACATGGCTCAACCAGTGCAAAAAAATACAGCGGTCGGCAAACGACGAACAACCGGCGCCGAAGCCGGAACTGGACGTCAGGGGCCAAACGCTGTCTTGAAGGAGAGCAGTTATTGCTTCTGCTCTTTGGAACCCTTCTTGAGATAGCTCTTGCCGTATTTCTTCTGGAAACGTTCGATGCGGCCTGCCGTATCGACGAACTTCTGCTTGCCCGTGTAGAACGGATGGCACATCGAGCATATCTCGGCGTGTATCTCGTCGGTTGTGCTGCGCGTCTCAAATGAGTTGCCGCAGCCGCAACGGACCGTAACTTTTTCGTATTTGGGATGAATATCTTTCTTCATAGGCAAAAATCCTTACAATTTCCAAAACTTAATATTATAATGACCTCCAACGGTTTTTCAACAGGAAATTCAACGTTTTTCATGCGTTGATCGAAGCGGAAGGATTCCCCCCTGTAGCCTGCAGTGACCGCCTTGAACGAGACGCTGGCTTATGCCCTTGCAAGGCCTGTCGGCCAAAAAGGCGTGCAAATTGTGCAATGGCACTGAATGTCTGTGCTTTTTTTAACGATAATAGGGGGAGTCTGCTATACGTTGACGGACAGGTTTATCGGTCGTATATGGAGATGTTGTGATGCAGATCAAGTATGTCGTCTCTACCATGGTCTTTTGGGGACGCGAACACCACTTGTCGTTCGAGCAGGAATGTCAGTATCTCAAATCACTCGGCTTTGGCATTGAATTGTGGCCGACGATCAAAGGCCACGAGGAATGCCGCTATCAGCGGCGCAACTGGCCTCGATTGACCGCCGCCACTCAGGGTATGCTGGTTTCACTGCGTTCACGCACAGACAAACCGACGCTCGATCAGTGGAATGAGCAGCTCGAATGTGCCAGACTTCTCGATGCGCACGTCGTAACCGATCTCGATAGTATGGGCGTATTGAAAGGCGGCAAACCGAACGGCACAGGTTTTGGTGATGAAGTGGTGAAGCTGGCTGATGAGCACGGCGTGAAACTGTGTGTCGAAACCGGCAGACTTCCCGTCATCAGACAGATCGGCGAGCGATATCCTTCGCTCTGGTATTGCCTGGATACCGGTTATGCCAACCTTGACACCGACAATACGTTCAAGCAGTACGTGGACGAATTGGCGCCGCGTGTCGCCCATCTGCACCTGACCGACAACTATGGCCAGATGGATGACCACGAACCGCCCGGCCTTCAGGGTGGAATCGAGCGATCCAACTGGGACTACCTGCTTGAGAGCCTGGACCGGCATGACAACGAGATCATCGGCTCGTTTGAGATGTGCCCCTGTGCGCCGAGCGTCCTGATCCGCCAGGCCAGTGAGTTCCTCTTCGACAAACTCCAGTGGCCGAACCGCCCGCACGACACCGCCGAACAGGTTACCGACAAGTACCGACCCGCCTAAGCCGCAGTTCGGAAGCGCCACCACCTCTCAACTGAGAGGCGGATTACCATAGAAAGTGGCCGGGTTCCATAAAGCCCGGCCTGTTTTATGTTACCACCCGCCGGCTTCCCGCCTCTACCATATATACGGACGGTGCGCACGAGCCTGATCGCCGGCTCCGCCGTTTTTATGCATTACTGTGCGACGGATTCGGCCTTGATTGCCCGTCGGCATAAGATCAAAAGAATTGACAGCAGGGCGGAAAACAGGCAAAATAACGAAGTCGAAAAAGTTGATTCTATGACCTTTTGTGTATTCGTTTTGCGGGAGGCGCAAATTATGAGAACGACGCTATTGGTATTACTGGCAGCCTCAGCTATGGTTCTGGCGGGCTGTGCTTCAGGCGAGAGTTATGTCAAGCCCGGATTTGAATTCGCGCAGATCGAAGAGGTCGCAGTCGTGGACGTCCAGGGCGATGTCCGAAACGAGGCGGTCAAGAACCAGATCGCCGACTTCTTCAACATGGAACTGCTTAAGAAAGGCTACACGCCCGTCGAACGGGCCCACATCCAGACGCTGCTCAAAGAGCAGGAATTCCAGAGCTCCGAGATGACTAGCCAGGTCGGGATGGCCAAAGCCGGAGAGATCCTTAATGTGCCTGCTGTGATGATGGTGAGCATCCCGAATTTCGGCGAGGAGATCAGTGTGACCGCCAAGATGGTGGACGTCCAGAGCGGCTCGATTCTCTGGATGGGTACGGGGGAGGGCAATACGGGTCGGACCTTGGGAACGATCTTCGGCGCTGCTGCCGGCGCCGCTGCCGGCGCTGCCGTTAGCGGCAGGGACGACCGCGTAATCGGCGGTGTCGCAGGTGGAGTCATGGGTGGCGTGGCCGGTAGGGCGTTATCACCTCAGAAGGCCAAGAAGGTCAAGGAAGTCGTCGGGAAGATATGCAAGAGCCTGCCGCAACGCACTGCGGGCAAATAGCGAGCATCAAGAGGGCCCGGCGGCAGATCGTCGTTGTCGGCTCTGTGACTACACAATACGATGGGCCCAGCGCAGACTGCAATGCCTGCTTCTGCCTCATGCGTTGGGTATTGTACGCTAGACGATCCGCCCGCATTGACCGCGGGACTACCAGCCGTAAACCTGCTTTAACTGCTCTTCGCTGGGCATCGTCGCGTAATACTCCCCGCGCGGGCCTTCATAGCCGCTACCCTTCTTCTTCAGCTTGACGGTATAGATCGAGCCGTTGCTGTTCGTGATATCGACCGTAACCGTGTTGGCTTCCTCTGCAGCCTTGGCCGCTGCTTCGGCTTCCTCCTCGGCCTTCTTCGCCTTCTTCTTGTCGGATTGGTTTCCGATGAGATAGCCGCCGAGGGCTCCGACACCAGCCCCGATCAACGTTCCTTCCGTGTTGCCGCCGATGGCCTGTCCTGCGGCAGCACCGCCCGCTGCGCCAACGACTGTGCCTGTCTGAGCGTCGCTTTCACATCCCGCGAATACCGACAGCAGAAGACTCGCGATCATAATCATAACGATGGTTCTTGTTCTTGCACGCATACGAAACCTCCTTAGCCGTCTCGAGCCCCGGAGGACTCACACCAAACATATCCTGATCGTCAATGTTAGTATACCAGTGCGTTGCTTGCCAAGCAACGCCATAGGGCCATATTTTCGGACTGCCCGGACTTGTCCCATGTATCCTCTGTCGGCAATTGCCGCGGAAAACGATTAGCTCAAATGGTGCTTGCACCCCGCTCGAAAAAGACACAAATGGTCATATCATTGGCGTTGGTCGCTGCGTCTTTACAGTAGAAAGCGATCGCTGCTTTGATAGTGGAGATGCTTGTTGAGTCCGTTTTGGTGCCTGCAAGCCGTCTTGTAGACACGTCCACGGACTCGCAGCCTCGGATACTCTAATCGAAATGCACCCGGAATGCCGCCGGGCAATCAGCGCCGAAGGTCTGCGCGGCCCGGCCAAAGAAAAAGGAGTAGAGAAATGACAACGACCAGGATTGCCGAGCAGATCAACAGACGCAGTTTCCTGCACTCCAGCGCCGCGGTCGGCGCCGGCCTCGTACTTCCGACAGCGGCCTTCGCAGACGCTCACAGGAAGCAGGACGATATCAACGTGGCCGTCATCGGTCTGGGCGAACAGGGCATGACCTTGCTCGATAACTGCATGCAGATGTCCGGCGTCCGAATCAAAGCCGTATGCGATATATGGCCGTACAAGCGGAATTGGATATCGCGCCGGCTCGCTTCTCTGCAATATGAGAACAACGCCTATGAGGACTACGCACAGATGCTGGACAAAGAGAAGGATCTCGATGCAGCCATCATCGCGACGCCCGATTTCTGGCATGCGCCCCAAACGGTGGACTGCCTCAAAGCCGGGCTGCACGTCTATTGCGAAAAGGAAATGTCCAATACGGTTGACGGCGCAAAGAAAATGGTGCTGGCGTCGAAGGAAACAGGCAAATTGCTCCAGATTGGCCACCAACGCCGCTCCAACAGACGCTACAAATACTGCCTCAACAACGTGATCAAAGGTGCCGGATTGCTGGGGCGAATCAGCGCCGTCAACGGCCAGTGGAACCGCTCGCCCGCGGTTCTGCAAGGCGTACCAAAGAAGTACGCGCCTACCACGGAAATGCTGGCGAAATACGGATACAAATCCGTCGAACAGTTCAGAAACTGGCGCTGGTATAAAGGGTTTGGCGGCGGGCCGATAGTGGACCTCGGCTCGCACCAGATCGACGTCTTCAACTGGTTCCTGCAGGCCAGGCCGAAATCCGTCATCGCCAGCGGCCGCATGAACTTTTACGATGGAAAGAAACGCCAGTGGTATGACACGGTCATGGCTGTCTATGAGTACGAGACTGCTCGCGGGAGTGTCACCGCGTTCTATCAGACCCTCAGCGCCAGTGCGAGCGGCGGATACTTCGAGAACTTCATGGGCGATCAAGGGTCCCTGACCATCTCCGAAAGTCCGGGCAAATGCGCCGTGTACAGGGACAAAGACCATGCGCCCGCATGGGATAGATGGATCAAAGCAGGGCTGCTATACAAGCAATGTCAGTGCGAGACCGAATGCATTGAAGAGGCGATCGAGAAGTGCAAGAGCGAGTGTAACTGCCCGCAGATCACGGAGAAACAGACCGGCTCCGTACTCGATCCCCGCGAGAGCCCGCCTCCGCCCAAATACGAACTGCCGATAGTCATGAAACAGAAAGTCCATCGCGGCCATCTGGAGAACTTCTTCGATGCCATACGCGGAAAGGAAAAGCTCAACTGCCCGGCTGAGATAGGCTACGAAACGGCTGTGACAGTGTTGAAGGTCAATGAAGCCATCGCCGCCGGCCGGAAACTGGAGTTCAAGAACAACGAATTTCGTGTGTAAGCGCAATACCCCGTGCTATTAAGCTATCGTGCGCGTTTTGTCGTGAAACTACACCTGCTGCATGGGCCGTCCGGCGTGTCGGGATGGTCCCTTCGCCTGTGTGCTGACCAAATCGGTTGGGGGGAGAGTGCTTCTCGCGATTGCAGCACTGCGTGGTCGGGCGTCCGATTCGATAGTGGATGCCTGCGAAAAACCCCTTGCATAAAGATGTGTATCGCGTATTCTCTCATCTGATCCGAGTGGAACTCGCAACAACGACCCGAATGCGACCGCCGGCGGGAATCAACGGACCGCGATGCTCGTTGCATCGGTGGTGGTCCGATTGCAGGGGCTTTACCGTAGATGACGAAAAACAACGCCAATACCTGGCGGGCCAAGTTCAGACGCACGCTCACGTCGCCGCTTCCGGTCTCGCCCAAACGCAGAGGACAATGCATCGGCTGCGGTGCCTGCTGTAAATTGCCCAACGTCTGCACGTTTCTGAGATTCGACGACAATGGCCGGTCATACTGTGCCGCCTATCGGTTCCGACCCCTCAATTGCAGGAAGTACCCCCGCACGGAATCGGAGCACATTACCCGGGACACCTGCGGCTTCACATTCGAAGACTAGCGCTTGGGACACCCATAAGTCTGACGAGTCGTGGCTGGGCGGCATGACCGCTCGCAATCCACCCGCAATGACAGTTCCTTCAGCGCAATAGGTCCGCCATGTACTCTGTGAGATGGATGATCTGTGGACGCAAGGGCCTGCTTACCGACCTTTGCGATTTCGCAGCAATGCCAGGCTGCCTAATCCAAGCAGCACCACAGTAGCCGGCTCCGGAATAGGGGGCTGGGGCGGGTCGATAATGATTGGTGGATTCGGCACGGTCGGGCTGTCTCCTTCGGTTGAACCGCCCGATGGAGAAGCGACGCTGGCTCCCGCTGTCCCGATAGATACGCTGCTCGTTCGGAGTCCCGAGGATCGGAATCCGCCGCCCGCAGACGCACGCAGTCCGCTTGGTGATCGGTTTCCGCTCGCCGAGCGATCGAAGTTGACTTGCTCGAAGACCGCGACCACGATTTTCGGCTTGTCAAGATAGGCTGTTGTGACGCTTGAACTGGGATCCTCGACCTCCCCGAGCCAATAGACGAATTGATATCCTCTCTTTGGTACGGCTGACAGCGTAATTGCCGCATGTGGCTCGAAGTGATAGACGCCGGTAGAAGGTATAACGGCCCCCGCCTCCGCGGGCGTTTGCTGCATGAGCAGGGCCACAGTGGCCTCCTCGGCGTAGATAGGGCAGAAGGGTAGAGCTGATAAAACTGCAACGGCCAAAAACAACACCCGCCGTTGCGCAGGTACATAAAGCAACCTTTTCATCAGACCGCCTCCGAAGCGCTCTACCCATAATACTCGACCTTCCTAAAGTGTACGCATTGGAAGGCTCAAGTCTCGCCTATTTTACCACTGCATTTCCCGCCAAGTCAAGCACTTTCTGCAAGGATTTGGGGGTGCACCGACGGCAAAACAGCAGAACCATGCTGGAAAAACCCACTTATTGGCACATCAGAGGCTTTTTTCATCAGGTTGAGGGGGTATACGAATATCCGCGAAAAATCCGATAATTACACGCACCAGCGTTCATCCGCATTGCAAGTACGCCAGATTGTTGGCAAGACCGCGATCGCTTATCTCCAATAGACTGGTTGAAGCACCGGGTGATGCCTCAAGCCTTGGCCTTGCGAATCGGCTTGTCCTGCTCGAAGCGGCTGATATTGCGTATTGCCTGCCTGAGGCGCTGCTCGTTCTCAACCAGCGCGATCCGCATATAGCCCTCGCCATTCTCGCCAAAGGCTCGTCCCGGAGCGATAGCCACCTCCGCATGCTCCATCAGATCCATCGCGTAATCGATTGTGCCCTTGTCGCGCAGCCGTTCCGGCGGTACCTTCGCCCATACGAACATACTCGCGCGCGGACGCGCAACTTCCCAACCGATCCTGCGCAGTCCGTCGCAGACAACATCCCGTCGTGACTGATAAATGCGGTTCTGCTCGATGATCGTGCCGTCACAGTGGCGAAGAGCGATAATGCCCGCGATCTGAATCGCCTGGAATATGCCGTAATCGTAATAGCCCTTGATCGTTGCCAGATGCTCGATCATGTCCCGATTCCCCGCCATAAACCCAACGCGAAAGCCCGCCATGTTGTATGGTTTGCTCATCGTTATGAATTCGACGCCGACGTCCTTGGCGCCTTTGGCCGAGAGGAAACTGGGGGCCTTATACTCGTCGAAGCACGTTTCTCCGTACGCAAAATCGTGAATTACCGCCATGCCGAACCGCTTGGCCAGATCGACCACAGTCTCGAAGAAGCCTTCATCCACCGTCAGCGCAGTCGGATTATGCGGATAGTTCAATATGAGCAGTTTAGGCTTGGGGTACAGGTGCTCACAAACCATCGCGATCGTATCGAGGAACTTCTGGTCGGTACCGAGCGGCACAGTGATAACATTCCCTCCCGCTAGCGCCACCGCATAAGTGTGAATGGGAAACGATGGATCGGGCACAACCGCCGTATCTCCCGGCCCAAGCATCGCCAGACACAGATGGCTGAACCCTTCCTTCGAGCCGATGCACGCCAGCACTTCCGTTTCCCAGTCCAGCGAGACCCCCCATCTCTTCTCATATTTGATGGCGATTTCTTTCCGCAACCCCTTGATGCCGCGAGACGCGCTGTAGCGATGGTTCCGATGATCCTGAACCGCTTCGCACAGCTTGTCGATAACGATTTGTGGGGCCGGGTCGGACGGATTGCCCATGCCCAGGTCAATGATATCCGCGCCCTCTCGCCGTTTCTGGAGCTTGAGCGCATTGAGCCTGCCGAACAGATACGGCGGCAGACGCTTTATCCTTTGAGCCGGTTCGATTGTGAAATCCGTCATTGCCTGTTCCATATAAGTGAGGATTGAACTACCAAAACAATCGACCAGTCTATTCGAATCCGATGAATTTTCAATCCCTTTGCGGATTTCGCTGGACAATTGGAATCTGCTGGGATAGGCGCCCGGTGGGTAACTCGAAAAACTCGCTCTCAGAACGGGTCGTTTAGCAGAGCGTGAAGACTGTGATCTCCGGCCGGGCATTAAATCGTGCCCGCCCCACGCGTCCGAGGCCCCGATTGACGTAGAGTTGCTTGCCCTCGACTTCGTACAGGCCGGCGTGATAGGGCCGTTCCTGATTCTTCTGCCCCGGCGGTGTAATCGTTGTTTTTCGACCGTGCGTATGGCCGCTCATGACCACCGACGCATGAAACTCGCCGAGATGCTCAACGCCGCGAGGGTTGTGCACGAGTGCTATCGCCGCCTGATCGGTCGGGACGTCCACAAAAGCGGTATCCGGCTGGAAATCCCCCATCCACAGATCGCCAAGCCCCACAAACCAGAGCCGGTGCCCGTCGACATCCAGCACATCCGCTTCGTTACGCAAAACGTTGACACCCTTGGCTTCCATGCCTCTTGTCATGCGGCGCAGCAGTTGGGCACGCTTGCGCGAAGCAGTGCGCTGCATTCCGTAATCATGATTGCCCAGGCACGCAAAAACGCCGCGTTTGGCCATTACTTCAGCGAGCACATCGACAACTTTCTCACGATATCGCCCCTGGAAGTCGTAGGTTATGTAATCACCGGTCAAGACCACCGCATCAGCTCCCAGCATGTTTATACGCTCGATGCATCGATGCAGGTATGCACTGCTGGTAGTCGTACTGCAATGCAGATCACTGACGTGGGCGATTCGCAGGCCACGCAATGGATCGGCCAGATTAGGTATTGGCAGATCAACCTGACTGACTTCAACCCATTCCGGGCCGACCCCTTTCCTGTCTATAGCCCAGCTTGTGCAGAAGCCGAGCGTTCCCAGCGCAGAACGCCGAAAGTAGCGTCCTTGACGCACCAAATCGGTCAGTGGTGTTTTCTTGGATGTATATTCAACCATATCGTGGTATTCTCTGAGCTAAACCGGTGTGACTAATACGACCAACCCTGGGCTCATGTTTGCAAAAAGCACGACCGAAGTCAAGGTTTTCTACGGACTTCATCGGCTACTTGCAGCCCGCGCCTTTGCAGCAGCCGTGTCGAATACCCGCCAGACAGCAGAATCACCCGCGCAGAAACCTTTCTCGGACCTTGCCGACGCTGTCGAGACAGACACAACCTGGCCCGTGGCGGCATTCGATAATTGAAGAACATCACCACGCGGGCTTGGAGACAAAATGGTAATCGCCCGAACCGACGGCGTAAACGGCATAGTCCTCCTCAGTGCGAAGGAATACGATATGGCGGACGCGGTTGGCCGGCTTGCCGCTCTCCTTGACATCTTTGGCCGTCGTGGCTGGAATATGCACCGTTGCCGAAGTATTTGCCGGGATTGTCAGGTCCATCGTAAATACCGGATCCTGCCATTGCCACGAAACCGCAATGCTGCCATACATTGTCTCATGCTCGGCACTCGCGTGTGTGATATCGCCCAACAACCGCGGATGAATGATGCTGCGTTTGAATCCCGGCGTATCAGGATCCGGCTTAATACCCGCAATCGCCTGATAGAACCAAGCGCTGATGTGCCCGAACATGATATGATTCCGCGAAGCCTCTCCGTCCCACTGTTCCCAGAGCGTCGTAGCCCCTTGTCGGAGCCAGTTACCCCAACTGGGATAGTCCTCCTTGGTTGCAAATGTATAGACGACATCGGCCCGGCCGTTCTGAGTCAGTGCGTCGATCAGATACTTCGTGCCGAGAATGCCGGCGTCGAGATGCCCGCCCAAGCTTTCTATGTTGGCTGCGAGATTATCGACAACGCGCTGTCGCTGATCGTCCGGCACCAGATTGTGATAAAGAGCGCAACTCATCGCAGTCTGCGTTCCGCCGGCGTAGAGGCCGGTCCGTGCATCGTAGAATTTGCTGTGGAATGCCTCCGCGATATCTGCCGCCAGAAGGGCATACCGTTCCATGTCCTCATCTTTGCCCAGCATCTCAGCGACCTTCGATACAATCAGCGCATCGCGATAGTAATAGCCCGTGGAAGTGACCTCGGCGGGCGTCTTGGTCTTGGCGGGCACCCAGTCGCCCAACCCGATCCCGACGATATGATCCGTAGCCTTGCTCGTCAGGTAATCGACGTATCGTTTGAATCGGTCGTAATGCTCGGCCAGGATGCGACTGTCGCCGCGATATTCGTGGAGATACCACGGAATCAGCAAATACGCGCTGTCCCATGCTGGCCCGTTTCCCCAACTATATCCCCAACCCCCGGTCGGCACGATGCCGGGTAGTTCGCCGCTGTCCCGCTGCTCGTCCTTGAAGTCGTCCATCCATTTGGTGTACGCCGGCGCCGACTTGAAATTGTACAGTCCGCACTCGGCCGCCAGATGCGCATCGCCTGTCCAGCCGTTCTTCTCGCGATGCGGGCAGTCCGTTGGATAGCCGTGAAAAGTGCCTCGATACGCCCAGAGCGTGGCCTCCTGGATGTCGTTGAGCAGGTCATTCGAGCATTCGAAGCGGCCCGCCCGATCAAATGCAGTGTGCACAACCCGCCCGACTAACGTTTCCGGCGTCGGCTTCTCACGCAGGCCCGTAACCTCGACGTATCGAAAGCCGTGGTATGTAAAATCGGGCTCCCATGTCTCTGTGCCCTCTCCCTTGAGGATGTACGTGTCGGTCTGGGGCAATCCCTCTTTGATGTGCTTGCCGATTTCCTCCTGATCTACAGTCCCGTCGGGATTCAGTCGTTCGCCGTACTTCATCACGATCTTCGTGCCGGCCGGCCCGGAGACCTTCAGTTTTGCCCAGCCGGCCATGTTCTGGCCCATATCGAAGACGTATACGCCCGACACCGGCTCGTTGATATCGACGGGCGTAATTGTCTGCGTCACCTTGATCGGTTGGCACATCTGAGCTGCAAGTTCGCCGGCAGGCCCCGCTGCGGCTGCCGCTTGTTCCCACCCACTGTCGTTATAGTCCGCCCGATTCCAGCCGGGCATCTCCAGCCGGGCGTCGTACGTCTGGCCGTTGCGGATGCTGTCGAACAGTATCGGGCCGGTGGAAACTTTCCACGAGCCGTCGCTGATGATCGTTTGCACCGAACCGTCGGCGTATTCGATCTCCAGTTGGCACAGCAACGTTGGACGACCCCGCCACGGAGCCTTGTCGAAGTTCCAGACGGCGTGCGTATGCATGTTATACCAGCCGTTTCCGAGCACGACGCCGATTGCATTGGACCCCTGACGCATTTGATTGGTGACGTCGTATGTTACGTATAGCACCCGCCGGTCATAGCGAGTGAAGGCCGGATCGAGCACGTGGTCGCCGATGCGCTTGCCATTGATGTACAGTTCGTAGTAGCCCAGGCCCGTGATGTACATCCGTGCGGACGTTATTCGCTCTTCTGCGAACAACGTCTTGCGAAAGTAGGGGCTTGGTTGCGGCTCCAGAGGATCTCCGCTCGGCGCCGGCGCGCTGATCCACTGTGCCTGCCAGGCATCGGGTGTCAGCAGGCCCATTTCCCATTTGCCCGGACGGCTCCACGCCGAAGGCTTGTCCCGGCCGCTCCAGACGCGGACCTTCCAATAGCATCGTGTGCGTGAGTTCAGCGGCTTGCCCGCGTAAGGCACATGAACCGACTGATCGGATTCGACCTTCCCCGTATCCCACAAATCGCCCATGTCCTGCCTCAGCGTCTCTGTGCTGCTCGCTACCAGAATCTGATAGGCCCTCTGCATTTGTCCTCGCCGCCTGGATGCCAGGACCCAGCTCAAACGAGGCTGGTCTACATCAATACCCAGCGGATCGGTCAAGTACTCGCATCGCAGATTCGTCGCAATCGGTCGTGACGAGCCCGGACCCGACGAACTTGCACAACCGACGCAGAGTATTACAGCCGATACCAGCGCAATTGCGTGAGCAAACTTCATGGACGATCTCCTCGATGGAATTGCCAATGCCTGCTGTCAACTGATCCTGACGCGTCTCGCAGCAATTATCTATGCCTTCTACTCGCCCTCGGAGTAACACCTACTTCTCGATCTCCTCCGCTCGATACTGTAAATAAGCCTCGCGCATCGCCACATACGGCTCTAGCGCCGAGGCTTTGAACGATTCGTAATCGCCGATGTAGAAGGATCTTTCGTTAATCATCTTGCCCGCGGATATCGCGATGGATGCCTCCCGCGGGTCTACGTACCGCACGGGATTGAGAAACTGATCGCCTACGATGCCCGTTGAGTCCCGGAGTGTCGAAGGTCCTAACAAAGGCCATACGATATACACGCCGTCGCCCCAGCCCCACGTCGCCAGCGTCTGGCCGAGATCTTCTTCCGTCGGCATCAGCCCGTGTCTATCTCTGGCCGGATCGCCGAAACCCAGCACCCCTTCGGTCGTGTTAATAGCAAAGCGGTACAGCTCCTTCCCCGCGGCCGCCCGCTTGTTTTGCAGCAGGCAGTTCACGAATCGTACCGGAGTCGTCAGATTGTGGAAGAAGTTGCGGATGCCGACGCGGGCCGGTTTCGGCGCAACGCCCTTGTACGTGTTGGCTATCGGCTTGACTACCCAGAAGTACAGCCTGTCGTTCAACCCGAACATCATCCGGTTCCACCCCTCCAGCGGGTCGGGCACCGTGATCTTCTCCTCGGCCTCCTCTTCCAGTAAATCGAAGTCGTCGAATTCGCCGCTTTCATCGAATCCTGTTGCCGCCAACTGCACGTTGGGGCCGCTGACGCGCACCCCGGAGCCGTCGGTCGCAAGAACGGCGTCCTCGTGTCGACTTGCTCCGTGCTTCGAAGATGAATTGCAACCGGCCAGCACAACCGCCACTCCGATCACCATCCAGACCTGCAGCTTCATATCGTTCTCCTTAACGAGTCCTGCGAGTCGCTATCCTACAACAGCGGCCGGCCGATCTCAAGTCCCCTTGCCGAACGGTTTGGCCATCACAATCAGCCTGGGCAGCAGCGTCAAATTCGCCACCATCGCCACAAGCATGGCCAGTCCCGTCAGCAGGCCGAAATACACGGTCGGTATGAAATTGGACAACGCCAGAATGGAAAAACCGATCATGATCGTCACCGACGTGTAATACATCGCATAGCCAATGCTCGCATGGCACCGTTGCATCGTGTGCATGTAGTGGTGGTCCGTGTGGAATTCACGGCGAAACCGGTGAATGTAATGGATTGTGTCATCCACCGAAATCCCGATGGCAATGGCCGCAATCGTAATGGTCATCATATCGAGCGGGATATCCAGCCAGCCCATGAGTCCCAGGACGATCGTTACCGGCAGTACATTGGGAGCCATCGCCAGCAGGGCCAGTTTGAACGAACGGAACAGTATCAGAAACACCGTCGTGAGAATCAGCATGGTAAGCCCCAGCGTCAGAATCTGCGAATCGAACAGGCTCTGCAACATGTTGTTGTACAGCACCAGCATCCCCGTCAGGTGTACCTGCTCCGCATCGAAACCCATTGACTGCGTAAGATCGTGTCGAATCCGATGCAGCAGTTCGTTCCGCCGGAGATCCTCATCCGAATCGCGAACGCGAACCCAGAATCGCGCCTGATCGTGCTCGACCGAGACATAAGGCTGCGTAAGCATAGTCCTGAATTGCTCGGGCGTCTCGCTGTACAGCAGCGCCAGTTCGAGACTGTCCAGCGGTTTGCCGGCGTTCAGTTTCTCTGCGACGTCCATGATATTCGCCAGCGACATCACCTTGCCGGTCTGCGGCAGCGACTCAAGGTAACGGTGCACCTCCTTAATTCGCGAAACCTTCTCGGCTGTGAACCAGTATTTCGCTTGATTTTCCGCTTCGTCAAACTCGCCGAATTCGTCGAACTCGTCGAACTCGGCAAAGTCCGGGTCGCTTTCCGCCGCCACAGTACTCTGGACCGCTGCGGGTTCCTCAGCCGGTTTTTCAAAGTCAATAATTACATCGAGCGGTGTTGTGCCGCCCAGTTGCTGATCGACCAGTTTCATCCCCTGATAGATTTCCGTATCCTCCCGGAAATAATCGATGAAACTGTTCTCGACCTCCAGTTGAGCAATACCGATCAGCCCCGCCGCCAGCAGCATTACGCTGGCGATCAGTACCAGGCCTCCGCATTTCTGTGTCACCATGGCCAGCAGAGGCGTAAGCGAGAACCAGCGCCGGCGTATCGGAGGCGAGTCGTGTTTGTCCAGCAGTCCGAGAACCGCCGGAAACAGCAGAAAGGTTATCACCAGCGAGACAATCAACCCGCCGATCATCATCCAGCCGAAGGTGATCACCGGCAGAATGTCGCAAAGCAGCAGCGAGGCAAAACCGGCAATAGTCGTAAGCACCGTAAACAGACACGGCCAGAACTTCAGACGAATGGTATCGCCTATCAACTGACGATGCGAGGCCTTGGGATTGGCCGCGTGCAGTTCCCGATACCGAACGATCAAGTGGATGGCGATCGCCATGGTGATGATCAACTGCAGGGAGACAAAATTCGAAGATATCACCGTCACTTCCCAGCCGAACCAGCCCAGCAGGCCGATCATACAAACCACCGACACCATACAGCACAGCAGGGGCAGCACGATCCACCGCAGCGACTTGAAGATGATCCCCAGCGTAATCACAAGAGCGCCGAGCACTCCTAGTCCAAAGACTTTCAGGTCGTTCTTGATAAGAGTGATCATATCGTCCGCAATCATGCTAACGCCGCCGAGAAACAGCTTCGCATCCGAACGATATCGCCCCATGATCTCGCGTATGGCCTCTATGTCACGATGCCGCTGCCTGCGCCATTGGTCTCTGTATTCTTGGAATGCCTCGGCCGCTTCTTCAAGTTCTGCCTCTTCGGCCGGGCGTAATCCCTCTGCCTCCTTCTTTTGACGCAATTCGTTGCGATGCGAGCGAAGCCGAACGTACTCCTCGTCGTCCGAGAAACTGATCAGCAGGGCGGTTGTCCGCCCATCCGGACTGATAAGGAGATTCCGATAGAGCGGACTTTCACGTAATTCCGTCTTCGCCATCTGCCGGTCTGTCTTCGGTGATTCCAGCGTGGGCAGTTCGGACGTCAGTTCCTTGAGCGATAACGGCGGACTCTGCAGCAACGGCACATCCAGGATCGTGAGCACCGATGCTGTACGCTCGATCGCCTGCAAATCGTCTCGCAATTGGGCGAGGATTTCAAGGCTCTCGTCGCAGAAGAACTCTCCCCGCGGCGTATACGTCAGGACGAGATAACTGCTCTTTTCGTACCGGGAACCGATCAGCCGGGCGTAACGCAGACTTTCATCATTTTCGAGCACCAGCGTCTCGGCCGACGCGTCGAGTCGAAAATGGCGGGCCTTCATAGCAAGGAACAACACGCCCAGAGACATAAGAACAATAACGACAACCGGATGTCCCAAAACGATCCGGTCGAACAGATTGGCTGCAACGGAGCGGCGGTGTGTCACGATAGCGGTCCGGCTGAAATGACAACGACTCAATCGGCGGGTGCCTTCGGCTTCTCCAGTCGCGAAAGCAGGTCTTCGACCGTGCTGTTACTCAGAATATCGTCGAATTGCGAACGATAGGTCAGCAGCACGCTCACCCCCTGTATCTCTACGTCGTAGATCTTCCATCGCTTTTCGAGCTTCCGCAACTTGTACAGCATGGTGACCTTCTTGTCCTTGTACATCAGTTCGGCCGGAATCTGAATGACCGTTTTGGTCTTCTTAAGCGGTGGCTTGAATAGAAGCTCCTCGTTCGTGTACAGCGATATCTTCTCGCGATACGTCTCCTTAAGCAGCTTGACGAAGAGTTTGGTGAACTTGTCCCGCTGTGCGGCGTTGAATTTGGGCCAATGCTCTCTGCCGAGCGCCAGTTTCGCCATCAGAGGAAAATCAAAGAGTGGGTCGATAATCTTGTCGATATGCTTGATCTTGGCCGCTTTGTCGAACTTGTCATTCTGCAGTATCTTGACGATGGCGTCCCATTTGACGCGCATCAACTTCTCCGGATCGTTTGGATCTTTCTTCTCGACTTCGTTCTCTGCCGCAAAAGCAATCGGCGCGACAATCAGCAGAATCAGACAACTGCACCACACATTCTTCATGGCCTACTCCTGATACAACTTTCACCACATTTCCGCTGATTCTATCCAAGCGCCTCTGCAACCGCAAGACTGCTTATCGCTCTAAGTTGATTTGCCTGTGGAACTTGCAGCAAGAACTAACCTTCGAGCGGCAGGCTGGCCGAATAATTCGGCGCTTCCTTGGTGATCTGGATATCGTGCGGATGAGATTCCAGCGCCGAGGCGCTGCTGATCCGCACGAATTTCCCCTTCTCCATCAATTCCGGTATATCCCGCGCACCGCAGTAACCCATGCCCGCGCGAAGTCCGCCGACGAGTTGATAGATGAACTCGCTAAGCGTCCCACGGTAGGGCACCCGCCCCTCAACCCCTTCCGGAACGAGCTTGTTCGCCTCCGTAGAACTGCTTTGTCCGTACCGCTCGGCCGAACCCTTCACCATCGCCCCCAAAGATCCCATCCCCCGATATTCCTTGAACTGTCTGCCTTTATAGATGACCAATTGGCCCGGACTTTCCTTGAGGCCGGCAAACAGAGACCCGATCATCACGCTCGAAGCCCCGGCTGCGATCGCCTTGGTAATATCGCCCGATTGCTTGACGCCGCCGTCGGCGATAACGGGAATGCCGTGTTCTTTCGCCACCTTGTAACAGTCGATGATGGCTGATATCTGCGGAACGCCGACACCCGATACCACGCGCGTCGTACAGATCGCCCCCGGCCCGATACCGACCTTAACCGCGTTTGCACCCGCCGCGATCAGATCTTCGGCCGCCTGGGCGGTCGCTATGTTGCCCGCGATCACGTCGATGTCGTAATCCGATTTGATTCGCTTGACCGTGTCTATCACATTCTGCGAATGCCCGTGGGCCGTATCGACCACGATAATATCCACATCCGCGCCGATAAGGGCCTCAATCCGCTCATACTCTTTCACACTCACGGCCGCACCGACCCGCAACCTTCCCCGCTTGTCTCGCGCAGCCAGCGGATATTGCTGCACACGGTCGATATCCCGCATCGTAATCAGACCCGCCAGTTCCCCCTTCTTGTTGACCAGGAGCAGTTTCTCTATCTTGTACTCCTGAAGTATTTCCTTGGCCTGTTCGAGCGTCGTTCCCTCCGGCCCCGTAATCAGGTTCCTGCTGGTCATCACCGAACGGATATCCACGTCGTAGTCCTTGAGGAACTTCAAATCCCGCCGCGTCAATATGCCCACCAGTTTCTTGCCGTCCACGATCGGAATGCCCGAGACGTTCTGTTCGCTCATCAACTGTTGCGCCATGCTCACCGGTTCGTTGGGCGACAGCGTGACCGGATCGAGAATCACGCCATGCTCCGAACGCTTGACCTTCGCCACCTCGCGTTTCTGCGCCTCGATGGACAGATTCTTGTGGATAATGCCGATTCCGCCCTCCTGCGCCAGCGCAATCGCCAGCGCCGACTCCGTAACCGTATCCATTGCCGCCGAAATGATCGGGATGTCGATAGTGATGTTGTTCGTCAGTTGGGTACGCGTCTGCGCCTGGCTCGGAACCAGATCGCTCTTCTGCGGTACCAGCAAAACATCATCGAAAGTTATGCCCTCAGCGACAATCTTGCTATTGTCCATCGTTGTCTCCAGAAAACACATTGTGGCGTTGATCCGTCCTGAGGCAACATACTATAGTGCACGAAAAAAGGGCCGTCAAATCATTTGACGACCCTTGATTACGACTCGCGTCTTTATGGCCTGACCATCAATTGCTGGTGGTAAAATTACTGACCCCTGACGCCCAACCGTCGCTGAGGCCCGCCGAGTTCCGCGCTTCCGCCCAGAACCAGTACTTCGTGCCGGACTTCAAGCCATCTACCAGCAGACTGAACGATTCGCCTTGTTCGGCGTAGCCTTCCCAGTCGGTGTGGCGAAGCCATCGATCGCCTCTCGTCCAGTAGTAGAACCGATATCGACAGGTCCCGCCACCGCTCTTGCTGATCTTGCCCCACAGGTGGGCCGAGTCAGCCGTTACATCGCTCGCATTCTTGGTTTGAGCCGTTGGCTTATCGTTGGCCGGCGCACCGTGCGAGAGAAGGAGATTCACCGCCGTGCCTGCCGGCGCGGGTTTGCCGGCCAGCGGCCACTGAAATGCCACCTGCCCGGCAGGTGTGCTTAGCAGATATATGTAGCGGACCCTTCCTGTTGTGTAGTCCCGCGATTCCAAAGCCGATTTGGCTTGGGTCTCGGTCATACCTGCAACATCCGGGATGCCCGGATCGCAAATCTCGAACACTCCGTCGCTCGTATCCATCGTACCGGCATCCGCCGCATCGCGTATCTGCATCAGGCACTTGGTCGAGTTAAGAATGCCAGGCGTCCAGGGGTGGTGCTTGTTCGCGTCGTCATTATCCAGCGTGGTGATATCGTCCCACGTCTGACCGTCATCCACCGAATATGAAAGGACAACGCTGTCCACCGATTCGTCCGCACCCCACACGATTTCACTCTCTTCGCCTCCCAGCAGGCACTCGCCGCCGTTGGGACTGAGGATTTGAACGGGGCTTGAAAGGGTTGTGAAAGTGATCACACCGGAGCACCAGTCATTTGTCCGTGTCGGCGTTTTGAACTGTGCCCAGTAACTGTATGTCGTACCGGGTTCCAGCCCGCACACATCGTAACCGAAATCGGCGGGGTATCCGCTCGGTTCTTCGAAATCCATCCACTCGGTAACATGTACGGGTTCCACACCGGTCGTATGGTGCTTCCAGTAGTTGAACCGATAGGGATCTCCCCATTCTTCCGGATCCGCAAGCAGCCGACCCCAAAGCGTTGCACCATGCATGCCGATATCCGAACAGGGCAGGGTAAGAACTTGCAGTGGACTCTCGCTGACCGCCGTTTCTTCGTCGTCGGTCATGGGAGGCGTCTCATCGCTGTCGATTGTGGCGTAGTTAGTAATTATTGTGCCGGGGGGCACCGCAAAGCCTACACGTGCGCTGACCTGTACGGTCTTCTTTTGGAAGGCTTCTATTTTTCCTATCATCCAGGTGATCTTGTGGGCAACACTATCGTATGAGCCGCCATCAGATGCTGATACAAAAGAAAGTTCCGTTGGCAAATCATCTGTAAGCACCACATTGTGCATATCGTACGGTTCATTGTTGTCATAACAGATGTCGTACGTCATGATCTGGCCCGCGCCGACCGGTGCCCCTTCAGGAAGCCTATCGCTCTTCTGAAGATTACCATACCCTACGTTTGATATAGCTATACCCGCTGGATTTCCGATGGGGCCTGTGTCGTCAATCTTGACAAATGGACGACTGGTCGTATCCCACACAGTAATGTTGTCGCCGGCGTAGGCTCCTCCCGTCACATACACATAGCCACTTGCTTCATCAACTGCCACCCCGACACCCGCCATTCCCATATCGCGAGTTGTCTCCGTTGCTGTACTTACGTCGTACTTGCTCAGCAAATGGGATCCAGTGCCTCCGGGCACCCACGCACCGCCTATGATGGACACTGTGTACACAAGGTTTCTTCTTGTGTCTACCGCAATATCCACTGGTTTGTGGCTTGGCTGGAAACCGATGGCTGAGATTTCACTGATATTGTTCCAGGGGCTGATGTTGATATCGTATGCTCGTACCCTGCCTCCGGCAGTGTCTGCTACCCACAAGATACCTCTCAAGCTATCTAATGCAATGCCGAAGGCCCCGGAGCAATTTGGCAAATCGACCTGCGCCACTTGTGTCAGAGCCTTACCGGTGGGATCCCACGAATACACATAGAGATCGTTTGTCCATCTTCGCACAGCGAATACAATGTTGTTTGCGTTGTCGACGTCGACGCCTGCAAGATCGGAAGGTCCTGTCGAAACACCGAGGTAGGTTAGGGTGACGGGGTCGACCATCTCAACGCCGCCACTGAATTCACTCGAAATAAAGAGTACTGCTTCACTAGGATCCGCAGGATTTACCCAGATGCCGATGCCAGCCGGATCAGTAGCATGAGCTAGACCGTATGTAGCTTGAAAAGCAACGCTTCCATCTGGATTAATATTCCAGGCATCAAATTGACTCGTATGGTGATCTGCCGCTACATACACAGATCGTGCCAGAGCTTGACGCGAGGGACATATAAAAAGTGTCAATCCCACAAGAGAACAGGCCCAAATTAGGGGAAAACCGAGCCTGTGAATTGCTTTAGTAATCATTATTTGACTCCTCTAATTCTTTTATAACATGGAATGTTCGTGTGCCGATGGTATCATGTTCCTGTCATTGGGTATATTGATCCTGACTGCCTTCATCTCCTTTCTCGTCATGGGGGATAGCAATTTCATCAACCTGCAGTTCAGCGGACCCTGACGTCTGTCTGACAAAGGTGCGACAGTTGCCTTGCATACCTCCTTTCCTTCGCATTTTGCGCGTCCGCGACCGCAAGATCGTCAGCCTAGCACATATGGACTTGCGCTTGCTTCCGCATGAAGAAACATAGTGCTGCAAATGCCCCTCGGATCTGGCTCAGAACCGCACCCGGTCTCGATCTCCGGCTATTAGTTCGGACCTTGTTACTGGGCATTGCAGATAATATGTAATGATTGCACTTCTCGTACAGGTGGGTCAACCGGAAAACCACACCGAATGCCATATACTGGAACAATCCCGTAGAAACCACGATAGATGCCGGTCCTTCTAAGCTTTTCCAAGCTCGAATTCACGGGATTTCCCGTGGCTTTTCGGTGTACGCAATTATCAGCCTTTTTCCGAAGATCTAACAAGTTGCCTGTTAGTTTCGAGTTGCGAAAACCCTTATGCCCGCCCCCCAGCCGTCGCTGAGGCCCGCCGAGTTCCGCGCTTCCGCCCAGAACCAGTACTTCCTGCCGGGCTTCAAGCCATCTACCAGCAGGCTGAACGATTCGCCTTGTTCGGCGTAGCCTTCCCAGTCAGTGTGACGGATCCACATATCGCCCTCAGTCCAGTAGTAGAACCGGTACCGGCATGTTCCGCCCCCGGCGTCGACGATTTTGCCCCGCAGTTGCGCTGAATTCGCGCCAATCTCGCTCACAGCCTGCGTCTCAACCGTCGGAACAATGTCCGCGGCTTTCCCGTACGATATCACCAGCCTGACTTCCGTGCCCGCGGGCGCAGAAGTCCCCGCCGTCGGCCATTGGAAGGCTACCTGCCCGGCCGGAACGCTTGCGAAGTAATCGTATGAAATCCTGCCCGCTGCATAATCGTGAGACTTCAAAGCCGATTGCGCCCCGCCTTCACTCATGCCCCGAACATCCGGAATGCCCGGATCGCAGATCTCGAACACGCCGTCGCTCGTATCCATCGTACTCGCATCCGCCGCATCACGTATCTGCATCAGGCACTTGGTCGAGTTAAGAATGCCAGGCGTCCAGGGGTGGTGCTTGTTCGCGTCGTCATTATCCAGCGTGGCTATATCGTCCCACGTCTGACCGTCATCCACCGAATACGAAAGGACAACGCTGTCCACCGATTTGTCCGCACCCCACACGATTTCAGTTGCTTCGCCTCCCAGCAGGCACTCGCCGCCGTTGGGACTGAGCACCTGCACCGGCCCGGTCAGCGTTGTGAACATCAGAATTGCTGAATCCGCCTGGCCCTGTGAGTTTCGCACCTCGGCCCAGAATCTATATTCGCAACCGGCCGACAGATCCGTCACCGTCGCACTGAAGGTGTCTCCCGTCGAGACTTCGCCCGTCCAGTCCGTATGACGGATGAACATCTGCTCATCATCCGTCGTCCAATAGCAGAAGCGGTACTGACAGCCTTCACCCGCCTCATTGCTCGTGACTTGTCCGCAAAACTGGGCACTTGTCGTGCCGATAGCGGTCGCAGACAAAGCGGTGACGCCAAGATCGAAATCCAGCCGATACAGGCACTGCACGCCCGTCCCCAGTCTGCCGGAAACAGGCTGCGCCGCACCATCGGCCGCAAATGCGTATACGTAACCATCACCCGACGTCGAACTGCCGTAGTATGCCCCGGCCTCGCCTCCGGTGCCGATGTAGAGCGTCTCGTCCCCGTCGGCCAACATCGAGATGATGCCTTGAGATGTCGTCCAGACGAGCGCCGTATCGTGTGCCCCATCCAATGTCCGCAACCGTCCCTCGTTATCCCCCATGTACAGCGCTCCTCGGAAAGTTTCCAGTTCCCACAGATTGCCGTCCTCATAACCGCGCACCTCCGCCCATGTCACCCCGTCGGTCGAACGAAACAACCGCCCCATGAACGCCGCTGCATAGAGCGCATTATCATAGGCTGCGAAGTCATACACGCAACTCCCCCACAGGTGCACATCATGGTGTGCTGCCTTGCCGTCATACCGCCCGAACTTGTCCCACCATATATCGCCAAGCTGAATCCACGGGAACTTCCACACATACATCGCTCGAATCCCGCTCCAGCCGTTCACGTAATCCAGAAACTCGAACGTCTCGGTTTCTTCGTCCAGCACAAAAAGCTTGCCCCCTCGCCAGGCCGTCCCTGCATAGCATTCTCCCTGCCACTCGATCAGATCGCAGACCTGATTGTCCATCTGCTCGCCGACAAGCGTCCACGTATCGTCATCCTCGTATCGCCATACGCCGCCAGCACCGCCCTGCGGATCCGACGTGGACATGGTTGCCGCATACAACCGCCCCTTGAATTCGATCAAATCCAGTACCGCATATCCCAGAATCGGCGAGATACGCCGCCAGTTCGACCCGCCCGCATAGCTGTAGACGCACCCAGGATTGCTTGTGCCCGCGAAGAGATGGCCCGCAGGTACGTTGTCCGCCACCGTTGCCGCGCATAGAAGAACCGCAAAAACCACTGCCGAAATCGCTTCCGCCATCCGCATCCTCATCGTTCATGCCTCCGTGCAAAAAAAGATTCAACTCGCCTCAAGATTACGGACGAAAGGAGCGATTGCCCTGATGCCGGCGTGGGTGAATATCCCTCCGCACGCGCCCGATAATCTCGACCTGTTCGCAACCAAAGAAAATGCTATCGCGCGAAACACCGCAAGTCAATAGCGGTTACTACGTATTTGTCGAGATACATATCTCTTGATAATGCAGCTTGTAGGGCGCAAAAAAATACCGCAATACACAAAAATAACGACAAAACGTTGAACTCGCACGAACCGAATATATATTAGATTGGTAGAGTATAAGCAGGCGGTTTTACGTATGAAACCGCGATGGTACTGTGGTATTTGCATGTGGGGAAACAAATGAGCGCCAAACTATCCAACTCAACACTTCTGATCGCAGTCGTTGCAGCCCTCTTGGTTGGGGGAGTGCTTTTGGCCAACTATGCGGGCGGCGATTCGGCAGCAAAGTCTGCATGTCCGCTCACAAAGGGCGCCGGTACGGCATGCTCTGCGAGCGGCGTTTCTGCTTGTGCCGCCGGAGCGAAGCAGGCATGTACGGCTGACAAGGCCTGTCCTATGGACTGCACCAAAGCGTGTTGTGCTGAGGAGTGTCCTGCGGACTGTACGAAGCCCTGTTGCGCAGAAGGATCTACTTCCTGCAGCGCTGAGAAGGCCTGTCCCGAGGACTGCACCAAGCCGTGCTGTGCCGAAGAGAAACCCGCTGGATGTTGCGCCGCTGGTAGTTCATGCCAGGCTCAGTAACGCAAAAGACTTCGAGCCCAAAATAAAATAATCTGCTGCTTTTGTTAGCGCCCACCGGTCCGCCAAAATCCGTCCAGTCGGATCGATGCGGCGGGTAACAGAACTATGGGGCCGTCGTATGCGGCCCCAGACTTTTGCGCACACAATAGTCCGCCCCCATTTGATATCCTTGTAGCCGCCGCTGCTGCCTTACACCCATCACTGCCTGCCGCTTGTCTCTTGTGAATGTGCCTCAGTCCGGTTATAGTGGCAGGCCGTGGAATCGGAAATCTCAGGAGCAGACTATGAAGACCAAACTCATCATTGTCGGTGCCGCTGGACGGATGGGCAGGCGTATCGCCGCCCTGACCGTAGACTCAGGTGATTTCGACATCGTTGGAGCCGTAGACGTACCCGGACATCCCGATCTTGGCAAAGATGCCGGCACGCTGGCTGGAGCCGGCCCCGTCGGCGTCGAATTGACCGGAGAATTCCCCCCGATCAAACCGGACGTGGTGATCGACTTCTCGCTCCCGGAAGCGGTGGGCCGAACGGTGGACTATTGTGTTGATAAGGGGGTGTCGCTTGTCTCAGGCACCACAGGCCTTGGCTCTGCACAGCGAGAAGCTATGCAGAACGCGGCTTCACAGATCGCCGTCATCTACGGCACCAATATGAGCGTCGGCATGAATGTTCTATTCGCATTAGTCGGCAGGGCGGCCGCCATGCTGGGCGATCAATACGACATCGAAATCATTGAGCAGCACCACCGTTTCAAGAAGGATGCCCCCAGTGGCAGTGCCTTGACGCTGGCCGAAAACATATGCCGGGCCACCGGACGTGATGTCGAAAACAGTCTCACGCACGGGCGCAGCGGCGGCAATACTCTCCGCGAGCAGGGCGCCATAGGCATGCACGCCGTCCGAGCGGGCGATATCACCGGTGTCCATTCGGTCATCTATGGTACGCTGGGCGAAACGCTTACGCTGGGCCACACGGCCAACAACCGCGATACTTTCGTTCGCGGCGCCCTCCGCGCCGCAAAATGGCTCGCAGACAAACAGCCCGGTGCATACTCGATGGCCGACGTCCTCGGCATTGAATAGCCGCTGGATGCATTGATTGCCTTGACCCCGATTGGCGAACGCCTTCTACTTCCACTTGCAGCGGCGCACCGCCAGTCGGTGCTCGCCATGGCAGTCCGTGCATACTTTCTGCTCGTCCCCGGAAGCGAAGACCGCCGCATGCTGCGGCTGATCCGCCGCGATATCCGTGTGGCACTTCATGCACGATGGATTGATCGTGTCCCTCGGAAACATCCTGTCGGGGGCTGTCCCGTTGCCGCCGGAAGCCCACGATTCATCCGCGATATGCGCGTCGCTTTCGCCATGGCACGAGGCGCAGCCGATACCCGCCTTCGCATGTGTTACCGCGATAGTCTCCGTCGCGTAGTTGATATGGCAGACGTGGCACCGGCTGTTATCCGCCCTCTCGTGGCCGGCCGTGTCCACAGGTTCATCTTCAAGTAGCAACGGTTCGTCATCGAGCAACAGCGGTTCCTCTTCCAGCAAAAGGGGTTCTTCGCTCGCCTCTTCCGCGACCATGGTCTCCTGATCCGCCCCCGATTCTTCACCGGCGTTTTGGGTCGCAGGCGCCTCGGTGGGTTTTGTGGATTCGCAGCCGGCAATCACCAAAAAGCAAGCCGCTATGAATAAAGCAACAGCATGTTTCATACAGCTAAACCTCAGATACGGTACTCGCAGATCACGCAACGCCCAAACAGATCACGCACAATCGACCGCACCGGCAATCCCTCGATCAGACATATTGCCAGTCTTTCAGCCACTGGTAGTTCGCGGGCAACTTGGCCCAGGCCTCTGTCGCCGCCGTCTCCAGTTCGGCCGCTTCCTTCATATCGAACTGCCGTCGCTCCTTGACCGCCCGTACCACGTTGTCCACGTGTTCGATGCTGTTCATTCCCGGAATCGGTATCACCGTATTCGTGGCGAGAATATAACGGATCGCGAGTCTCGCTCGCTTCATGTTCTCAGCTTTGTCTCCCCCGAACAGAGACCCGGCCGCAAATGGTTTGATACCGAATGCGCCGACGTCGCACTGCTTAAGCGCATCGAAAACGCTGTCCTTCGGCGCTCTGCGGCTCATTGTCGTAAATGGGAAGCACACGCAGTCAATCTGCGGGAAATACTCGATCATGAACTCGATCCATCGGCGGTCGTGCGTCGAAAAGCCGACCGATCGGGCCTTGCCCTGTTTCTTGGCCGTCTCCAGGGCCTCGACAACCTCGCACGCCGTGTTGAACGTATGCCTGCCGCCGGGTTCCAGGCAGGTAATACGCCACAAATCCGTGTATTCCTGGTTCGAGTCCTTCAGCAGGCCGTCGAGCACGCCCAGCAGTTTCCTGGCACTGCGGAATCCCTCGTTGCGCACTTCATGACCGCAGTGAGAGAGAGCGAGATACATCTTGTCCCGCCGGCCCTTGAGTGCTTTGGAGTCTCGGATGACTTCATGTGCGGTGCAGGCGTCGATATAATTGATGCCGGCGTCGATGCATCGGCTGACGATCTCGTTGCGTTCCTGCTGATTGCTCCGCGAATGCCCGCCCAGACAAACCGCCGAGACCATCATACCGGTGCTGCCTTGCCTGCGATACTCCATATTCGGGTTATAGTTGAGGATTTTCGACGTATCTACATCGCCGCTGTCGGCCGCACGAGTAATTTGTGCCGCAAAAGACCCGAGACCCGCCGCCATGCCCGCAGCCGTCACCGCGCCGCTGCGCATGAAATCACGTCTTGTTATTCCCGTGTTTTCCATCTGTGTTCTCCTTTCACCCGATTGCCCGACAGTATGCCCAATGTGTCATTTCTGTAATCAGGCTTGTCATGCTGGTTTTCCGAAGACCGAATCCGGCTACGGCTTCTCCATCGGCTTGTTGCTCTTCAACTGGAAGATCGTCTTGACCTCCTCGACTCTCAGAGGTCTGTCGTATATGCGAATATCGTCCAGTGACCCTTCGAAACCGCGCCCGATCGTAACGTCCAGTTCGTCTCCCGTTTCGATGGGCCATAGGTCCAGCAGGCCGATGTCATGAATTTCTGCGATCTCGCCGTCCAGGTACAGGGTTACGTCGTCATGCAGGTTGGGCAGTTCCGCCTCGGCTACGACGACGGCCACATGGTGCCACTCGTTGTCGTGCGTTGGTTCGTTCATATAGTAATAACCGCCGTGTGGCGTAATGCCGATCCTGCCCCGGACGTAGCCAAAGACCCATTTCTTGCCGAACTCGTTCTTCCCCCATGAGATGATTACACCCCTCGGCCGGCCCGTTTTGATCCAGGCCATCGTCGTGCGGGCGTGTGTGCCCACAACGCCTTTGTATCCTTTGATACCGAGCAGATCGTTCTTGCCGTCCAGCTTCAAAGCCTTGCCCGCCTTGCCGTCGACCGAATTCTCATCGAACGATGCATCTCCCTCAAGCGTGCCGCTTCGCTTGTATCGAGATGAGTCGGCCGCCTGGATACCTTCGGTCTCGTCGAGTTTCCACCACCCCACAAGATTCGGATCTGCATCCAGACTCACTCGCTGGTCTTCGGCCGATGCCGTGCCGCCTGCCAGCAAAGCGCCGATGAGCACAAGCCGGCCCGCAAGGGTCAATCGATTTGTAAACATGCCGTTACTCCTGAGATTCTGACCATGAATGAACATATCGAGACCATCCAGCCCGGTGGCAGTATAACACATTTCGTTCGCATCGTCCTCCCCCAAAATCGTGTATCTGGCGATTTGCTCCGGCCTTTTCCGTCTTCTAATCCTCTAATGTCCGCACTCACTAATTCGGCCAGTCCACGCCTTTGATCCCGTGAATCGTCAGATTGGGATGGGGCAGTCCGTCCCTCGCCGGTCGGATTTCAGTCGCTTTTAGAAATCGTCCCTGCCCGTCCGCAAACAGAAAATTCCTGCGCCCCTCCCGGTTCCACCACCCCTTTTCCTGCTCGACCGGATAATGATTGCTGAACCATTCACCGATCAGGATCTTCCCGGCAGGTTGGGCAACGTCTGTCGTTTTCCGGCTGATTGAAGGCTCCAAATTCCTGTACGTATCGCTTGTTGCGGCCATGGCATCGATTTGTGCGGCGCTGTGGTAGAAGGCCATGGAGTAAGCGTAACTCGTCGATTCGTACGTATGGGGCTCCGTGCGATCCGCCGGACACAACAGCACCGACGGATTGTTCACGTCGATGTGGCCGCCCAGATAGGGCTCGACGAAAGACCGCCAACCCCGGCCCATCCACAGACAATAGAAAGGTTCAGTCGATATTGGATCATCGGCACACGGATACGCTCCGTCATACGATCCTGTATACAAATCTACAGCAACGTATATTTGTCGCAAATTGCCCGTACATGCGACTCGCCTGGCGCCCGCTCGCGCCCTGCCCAGAGATGGTATCAGCACCGCCAGCAGCAGTGCGATTATCGCAATCACGACCAGTAACTCGACAAGCGTAACACCTGCAGTTCCAAAGCTTCCTGGCTGCCTCCGAGTGGCCTGGTCTGATGTCCCGCTCTTGCCAGCCACTACGCTTCACCTTTGGTCCTGATACGGCGAACCAGACGAACCAGCGGGTTGTTCTGCAGTCGGTCCACATAGCAGCGTTTGGCAGGCTGACGGACGACGTCTGAATACGACGGATATGCATGAATCACCGATGCGATCCTGCTGAATCGCACCCCCAGCGACTTGGCCAACTGCGCCTCGTGCATCAACTCGGCTGCGTTGTGCCCCAGAATGTGAATACCCAGCAGCCGCCCTCTCCTGTCGCAGACAAACTTACAGAATCCCTCCTCGGACATTTCCGTCTTTGCCCGGTCGACATTCTTATATTCCCAGCGATATACGCGCACCGTCTGGCCGTACCGTTCTACCGCCTGCTGCTCGGTCAGCCCCGCATGTGCGAGCTCGGGATCCGTAAACGTACACCACAGCACATCGTCATATCGCGGCCGTCTCCGCAGCGGCAGCAGGGCGTTCGTAGTTGCGACAATGGCTTCATGTTCTGCCACGTGCGTGAAAAGATACGGCCCGACCACGTCGCCCGCCGCGTAGATGTTTCGGGCCGTTGTCCGCAGGTGCTTGTCAACGATGATGCCCCGATCGCCGACCTTCACGCCCGCCTTCTCAAGCCCGAGACCTTCCAGATTCGGACGCCTGCCCACCGCAACGAACAGCGTGTCCGCCCTGTGCTGCTTGACGCTCCCGTCGGCCCCCTGGATATCCACCATGATCCTGTTGCCCTCGCCACAACACGCAACCAGTCTGCTTTCCGTCAGGATAACGACACCCTCGCTCCTTAACATTTCCATCAAAGCACCGGCAAGCTCTTCGTCCTCCCTGTTCAGAATCCTGCTCGAACTCTCGATCATCGTGACTGCGACGCCCAGACGATTCAGCGCCGAGCCGATTTCCGTCCCGATCGGACCTCCCCCGAGCACAATCATACTCGCAGGCAGGCTATCGAGTCCGAAGATCGTCTCATTCGTCAGATAGGGCACCGTATCCAGTCCCTCTATAGGCGGGACAAACGGATGCGAGCCCGTGCACACGATGAACCTGTCGGACGAAATCGTCCGCTCGCCCGCCTTAATGCGATGGTTGTCGATAAACACAGGGCTCTCCAGGATCACATCGATCCCCTCCTCACGCAATACCTCCGGCCGGTGTCCCTGATAGTCCGCCTCGACAACGGCCCGTACGTGTGCCATGACGCCGTCGGCGTTGAGCCGCATCTCCCCGTCGGCTTTGAGACCGAATTCCTCCAGACGCCTCATGTCATGCGCAACGTGACTTGCCTTGAGCAGAGTCTTGCTCGGCACGCATCCGAACCACGTACAGTCGCCGCCGATTTTGCGTTTCTCGACGATTGCCGCCTTCTTGCCCAGTCCCAGGGCAAGCTTCGCCGCTGTCAACCCTGCAGAACCGCCCCCGAGCACAACAATGTCGTAGTCATGTTTCTTCTTTTTCATGATGAGTTTCTTATAGATGACCTTCAAACCGCCCACAAGAACCACGATCGCTGCAACCGCAGCATGTCTTTCCTCACAGGTCTCTTCACGGTGTACCCTCTGATAATATATCCATCTCTCGACGGAGTTCCTCGATGCACTGGCGGGTCTCCCGCATGCAGCAGTCGTTCCCCCTGTTTCTGCCGATCAGAGTCTCGATATCCGCCAATGTATCCACGTCATCCCACACGGGCATCTCTGCGACAGATCGCCCGTTCCCGACCAGCTCGCCCATGGTCTGTCGGCACACCCGATTGCCGCCCCAATGCACCCCGTCGAATGCCTCTGGCAGAAACCCGTCTCGCGAAAAGCCGATCAGGTAATACCCGCCGTCTCCGCTTGGCCCGACAACCGCTTCATGCGATTTCAGCGACTCCAAAGCTCGCAACAGAACATCTGCACGCAGATCGGGCAGATCCGAGCCTATACAGACCGCACGTTGAACTCCATCTGCAAACGCCCGCTCGAAACCGCACTTCATATTTGCTCCCAGATCGTCATAGGGTTGCCCGGCACAACACACATCCGATCCCAGCAGCGACCGCGCCTGCTCGACGGCATCGGCCGGATGAACGTACACAACCAGCGGCACACACGTGCTCCGCGCAACGACAAGTGTGTCACGCAGAAACGACGTATAAAGCCGAAGCGCTGCCGCCTCGCCGACCTCCGACGCCAGACGAGTCTTCACCGCGCCGCGCTGCGGGCATTTCGCAAAGACAAGCAGGCACCGATCTTCTGCGTCCCTCATTGTCATATCTTCACCGTGTCACAATACTGCCAGTCGACGCAATGCCCATCCCGCCGGCTCTTCCGCAGACTACACAAGCGATCCCGTACAGCTCGACCCGGCCCCTGCAGTACAACAGAAGCAGTGATCCTGGGTAACTATCGGCACTTCGCCCGCAAGCAAGTCCTCCAACTGCTCGATGGTCGCGGGACGCCCGTCTCCGTCGCGCAGTGGCAGCGAGAGAGCCTGATTGAAATCACAGTTGTAAAGCATGCCCTGATAGCCCACGCTTATGAGCGAGCGGCACATAATACTGCCCACCGCCCCGGCGTTGAAACTCTGCCTCAGCAACGCCATGTATCGCTCGAACGCCCCTGCATCTTCCAGGTGCTTTCGGAACCGCCCAATAGGTGCGTTCGTTATCGTGAACAAATGACTGAACGCAATCCCGTACGTCGTCGCCAGTTCCTCTTTGTACGCCGCCTCCAATTCCTCCTGCGGTCCGGGCAACACGCCGCCACCTGGATTGTACACCAGGTTCAACTCCAGCCCGTCCCGGCCATATCCCAGAGCATTGAGCATCTGCAATGCCTCAACGCTCCTGCCAAAAACACCCTCTCCGCGCTGGCCGTCAACGTTCTCCTGAGAGTAGCAGGGCAGCGAAGCCACAAGGCACACTCTATTATCGCTGTACCAGCGGCCGACCCATTCCATCCCCGCCTCCAGCAGCACCGTCAGATTCGTCCGTACCATGAGCCGGCCTGCGTATGCCTTCACCGCCTCCAGAAAGAACCGGAAATCCGGATTCAACTCCGGGCACCCTCCTGTAACATCCACGCAAAGGCCCGGCCGATGCTTCACAAATGCGACGATTGCTTCCATTACCCCTCTGCGCATCAGCTTCCCGCCGTTCGGCCCGGCCCCAACATGGCAGTGCTCGCACGATTGGTTGCAGCGATTGCCCAGATTAACCTGCAACGTTCGCAAGTCCTCGAGCCTCAGCAGTCCGGGATCCACGGCTGCGACACGCTGTCCGAAATCTGATCCCATGTCATGCCTCTTTGGATACATTGTCTTTGTAATGCCCGGCCAGCCTTTCGGGACTGACCCCGAATCGATACAGATTGCGCAACACAATATGCCTGAGCGTTGAATGCACAACGCCTTCCTTTTCCCACCTACGTGGACTCGTCTCCACCCGGTCGCGCAAAATGCAGATTTTGTGGCCTTTTCTTCGAATGCGCAGCATCAACGCGACATCTTCCATCAGCGGAATATCGTCGTACCCGCCGATGCTCTCGAAATACGCCCTGCGAATGAAAATTGCCTGATCCCCGTAGGGCACCCGCGTCACACGCGAACGAATGCGGGCCAGCGCAGCGATGCACCGCAAACTCAACCTCTCCGATTCGATCCCGAGGTCGAAAGCGCCGCCCACAATGCTTTCATCTTTCAATACCTCTTGAATCGTGTCGAATGCCCCGGCCGGCAGCCGCGTATCGGCATGCAGAAACAGCACCGTTTCGCCCCGCGCAGCAGCCGCACCTGCATTCATCTGGCTGCCTCGTCCTTTGTCCGCTGTCATCGTCACCACGTCGCTGTCCGCAACAGCCTCGATGGTGCTCCCCGCGGAATTGCCGTCAACGATGATGATCTCGCATCGCTTGCCGGCCGCAACGGACCGCATATGCCGAATCATCTCGTTGACCCGCTCTTGCTCCTGCCATACCGGCACGACTACCGAGAATCTGCAATCCCTTGTCTGCTGCAATGCCGTTGCCATAGCCTCGATCTGCAGTATGTTCCAACCGTTAGTCCTTCAAGATGAAGGCGCCAGTGTAGCAGATGCAAATGTGTACGCCGAGCGGGAAATAACGCAAGGCGATGAATAATTGCAGCAATGATTGCGGGCATCCCCCGTCTGTGGCCCGTAGGGCGCCGGTGCCGCAAATCTCAGGACGGCTTGATGGAATAGCCGCCTGATGGTCCGGCTGTCGCTACTCCACCGTTACGCTCTTGGCTAGGTTGCGGGGCTTGTCCACGTCGTGACCCCGCAGTACCGCCGCATGATACGCAAGCAGTTGTAGCGGCACCACAGTCACCAGGGGCTGAAGCAACTCGGGTACGTCCGGCACCGTAATCAGGTGATCCGCGTGCTCGGCAATGTTTCCGTCGCCTTCCGTGGCAACCACGATCGTTCTGCCGCCGCGTGCCCGCACCTCCGCGATATTGCCCATGATCTTGTCATATTGCGGCCCGGAAGGTGCAACGAAAACCGCCGGCATACCGTCCACTATTAATGCAATCGGACCGTGCTTCATCTCGGCCGCGGGCAACCCCTCGGCATGAATGTAGCTGATCTCCTTGAGTTTCAACGCCCCCTCCAAAGCTACCGGGTAGTTGAAGCCTCTGCCAAGAAACAGCCAGTTCTCCCGTTCCATATTAGCCTCGGCGATCTTGCGGATATGCTCCGAACTCTCGAGCACCCGCCCGATCACGTTCGGGATCTCCGAAAACTCCTCGATCATCCTGTCGGCCGCCGCACTGCTGATATGCCTCCGCCGTGCCAGCTCTATCGCAAGCATTGTCAACACCGCCACCTGCGCCGTAAACGCCTTCGTGCTCGCCACCCCGATCTCCGGCCCGACGTGCAGATATACGCCCGCGTCCGTCGCCCGCGCGATCGACGAGCCGACCACGTTGACCACACCAAGCACCGTTGCCCCGCGCTCTTTCGCCTGCTCCACAGCCGCCAGCGTATCAGCCGTCTCGCCCGACTGGCTGATCGCAATCACCACCGTCCCGTCCTCGATAATGGGATTGCGATAGCGAAACTCGCTGGCGTACTCCGTCTCCGTCGGGATCCTTGCGAGCTGCTCGAAAAGGAACTCGCCCACGAGTCCCGCATGAAACGCCGTCCCGCACGCCGTGATAATCACCCGCTTGGTTCGTGTCAGTTCCCGAAGGTAGCCCGACAGCCCGCCCAACTTGATCTTGTTCGCATGGTGATCGATCCGCCCGCCCATGCACGTCGTCAGTGCTTCGGGCTGCTCGAATATCTCTTTGAGCATGTGGTGCTCGAAACCGGCAAGTTCAATCTGTTCAAGCGAAAACTCGATCTGCTTGAGATCCTTCGTTACCGTCACGTTATCGATGGTCTTCGTGTAGAACCGCTCCGGCGTCGCAACCACCATCTCATTATCCGAAAGATAAATCGCCTGCGTGGTATGCTCCACAATCGCCGCCGCGTCCGACGCCAGAATGTACTCGTTATTGCCGACGCCCAGGATCAGCGGGCTCCCCTTCTTCGCCCCGATCAACATCTCCGGATAATCGCTGCACATAATCGCCAGTCCGTATGTGCCGTGAATCTCGCGCAAACCCCGTTGCACCGCCCACTCGAACCGATTCTGCGCACCTAGTTCCTGCGGCGCATCGGCCTCGCACGCCATCGTGTAGAAATAACCGATCAGATTCGCCACGACCTCCGAGTCCGTATCGCTCGCAAACGCTATCCCCTCGTTCTTCAGCCACGTCTTGAGCGTTCCATAGTTCTCGATGATTCCATTGTGCACGATCGCGATCCGGCCGCTGTAGTCGGGATGAGGATGCGCATTGGTCGTGTTCGGCTCGCCGTGCGTCGCCCACCGCGTATGCCCCACGCCAAGACTCTGAGAGGCGTCAGCGTTATCGAGTATCCCCTCCAGCGCCGCTATGCGTCCGCTGGTCTTGCGAATGCTGATGGCTCCGCCGTCGAGTAATGCCACGCCCGCCGAGTCATAACCCCTGTATTCCAGACGTTTGAGCCCTTCGACCAGGATCGGCTGGGCCGCCTTCTTGCCGAGATATGCTACAATGCCACACATAGTTGCACGTCCTTTAATGAAGTTCTCTTGCTCTTCCTTGTAATCGGCACCGGGCAGGGGCATTATCAACCCCAAAAAGCCGAAAAACAATCAAAAAACTGACGGGACGCTCGCTCTAACCCCTGTGACCCTTTCCCGCTCTCAACGGCTGTTGTGCGGACCGTGCAGCGACTGCCTTATCGGTCCTCGATCTCTGTGCCGGACAAATGGCTTGCGGTGGAACTTGCAATCTTGGCGTTGCAATCCTGACGCAAAGTGTCTGCAGCAAAAGGCAACAGCGAGTGAGTCTGGAATGCTATCGTTGCTTGCCCGCCCGCTGGTGTCAGGGCGCTTCGGCCGGCTCGATCACATGCTGTTGTTTGAAGGCATTGCCGGAGAGATGATCGATAAATGTGAGTTTGACCGTCAGCGGGTCGCTGAAATCGCTTACCGCCTGCGAAACGTCGAATGTCAGGCGGAAATTTGTCCGCATCAGTGTATTGAACCACGATTCGGCCAGTTCTTCCGGCCCGACCTCCCAATGCCCGAGCTTGGCCTGCCCGTTCGGGTTCTCCAGGTTCCACAACTCCACCCCGATCGAACCGGTTGCCTTGATGATATCGCCGTGTGTGTCCACCGGCTCGATATAGACGATCAGCGATTCTTTCACGCCGTCGTCATCCTTATCGTAAAAGCCGGTATGCTTGGCCAGGCGAACCTCGCTGAGCTTGTATATGTTCTCGCCTTTAACGTCTTCCGGCAGATCCGCCAGGACCTCAATGCGGTCCTGCAACTGCTTGATCTCGGTCTCCGCCTGCGCGAGTTCGTTCTCCAAATCAGCGTTGCGCTGATTCAGCGCCTCGACTTCATCCTGCAGCGCAATCTCTCGCGTCATATCTCCCATGCAGCCGCCGGCTGCCGCAACCGCTGTCAGAACCAGTAGAATGCCAGTCGTTCGCACTGTTACGGCCTTTCAATAGGACACTGCAGGATACGCGGGCGCCGCCTATTCTTCCGAGTCCTTCTTCCGTACGATCTCGGGCGCTCGCTGGAGAATCCGGTCCGCCAGCCCGTAATCGATGGCCTCCTTCGCCTCGAGCCAGAGATTGCGATCGCAGTCCTTCTCGACCTTTTCCTTGGTTTGGCCCGTATGGCTTGCCAGGATGTCGTATATGAGACTGCGCAGACGAAGGATCTCCTGGGCCTCGATGTCCAGATCTGTCGCCGGGCCGATCAACTGGCCGGATATCAGAGGCTGGTGAAGGAGAATACGATTGTTCTTCAACAGAAAACGCTTGCCCGCCGCGCCGCCTGCCATCAATACCGCCCCCATGCTCGCCGCCTGCCCGATACAGTATGTGGCCACATCACAACGCAGAAACTGCATCGTATCGTAGATGGCCAGCCCCGACGTGATCGAACCGCCCGGCGAGTTGATGTAGAAATGGATGTCCGACTCGGCGTCCTCATTGCTGAGAAAGAGCATCTGCGCGATGATCAGGTTTGCTGTATCGTCGTTAACCTGTCCACCCAGAAAAACGATCCGGTCCTTGAGCAGACGCGAGTAGATGTCGTAAGATCGCTCCGTCCGTCCGCTCTTCTCTATTACGATCGGCACAAGATGTTGATTTATGCTCATATTGTTTCGTCCTGTTTCTTCCAAAATCGACCCGCTCGGCAACCTCGTCCGGCTGGCTACTCCTTCTTCTCGCCCTTGCTCTTGCCGTCTTTCTTCTCTTGTTCATTTTCGTCGTGCAGCACCGTGTCGATCAGGCCGTAATCTTTCGCCTCGTCGGCCGTCAGGTATCGGTCCCGCTCGGTTTCAGCCTGGATTTTCTCGACCGATTGGCCCGTATGCTTGGCCAGGATCTTGTTGATTACCTTCTTGGCTTTCAGTATCTCTTCGGCCTGGATCTGTATGTCCGCCGCCTGTCCCGTCACGCCGCCCCAGGGCTGGTGCAGCATAACCTTTGCGTGGGGCAGGGCGAAACGTTTGCCCTTCTCGCCCGCCGCCAGGACAATCGCCGCACCCGACTGCGCCCGTCCGATACAGTACGTTGCCACAGGTGATCCGATAAAGCACATGGTGTCGTAGATCGCCATCGTGTCGTCCACACTGCCGCCCGGAGAGTTGATGTACAAACTGATCTCGCTGTTCCGCTTCAGATTGTCCAGATGCAGCATTTTCATGATGACTTCCGTTGCCCGCGCATAATTGATCTCGCCGATCAGGAAGATAATGCGGTTGTCGAGCAGCAGATCGTCCAGGCTCATCTGCCGGAACCTCTGGTACTGCGCGCCGGTGGCACCGTACTGGCTGTATTGCTCCATGTTTCTGACTGCCTCCAATGAGGGCCGCTGTATAGACATCCGTTGCTTCCTTTAACCTCAAATACTACATTGTATGCGTGACTGCAGTTCCCTTGCCCCGGTCGTGGCGAATCACCTCGTAGTCATCGGCGGTTTTACCCGTCCGTCTTCTTTTTAGACGAGCTTTTGCTCTTCTTGCTGGTCTTCTTCTCGGACTTCGATTCCTTCTTAGCCGCCTTTTTCTTTGATTTCTTGCCCTTCTTCGCCTTTTTTTCGGGCTCTACTTCCGTGATCTTTGCCGATTCAAGCAGCTTGGCGATGCATTTATCGGTACGCACTTCCAGCCGGAACTGGCCCAGTGAACCGTTCCGCTCCATCTGCTCGCGCATCTTCTCGGGTCGTTGCTGCTGCTGGATCGCCAACTGAGCGATATGCCCGTTGATTTCCTCCTCGCTCACTTCGATATCCAGTTTGTCGGCCACCTTGTCCATGATGAAGAACGTCTTAAGCTGGTCCTTGGCCTGTTCCTCACTGCTCGCTCGCAGTTTCTCCATCTGCTCCTCGATCTGCTCTCGCGACAACCCGCGCATCATAAGGTTCGTGAACTGGCGCTGCAGAATCGACCCTGCCTGCTCGGCCACGATGCTCGTCGGAAGGTCAAAATCCGTATTCTCAAGCAGGTGCTTGTAAATCTGTTCGCTCATCTCCGACCGGGATTGCTGCTCGATCTGCCCCTGCAACTGGTCCTGGATGCGTTCGCGAAGCTCTTCCTCGTTTTCAACGCCGACCCGCTGAAAGAGAGCCTCGTCAAGTTCGCCGGGCTTGAGCCACTTGACGTCCTTGATCTCCATCTTCAGCTCGACCTGTTTGCCCCGGTACTCCTCCTTGAAATACGTCTTCGGCACTTCCACCGTCGCGCTCTTGGTCTCGCCCGCCTTGGCCCCCGTCAATATCTCGTCCAGATTCTCGACCGGAATCGAGGCGACGAATCCATTGTGCCGTACGTAAATGCTTGTATCCTCGAAATGTTCCTGTCTCGGACCGCCTTGCTCTTGCTCGCTTGTTGCTTCCTCCTCGCCTTTCGCCTCTTGCTCGGCCTTGCTCTCTTTCTCGCCCTCGTCTGCTTCGCCGCCTTCGACCCGCAGCGTCACATCTGCCACGACCTGATCGTCCTCTTCAGCCGCCTCACCCTTCTTCCGCGGCGTCCAGACGCCCGCAAGACGCTGCATTTGCTCGATTTCCCGGTCGACCTGCTCGTCCGTGATCTCGTGCTTGGTCCGTGTAACCTCGATTCCCTCAAGTTCGGGCAACTCGAACTCAGGTCTGACCTCCACCTCGAACTCGAATTGAAGCGGCCCCTCTTCAGGCAACTCGATCTTCTCATGATCGAAATCAGGCTCACCGATCGTGTCCAGTTCCTTGTCCTTCAAAGCCGCTTCGCTCGCATCGATCAGCAGCTTGAGCTTCACCTGCTCGCTCGCCTCCTTGCCGAATCGCTTCTCCAGAAGCCGCCTCGGGGCCCGACCCTTGCGAAACCCGGGAACAATCGCGTCTCTGCGCAACTGATTGTACTGCTCGTCCGTTGCTTCTTTGATCTTGTCCGCGGGGATCTCGATAGATATCTTCTTCCGGCACGGCCCCGCATCCTCGATCGATACGTTGTAGTCCGACTGCGTCTCTGCATCGTCGGCCTTTACCTCCGTATCTTCTGCCTCAGTCTGAGCCTGCTTCTCATCACCGGTCATTGCGTCTTTCTCTTCTTCGGCCATTCAAATGCTCCTGTACCGTTCAATCTGTCCGCCATGGCGACTACCTTGTATCACCGCCACGGCCTGCTGTTGACAAACAAAAAAGGCTCAGGGGAAAACCGCATCCCTCAGCCAAACTGATCGAATTCAATTCTGCGACGCCTCCGACGCAGAACCTTAACGCTACGGCGACCAACGCCAAGACTACACTTAGCCGGTACCTCGCCGAAACTATATGGGCCCTCGGATCAATAACCGACGACCGGGCCCATCCGTGGGCAAAAGTCCAAAGCGGGCGATGAGATTTGAACTCACGACATTCACGTTGGCAACGTGACGCTCTACCACTGAGCTACGCCCGCAACAAATACGCGCCCTAATATACGAACGATGCCCGATGCCTGCAAGAGTTTTTTGCCCAAAAATCGGCTGCTCAGGCCGGAAAAAAACCGCAACCCGTCCGCCCTTGCGCTTTTCCACGGCTATCGGATGAATATTTCCTTGTCCAGAAGCCCGTAGCCCGTGAAGCTTGTTCGCATCGTCATCCGTATCGCAAATACCAGCGTAATGGCAGTGCCTGAGAAGATCGCGATCATAATCGCAATCTGGTACTTGATCGCGGTAACCGGGTCCGCGCCGCCCAGAATCACGCCCGTCATCATGCCCGGCAGCGAAACCAGACCAATCGTTGCCATCGTTGCCACCGTTGGTGCCAGAGCCGAGTGCAGCGCATCGCTCGCAAACGGCCGAACCGCCTCGTGCAGCCTCGCCCCCTGCGCCAGAGCATGCAGAAACGCCTTCTCGCGCGTGCGGATCGTCTGATAGAAGCTCTTCAGGCCGATTATGTCGGCCCGCAGACAGTTTCCCAGTATCATCCCGCCGATCGGCACGGCGTATTGAGCGTCCATGAAAGGGTCAGTCCGCAGCAACAATCCTAAGAACAGCAGCAGCGGAACCGCCGTACCGATCAACAGACTCGCGAACAACGGCAGCCAGAACCGCCTCAGCCTCAGATTGCATCCCCGCAGAATAGACACGTCCGCCACGCAGATCATCACCACCAGCCACGCGATATTCAGCCATACATTGTTCAGCTCGAATATGACCTGCAGGTACAGACCCACGAATGCCAGTTGCGCCGTCATCCGGACCGCGCTGAGAATCGTCCGCCCGACCAGGTCCACTCCGTACCAGAGCATAATACCCAGCGGTACCAGCAGAAGCGTGTAAGCCATCGCCAGTTGCCACGACGATATCTCAACAGTGTTCATGGCTTTTCCCCATTTGTGAAATCGGCGCCATCTCGATCGTCCTGTCCACAAACGCGAACGCCGCCGCGTTGTGTGCAACCGTAAGCACCGTCAGGTCACCCCGGTCCGCCAGATACTCTGCCACCGCCTCCATGCTCGTCGGATCCAGCGCCGAAGTCGGCTCGTCCAGCAACAGGATAGGGCGGTCCAGCAGTAGGGCCCCAACCAACGCCACCCGTTGCTTCTCACCGCCCGACAACCCTTCCACCGCCTTGTTTCTCATATCGCCCGACAGATGAAACTGCTCCATCAGACGGGCCGCCCCTTCGAGATTTCCCTTGAGGTGCGAATTTGCCTTATAATGGAACGGTCGCTCCAGCACCTCCTGCACGCTGCCCTGACCGATGTCGGGCTCCTGCGCCACCATCGCCACCTGCGAACGAATGTGCCAGACGGTTTCGGGACCAAGCGCAGTGCCCCTGACGTGAATCGTCCCGTCCTGCGGCTCGATTAGCCCGATGATGCTCCGCAACAGCGTGGATTTGCCGCAGCCTGATTTGCCCGTCACCAGTACCTTCTCTCCCGCCTCCAGTTGCATCTCGAAGCCGCGCAGCACAGCCGCCCCGACGAAATCGACCGTCAGGTCCTGAATTTCGATTTCTCGATCTTTGCTCATTCCAATTCCGAAACAGCGGCCTTTCGGCTCGCTGACTTCGCTGCAACATACGTTGGCTGCCGGCCGGACAGTTCGCCGCGCACCACGCAGCTGTTCACACGCGTCTGAACCCGACAGCCATAACCACATTTGGCGTTATGCCAGAGACCGCGTGTTGCTTCACCTTGCTCTCTCCGTTTGACGCCTCGCGCGCTACTCGATCTCTGCCACCGACACGTCATCGAAGCTCGTCGCCGCATCCGCCTTGGTCCACAGGCCGATCATTCCTGCGTCCGTAAACACATCCGTCTCGACCTCGATCAGCAGCTTGCCGTCCAGACTTGCCTTGATCGTGGTATCGCGATGTTCGATGGCGATTTCATGCCATTGCTCGGGATCCACATCCACATCTGCCGACCCGATCTGCTTGCGCCGGCCTCCCTTTACGTAGTAGACGCGGAAGTTGTTCTCCAGCGGATTCCATCGGGCAATGTAGTAATTGTCCGCATCCTGAGCCCGCCAGATCGGACCGCCGCCCTGATCCTCCTGCCCCGTACCCGCCTTGACCATCACGCGCAGGCCGACGTCTCGATACCGCGTATCCTCGGCGATAAGAAGATTGTACGTTCTGCCGCGATTCTTGGTCTGCGTTACCGCTACGGCCTGAGGCTCGCTTGGTGCCGACCTATCCTCCACGACCTCCCATTTCGCCGGAGCCCCCGTCGAGGCCGTTTCCGCAACCGACCAGCCCGTCGGAATCTCGCCGGCCGCCTCGCTGTCGAAATTCCACAGCCAGTACCGTCGGCCCAGACGCTGCAAATCCTCCACCTGACACGAGGCCGCAAGCAACCCAATCCCCGCGGCCAGAACGATGCTCCGCCATGTTCGCATCCTGCCACTGCTCTTCATTCTTCGTCTCCTTGACTTTGCAAGCCCTTGCTGATGTCTACCGATTCAGCACGTCAGATGAAATCCCGCCGCAATTTCCTCCCCGCCAGCCGCAAGTTCGTTGAACCGCCCGACAGCCTCCCCCGTATCCATCGCCTCCAGGCGAATCTTTTTCTCATCCACAACCCGCCTGACTTCATCCGAAACGCGCATCACCCCCTGCGCCCCACAGCCGATGACGATAACCGTCGGTTCCGCGTCGAACAGAACGTCCATGTCCTCTATCCGCAGCCGATGCCCTTCCCGTCTCCACCAGTTGGCGTGCACCCGGCCGCCCGCAATGACCACGTCCTTCTCGTACGCCTCTGCGTCAATCACAATCCTGCCGAATTCGTATCCATCCACGTGCATATTCCCGGCCTCCTGCCGAAAAAACATGTCGCTGACTTCGCGCACCTCAAGCATACCGTTCCGCAGGCGAAATGCAAGCACTACTGGTCCGGTCCCACCCCTCTGATCGCTGCCGCAAGGCCGGACCAATCCGAAAGACGCCCCGCGCTTGCAACGTTGCCGCCATTACTATAGAGTACCCGTGGCGCCGGCGGGGCATCGCCTCCCACGCCCGGCACAGTGTGGGACTTTGGCGGCCCGACAAAAACCTGTGCCATCCGGAGCAGTGGCCGAGCGGCTTAAGGCGACGGTCTTGAAAACCGTTGTGCCGAAAGGCACCGGGGGTTCGAATCCCTCCTGCTCCGTTGCTTGACATGCGATGACAATGCGTCACGTGTGGCATGTAGCTTCGCGTGTGAATCGCAATCCCGCTCCAGTCGATTTGGTATACCTCAGAACTCTTGCGTGGATGGCGGACGAATCATGTGTGCGAAAGGACGAATCAGATTGCTGAATGCATTTTTGCTATGGTTTCTCATTGCGCTGCCTGCACCCGCGGCGGCATTCCATGAGGGGCACGGCCTGGTTGTCGTTGAGGCCGAGGCCTGCGATTGCGCCGCTGACGAGCAATGGCCATGGGTTGCAGACGCCGACTATGAGGGATTCTCTGGAACTGGCTACCTGCAGGACAGCAACCCGAACGACAATCCCAATCGCCGCTGGGGCCAAACGGAAGGATTCTCCTGCGCCGTCAAGCTCCGCGGCGGCACCTACTATCTCTGGTTACTGCGATGGGTTCCCGGCAACGACACGCCGGGCAGTTGGGGTCGCGACGCAGGGGGCAAGAGGTCCAACTCCGTCCATATTGGCTTCGACGGCAAATATCTCGGCACTATGTTTGACAACAAGGATGGTGACTACGAGCGGTGGTCTTGGAAGGGACCCGCCACCTTTGCAGCCGATGCAGGCTTGCATACGATCCACATCCGCGCGCGTGAGGGGGGCTATGCGATTGATCGGTTACTGCTCACAACCATCCCCGGCTTTGTGCCGACCAGAACCGCTCCGGGGGCTCTCGCCGAACTCAGAGAGTCCGCACGGCGGTTGGCGCAGATCGAAGCCGATCGCCGGGCGAATCTAGCTGCGATGCAGGCCGGTCGGCCAGGCTGGCCGATGCACAAGATAGACAGCAGGCTGTGGAACCACAACTCCTTGAGCCCCGGCGATGTGAACCGGGACGGCAATACCGACTGGGCCGTCATCCACGAAGGGCCGGACAAATACACGTTCCTGCTCCATCCCGGCACCGACGGCGACGTCACCGCTAAGTGGCGAAAAGTGATTGTCGGGGAAGGCACGAATCCGGAATATTCGGATTTCGCGGATTTCGATGGTGATGGAAACCTCGACATCGTCGGCGCCGGCGGCCACGGAGCAGGCCTGAAGATATTCTGGGGCCCGGAACCCTCGGAGGTAGCCGACCCGGACGCCTGGACCGATAGCGGCGTGATGGAATCTACCCGCAATCGGGGGCACTTTCTATACGTGCAAAGCCGTGACATCAACACAGATGGTGCGATCGACATGGTCGTCGGCGGCCGTGTGCAGGGCACGCATTCACTCGAAGATGTGGCTGGTCGAAGAACCGCCGGCATCATTTGGATCGAGGCTCCGGCCGACCGCCGTGACCGGCGCGACCTGTCCAAGTGGACGATTCACGATATCGATCCGCTCACAAAGGGTGGCCACGGATTCATATTCCTGGACGTCGACATGGATGGCGACGAAGACATCATCAATTCCAACGCCGACTGGAACACAACGCAGGCTGAGGAGACAATCGTTTGGTATCGCAATCCGGGCCCCCGTTCAGCGAAACAAAAGGAGCCTTGGCCCGCGCATCTCATCTACCGGGGACCCGAAATCTACTCAAAAGGCCAATTGGCCCCGGGAGATTTGGACAATGATGGATTAACAGATTTCTGTGTCCAGACGGAAAAGAGCGTCTTCTACTTTCGAAGAGCCGGTGTGGATCCGGTGCTTTGGCGGCGGATCGTCATCCCCAAACCCGTCATCACGCAGTGGTTGGCCAGACCGACAAAACTCGCTGACATTAACGCAGACGGCCGGCTGGACATTGTCGGCATGCTCATTCACGACGAAAAGGGCAACCTGCCTGCCGACAAGGCTTCCGTCTTCTGGATGTCGTGTACCGGTGAAGAACCTGCCGCCGACAACTGGGCAACCCACGTCATTAAGTGGTCTGATGGGGTGAATACCGGGAAACACTATCAGGGAGAGAAGTGGGACCATTGCCGCTTTGCGGACGTGGACGATGACGGCGACATCGACATCGTCGGAAATTGCGAGGAACACTACACAATAAACGATGGACAAAAGGCAACGACCATCGGCGTCGCATGGTTCGAAAACCAGCTTTCGAACCATCGATAGAGTTGTCCGCAGGAAACTGCAAGCATGAAGGCGGTGCTGATCTGCCTTATCTATAACGCAGGCAGGGACTATATCTCGGATCCGTGCCACCGACTCATATGATCAAGTGTCTATTGAGCGACGATATCGAAAGAAAACGCGCACTGTAGGTCGGGCGAGATCGCCGCTTACGGCCGAGGCGTGGGTGCTGTTTCAGCCCTGCAAGTGGCCCGATACAGGCTGGATTGTGCAAGTGCAGCCGGGTATCTGCAATACCAGCAACCACGTATAGTTCTCACCGATGTCACCTCTGGCAGGATGAAGGGCAAAGTCCGTCGGGGATGTCAATGCCTGATAATGCGTACTCTGGGGAATTCCGGGGATACCATACTTAATTCCATATTGGACTTCGATCACCTTGGCCTCCACGGCTCAGAACATACGTATAGATCATCGTCCTTTTTATCTCCTCATGGCCCAGAAATTGTTGGGCGGACAGTCTATCCACACCAAAGACAGCTCCCATACTCGCCTGTGATCATCCCATTGCAGCACCTCTCGCCGGGGCCAGGCTTTGTCTGAATACTCCGTCGTCGGCCCGAGAGCGAGCGGTTTTTCGTCTGGCAAGGACGGCGAAACAGGCGATATTGGATATATCGTCGATGCAGCCGGACGCCGTCCAGACGGACAACAGCGGCTGCCTTGATCCGACAGCAAATCAAACAGCTCAAGAAAACAAGCCGCTCGAAGCCAGATCGAGTTTTCAGGCACAGCCTAATACAAAACCTCCCCGGGAAAAACCACAAAAACCTTCAGCAAACTCCGTAACGCTTACTCCCCCATTCTACCATTTCCCCCCAAAACCGCAAACCACGATTTCCCCAAAAACTTCAACTCGTTTCAACTCTCGAATCTCGATTCTCCATTCTCATTTCGCTCCCCGCCAATCCTTTTCTCAGAAAATGGCCTCCATTCCCCATCTATCATGTAAATCATCCACAAGGCCAAAGTCCCCACCCCGAATGCGCCCAGGTCGGCCCCTTACAGTGATATGCAAATACCACAGCGGCCACAAGGAGGACTCTTGCAGATGCCGGCATCGAAAAGAGGCCTCTGAAGCTGGACGCCCGGCCGACCGATTCCCTGGGACAGAATCGTCCCCCTCGCCAATCTTGTGAATCTTGTTCATCCTGTCCAAAAAACCGTCTCATCTCTGTGTCCTCGGTGCCCTCTGCGGCCAGAAGACCTTGCCTTTTCACCCCCCTCCTTTCAATCTCGCAAATCTCCCCGTCGCCGCATGCCTCGTACCCCCAAGTCATTGAAGCCTGGGCCACTCCCATGGTACGCAGCAGTACGATGACCACAAAGGCAGGCCCCCTTGCCCTGGCGTTGCCTGCATGTCGTTCATGCAAGCGATCGGGAGAGAGAGGGCCGTCGCAGATGCCTGCATCGAGAATGGCCCACCTCTCTGATCGCAAAAGGGCCGCCCGGCCCGCCGGGATTCCTCAATTTTGCTTTTTACTTTTTAATCTTTGATTTTTCTCCGAACATTTTACGCCTGCCGGTAGTCTACTATATATCTAACGAATAACAAGTGAGACAGTCACCTTCGGTAGAGGACGCCAGCGGATATCATAAAGCACCTTTTTGAACATTTCCGTCTGCGTCGTGCGCATTCTGTCTCGAAAATGGCCTTTTTATGGAGATCCAGTATGGCCACAGCACCCAAATCGAAGCCAACAGGAGAAACGCAACCAAATCCACCGGCCCCAAAAACCCCGAAGGCAAAGTCAAAGTCGCCATCGTCCTCTCGCTCCGGATGGGCGCCAGGACTCCCTTGGCCTTGAACGCCGCCTTGGACTGCGTTCGTTTGTTCTGCATGGTTCGTCTCATGGATCAGTTGTCGATCCAGGCAATGAATCCACCGTAATCCGTGACCCAGTTCTTGGGGAGTATGATATTCCTGCTGACGAGATGCAGTGAAGCCGGATCCGCCTGGCAACAGCGAACCAATTGTTATTCGCCATGGTGTTCCATGTTGTTGCCGGCATGTTGGGTTTTACGAATTCCGATGCAATCGTGCGAGTTGCATATACCGGTATCGCAGGCGAAATAATGCAGGCGGCTGGTCGGATTCCAGTGGCATATGTCGATACACAATCAAGCGGGGTGGCATGGCTGGCGGAAATTCTTGGACGCGGCAAAATAAGTTCACCGCAGTTTCGCTGGCGGGGGTATAATATAAGACTGCATAAATAATGCAGGGCAGGGCCCTCCGAAGGTGGCCCGAATTGTCTGACATGGGCAGGGTGCATTTATGAAGTTGTGTATCGCAGCTCAGTGCCGACCGCAGAATAAGTGCCGTCGCAGGGTCTTGCTTGTGTTTTTCGCTCTCTTCGTGCCCATTGCACTCGATGCTGCACCGAGCCGAGCCGCCGTTCATCCCTTCGAAAGCGACGTGCCCTTTTCGCCGCAAAACGGCATCGATTCCCTCATCCTGCCTGCCTTGCGTCAGCGCGGGATCGAGCCGGCTAATCTGTGCTCGGATGCGGTTTTCGTTCGCCGCGTGTACCTGGATGTCATCGGTACGCTGCCGCAGGCCCAGGATGTTCGCAAGTTCCTGGCCGACGAGAATCCCGACAAACGAGCGATTCTGATCGATGATCTGCTGGAACGCGAGACATTTGCCGATTATTGGTCGCTCAAGTGGTGCGACATCTTGCGGGTCAAGGCCGAATTCCCGATCAACCTCTGGCCCAACGCCGTGCAGGCGTACCATCGCTGGATACATACCTGCCTGCGGGACAACATGCCCTACGATCAGTTCTCGCGGGCGCTGCTGACATCGAGCGGCAGCAACTTCCGCGTGCCGCCTGTCAATTTCTACCGGGCCCTGCAGGGGCACGAGCCGTCGGCAATCGCCGAGGCCGTCGCGCTGACCTTTATGGGTGTGCGGCCGAGCCAATGGCCCGAGCAGCGGCGAAAGGGTATGGAGGCCTTCTTCTCCCGCGTGGCGTACAAGAGCACCGCTGAATGGAAGGAGGAGATCGTGCACCTCGACCCGGCGGCCGACACGCCGCTGCGAGCGGTTCTTCCTGACGGCAGGGATATCATAATCCCCACCGGCCGGGACCCGCGGGAAGTGTTTGCCGACTGGTTGATCGAGGCTGATAACCCGTGGTTCGCCCGCAATATCGTCAATCGCATCTGGGCGTGGCTGTTCGGCCGGGGCATCATACACGAGCCGGATGACATTCGCCCGGACAATCCTCCGGTCCACCCGCTGTTGTTGCGGTTCCTGGAGAAGGAACTGGTCAAGGCGGAGTACGACCTGCGTCACATCTATCGGCGCATCCTGAACTCCGGCACGTATCAGCAGTCATGCATTCCCAGGGGCGATCCGGAGCAGGCCGAAACGCTGTTTGCCTGCTACCCGGTCCGGCGGCTCGACGCCGAGGTGCTGATCGATGCGCTGTGCGGCATTTCCGGCACGCAGGAGAGCTACAGCAGTGCGATTCCCGAGCCGTTCACGTTCGTACCCGAAGAGAACCGGTCCATCGAACTGGCGGACGGGAGCATCACGAGCCAGTTCCTTGAGATGTTCGGCCGGCCGTCGCGCGATACAGGGCTGGTGTCCGAGCGCAACAATGAGCCCAGCGACGCCCAGCGGTTGCACCTGCTGAATTCGAGCCACATTCAGAACAAGATCGAGCGAAGCGGCCGGATAAACGGCTTGACGCGATTCGCCAGGGGCAATCCGCGGACGCTGGCGAACATGATCTACCTGAGCGTTCTGTCACGCTATCCGACGCAGGCGGAACTGGCCGTCGTGCAGCAATACACCGAGACGAAGGGCATGAATATCCGAAACGCGACCCACGATCTGGTGTGGGCGCTGATCAATACCAAGGAGTTTCTGTATCGGCATTGATGCGGTTCAAGCCGCTCGGTCCGTGCGTGCAGAAACCGGGAGAAGGTTCCATGAACGAGCAGAACACAGTCAATTGCATGACCAGACGCCAGATGCTTCATCGCGGGCTGTGCGGCGCAGCCGGACTGGCGGCCGTCGGTCCGCTGTCCCGCATTACGAACGCGGCACCGATGCAGCCCAGGGCCAAATCCGTGATACAGATCTGGATGTGGGGCGGGCCGTCCCATCTGGATACGTTCGATCCGAAGCCCGACGCCGGGTACGATTACTGCGGTCCGTTCGACAAGGTGATCGACACTAACGTCGACGGCATACAGATCAGCGACCAACTGCCGCTGCTGGCCAAGCAGGCGGACAAGTACGCCATTATTCGGAGCATGACGCACGGCATCAACGCACACGAGACGGCGTCGTACATGGTCCAGACCGGCAGAGCGCCGGGCAGGCTCGTGTACCCGTGCGTCGGAGCGGTCGTGTCACTGTTCAAGGGCTACAAGCACGGCTACAAGGGCCTGGTGCCGCCCTATATCGTTCTGACTCAGCCTCAGGGGCGGTTCTCCGAAGCGGGCTTTCTCGGCCCGAGCTACAAGCCGTTCGCTACTGGCGGCGATCCGCGGCAGACGCCGTTTGCCGTCGAGGGCATTGTGGCGCGCGGCATTACGGACGAGCGGCAGCGCGGGCGGCGCAAGCTGCTCGATACGCTCGATACGCTCGGCAACACCATGGGCGAGAATCCGCGTTTCGTGCGGATGGAGCGCTGCGAGGACAGCGCGTACGACCTGATGTTCGGCGAGGCCCGCAAGCTGTTCGATCTGTCGGAGGAGTCCGACGCGATGCGCGAGCGGTACGGGCTCAACACGTTCGGCCAGTCGTGCCTTGCGGCGCGACGGCTGGTCGAGCACGGCGTGCCCTACGTGACCATCAATTACCGGGGATGGGACACGCACAAGCAGCACTTCGAGACCATGCGGCGGAAGCTGCCGGAGCTGGACGCCGGGTTTTCGACGCTGCTGGCCGATCTGTCCGACCGCGGACTGCTCGACAGCACCATTATCTGGTGGGGCGGCGAGTTCGGCCGGGGACCCAAAGTGCAGTGGGAAGCGCCCTGGAACGGCGGGCGTTCGCACTACGGCAGGTGCTTCAGCGCCGTGGTGGCCGGCGGCGGCTTCAAGGGCGGCCGGGTCGTCGGGGCCTCAAACGAGAAGGGCCTGACGGTCGCGGAGCGGCCGGTGTATCCAGCGGACCTGATCGGCAGTATGTACGAACTGCTGGACATCGATCCTGACGGCTCGCTGCCGAATCCACGCGGGCTGGAGGTCAAGGTCATGCCTGCGTCAGAGAAGGGCGAGGGCCGCCTTCGCGAGATCATGTAGCCGTGCCGTGCTGACTGGTCGTGCCTGCCTGCGATCTGTTCGCATTGGCTTTGTTTTTCGTTGGCTTTCCGGGGCGCCGGGCCTCCTTTCGGTTGTAAGTGCCTTTGCGGTCATAGCTTGCGGTTGGGTTCTTCGTATTGAGATTGGGTTTGTTTTCCATGATTTGTCCAGTCGGAGGGGAGATCCCTCGACTCGCTCCACTCGCTCGGGACGACACCCGAGTCCATGTTGAAGGGTGTCGATTGGGTTTGTTCTTTCGAAAAGGGGCCAAGGCTCCGAAGCACCGAGGGACCAGGCCCGGCTGCGTTTTGCCTATCTTGTCATTGGGTTTGTTTTGCATAATTTGTCCAGTCGAAGGGGAGTTCCCTCGACTCGTTCCACTCGCTCGGGACGACACCCGAGTCGATGTAGAGGGGTGTCGATTGGGTTTGTTTTTTCGAAAAGGGATCAAGGGGTCGAGGCACCAAGGCATCGAGGGAAGACGGGCACCCGGGGAGGTTGCGGATGGAAGATGGGTAATTGTGTGCGGGCACGGCAGTTCCTCCATTTTGCTTTTGGGTTTGTTTTTTCGAAAAAGGTATTGCGGCACTGACGGGATCGCCGATGGATGTTCGGCCACAGAGTACGCAGAGAATGAGTTCGGTTGGCCGGGTGTCCGCTGTGATGGCATATCACGCTTGCGGGCTAACCGGTGCGGGTATTGGGCGGGCATTGCTGATCCTCCAACGGCTGCATAAAACCCTTTCGGTGTAGTTAGATGACTACAATACATATAGACGTTTGCCGGGGGTGAAATGTTCGAGGAAAAATCAAAGATTAAAAAGTACAATGCAAATTGAGGAATCCCGGCGGGCCGGGATGGCTTTTTGAGAATGGGGTGGACAGGATGCTGGAGGAAGCAAGAAACGAATCCGAGCAGGAAATGAACGATCGAAATGTGCGCGGCCAGGGGCCGCGATTGGGGTGTTTTTCTTGACAGGATTGACACGATGAACACGATTACGAAAGTTGGTATGCGGGGGAAGTCGGGTCGGCCATGTGTTGGACGTACGCGGTACCCGTTTCGACGCAAGCGTCTGCACGGTCCCGCTATCGCCAACACGGTGTTGCTCTGCACCACGGGTTTGGCCGACCCGCCGGGGCGCGTCTATAGGTGGCGGCTCGGTCGCTATAGTTGATTTACAGGATGGCGCCTGGTTTTAGATGTCGTGGGAAGATATGTGGGCTCGTGTTGATGTCGCGGCGGATGCAAGAAGCGCGAGACGAATATAAATAGGAAATGAATGACGGAAATATGCGCGGCCAGGGGCCGCGATTGGGATTCTTTTCTGACAGGATTGACAAGATGAGCAGGATTACGAACGTTGGTATGCGGTGGAGGTCGGTCGGCCATGTGTCCGCCATGGCAGTCTCTTTTCGATGCAAGCATCTCTCAGAGTCTGCCTTTGCGTCCACCGTGTTGCTTAGCACCACGGGATTGGCCGACCTATCGGGGCGCGTCTATAGGTGGCGGCTCTGTTGCTATGGGTGATTCACAGGATGTTCGGCCGTATTGGTCGGCCGGGCGTTCGCTGTGGCGGGCCTCAGGTAGGCGGTGCGGCGTTGCGGGCCGGGCGGCCCTTTTGCGATCAGGGAGGTGGGCCATTCTCGATGCAGGCATCTGCGACGGCCCTCTCTCTCCCGATCGCTTGCATGAACGACATGCAGGCAACGCCGGGGCAAGGGGCCTTCCTTTGCGTCCGCGTGTTGCTTCGCACCACCGATATGGTCTCCCTATAGACATGCCGGGGTGGCGACTTTGTTGCTATGGGTGATTCACAGGATGTTCGGCCGTATTGGT
>CAZGMJ010000002.1:0-201761 GCA_964526785.1 uncultured Pirellulales bacterium
AAAGGACCGCTTTTACATCCCAAACAAAAGTGCGAAAAATATCCTACGTCATCGATTTCTATTTCACTTTTACTCTATCCTGTCGTGCCTCAAACAAAAACCAGGAGGAACCCGGAAATAGAATTCCAAGTACCTCCTGGTTCATGCTATTAGTTAATAACCGTAACTTTCTTGAACTTCAGCGAAAGATGGCCTCCTATTCTTCCGCTGAATATTCTAAATAGGTGGGATCGATAAACCATCGATCGTGTTGTCCTTCTCCCGTTCTAACCCAAAAAGTACAGTTGACCGTTAAAAGTTTCCCGTCGCAATTCGCCGCAAAGCTGCAGGGAACCATAAACGTGGGGCCATACCATTCGTGCGGACGTGGTTCGCCGACAACAATATCGGCAACCGGCTTCAACAGTGCAAAACACTGTGGATCGAAGAACTTCTCCGGCGCCCCGCCAAAAAGCAGACCGGCAGTGACGTAATCATCCCGCGCCAGTGCTTCCAGCGTCTTTCGTGCGACCTCGCAGGCGGTTTCTTTAGTGCTCAGTTCACCCTGTGCCAGTCCAACCGGTCCCGAAACTTGATCAATAACAATGGTATTCTCCGGATAGTCCGGATCGAAAGAATTTGGATCGAAAACACTCTGGTCCAAAGGACTGTTATACTCCAGCACATCAATGCCGCGTTCATACTCTTCATCTCCCTCTTCGGAAGGCTGATACTGTTGCCACTTAATCACGCGCTTAGTCTTTGGGTCTACATGCATCACCCACCGATATGGCTGGTGAACGGTCGTAACCTCGACGACAAGATGACCATCCTCGGCACGTGAATCGGCCATCTTAATCGTGGCCTCGCCTGTTTGAACGTTTCTGTAGATGCCCTCCATGATCGTCTCTGGATCGAATTCAACAAGTCTGTCCTGGTCGATATGATGGGTGCTTTCTCTGATCACGAGAATCCCGCCCCAGTTGCACGGTGTGTATTTATATTCAATCTGGTTCTTCCATATCAACTCTACCGGTTGGCCCTGTCGCTTCCATTGGTCCGACTGGCGAAGCCGAACCAGTTTGCCACACTCGTCGAATTCCGCCCAGAATTCATCGTGCCTCTGCGAGGGTGATCCGTAATACGTTTGAAGATGAAAGGAGCTTTTGCCGCACATGGCCTTTACAGTCTGCTCGAAGGCATACGCCGTCTGGTCTGCGTTCTGCAATATTCCAATAATGCCTATAACAGTCGCTGCAAATACAAGCGCCGCGGCTAATCTTAATACTCGCCTGTTCATGGTCATTCTCCTAAAAGTCGATTGCATATCAACCGGCGTTGATTCTTGGATTGTGTCCCAAGCCTTTAGAATGGTTTTCAGCCTTTCGCGTTTCCTTCCAGCGTCGGGAATCACATCGATACGTCTCATATGCTCTTCCATGCTCTTTTCTGATCTCATAGTTCTAACTGTCCATTCAACAGGTTTTTTAGTTTCTCCAGTCCATAGCGGTACCTGCTATGGACTGTCCTGACAGAAATCTGCCTCAACTCAGCGATCGCTTTGAAGCTCATACGGCCTCGCGTCCGCAATACCACTACTTCACACTGCTCGTAGGGCAACTGTTTGAGAGCTTCTGAGACGATCTACATTTCCTCGTTGCATATTGCAGCCGACATCGGTCCGATGTTCTTGCTTGGTAAGGAAACCGACTCGTCCAGCCTTTTCGACTTGCGCCGCTTTGATCGGAGCTCGTCCCGCGCCCGATTGGAGACGCAAGCCACCATATACCACTTCAGGCTGTGCTTTGCGTTCAGAAGATGAGCCGACTGCGACAGCTTCATGAAACTGTCGTGGACTACGTCTTCCGCCGTGCTCACATCCTGCAGTAAAGCCGTGGCGACCGTCAGGAGATAATCGTGATACTTCTCGTAAATCCTGCACAATGCCGCCCGTTTGCCCTTCTTAAGTTGCCATGCAAGTATCCTGTCTTCTAACATCATAATGCTCAGATTTCATGTCGGACCAACATTACTACAGATAATACGATCACTGCCCCGCATTCTACTCTAATAATTCTCTGCCTCACGAAACATCTATTCTTGCAATCCTATTTTCATTCTCTAATGCTACGGAGGGAGCGGGAAGGATCCTGGAATCATAAACGAAGGCCGGGCTTGGATCGCCCGGCCCTTTTTCCAGACGTTGGTGTCTGGCGTGTGGTTAGATCAACGGTTACACCTACGGGGCGGCCGCTTCGGCTATTGGAATGGTCTCGGCGCTGAGGTCGGCGTAGATGACGCGCTTCTCATTGTCGGAGACCTTCCATTCGAGCAGAACGGCGTCGAAGTCATCCGGGCCGACGGTGGCACCGTGGTAGACGGGTTCTTTCTTATCCGCTACCAGGGCCATGTAGAACATTGCGAGTGACTGAACGGGTTTCATGATTTCCATTGTTTGCTTGACGACCTTTTGTTCATCGGTCTGGCCGTCCTGCGTTTTGGTTGCCAGGCGCATCTTCTCGAGCAGTTTCCTGCCTGCTTCCGTCAGATTGTCGGTGTCCTCTAAGGCTGAGAATTTCTGCATTAATGTCATCATATTGAGGCTTTCCGGATAGCTGCCGAATATCTCGGACAAGAACTTGAGGCCCTTGATGGCGCCTTCTTCGGAGATATCGGGCATCTGCATCGGCTCTGAAGCGAGTGGTGTATAGTCTTCGGGGATGACGGGCTTGAAGCTCTCGGCGGTGGCCGGGACGTCCCAGTAGTAATAGATCACACCGTTCATCTCAGAGTCTTTGTTCATCTTCATGGTCATATCGGTGCGGAAGGGCAGCCACGTGTCGACGTCAATCCACAGGACCAGCCTGACTTCTTCGGCGAGGCCGGTCAAGAGATTGGGATCTACGGTTTCATAGCCTTCGACTTCCACACCGTCGATCTCAGATTTGCCAAGCTCGACGTAGTCGGTTTTGAGCATCGCTTTAACCATCTCTCGCGGATCGTTGTTCTGTTTCTTCATTTTGTCGAGCATGTCGTCGCTGAACTCGGCCCGCATGTATTTCTTCTGCTCAGGCATGATTGTGATCATGGCCTTCTCTTCGGGAATGATGTACATTTCCTGAGTCATGTGTTCCATGCCCGGGACAGCGCCGGTTGTAGTCATGATCATCCTGATGCTGCCGTCCTGTGAGGCAAGGACCTCACCATCTTGCTGGATTTCGCCGTCGGGCATACCCGGCATCATAGCTCCGGAGATCGTCATCTGCATCTTGTACATGAATGCGGGAACCTGCTGGATCTGCTCGTAGACGTCGGCCAGGGTCTTGCTTGACGGTCCGACGAAGGGCAGCCCGGCAAGAACGGCGATAATCACCACCGCTGCGGCTGCGAGTTTTGCTCTGGGACTCTTCATGATTGTTCTCCTTATCCTTAGACTCTCGGAGGCCTTTGCACTGGCCTGATGAAGTCTTTTCTTCTGTTCTCTGATGATGAGGTTGAGGACATCGTCTTCGATGTCCCGGTTTGCCATATTCTCGCCGTTGCTGGCGAGACGGTCCTGGAGGCGCATCATCTGTTGGAACTCGGCCTGACACGTGGGGCAGGTCTTGAGATGATCTTCAACTTCCTGCTTTTGTGGAGCGTCGAGCAGATCCTCGATATACTCGATACAGATATCTTTGCATGTTTCACAGTTCATGATTGCACCTCACTATCTTCTTTCTGCAGCGAATGCCGCAGCATGGTGTAAGCCCTTGAAAGGGTCTTTGTTACAGTGCCAAGAGGCGTGTCGAGCTGCTCGGAGATCTGCTTGCAGGACTGCCGGCCGTAGTAACGCAGCAGGACAATCTGCCTGTAGTTCTCAGGCAGCTCGGCAATTGCCGTCTCGAGAGCATGGTCCTCGGACAATTCCGAGGCGGGAGCGTCCTGAGCGAAGCTCCGGATCATCTCCCTTTGCCTTCGGACTGAGGCCTTACGCTGCTGCTCCTTCGCCACGCGGTCGGCAATTCCCAGCAGCCAGGGAAAGAACGAGCCGGGGCTCTTGAGCTTATCCATATTGAAGTAGGCCCGCACGAAGGTCTCCTGGGCGGCTTCCTCAGCCGATTCCTGAGAGCCAAGCTTGCCGGCAAGATTGGCCAGCAGGACCGTCTGGTACCGCCGAACCAGGTAGCGGAAATCGTCCGGATGGCCGTCCAGGCATCGCTCAATATAGTATCCATCGTCATCTTTCATTTTGTCACCTCGGACAAATCCGATTTCCATGTTCTCACCATATAGTGAGGCTCGCGGGGGTTTTGCGACAGGAAAAATGGGAAAAAGTGCGGACACAGCGTTTTGCGCACGAAAAAAGTGCCGGGAGGTGGACTTGCGGCCCCTGGGGTGATTTGTTGATGGGGAGCGCAACCCACACTTGCAGACAACACATATCAGCGCGCAGCGATCGATACGGCCGGCTGAGGATTAGGTGCGACTCACGTGCTCGGTGAGAGTTCTCCGCTTCGGGTCGCCTCCGGCGCCCCTCCGGTCGAAACGACAACTACGACGGGATTCACTTACGAACATGCGTCGCTTCGCTGACGATGTGATTCGCTAGTTGGCGGGTGTGCCGAAGACTTCGACTTCGATGTAGTGGTTGAGGTCGTTGCGGTTGTTGCCGTTGCTGTAGAGGCGGACATAGCGAGCTTTGTGGCCTTTGGCGTCGATCAGTTCACCTTTGTATGTTTCGACGTAATGCATATCGGTTCCCACGCCCAGTCCTGCGGAATTGTCGATGTCGTTGTTGAAGAGAGTGCGGACGTTCCGGGTGAAATCGGGGTCGTCGGCGATCTGGACGGCTACGTCGAAGTACACCGTCGGCTCCTTATGGTAGTGCCATGCCGTGATTGCGTAGATGTTGTGCACGCACGTCGCGCGGATGTTGGGCTCGAAGATTCAGAACGAACATGCCGATGCGTCTGTGCTTGTTTCTGAAGGATTACTCCACGGGTTTGCCGTAGACTGCGACCTCTATGTAGTGGTTGAGGTCATTGCTGCTGTTGCCATTGCTGTAGAGACGAACGTAGCGGCCGCGGACGCCTTCTGAGAGACAGTCAATCAGCCTGCCCTCGTTGGTCTCGGTGTAGTGCGTGTCGGCGCCGACGCCGAGGCCTGCGGAGTTGTCGGTGTCGTTGTTGAAGACGGTTCGGACGTTGGTGACGAAATCGGGGTCGTCGGCGACCTGCACGACGACATCGAAGTATACTCTGGCCTGCTTGTGGTAGTGCCAGATGACGATGGCGTAGATGTCGGCTATGGTTTCGAGGTCGATTGTCACGTGCTGGGCGAAGGGGCCCAGTTCGACGTAGCTGCCATCGGCAGCCTCCTTGTCGTCGTCGGTGATCATCTCCAGTTCACCGATGATGGGCTCTTCGTCACTGCTGGAGACAGGTTTGCCTTCGGCGAGGTTGACGGTTCCCTTCGGGGCCAGGAACGGCGGACGTGGGCCGCCTCGCGGCTTTTCCAGATTCGGGACACGCGTGTCCTGGGGGGTGCCTACGAACATGGGTTTGGGCAATTCCATTGCGATGGCCACGAGGGTCTGATCTGTTGACTCTTGCGGGGCGGGAGTGGATTCATGGGACGCCTTGCCCGCGGGATCTTGCTGAGGTGCAATTGCGCCTCCCGGGCGGGTATAGCGTATGGCGACCGCAAGTCCGGCAACTACGACGGCCGCGACGGCGAGTCTGAAGGTCATTCTTCTCATGATTATTCTCCACAACACGGCGGCAGCTTCGGTGCTGACGCCGGCGTGTTCCTGCGATTCGGCAAAAGCGGAGAGCATCTGCAGGCGCAGTTGGCTGCGATGTTCGGGTCGCGGCTCGGTGTCGATATTCATCTTCGCGACTGCCTTGCGAAAGTCGGATTCATCCTGGAATCTATTGTGGTTATTCATCCAAATCGCTCTGCAAATGCTTGCGCAGTTCTCTTAGTATTCTGTGCACGGTGACGCGCAGCGTTGCGGCTGCGGTATCGACAATCTGTGCAATCTCTTCGTATGAGAGGTTTTCAAAGAACCTCAGTGTGACAATGGTCTGATGCTCGGGCTTGAGCTTGAGGATTGCAGCGTAGAGACTCGGCCAGTCCAGTTCTTCGCGGCCCGCCTGGTTGCTCTCTTGCGATGCCGCTCTGAGTGCGGCGGCCCGGGCGAAGAGTTTTCTGCGGCGCGAGGTCTTTCGGACGTATGCATTTGTCTGGTTGACTGCTATGGCGTATATCCAGTTGCGAAAGTCCGCCCCGGTGCGGCCCTGGAAGCTGCGGATTGAACGGGCCATCTCCAGGAATACCGTGCCGGTCAGATCTTCGGCAACCTGCTTGTCAAAGAGCCTGTGGACGCAGAAGCGGAATACGGGCTCGTAGTAGAGCTCGTAGAGCCTGCCGAGCGCTTCGGCGTCCGCCGGCGCCCTGACGACCAGGTCATCGTTTGCCGCTTGGGTTTCGTGTTTTGCCATAGCATCGACCATTGTCGCATATATAGTTGCGCGACCGGTCGTAATGTTACACGAATGCAGAGCGGAATTGGGAAGAAATGGGGCCTGCGGTCAGTCTTTTGACGGAGCGGTTACTTCGAACCGGATGTTCCGCGTTGTGTTGGGATCGATCCGGAAGTTGCCTTCGTCGGGGTTCGAGATGTACCGTCCGTCGATTTTGAGGTTTTCGAAAAGGATGTTCGAGATGCGGTGGTCTTTGTCCCAACCCCTGATCGTATTGGGCCTCTTCAGCGGCGACTCGGCGGTGATGTTGCGGAACACAAGATTGGATATTCTGCCCATCCCTCTGCTGGAATCAGCGAATTCGTTCTTGTCGATGGTGATATAGAACAGACGCCAGTCGGCGTTTTCGATGCGGATGTTCTCGAAGAGATAGTCGCTCATATGGCCGCGACCGCCATGGATGGAGTCGAAGACGGCTTCGTTCGGATTGTCCCACTGGTGCTCGACGCGAATCACATCGATGTCCCTGACGTGGAAGCCGCTGTTATCACTCGGCATGTTCCAGCTTATCTGGAAGGGAGCGCCGTTTTCCATCTGCCATATGACACAATTCTGTACGAGCATGTTCGAGTGATACAGCTTGATCGCGTCGTCGTTGACCTTGAAGAAGCAATCCTCGACCAGGCCGTTGTGGCCCGTGCAGATGCCGTCGGTGCTGAAATACCAACCGATCATTTTGACATTGCGGACGATGTGTTCCGAGCCGCGCAGCGAGATATTGTAGTGGGGCGAGTTGACAAGTGTTATTCCTTCGATCGACACGTTGTCGGTGTTTCGCATGCGGATCAGATGCGTGCTCTTTCGCTCGAAATCTTCGCCGGAGAGAATGCCGCGACCTCTGAGGGTGATGTTGTCGGCTTTGTCGGCAACGACGCGACCTTTTACGTATGCGCCTCCGGCAAGGTAGACGGTGGCGCCGGATTCGACCGAGAGCGACTCGCCAACATCGTGTATTCCGGGACCGAAGTAGATCACATCCGGGGCGTTCGGCTGCGGAACGTCGTCTTCCAGCGGATCGGCGAATACGAGCATGGGATGTGTGATATCACCGTCGAACTCGACCGAGACTTTTCGCGGCTTGTCGAGCCGAAATTCGATGCTATTGCCTTTGACCTTCGGTTTGATTCGGCAGCTTGTCGGCAGAATCTTACAGTTCTGGAAATCGCCGGATCGTTTTGTCACTCTGACAGTGACTTTGCCTGAGAAGGAGAATGTGGTCCATGAGGTTGTCTCGCTGCGGTTGGATCGCCACTGAGCCCGAGACATGTAGACGAAGGAATCTCTTGTCCGTCCCTCCTGCATAACCTGAACCGCGTACTGGCTGGATCGCTCGATCCCGGCGGGGCCGGGATACGTCACAATGTCGGCGTAAAGGACGGACTTCAGCACTAAAGATGCAATGATACAATACAGGATGGTCTGCACGGATTTGTTCATCTGTTGTCTCTAAGCAATCAAGGCTTCGTATTTCGTTTGCGAATGGCTATTATGGCGCCTGTTTGAGTCCTTCCCATCGCACGATCCAACTGCCGTCTTTTGGGAATCCGGGGGCGTCGTGGCTGTCGCAACCATCCCATCCGGCGGCCATCATGGCGATCGCGTAGAGAAGGCCCCCGTTGCCGGGCAGATACAGGGGGAGTCTGCTGGTTTGGAAATTGTGACCGTTGGCAAGGTAGCCGTTCTTGGGTGTGTCTATCAAGAGGGCGTCTACCGCCTTTTCAGGTTCGCCGATACGGGCGGCGGTCATTGCAAGCATCGGATAGTCCCAGCCCCAGGTCGAGTCCCAGTTCCAGTTTTCAAAAATCTGTTCCAGCGTTTCTTCCATTGTTGCTGCATCAGTCAGCGGCGAATCGGGCAGAAGCCCCAGGGCGGCAACCATCGACGGGTGGTCTGAGGTAATTGTGTAAGGTTCCACTTCGATGCCGGCATAGACTCCGTCGCGGACCGTCGGTTTGGAGATGTGCGCAATGATGTGGTCCCACTTCCTGTTGGGAGGCATACCGAGACGCTTTCGCCATTGTTGGGCGGTCGAGAGTCCCCATCGCCAATATGCCAGTTCGAAGGTCGGATTAATAACCTGCCTGCGCCAGCGGCCATAGCTTTCCTGTGCGGGGATCAAGGGAGGGCCGAGGATATATCGCCCGGTCGGCCTGTCCCACGTGGGATAGGATGCCATAAATTCGGCGGTCTCGAAGACGATTTCTTTGTAGCGATCCAGCGTCTGTCTTTCCGGCTGGTTTCTATACAGCAGTTCGGCGTAGAAGATGGGATGCGGCTGTTGCCAGATCAGAAAGACGCCCACGCCGCTGGGGCTTTCCCGCCCGTTCGGACCGACCATCTTCGGCCAGCGAATGCCTTCGTATCCCTGCAGTTGAGCCATCCCGCGGGCGTTCGGCATGATCTTCTCGTACCAGCCAAGGGATTTCTCCAGCAGGCTGGTCCGGCCCCAGAGGGCGAAATGGGCGGCATGCCACCAGTGCATTTCCAGATGGAACTTGCCGTGCCAACTGTTGGTAACAAGCCCGGTCTCCTGCGGCGGTCTGGATCCGGCACATTGAATGGCGGTGAGGTATTGCGAAAGTACGATACGTCGTTCCAGTTCTTTGGCCCGTGGATCGGCGCTGGCCGACATATCGATGGCGCCGCCCGAATTCCAGAAACGCTTCCAGTGGCGTGCTGATGCCGACCTGATTCGGGAGAAGTTCGGTGTCTTTGTACGAATCGCTTCGGATGAGAAGATGACGACGAGTTCGAGCATGTCCTGGTCGCGGGCGAGGATCTGGAATCTGTGAGGTCCCTGGCGCTTCAGTGAGCCGCCTTTCGACCAGGTTGCGGCAGCATAGTATTGATCGGAATCGAGACGTCGATGGAAGCGGCAGGAATCTCCGGCTTGTTCAATCTCGGTTACATGGCGGTTCGGGCTGTTCCAGTCCAGCGGCTCGCGCCATCCGCCGGTAGGATACGGGAATGCGATGAAGACGCCGAGGCGCTCGTCGGTCAGAAGGGCCGATTTGATTCGCACGGCAATGCCATCGAGATCGGGGTGGCACACTGTCTGCACGAGGACCTTCCGTCCTTCAAATTCGAAACGGCTTTTCAACAATCCCGTCCAAAGATCGAGCTGTTGTCGGAAACCGGACAAATCCTGGAGCTTCACTTGTCGGCCGTTCGTGCATTTGAGAACAAGGCCGATTCGTCCAAGGTCCAGACGGTGGGGATTGGCCCGCAGCCAATCGCGGGCTTTTCTGCGTCTCTGATAATCCTGGACATCGCGCGATTCCGGGCCTGAGAGATACGGCACTTCTCTGCCATAGTGATTGTAGGGCACGAGGCAATCCTCTATGCGGTAGTTCTCAGGATTTGGGAAACTGTGCCATGCCCAATGGGACATCGTGCCGAGCGGCATGCCCTTTTGATGATACTCATCGAACGTTTGCAGTCCGGTGATGTCGACCGTAAAGGCGAACTCGCCGTTGCCCACAGACAGAGGAGATAAGGCGGCCGGTTCGGTCATGACGACGTTATGCCGCGTCACAAGGCTGCGGCGGTCGATGGCCTGGCCGGATGCTCGACCGGTGAATACTGCAAGCGTCGAGGCAATGACACAGCCTGATAGTATTATGTTGCTGTGCATGAGATCATGTGTCCAAGTGTAGTTGAGCAAAACGTTTGGCTGCAGTTTCGAGAAGTTCGCGGCAGTTCCGCATCGCATCCGGCAGCGGCATGTCTGAGGGGGCGGATGCCAATGCCGCTTTGACGCCGGCTTTGAGCCACTGGTTCTCAGGCATGTTGATTTGACCTGCGATTATCCCGATGCGCGTATGTGACCTGTCGGTCGCGTTGATTATTCCTGAGACGACTTTGCCGCTTAGAGACTGCTTGTCAAAGGAGCCCTCGCCTGTGATGACCCAATCGGCCGAATCCAGTTCTTCGTACAGCCTGCTCCGGGCAACGACCTTCTCTATGCCCGGGGTAAGACGTGCACCCATGAAGGCAACAGCGCCTGCAGCAAGGCCGCCGGCAGCACCTGCGCCGGGGAGGTTCTCAACGTCGAGGCCGAGATCTCTGCGCACAACATCGGCGAGGTTCTTCAATCCGGTTTCCAACTCTTCGACCATTTTTGGGGTCGCTCCCTTTTGGGGTCCGTAGATTCGTGCGGCCCCCTGCGGTCCGCAGAGGGGATTGTCCACATCGCAGAGCACCTCGACCGGTGGCAATCGGAGATCGGAAGGTGGGCGGAGCAGGGCGATGTCGTTCAGCGTGCCTCCCCCGAGGGGCACTTCGGCCCGGCCGGCGTCGAGGAATCTCCAGCCCAGGGCCGCGGCCGCTCCAACTCCGCCGTCGACAGTTGCGCTGCCGCCTACTGCGAGCATGATTCTTTCGGCCCCGTAATCCGACGCCGCTTTGATGAGTTGGCCGGTGCCGCATGTGGTCGTCAGCAGCGGGTTCATTTGCTGTTCGCTCAGGAGTTCGAGTCCACTGGCACGGGCCATTTCGACCAGGGCGGACCGATCGCGATCGAACCATGCAAAGCCCGCCTCGACCTGCATATCGGGCAAGGGACCCATTACGATTTGCGGTATCCAGGCTCCGTCGGCTGCCTTCATCATGGCTTCGGCGGTTCCTTCTCCGCCATCGGCCATGGGTTTGACGGCTATTTGGGCGTTCGGCAGGCAAGCGAGTATTGCCTCTGCCACGATTTCGCACGCCTGGCCGGCTGTGAGGGTTCCTTTGAACGAATCCATTGCTATGACGATCTTCACGGCGGTCTCTTGGTTCGACTTTCCGGATTACGGACAATTCCAAAGGTGTCAGGCCGACCGGCGCCCGGGCTTGCTTTTTCCTGCCTGAGCGGGGCGGATGCACGACAACTTACCCGCAGAACAGGGCATAAATCAAGGTATTGGTGTGCAGAGAAGTGAGAATACTGCCGCATACGGGCCGTGCGACCCGGCGATACCGGTTGGAGATGTCGTCAAATTGAGGGGGGAAAGTAGTACATTTGAGACGGAATATATGCTTGACAGCCGTCGGGCGGGCGCATAGAGTATCACACTCGTTAATCCCGCGTCTTTACAGTGTTGGGTGGTTGTATCTCAAAAAATACGCATTGTGGATATCTCAAAAAGAAGGAGAAACGCAAAATGGCAACAAAGGTGGCAATCAACGGATTTGGCCGAATCGGCAGAGCCGTAGCAAGAATCATTATCCAGAAACAAGGCGAGTTGGAGTTGGTCGCGATCAACGATCTGGCTGACGCCAACAGCCTGGCGCATCTTTTCAAGTACGACACCGTTATGGGTAAATGGGACGGGACGGTCGAGGTTAAAGGCGACGATCTGGTCATCGACGGCAAACCCATCAAGGTGCTGGCGGTTCGCAACCCGGCGGAGTTGCCCTGGAAGGACATGGACGTCAAGATCGTGGTCGAGTCCACCGGAATCTTCCGCACGAAGGAATCGCCCAAGGGCGGTTATGCAGACCACCTCAAGGCAGGAGCCGAGAGTGTCGTTCTGACCGTACCGGCCAAGGACGATATTGATGCGACGGTTGTCCTCGGTGTGAACGATGAGACGATGACCGCCGAGACCAAGTGCATTTCGAACGCCAGTTGCACGACGAACTGTCTGGCTCCGTTGAGCAAGGTGCTGCACGATGCTTTCGGCATCGAGAAGGGTTTGATGGTTACGGTTCACGGCTATACGAACGACCAGAACGTCTGCGATCAGATTCACAAGGATCTGCGTCGAGCCCGTGCGGCGGCACAGAACATCATTCCGACGACGACCGGCGCCGCCAAGGCAGTCGGCAAGGTCATACCCGATCTGAACGGCAAGCTTGACGGTTATGCATTGCGCGTGCCGGTTATCACGGGTAGCTGTGTCGATCTGGTGGCGGACCTGAAGAAGGAAGCGAGCAAGGACGAGGTCAATGCCGCTCTCAAGGCTGCTGCAGAGGGTCCGCTGAAGGGCATTCTGGCCTACTGTGACGAGCCTATCGTCAGCAGCGATATCATCGGCGATCCGCATTCGAGCATTTTCGACTCGCTTTGCACGATGGTGCAGGGCAAAACCGTGAAGGTCGTGAGCTGGTACGACAATGAATGGGGCTATTCCAATCGCACCGTCGATATCATGGAAAAGCTCGCCAAGATGTAACCATGCATTGACAGCAACTGCCGCAACTGTTAACCGGGTGCGGCAGTTGTTCTTTTGATAACTTCTACATACCCGGGTGAATACAATGGCTAAGAAGACAGTTGCCGACATTGATGTGAAGGGCAAGAAGGTTCTGATGCGATGCGATTTCAACGTGCCGCTCGACGACAAGCAGAACATAACGAGCGATGATCGCATTGTTAAGGCCTTGCCGACGATCAAGAAGATCCTCGAAGGCGGCGGGGCTCTGATTCTCATGAGCCATCTGGGCAGGCCCAAGGGCGAACGCGACGACAAACTCTCGCTGTCGCCGGTGGCCAGACGGCTTTCGGAATTGCTGGGGCAGGATGTTCTCTTCGCCGACGATTGTATCGGGGCTGAGACGAAGGCCAAAGCCGAGAAACTCACGGACGGCGACTGCATGCTGCTTGAGAATCTCCGGTTCCACAAGGAAGAGACGATCAAGGATAAGGCGGCCAAGGAAGACAAGCAACTCCGCGAAGCCAAGGACGGTTTTGCGGGTCAGTTGGCGGAACTGGCCGATATCTACGTGGATGACGCGTTCGGGACCGCACATCGGGACAACGCGTCGATGTATACGGTGCCCCAGTTGATGGAGGGTAAGCCGCGTGTGATAGGATTCTTGATTGAGAAGGAGTTGCAGTTTCTGGGCGAGACGCTGAAGGACCCGGAGCACCCGTTCGTTGCAATTCTCGGCGGAGCGAAGGTTTCTGATAAGATCGGCGTGATCGAGAATCTGATCGGCAAGGTGGACCGCATTATCATCGGTGGCGGCATGGCGTATACCTTTCTCAAGGGCAGGGGCAAGAGCATTGGCAACAGCCTGTGCGAGAATGATTTCGTCGACAAGGGGCAGGACTTGCTCAAGCAGGCTGCAGACGCGGGCTGTGACGTGCTTCTGCCGCCGGATCACAATGTCGTTCGCGAGTTGAAGCCGCACGCAGACAATCGCACGGCGGTAGGTGATATCGATTCCGGTTTTCTGGCGGTCGATCTCGGACCAATGGCTATCGAGAAGTTCTGCGAGAAGATCGTGGACGCCAAGACGATTGTCTGGAACGGACCGATGGGTGTTTTTGAAATGGAGCCTTTCGATGAGGGCACCAAGGCGGTTGCAGAAGCTGTAGCCGAGGCGACCGACAACGGCGCCAAGAGCATCATCGGCGGCGGCGACAGCGCCAGCGCCATCAAGAAGCTCGGGCTCGAAGACCGCGTCAGTCATATTTCGACGGGCGGTGGAGCGTCGCTCGAATTTCTCGAGGGCAAAAAGTTCGTCTGTCTCGAAATCCTCGATGAGAAGTAGGCAGCGGTTTACAATCGATCACTGATATACGTCCCAAGCCGGTGGTTCTACCGCCGGCTTGTTTGCTGTATAATCGTCGGGCGAAGGACGTTGTGTGGACCAAGAGCACGATTCCAAGGAATTTGTTGAACGATGCGTTTACCGCGGGCAGGCACAATTGAAGTAGCTCCCTCGATCCTGAGTGCGGATTTTGCCAAACTGGCCGATGAGATCGCTCAGGTGGAGTCGGCGGGTGTGAAGATGGTGCATCTGGATGTGATGGATGGACATTTCGTGCCGAATATCACGATAGGTCCGCCCGTTATCGCAAAACTCCGGAAGTACAGCACGCTTGCATTCGACAGCCATCTGATGATCAGCGACCCCGCTCGCTATATCGAGGCATTCGTGGAAGCGGGGGTCAACCATATCACCTTCCATATCGAGGTAGCCGACGAGCCGGAGAAGATCGTGGAGTGCCTGCACAAGATGAACTGCACTGCGGGCATCTGTCTCAACCCCGAAACACCTGCAGAGGCGATCCGAGAGGTTGCGCCGTTATGCGATATGGTCCTGGTCATGACGGTTCGGCCGGGCTTCGGGGGACAGTCTTTCATGGCGGATGCGGCCAGGAAGGTCGTTCAAGTGCGGGAGATGGTCGGTCCTGCGGTCCGAGTCGAGGTGGACGGCGGTATCGATCCGGAAACAACCCCCATCGTCGTTTCGTACGGGGCTGATACGCTGGTGGCGGGAAATGCCATTTTTGGGCAGGAAGACCGTCTGGCGGCCATTGAAGCTATTCGGGAGGCGGCGAGATAGCGCGGGTGGATTCGGAGACGCGTATTTGCTATAATCAAAATGCCAAGGCTATGGATTTGCCTGACTGAATTGATGTCCTGCAACTGAAGGAACTGACGGCTTCTATGGCAAAACAAACCAAATCCAAGTGGAACGGCTTCTCGCTCAAGCCCCGTCGGGAGATGCCCGAGGGTCTGTGGATGCGGTGCACGCGGTGTGAGCACATGCTCTATCGCAGCAACGTGGAGAGTAATCTGAACGTGTGTCCGGAATGCGGCCATCATTTTCGTATCGGGGCGAGGATGCGGATCGAGTATCTTGTGGATGAGGATTCGTTCCAGGAGATGCTTGTCGATATGACGACGAGCGATCCGCTGAAGTTCAAATTCCGCGGCACGACTTATAAGGATCGGTCCAAAGCGGATGAGAAGAAATCCGGCGAGAAGGAAGCCATGTTGATCGGCAAGGCCTTTATTAAGGGCAGGACCGTGATACTGGGCGTGATGGAGCCGAATTTTCTGATGGGCTCGATGGGCTCGGTTGTCGGCGAGAAATTCTGTGCGGCGGTCGATATGGCCATGGCGGACAATCTGCCGCTGGTGGTCGTGTGCAGCTCGGGCGGCGCGCGTATGCACGAAGGCGTAGTCTCACTCGGTCAGATGGCAAAGACCAGCGCGGCGGTTGCCCGCTTCGATGACGCGGGGGGGTTGTTCATAACCGTCCTGACAGACCCGACGACGGGGGGGGTGACGGCCAGCTTCGCGATGCTGGGCGACTGCACCATAGCGGAACCGGGGGCGCTGATCGGCTTTGCGGGTCCGCGGACCATAGCCGAGACGATCAAAGTCGAGTTGCCGGAGGGGTTTCAGACGGCCGAGTTCATGCTCGAACACGGCTTTGTCGATATGATCGTCCATCGCAAGGACTTGCGTTCGGAAATTGCAAGAATCATCGACTATTGCCGGAAGTAAGGCGGACAGCCTGTGGCAGGGCAGTAGACTTCGAGATATCGCGGAAAGGCTTTCACTTCCCGGTGAATATCCGTATAATCCCGTGTCAGCATGTATCTTTGCGGTTAGCCTTTTTTTAAGGCCCGCTTCAGGTGAGGCAATCATGGCGGCAGACACGGCTTCGACATGGCATACTTTCGAGAAAACATAGAGCGGATGCAGGGTTACACGCCCGGGTTTCAGCCCAAGGCGGCCGGCGTGGTCAAGCTCAATACCAACGAGAGCCCTTATCCTCCATCCCCGAAAGCGGTTGAGGTGTTGCATCGTCTGGATCCTGAGCGTCTGCGTCGCTACCCCGATCCCGCGGGGCAGGAGTTCCGAATTGCGGCCGGCGAGGTCAACGCGGTGCCGGCGGAGTGGATACTCTGCTGCAACGGAGGCGACGATTTGCTGACGATGGCTTTTCGGGCCATTTGCGACGCGGCGCGTCCGGTAGCGTATCCTGTGCCGACGTACTCGCTCTATCCGATACTGGCGAAGCTTCAGGGGTGTGAGGCGATTGAGGTGCCCTTCGATGAGGGATTTGGCCTGCCCGGCAAACTGGCGGCTGCGCAGGCCCCGCTTACAATTGTCTGCAATCCGAATGCTCCGAGCGGCACGCTGGTCAGCCAGCAGGAACTGGCTCGCCTGGCCGGCGAGATTCGCGGCGTCTTGCTGATCGATGAAGCATATGTCGATTACGCTGAGACGAATTGTGTGAACCTCGTTCGCAGTTTCGACAATGTGATCATCTTGCGGTCGATGAGCAAGGGATATTCGCTTGCGGGGTTGCGGTTCGGATACGCCATCGCGCAGCCGGACATGATACAGGGCTTGATGAAAGTAAAAGATTCCTACAATGTGGACGCCGTGGCGATCGCGGTTGCGACTGCGGCGATTGGGGATCGGGCGTATTTTCAAGCCAATGTAGAGAAGGTTGTGGCCGAGCGGACCCGTCTGACCGCGGCATTGCGAGATCTGGGCTTCGATGTGGCGGGCAGCCAAACGAATTTTGTCCTCGCGCGGTGCGGGCAGGGCAACGCCGCCGATTTGCACGACAAACTGGCGCAGAGGCACATTTACGTTCGCTATTTTGCCTATGCGGGATTGGAGGACAAGTTGCGGATTACCGTCGGCACGGCCGAGCAGAACGACAGATTGCTGTCGGCCCTGGAGGAACTGATTGGCCGTTAGATGCGTTGAGACAAGAACGTTCGGACTGGGGAAGCCTGATTATGGAAGACAGAATTGCAGAGAGACATAGACAGACCAAGGAGACGGACATCAGCATGAAACTGAATCTCGACGGCGTCGGGACCTACGAGATTAACACGGGCCTTGGCTTTCTCGATCACATGCTGACGCATCTGAGCAAGCACAGCAAGATCGATCTGACCGTCAAGGCGAGCGGCGATTTGGAGGTTGATCCGCACCATACGGTCGAGGACATCGGCATCTGTCTGGGCGAGTGTCTGCTGAAGGGGCTCGCGGACAAGAAGGGCATCACACGGTACGGCCACAGTTCGCTGCCGATGGAAGACGCGCTGGCCAATGTTTCGGTGGATTTATCCGGCCGGCCCGCCTGTGTGTACAACGTTGCGTATCGAACGGAGAAGATCGGCGATTTCGACGTTGAGTGCCTCGAAGAACTGCTACGCAGTCTGGCAAACAGCGGCAGGTTCAATCTCCATGTGAACGTGCCATACGGGACGAACAGCCACCATATTGCCGAGGCAATCTTCAAAGCACTCGGCCAGGCGCTGGGTACGGCGGTGCGTATTACGGGCACCGATGTTCCAAGCACGAAAGGGTCGCTGTGATTGGAGACGAGGGCCATAATTATCGCGTCGGCATAGGCACGGATATTCATCGCGTGGTGCGCGACAGGAAGTTGATGCTCGGCGGTGTGTATGTTCCATATCCGGTCGGACTGGCCGGGCACAGCGACGGTGATGTGGTCCTTCATGCGGTCATTGATGCACTGCTCGGAGCGGCGGGCATGGGAGATATCGGGACGCATTTTCCGGATACAGACGAGCACTGGAAGGGCGCCGACAGTAAGGAATTGCTGTTTATTATCAAGGATATGCTGGGCGACAAGCAATGGGAGGTGGTCAACGTGGATGTTACGATTCACGCAGAAGAGCCCCGGCTTGGTTCGGTCAAGGGCCAGATCAAGCGATGCGTGGCGGGCCTGCTGGGGATTGATTTTACCTCTGTGAATATCAAGGCGAAGACCAACGAAGGGTTGGGCGACGTTGGCACGGGCGAAGCTATTGCAGCGACCGCTATCGCTCTGGTTAGTAAGAAGAAAAAGCGCACGCTGTGAAATACAGGATGCAGTCGGGACCTGGTCGCGGGCCCTAAGAAGCGATACGAACGAAACGGTGATTATATGGCATTCGAGCTTTACAACAGTCTTACGAGGACGCAGGATGATTTCAAACCGCTGGAGGAGAATCGGGTGGGCATGTATGTCTGCGGTCCGACGGTATACGGACACGCCCACCTGGGGCACGCCAAGAGCTATATCAGCTTCGATATCCTGTTGCGGTATCTACGATATCTCGGCTACAACGTCACGTACGTGCAGAATATAACCGACGTGGGACATCTGACCGATGATGCCGATGAGGGGGAGGACAAGATTGCCAAAAAGGCCCGCAGCGAGCATAAGCATCCGATGGCCGTTGCCGAGTATTACACGCACAGTTACTTCGAGGACATGGACCGCCTGAACTGCATCCGTCCGGACATCAGCCCGCGCGCTTCAGGTCATATCCTCGAACAGATCGAACTGGTCAAGACGCTTCTGGAGAAGGGCTACGCTTATGAGGCGAACGGTTCGGTCTATTTCGACGTTTCCAAGTTCGAAGATTACGGCAAGTTGTCGGGGCGCAGTACCGAGGATATGATAGCCGGGGCGAGGGTCGAGGTCTCTCAGGATAAGAGAAGTCCTGCGGATTTCGCACTGTGGAAGAAGGCTGAGCCCAATCACATCATGCAGTGGCCGAGCCCATGGGGTATGGGCTATCCGGGCTGGCATCTTGAGTGTTCCGTGATGGCGATGAAGTATCTGGGCAAGACCATAGATATTCACGGCGGGGGCCTGGAAAACCAGTTTCCGCATCATGAGTGCGAAATCGCCCAGTCCGAAGCGGCCAACGACGTGCAGTTCGTTCGCTATTGGGTGCATCATAACATGGTCACAGTAGACGGCCAGAAGATGGGGAAGAGCCTGAACAACTTCATCACACTCAAGCAGGCTTTTGCAGGTACGCATGAACGGCTGACACGAGCATACGAACCGATGGCGGTCAGGCAACTGATACTGAACAGCCATTACAGAAGCCCGCTCGATTTCTCCGATCCGGCGCTGTTCGCCGCTCAGAGCGGGCACGACAAGATAACCGAAGCGGTCAAGGCTGTTCGCAAGCGGGTTGGTGATGCGCCGGACGGCAACGCCGACGCAGACGTTCTCGATATGCTTGAAGAACTCAAACAGAAGTTTGAGAAGGCAATGAACGACGATCTCAATACGTCCGTGGCGCTTTCGGTCATGTTCGAGTTGGTGCGGCTTGCGGATAAGCTTGTCGAGAAGGGCGGTACGACCAGGGCAACTCTGGAAGCTGTCAACACGTCCTTCACGCGCCTGGGCGGGGATGTTCTCGGCCTGGTGTTGAACAATTATCCGCAGGCCGGCGGTATCGATGATGCCCGAATGGACGAGGTCATGAAGATCCTGATTGAGCAGCGGGCAACGGCCCGAAAGGACAAGAACTTCGCTCAGGCCGACGCGATCCGCGACCAACTTGCAGAAGCGGGCGTCATACTCGAGGACAAGCCGGGCGTTACGACGTGGAGGTGGAAATGAGGATACTCGGCATCGATCCCGGCTTGCAGGTCTGTGGATATGCTTTTGTGGAGGCCGAAGCAGGCTGTGAGAGTCTTGTCGAGGCCGGTGTAATTCGCGTTGCGGCATCGGATTCGCTGGAGAGCCGACTCCATCGGCTTGCCCAGGACATCTGTACGCTGTTGGATCGGTTTCGGCCGGAGGTTGTGGCAGTCGAGCAGTTGTACTCGCATTACGCTCATCCACGCACTGCGATATTGATGGGTCATGCGCGAGGCGTTATACTCGAAAAGTGTGCTGAGGCGGGTGTTAAAATCCGCCACTTCAATGCCACGCGCATCAAGAAGTCGATAACGGGTAACGGCCGGGCGTCCAAAGAGCAGATGCAGAGGACCGTCCAGACGGTGCTGGCTCTGCGAGAGCTGCCGGAGCCAAACGATGTGGCTGACGCAATTGCCGCGGCGCTTTGCTGTGCCAATTCGATGGATCGCGTGGGCGTCGATTCGGCTCGGCAATAGAGGTCCGCTCGCGCACGCATGTGTCGGCAATCAGGCAAAGGGATGATTGCAAGAATCGAAGGAAAACTCGTCAAGCTGGACACCGAGATGGCTCTCGTGCAGGTTGGAGCCGTGGCGTATGAGGTCATGCTCCCCGGCTATTGCGCCGATGCGCTGTCGGGCCGTATCGGCACAGATATTATTCTTTGTACAATGGAATACTACGAAGGCACGCTCGGCGGCGGAAATCTGATACCGAGGATGGTCGGGTTTCAGAGTGAAGCAGAGCGCAGCTTCTTCACGAAGTACACAAGCGTCAAAGGTATGGGGATTAAGAAGGGATTGCGTTCCCTGAGCATGCCGATTGCGCGAATCGCGGCCGCAATTGAAGGCGCCGATGACAAGACGCTTTTGATGCTGCCTTCTGTCGGCAAGCGTATGGCGCAGCAGTTGATCGCGGAACTGCAGGGCAAGTTACAGGAATTTGCGGGTGGCGACGAGACGCCCGAGGCGGACGGCGTGCGATTCGCTCCGTTCCAGACCGAAGCGCTGGAAATACTCATTGCCTGGGGCGAGAAGCGTAATGAAGCAATGGAGTTGATAGAACTGGCGCGCGAAAGACACCCGAAAGTGGAATCCGCAGAGGAGCTTGTTCCCCTCGTCTATCGGCTCAAGCAGGGTGCGGAAGTGTGAGCCGGTCGCATAGGCTCGGCATCGGCTCATTGCCAGACAATACGATTGGGACAGACAGGCCGACAAGTGATGTGTTCGTGCTCGACATGGATTGGTTATGGCAATAGGTAGAATCATAGGCGGACAGCCGCTGAACGAACAGGAAGAGTCCTTCAACCTCTCATTAAGGCCGAAGTTTCTGGAGGAATGCATCGGCCAGCAGAATGTCAAGGACAAGCTCGGCATCGCCATGTCTGCAGCCAGGCAGCGCTGCGAGCCGCTCGAACACATCCTGTTCTACGGTCCTCCGGGTCTCGGCAAGACAACTCTGGCCAACGTCGTGGCCAATGAGATGGGCGCGAAGATACGCTGCTCGTCCGGACCGGCGCTGGTTAAGGCGGGTGACGTCATGGGACTGCTCAGCAATATAAACGTCGGCGACGTTTTGTTTATTGACGAGATTCATCGCCTCAGCACCGTTGTCGAGGAGTTCATATACCCTGCCATGGAGGACTTCAAGGTCGATTATACGGTCGACAGCGGGTTGCACGCCAAGACGATCAATTTTCCGCTCAAGCGTTTTACGCTGATCGGCGCTACGACGCGCGCGGGATTGCTCAGCGCACCGTTACGCAGCCGATTCGGGATGCTGTACCATCTGGATTTCTACAGTACCTCTGAACTTACGGAAATACTGAGCCGATCCGCTGAATTACTGGAATTGCCATGCGAGGAGGGCACACTTGAGAGGATAGCAGGAAGTTCTCGCGGAACGCCTCGGATTGCCAATCGCCTGCTCAAACGGGTGCGCGACTACGCGCAGGTCAAGGGCTCGGGGGTGCTGAACATCGACATTGTTGAGAAGGCACTGCAGATGGAGCAGATCGATGCGCTCGGGCTCGACGAACTGGATCGGGCGTTCCTGCGCGCGCTGGTCAACGTCTATGACGGCGGTCCGGCAGGTATCGAAGCGATCGCTGCTACGCTGGGCGAAGAGCGCGATACGCTCGAAGACGTCGTTGAGCCGTATCTGTTGCAGATCGGCTTTGTCCGCCGCACGAAGCGCGGCAGGGAAGTCACGGACAAGGCGCTGCAGCATCTGGGCGAGCAAGTACGTTCCAGGAAAGAGAATGCATCCCAGCCCGGACTTTTCGAAGGACAGTGAGACTGAAGCATTTGCGCGGGCCCGGGTCAGACAGCACCGCCAATCGTCACGGTTTTCGAAGAATCTGCTTTGCCATTTTCGGGGGACGATGCAGCATCTCTGTGAAATGGCGAACCAGCAATCGCTCCACGTTGTAGAGCGTGCTTTCCTCCGCGGTGGAGAGAGATTTCCAATCCGCCAGGGATCGGGCTGTCGGGGCGGTCAGGCGCACTTTCTCGGGGAATGCTCCTTCGCAATCCCGGCAGAGAAGTCCATTGGCCAAACTGCTGAAATGGGTTTCTCTCCATGTTCCGTCATACTTTTTCCGGCAATTGGCGCAGCGGTTGACAACCGGCTGGAGGCCGACCTGGCCGAGTAGAGCAAGCTGAAACAGGATCAGCAGCGGCAGGAGATCGCTGGCGCTGGCTTTGGGGCCGAGTTCATTGATGTCGTGCAGGTATTCCAGCAGACGGTCGTATAAGAGGGGATGCGGATCGTGTTCATCAGTCAGGCTGTTGACCAGTTCGGCGGCGAACAACGCATGGTTCAAAGCGAACAGATTGCGGCGGAGTCCGCCCAGGGCCGGCCGTTGTTCGAACTCGGTTAGTGTTGCAAGTTTGTCCTTGTTCGCCGCCGTGAAGAGGACCTTGCCATGAGAGAGCATCTCGATGGGACCGTCAAATGGGGAATTCGATCGTTTCGCCCCTTTGGCGATCGCACTGATCTTGCCGGCTCTTTTTGCGAAGAGCGTGACTATCTGTGAAGTTTCCGAATAATCTACAGTGCGCAGACAAATCGCTTCGTCCTTCGTCAGCATATGAACACCATAGCCAGCTTACTGCTCCTGGCGGCTTTCGATCTCAATCCGCACGCGCTTGATCTTGCGGGCCTCGGCTGATGAAATCGTGAACGTGAGGTTGTCGTGTCGAAACTGTTCTCCCGTTTTCGGGATATAGCCCAACTGCGAGAAGACAAACCCGCCGATTGTGTCATAATCCTCCTCTTCGGGCAGGTCCACTTCGAACTTGTCGTTGAGATCATCGACATACGTTCGGGCGTCCACTTCTATGGTCCGCTCGTCGATCTGCTGGATGGGCTCGGCGGGGGTTTCCTCGTATTCGTCGGCTATCTCACCGACAAGTTCTTCGAGTATATCTTCCAGTGTGACGATACCCGCGGTTCCGCCGTATTCGTCCAGAACGACTGCAATGTGCAGCTTTTCGGTCTGGAACTCATGCAGCAGCGTACGCAGCGACTTGGTTTCCGGCACGAAGTACACTTCACGCATCTTGTCGCGAAGCTTAAAGTCCTTCGGATCCTTGCCTATCTCGGCCAGCAGGTCCTTGGCATACACGATACCGATGATTCTGTCGATGTTCTCTTCGTATACAGGGACGCGGGTGTGACCGGCGGAAGTGATGGTTTCCAGGACATGTTCCAAATCCGATCTGACATCTATCGCCATCACATCCGTTCGGGGGGTCATGATCTGCACGGCGGTTCGGTCACTCAGATCGAGTACATTCTCGATCATCTCCTGCTCCTCCTCGTCGACGGCGCCCTCCATACGATGCTGTTCGAGATCGGTGAGGAACTCCTCGTGTTTTTCCAGCAGTTGTTCCTTCAGTGTCGTCTCGGGCACACCGGCCAGTCTGCGGACGAGAGCGTCGTACAGCTTGAAGGACGAGAGCAGAGGCGTCGCTGCTATGGCCAGGACCATCAGCAGGCGGTATGTCTTGCTGATGAACTTCTCACCGGCGTACTTTGCCCATGCATGCGGAATGGCCAATCCGAAAAGGTAGAAAATGAGCGATGCGGCAACGGCTGCAACCACATAGTCCACCGTTGCAGGACCCGCCGATTTGCGCAGGTGCAAGACGAGGTCCACCAGTAGCAGTACGATAGCCAGGTTGAGGAAGAATCGGCACAGCGAACAGGTCAGAATGAGCTTCTCCGCATTCTGAACCAGCGCGTCGGACAGTTTCTCCACGGAGTTCCTATTATTGTTCTTGAAAGCGTCCTGTAATTTTGCCCAGGAAAAACTCCGCAAGGCGATCGTATTGACCGCGAAGAAGAGCATGCCCCCAATCATGAAAAACAGGGCCACAAGAGCCCAGCCAAAATACCCCACGTCAAAGAGACCTTTCAAAATCTGTTACAAAGAAACAATGGAAGCGGATCGCTTCGCATGCATCAATCCTCTTCATCTTCAAAATCCTTTTCTTCCGGTTGCCTATTATACACCAAACCATAGCCCAACTGTTGCAGAATTTCGTCTTCTGCCCGGTGCATTGCATTTGCCTGGCCTTGTGTTCTATCGTCAAAACCGAGGTTATGCAGCAGGCCATGCGTCAGATAGAGTGCCAGTTCACTTTCGGCTGTGTGTCCTCGGCGATTCGCTTCACGAACGGCCTTCTGGGCATTCAGGACTATTTGGAAGATGCGGGCCACATTCGCCTCAGTCTGGTCGGACAGATCGAAGCTCAGGCAGTCGGACGTCGAATCGCTGCCGCGAAAACGCCTGTTGAGGCATCGAAACTGATCATCGGCCACTATTGCCACGTCCACGACGGCGCGGGGGGCGTTGAATTTCTTGCAGACGGTCCTGGCAAGCGCTTCCAGTCTGGCTATATCGGGTTTCACGTCGTCGCATTCGACGTTGATGTGGAAGCGTATCTGTTGATCTGGTTCATCCGGCTCCATAGCGACTATACCTTACTCTGAAGGGGTTGCATGCTCCCGCCGGGGTCCCCTGCCGGCGAATCAGGTGCCGTAGGATAGGCAATCCTTCCATGATAGTGTGCCGCAAGCGTTTTGGATATGCTTGCTTCAATGCGGCTCAATTCCCGCAACGAGAGATCGCACTCGTCGAACTGGCCGTCTCGAAGTCGCCGCATCGCTATGTTGCGCACTACAGTTTCGATTTTGGTGGGCGTTACCTCGTGCAGGCTCCGGACGGCTCCTTCGACACTATCGGCGAGCATGACGATGGCCGCCTCTTTCGTTCTCGGCTTGGGTCCCGGATATCGAAATTCACTCTCCGAAGGTTCTGCGGCAGCCTTGGTACTTCTGGCCGCCTTTTCCTTTGCCTCGTGATAGAAGTGCTCGACCAGCGTCGTTCCATGGTGGGTCTCAACAAACTGACGCAGCACACTGGGCAAGCCGTATTCTTTGGCCAATTCGATGCCGTCCTTGACGTGACCGACGATCACGAGTTGACTCATTGCGGGCGTCAACTCCTTATGCCTGCTCGCCGAGCCCATCTCATTCTCCACGAAGTAGCCGGGCTTGTTGATCTTGCCGATATCGTGGTAGTACGCGCCGACCCTGCACAGCAGGCCGTTACGATTGATCGCTTCGGCTGCTGCTTCAGCCACTGAGCCGATCAGCAGACTATGCGTAAAGGTGCCCGGCGCCTGCATGTGCAAGCGTTTCAGGAGGGGCTGATTGGCGTCGCTGTAGTCGAGCAGTGTCATGCTCGTTGCGATGCGAAAGGCCTTCTCGATCAGGGGCAACAACCCCTGCACGAGTACACCGACGGCCAGCGTGATGCCTGCATGAGATCCAGCAGTTCTTACGATCGTCGGCAGGGGCGGCCGCGAGGACAAGAAGCCCAAAGATGCGGCCGTCACGAAAACTACCACCGACGCCAACGCACTGACCTGGAGAAGCCGCATGCGCGTCCGTACTTCCCTGAGGAAGAAGCAGCACGGGATTGCAGCACCGGCCATTATCAGCAGCACATCCATGTCCGTCAGTAAACTCGTGTTGCTTAGAGTCGGTCGGATGGTCAGAGTCGCCAGCAGGCAGAAAAGGATGCTCATGCCCAATGCGAAGCGTTCGTAATAGGCAATGGAGAGGATGATCGCCACCGCTACCGCGCAGCCGGTGGCGGCCCATGTATAGCTGGAAAAAAGCACCGATGCCTTGATGCAGCCGAGCAACAGGATGTAGAGACACGCCAGCGCGATCGCGCGAGCGTGGTTGGATGCGATCCGCTTTTGATAACGGAAGATGTATATTGCGGTCGCCCAGCACGCCAGCGCCAGTATGATGGTTGTAAGCACCAATTCGGCGTATCTGTGGTCGCGTATATACTCGAATGACATTATCGGCGCGCACGCAGCGACGAACATGGACCATATCAGCAGCGAAGCCAGAACATCCGCATTGCCGAGCCGATGCATGGGGCCGAGTCGCTCGGCCCGCATGGTCCTTCGGACCTGCGATCTTCGCGGATTGGTCTTCTTCAGAAAGGCCATGCGACTTGCGGTACAAAGAATGTGTCATTTACAGCCATAAGTTCCACCACTCGGTCGGAGCATCAACTGTCCTTCGGAGATACTGCTTCCCTCTTCTTGTACGCCTGTACAATCTTCTGCACAAGCCTGTGACGTACGATATCGTGCTGCGAAAGTTCAACCACGCCTATGCCGTCTATTCGTCCCAGCGTTCGGATCGCCTCGACCATTCCGCTGCCCTGTCCCGTAGCCAGGTCAACCTGGGTTATATCTCCTGTGATGATCATTTTTGAGCCATGACCCAGACGCGTCAGGACCATGAGCATCTGCAATGGGGACGTATTCTGGGCTTCGTCACAAATGATGACCGCTTCATTGAGGGTTCGGCCCCGCATGAATGCCAGCGGTATTATCTCAATAATGTCCAAGTCGATGAACTTCCGCATCTGTCCGAAGTCCATCATATCCTCGAGCGCGTCGAACAGGGGTCTCAAGTACGGATTGACCTTGGCCTGCAAATCACCCGGCAAGAACCCGAGTTTCTCGCCCGCTTCCACTGCGGGGCGGGCCAGTACAATTCGCCTGATCTGTTTCTTCTTGAGCATGGAAACAGCAATGGCCACTGCGAGGTACGTCTTGCCCGTGCCCGCGGGTCCCATGCAGAACGTCAGGTCGTTCTCCAGCATGGTGTTGATGTAATCCAGTTGGCCCTTGGTTCTTGGCTCGATCACTCTCTTGTTTGCGTAGACGCTGACGGTCCTGGTCGTACCCATCTGCTCTTCCTGCGCCAGCATGGTCTTGACGTCGTCGACCGTCAACGCACTGTGATCGAGCAGGTGTTTCTGCATCCTGTCGATGATTTCGGTCGCCCGTTTGACGTTCTGCGGTTCTCCGGAAAGTACGAGATTATCTTTGCGGGCCGTAAGTTGAACGTCCATCGCCTTACGCAAGAGACGCAGGTTGACGTCGCCCGGGCCGAACAGACTCAGTTGGGCTTCCTTCGGATCTATTTCTATGGTAACTTCCAAAATTGCCTCTGCACACTACAACACGTACGACAAAAAGACATAGGCAAACGGGGCCACAGCCAGGGGCGAATCCATAATGTCCAGGACGCCCCCAAAGCCGGGTACTTTGCTCGCCGAGTCCTTTATGCCGGCATCCCGCTTCATCATAGATTCCGCCAGGTCGCCCATCTGGCCGACGAAGGCAAAAGCAACGCCGAAGAGTACAGCCGGCAACGACCCCATTATATCACAAATGTTCGCGAAAAGAACCGCTACAATGGCCGCGGCGCCGCACGCCCCGGCCATCCCTTCCCACGTCTTCCCGGGACTTATGCGAGGAGAGAACTTGTGTTTACCACAGAGTTTCCCAACCGAATATGCCCCTATATCGGAGCATTTTACCACAGCAACGAACATCATGAAGGGCCAGATGCCAAAAGCAGTGCGTATGGCCACAGCAAAGCCGCCCAACAGTCCCAGGTAGCCGATAGCCAGATATGTTACACCGCAGTTGGTCAATACGTTGGAATTGCCGTATCGCCAATACTGCCAAAAGAGCGTAAAGAACAGGGAAAGAGCGATTGCCAGGGCGAAATGGATAACTCCCAGAGGCGCCCATTGTTTCCAGTACCAATAGGTGGCTATGACTATGGATCCTATAACAGCGGCGGGCAACAAGACCTTCGCATCTTTGCTTGACGCCATTGCGGCCAGTTCGAACTGGCCCGGGATCATCAGGATCGCGACCAATATACAGAAAACCGTTCCCTGGACCGCTTTATCGGGAGTCGTTGTCGTCAGCGAGCCGTCCAGCCAACCATCCATCAGGATGATTGCCGTGAACCCAATGATCATCAGTGTGCCATAAAAGAGTCTATGCTTAAGCATATTGCTTCTTGGATTGCGGAGGCCGTCTCGTGTCCCGCTTACACCCTATTTGGCTGCGATTTGAGCGAACCAAAGCGCCGGTCTCTGTTCGAATATGCAAGTATGGCCTTTTCCAGGGACGCTTTCCTGAAGTCCGGCCACAAGGTTCTGGTTACGTAGAATTCGCTGTATGAGACTTGCCACAGCAGGAAATTGCTGATTCGCATTTCATTAGCGGTGCGGATCAGCAGGTCCGGATCGGGTACTTCAGCGGAGTACAGGTGATCTGCGAAACACTCCTCATCGATATCCTTGAGGCGGAGCGTTCCTTTCCTATATTTCCGGGCTATGGTGCGGGCCGCATCGACAATTTCTGTGCGACCTCCGTAATTCAGAGCCAAAGCCAACGTCATTCCATCGTGGTTGGCGGTCATCTTCATCGTCTCTCGCAGTCTCTTCTGGACGATATCAGGCAGGCTTTTCAGTCGTCCGAAATGGACCAGTCGTACGCGGTTTTTTTTCAGGACGGGTCGGATGCCCACGAGGTACTCGGCATACAGATGCATCAGCGCGTTGACCTCCGCCTCGGGGCGTCGCCAGTTCTCAATGCTGAAAGAGTACAAGGTCAATGACTGGATGCCGAAGTCGACGCAGTTTTGCGCGATCTTCTCGACTGTGCGGGCGCCCTCCTGGTGGCCTCGAACGCGGGGAAGTCCGCGGCGTTGAGCCCATCTGCCGTTGCCGTCCATGATAATTGCGATATGACGCGGCACCTGTTCCGGCCTAATGCTCAACCGCTCGGCGGTTGCTCGGATTTTCGCTTCGTTGGCGTCCATATTCACTTGCCGGACATTTCGGCGGTTTACCGCCGTCCTAACGTCTCACTATCATTTGGTCGCGCCGCGGACCCACGCCGATCATCGTGATGGGTTTCTTGATCAACTCTTCCACGCGACAGACATAATTCCTGGCACTTACAGGTAGTTGGTCAAAGTCCCGAATCTCACTGATATCGTCCTGCCATCCGGCAGCACTCTCGTAAACCGGTTTGGCTCTTTCCAGCCTTGCAATATTCGCGGGAAAGAACTGTTTCTTTTCGCCATCGATCTCGTATGCGCTGCAAATGCCCAGTTGCTGCAGACCGCCCAGAGTATCAAGATGCATCATCGCCACTTCGTCAACACCGCCAAGCGCAACGGAATAGGCGACCGCAACCGCATCGAACCAGCCGCATCGTCGGGGGCGACCGGTTGTCGTGCCATACTCATGGCCCTTGTCGCGAATATACTGGCCGGTTTCGTTGTCCTGTTCGGCCGGGAACGGTCCTGCACCAACGCGCGTCGTGTATGCTTTCGCGACGCCGATGAACTTGTCGACCATTTTTGCGGGCACGCCGGATCCCGACGGCATTCCGAGGGGACTCGAATTAGAGCTGGTAACGAAAGGAAACGTGCCGTGGTCGATGTCCAGAAGCGAACCCTGCGCCCCCTCAAAGAGCACCGATCGGTTGCATGCGATAGCTGTGTGAAGGAATTCCGTTGTGTCGGTCACAAATGGCAGCAGACTATCCGCAAAAGAGCGGCATTTTTCAAAAATGTCGTCGAACTTGATGGGTTTGGCGTCATACAAGGCACCGAAGAGTCTATTCTTGTAATCCACTACGGTTCGCAGTTTTTCTTTGAGTTGATCGAGATCCCGCAAGTCTCCCATGCGAACGGCATAACTCCTGCCTACTTTATCGGCATAGCACGGCCCGATGCCTCGTATGGTGGTGCCAATCTTGTTCTTGCCGAGCGATTCCTCCCGCAGGCGGTCCTCGTGTTTGTGGTAGTCGAGGACGACATGCGCATTTTCGCTGATCATCAAACGGCCGTCGAGGTGAATGCCTCGGTCCGCCAGCATTTGTATCTCTTCGCTGAGTACCTGCGGATCGACTACCACCGCGTTGGAGATCACACAGGTCGTTTCAGGTCGGACCGAACCGCTCGGCAGCAGGTGCAGCGCGAATCGCTCATCACCGACGATCACGGTGTGGCCTGCGTTGGCTCCTCCCCCGTAACGCACCACGATTTCACTCTGCGCGGCGAGCACGTCGACAACTTTACCTTTTCCTTCGTCACCCCACTGCAGGCCGATTACACAACAATTCATATCAACATTTCCCTAAAGTTTTCGCTGGCCTATTTCGAATACGAGGCGCTGCAACACAACGCGACCCCGCGACCCACGCGGCAAGCGGCATGAGTGGGGGCCTGTCATCAGCGCGGCGCCGAGCCGAATTGTAGTCGGACTGCGGCAGCTTTCAAGTTATTTTCGCAATGAGATGGTCCAGCAATTCCTTCAAGTTATCATACGTTCGGTCGCTGAATTTGCGCTGTACCTCTCGCGAATCCTGTTTATATGTAAGTGTGAAGAAACCTTTGGAGTCGAAATGGGTTTTGTCGATTTTCTCTATCGCGTCGTAAGGGATCTTCTCCTTGTCATTGACGAGTAGTTCGTTCTCTCCTGCAACGATTCTGCGGTTCCGGATTGATATGAGGTACAGGCCGAGCAGGATGGCTCCACCGACGAAAACAGGCGGGGAATACATGTTAAATTTCATTGTTGCCGTTGGCTTGCCATCATTATCAACAACGTTCTTTTTGTAGAAGCTATATCGTTTGGACCATTCGTACTTGCTCAGATAGCCGTCATAGGCGAAAATAGCGGCGGCCACCAGGCAGACTCCTATGTATATCTTCAGGTTGTTCTTCTTGAATTTGCTGATCGGCGCTTCAACGGGCATTGTCCAGTCCTTCCCTCAGATCATGTCAATCGTTTGTGTGCTATCGCCTCAGTCAAAGGCTGAACGAAGTTCGGTACGACTCTTTCGGCCATCAACTCTTCCGCCAGCAGGCGCTGTTTTTCGAAAGATCTCAACGAATCGAATTTCGTGTCGCCTCTTGGATACTGACGCACCGTGAAGGCCAGGCTGATTGCCTCGCCGGCGATGTCGTTTTTCTTGTCTGGATCGTACACACTTGTCCGCGATTCGATACTGCACCGCGCCTGTGTATAGCAATCTTCCGACAATGCCACGACCATGGACGGCGAGCAGGCGATCGGTTTGGCCGACGGAATATCCATCAGCGAGCTGAACGCGGTCTGGCTCAGCAGAGCCTCGGCAATGGCATCGTCGTGGTTGCCGGGGCAATCGAAGTCCATAGCGAACGTAACGTCGAGCGAATCAATGTCAAGGTGTCCGACGCTGAGCATGTACGGTATGATTTCCAGCACGAGCCTGTGCTGGCGGTACGCTTCGTCGAAGTCTGAGGGATTGACCACGCCGGAACCGATTCGGTCGATATCCAGGCTGACCCACCGGCACGAACCGGCGGTTCGGTCCTCTTCCAGACAATACTCGCTGCCCGTTCGACGATAGAACGATCCCATGGACGGAAACTGCTTCTGAATCCGCTCGAAGAACGCCAGCACCGTATCGCGTTCGTTCGGCAGATCGAGCTCCGTGTTCACACAAATATCAAGATAGAAGTCATCGCAAAGCGACGTATAGCTCTCAATTGCCACTGCAAATCATCCTATGTGACAGGTCGCAGGCAAACTCCCGCAGACCCGTCTGGAACACCAATCCTGTAGAAAAGTCAACAACCAAGGATTATCGCATAACCGCCTGCGTATCTCAAGCGATAAATGACCATTTGTGTGCGGAAGAAATGGCGTCGGTGAAGTCTTGCGGGGGTAGGCCGGTTGCGAAAGGCGTTTTTTTCCGTCTGCGAGGGAGCGAGTTGGCTGTTACACGGCCGCCTCGGGCTCTGAGAGCTTCAGTTCGGCTATTATCGCTCCCAACGTAGCCAAAATAGCGAAGCCAAAAGCTCGCCAGATGCCGGTGCCGAGCAATCCCTTGAGTTCCAGCGCCGCATGGTCAGCAAACAGCAGACCGGTGGCGGAGGTGAATAGTACAGCCGCCAGGATGCCGCAGGTGGTGGCGCTGACGATGCGTTTCCAGAGGGCGGCGCCGCCGCAGGCGAGTGCGACTGCTGAGCCGCATGTGAATACAACCGGCATCAAGACCCCCAGAACCCACCATTTCGACTCCGGCAGTGAGCCAATGGTGTGAAAATAGACTGACTCCGCCAGTGCCAGCAGTGCGACCGCTCCGATTGCGCACAGACCCAGGTGCCAGTATCGCGGCTTCTGAGAGCGGCGCAATTCCGCTCGTCTTCGCATGCGTCTGCGGATGGTCAGGGGCCAGTTGTAGAACAGGTAGAATACCCAGTGTTCGAGCAGGGCTCCTCGTTCGCCGAAGACGGGCACAACATGCACGGCTTCTGTTGCCCAATGCGCGGCCATGAAACGGGCAAGAACCGGGTATCGGTAGGTCATCTGGATTGGAAAAGCCAGGTAACCGACGTATTTGAAGAATCCGAGGAAGACGGCGATATTATAGTCCTTGAAGTTTCGTTCGCGAATGACCAGATAGAGAACATACAAACCACGGGTCAGCGAGCCGGGGGATATGGGAACCACTTGGAAGAGCGCGATGATACCCAGTCCGATGCCCCATGCCTGGCTCCGCGGCATCTCAGGGTGTGTTAGAACGTAGACAATCGCTATAAACACCGAGACAACCTGTGTTACGGGCAGCGTGCACACGTGAACGGCCAGACTCTTGAGGTATTTCTGGATGAACGGCTCATCGATTTGCGAGACGATAATCGCTGAATCCCCCTCGCTGAGCATGTTCTTCCGCCTTCCCTCGGCCAGCATATCGCGAAGCCATTGTTCTCGCAGTTCTGCGTTGAAATAGAGGCGTACCGGCCTGATGAGGTAGTACGCCAGGCGGTCTTTGGCAAATGTGGCATCCGTGAGTAATCGATGCATGCCTGCCGGCAGGATGGAAAATGGAAGATGCCCAAAAAAAGCGTGCGGATTGTGCGCAAGCCGGACCATGCGTCGGGCGCTGATGCGTCCGGCTTGATGCCACGAGATAACCTTTTCGATCATTCTGCCTCGAATGGCTCTGGCGAGATATCGCCAACTCAGAAGCACCTGCGTATAATGTCTGCGCCACTCGGGCCTTCCCCAGGCTCGACGCATAGCCTTGCCGAGAAAGGGGATCAGGCCGATAATGAAGAACAGTAGCGTGGAGACCTTACATCGCCGCATCTTCTGCTCTGATTCGTCGTTAAGCAGTCTGCGGACCCGCCAGCCCGCCACGGCACTGGACAGCATCGTTGACCACAGTTCCCCGCTGTATAGAAGCCGAACGTGGTTATGGGTGATATCCGGTACCGAATTGCGATACACCCGCTCGGCCGCTTTGAGTTCATCCAGGGCCGGGCCAAAATCGGTGAAAGCCTCCCTGTGTGCTTGTACGAATCCTTCGAGTTTCTCCAGGCTTCCGCGATCGAATTGCACCAGCGAGCCTCGTTTGATGCCCCGCCAGATCAGTAGAAAGTCTCCCGGGCTCATGGGCAGAAACGGCAACAGCGTCAGGCCGGCACGGAAGTCGACGGCTACGAGACCCTTGGCCGGATCCTCGTCCGCCCCCAGGCGTTTCAGGCAATTTGGCTGGCTCTTGCACGTGGTCCATTCGTATTGTCTTGCGAATTCGTGCGCGCCCATTTCGTGCAGCAATTCAACAAAATCCGCCATGAATTGCTTTTTGGCGCGGTATTCGGGCGATCCGAGTTGGTCCTCGTCGACCGGTTCGCCCCGCTGCCACCGGCTCAGCGCGTCCAGATGGTCGTCCACCTCCAGTTGCCATGTACGCCCTTCGACCCACTCTCTCAATTCGCCGCAACCGCCCAGTTTACTGTCCACAAACGTTGCGTAAATATCGACAATCGTCTCTTCGTCACCGAACCGCATTGCCGCGGCTCGACGAATGAACTTTTGCCATAGCGCACCTGCTCTGGCGGCTGCCGGATTAACCTGTAACTGAAAGGGCCCCTGGAAACCGATCCAGTAGAGTATATTGCGGAACAGTGTGGAGAAACCGGACGGCGGGATCAATATCTTCACGGCATAGGACCCACCGACGGTTACCCCGATGGCCTCGGGGGCGTCGGATTCAATCTGCAGCACCTTGACTCGGTAGACCTGTCCCGCGAACCCGCCTCCGACAAACTTCTCGATCTCCAGTCGAACTGTTGCTCGAACCGGGCTTGTTACTCCGCAGACCTCGTATGTCAACTCATCACCCGCCTCATAGTGATGCGTTCGCAGGGGACGATGCAGCCCCAGTGCCTTGAATTCGCCCTCCAACTCTTTACAAGCTTGAGTCGAGTACTGTACCGCCATCGGTCCTCCCCAAATCAGACACCCTTTAGCTCAGCCACAGCCGTACGGCTGTTTGCAAGACGATAGCTGCAAACACGCCGGCAAGTAGATCATCGGCCAGTATCCCCCAGCCCTGTGGCAGTTTCTCGAGTTTTTGAATGGGCCATGGTTTGGCGATGTCGAAGATGCGAAACAGCAGAAAGCCCGCGAGTGCAACGATCCATATCCTTGAAGCTGACACATCGCCCACGCCCAGCAAGGGGCTGACCATAAGCGTTACCGACTGGCCGGCAAACTCGTCCGCAACCACTTCGCCCGGGTCGCCACTGGATGTGGCCTGAATGGCCGCAGGGGCGAATTGTACGCAGACGAATGAGCCGGCCAGCGCGAAAATCGCCATAATTGTTGTCGAAACGGCCGCAGAACCTCCTATAGAGCCGATCAGGCCGAAGATGATGGCGGGCGGCAGCGATCCCCATGTTCCAGGCGCGATCGGCAGCCAACCAAGGCCCAAGCAGGATGTCAGCAGTCTCTTCATGATCGCCGCAAATTACCGAACGGCACCGGCCAAGTCAAAGATTATTGGTCGTAACGAGGGCAGATTTCGCGGAGTGTCTGAAGGCAGAAACGGTCGGTCATGCCTGCAATATAGTCGCAGACAGCTCGTTGCAGTCCGTGTTGGGGTATGAACCGCTGGAAATACCGCGGCATGTGCGCTGGTTCGGCGCAGAGGACGTTGAAGAGTTGCTCAAGCCATTTTCTTGCCTTTCGCTGGGAATCGGCCAAAGAGCTGTGCATGTAAAGATTCTGCATGAGGAATTGTTCGAGCTGCCTCAGTTGAGTATCGCCGGTAGGGGAGAGCATTATCAGATTCTCCTGCTGCCCGACGATGTCCTCCATCGTTCGGGCGCTCGTCGCAGAGAGCGCAGCGGCGCTGGTCTGCAGACAATCGCCCACAAGTGTGTTGATGATGGATTTGGCCACACGCGTCCTGCGGATTATCCTGTCGTCCATCCGACTTGCTCCAACGCGTTCCCAGGCCTCGGCAAAAACGTCCAGATTCTTCAACTGTTCCGCCTGAATCAGGTTCCCGCGCATCCCATCCTCAAGATCGTGGCAGTTGTACGCGATCCGGTCGGCTATCGCTGCAATCTGTCCTTCGAGTGTGCAGTTTGCCTCGCTGAAGTCCCCTGCGCTGGCGGGCTTATCGTATGGGCTGTGGTGCCTGGCAATTCCCAGACGCGTTTCGTACATGAGATTCAATCCCCAGAAATCGGGATAAGGATGCTCGAGAAGGTCTACGATACGCAGCGTCTGGCCATTGTGCTCGAAGCCTCCCCACTCTGCGGTCAGCTCATTGAGCACTTGCTCGCCTCCGTGCCCAAACGGGGAATGCCCCAAATCGTGTGCCAGGCAAATCGCCTCAGTCAGGCTCTCGCTCAGGCCCAAAGCCTTGGCGAGGGTTCTGCCTATCTGGGCCACCTCGATGGTATGGGTCAGACGCGTTCGATAATGATCGTCCAGTCCCGGTGTAAAGACCTGCGTCTTGCCTTCAAGCCGCCGAAAAGCCGCACTGTGGATGATACGGTCCCGATCTCGCTCGAAATCAGACCGGTAGCGATGGGGTGCTTCCCGGAAAGCCCTTCCGCGCGTATTGACCTGCGTGACTGCGAATTTCGCGAATTCCTGCACCATGCTATCGTACTGTCGCTCTCAAGCCGGATTGCGTAAGTTGTCGTGCGATGGACCACGTTGTCGGGCGCACGGGCCGGGGCATCGGCCGGCCTGCTACAACGCCGGCAGATTGCACTGCCTGCTCTTCTGCTTGAGAAGCTCAAGCAACTCCATCATGCTCTGACTGATGACATCTGTATCGCTGCAAACCGCCATAAAGTTGGTGTCGCCGCTCCAGCGGGGCACAACGTGAATGTGCATGTGGCCGGGCAGGCCCGCTCCCGCACAGCGTCCGAAGTTCATGCCGACGTTGAAGCCGTGCGGACTGATCGAATGTGAAAGGGCACGCTGTGTTTCCCTGATCAAAAGTGTCATTTCCAGCAATTCTGCGGTGTCCGCCTCCTGCAGATCCGGTATGTGCCGCTTCGGAGCTATCAACAGGTGTCCGTTGTTGTACGGAAAGCGGTTGAGAATGACGATTCCCTTGTCCGTTCGCCACAGAACAAGGTTTTCGTCGTCATCTTGAGGGTTCTTCACGCAGTCGCATATGAAGCAATCGCTCGATTTGTCCAGACCCTGGACGTACTTAATTCGCCACGGGGCCCACAGATTCTCACGGTTTACCGTTCGCATGGGGTCCTTTTCTCTTTATTTCGCATGGTGTTGGCGGCATATCCCCCCCGCCAGCGATCAGTTGAGCAGTTCCATAGAAACCTTCTGCTTGATTGTGATCAACGGCTGGATGTCGATTCCGAGGGGGATGAACGCCTTGAGTTTCATCTGATACTGGTGATCGTACTGTTGCATCCTGCCCCTATCAATGTTGAACACATTTCGTCCCTCGCCGTCGAGTTCGAGCAATTTGTAGCCGCTGAGAAAGCCGAATGTGCCTGCCATCTGGAATCTGCCCGAGTACGGTATCGGCCAGTCTCGCGGGGCCGATTCGGCCGCAGTGTGCGTGCTGGTGATAATTGCAACGCGGCCTTTTTGTCCGGGTCGGATTTCCTGGAGCGTGTACGTCACGTCTCGCGCCTTGCGCATAACCATCGGGGCGGGCACCGAGAGTTTCGATTTCCAGCTTTGGCCCTCGGCGACTCCCTCGGTAGGGTCCTCGATACTCGATACCGCGTCCCAGAGAAACCACTGGGTGACGACGAAATCGCCGATCATGTCGGGTTCTTTGATTCTCCCCTGGCGTGCATCCTGCCGAAACGCCTTCTCGCCAATTTCCTTTATCAGCGTATCCAATTCATTCGGGTCTTCGATCTTTCCCGTCGGCCCGACCTCGACGGTATACGTCCGGCCAACTGCGTGCTCGACTGCATCCTTACGGCCCCGCGAGCCAGAGCGTCCGGTGCGTGTCGCCTTTATCGAGTCGATTCTTGCCTCCAGTGTTGTCGTGCCAAACGGATCGACGGCTTTGGGTGTGTATGAAACCACCATTTCCAGCTTTTCCGTCATCGTGTCATCCGCCCGAGCGCGGGAACGCGGAGACTTGTTCTCAGGATCCCAGTCTACGTGCACATTTCTGTCCGAGACGAACTTGTATCGCAGGATGCGACCCTGTTGGAAATCCACTGTCAGCAGTTCACGTCCTTCCGGGGCAGCGGTCTGCACCTGAGTGCTTTTGCATCCTGTCAGCGACGCACCGACCAGAAGCGTCAGAATGATCCGTGTGAATCTCAATGTGAGTCCTTTCAGTCGATCTTTTGGAGGTGAATCAGTCGGCGAGCCGACATCCGCAATGCGTTAGGCTGGTTTTGAGCATCTCCACTGAATGACGGATCGACGGCCAGCCACTCGTTTTGGAGGTCCTCAACGTATTCCAGAACGGTGCCTGATTCAAGCCCCAGTTCCAAACGGCCCGAAAATGATTGCGTATTATCGAACATGCGAGTGAAGGCGCTGGACGATTGCTGCTGGTGCATCTGCTGCGCCTGAGCGGCTGAGGGGACCGCTTCCATCTCAGCCACGGCTACCCGTGTGCCGTCGGTCTGCTTGACCGCTTTTAGTTCGTAGACTTTCTCGTATTCCTTATGCCCCATCATGCCGAAGTCAAAAGACTTGTTGATGCTCCATTTCTCGCCTTGCTGGAACTGGTTAGCCTGCTTTGTCGGCAGGGCTCCGATCGTATGTCGCTCGCGTATCACGTCGTTGGACAACAGAGTGCGCGCCGCCTGGGCCGCAGGCGAACTGCCTTTGACGGCTGCTCGCGCCTCGGCGGCGTCCAGAATCCGAATAACCTGGCCGGCCGGTGTTATCTCAATCGTGTAGCTTTGACCAATGAGGGACGCAAACGGACTGTCGGCATCGACGCTGGTGGCGCTGTCGAACTCGAGGACTACGTTATCCTTCACGCGGGATCGGTATTTCATCTGGTTGATGGTGATCCTGAGGATGCCATTACCCTGATCGTTTGTGCTTTCCACCCGTTGTTTGAAGAACATGGTTATGTCGGTTCCCGTGTGGCCCCCATTGAAGCCCGCCGGTTTGCTGCCTTCGGGCCCCTCCCACAGAACGCTCTTGACCCCTTCGGTTATCAATTGATAGTCCGTTACATCGCCCGGTTCGAATTTCAGAGCGATTACTACGCCTGATGCGGCCTGTTCTGTTTCCATCTGTTCGGGTTCTTCGGCCGGCGCCGGTTTCTCGACAACTTCTTCCATGTGCTCGATGTCGGTTTGTTCCTGAGCAGCGGACATGTGAACCTGTTGCTGATCCATTTGGTCCTGCCGCTGCTCGATTGTGGTTTCTCTCTTCGATGAGCCTCCGCACCCGGCTATGACGACGCATGCGCACAAGACCACGAACAGTTTCAGGCGAACGATCGATTTGCAAAGCATAATTCAGCCTCCCTGTGAATTTTTCAATTCGGCCAATTCAGCGGGGATTATACCCCCCACAGATAGAGCCAACAACGATTTTTCTTTATCCACCCGTCTCCAGGCGGTAATATGAGAACTTTGGTTTTCTGCTGACAGTTCTGAAAACAGCTATTGGAGAAAAGTTACCATGAGGAGCGATACAGTCAAGAAGGGCTTCCAACGAGCCCCGCATCGCGGTCTGCTTCATGCCTGCGGCCTGGGACGTGCTGACATCGACAAGCCGTTCATCGCCATCGCCAACAGCTTCTGCGAAGTTGTGCCGGGACACGTGCATCTTAACGAAGTGGCCCGCGTGGTCAAAGGGGCTGTACGAGAGGCCGGCGGCGTCCCCTTTGAATTTAACACGATAGCCATCTGTGACGGCATAGCGATGGGGCATACGGGCATGAAATACTCTCTTGCCTCGCGAGAGATCGTTGCAGATTCGGTTGAAGCAATGGTCCGCGCCCACTGCTTTGACGGTTTGATCTGCATACCCAACTGCGACAAGATCATTCCGGGAATGCTAATGGCTGCGGTTCGCCTCAACGTGCCCACCATCTTCGTATCGGGCGGTCCTATGAAGGCGGGTAAGACAAAAGACGGAAAGACAGTCGATCTCATCAGTATCTTCGAGGGGGTTGCCCAATATAATGCCGGCAATATCGGCGAGGAGGAATTGGAGGAATTGGAGGAAACAGGTTGTCCTTCGCAAGGTAGTTGTTCGGGCATGTTTACGGCCAATTCGATGAACTGTCTTTGCGAGGCTATCGGTATGGCGTTGCCCGGCAACGGGACGATTCTGGCCGTGGATCCGAAAAGGCAGCAGTTGTACGAGCGAGCGGGCAAGCAGATCATGACGCTTATCGAGAAGGACATCAAACCACTGGACGTCATCAATGTCGATTCCATGGACAATGCGCTGGTGCTCGATATGGCCATGGGTGGCTCGACTAATACGGTCCTGCACACGCTGGCCATCGCCAGTGAGGCTGAAATGGAGTACGATCTCAATCGTATCAATGAGCTTTCCGCACGATGCCCCAATATCTGCAAGGTTTCGCCATCCAGCAGCTATCACGTTGAAGATGTCGGGGCAGCGGGCGGCATCAGTGCGATCCTCAAGGAGATCAGCAAGGTTGACGGTCTGCTGAATACCAATTGCATGACCGTGACAGGTCAGACGATCGGCGAGAACGTTGCCGATGCAGATATAGCCGATCCGCAGGTCATTCGCCCAATTGACAAGGCATACTCCAGGACGGGCGGACTGGCGATTCTCACGGGCAATCTGGCCCCGAACGGCAGCGTTGTCAAGAGCGCCGGGGTAGCGCCTGAGATGCTTGAGCATTCCGGTCCGGCCGTGATATTCGAGAGCCAGGAGGATGCGTGCGAGGGTATTCTTGCGGGCAAAGTCAAGGCGGGCGACGTGGTCGTCATTCGCTGCGAGGGCCCGAAAGGCGGTCCGGGCATGCAGGAGATGCTCTCGCCGACGAGCTACATTATGGGGGCCGGATTGGGGGAATCGGTTGCCTTGATTACCGACGGGAGGTTCAGCGGCGGGACACGCGGTGCATGCATCGGGCATATCAGCCCCGAGGCGGCTGTAGGGGGGCCTATCGGTTTGCTGCAAGACGGGGATATCATTGAGATAGACATCCCCAAAGGCAAGCTCGACGTCAAACTGACCGACGCAGAACTTGCGGAGCGCAGGAAGACCTGGGTGCCGCCGGAACCGCGTATCACCAAGGGGTATCTGGCCAAATACGCCACCATGGCCACCAGCGCCGATACGGGCGCTGTTTTGAAATGGTAAGAAGCCGGACGTCCTGTGGAATGAGCGCTTGCGAGTGGGCCTCTTAGGAGAAGTCCTCACCATGCATATGGATCGTTGTGCCCCGTTTGCACGGTCTGAGTTGTCGCAATATCGGTCCTGAAATGCACATTATTATCGGCCGGCGGGCTTTTTCTTCTTGAATTGGTCCCTGTGTGCGCCGTATAAGAGGTGTGGAACAGGACCACACTTAGCGATACAAACGTGCACCGGCTTGGTGCGCGCGGTCGTTTTGTGTCGCGCCAGATGCCTTTCTGTTGCAGCGGAAAGACAACATATTGCACCTTATGATCAGGAGCGGCGAAAATGGAAGCAGCCGTGATTCAAGAGCATGGAGGTATCGAGTGCGTTCAAATTGGTGACGTCCCCGAGCCTGAAACAGGCGGAACCGAGGTGTTGTTGGACGTTCGGGCAGCCGCGCTGAACCACCTCGACATCTGGGTGCGCAACGGGGCCAAGGCCCTTGAGATTCCCAAGCCGCACGTACTCGGTTCCGACGCAGCGGGAATTGTTCTAAGAGCCGGGGGGCAGGTCCACGGATTTCGGCCAGGGGATGAGGTTATAGTAAATCCCGGTATGAGCTGCGGTTGTTGCGAGCAATGCCGCAGAGGGCAGCATAGCCAGTGCGAGTCTTTTGGTCTGATCGGCTTGAGTCGCTCCGGGACTTTTGTCGAGCGGGTGGCGGTGCCGTTCACAACCCTCTGGCCCAAGCCGGCACACCTTTCATTCGAGCAGGCGGCGGCGCTACCGCTTTCGTATGTGACCGCGTGGCGGATGCTCATGACGCGGGCGCGGTTGCGGCCCGGCCAGACCGTACTCATTCATGGGATCGGCGGCGGCGTTGCGCTGGCGGCTCTGCAGTTTATTGTTGCCGCCGGGGGCGAGGCTATCGTTACGTCTTCTTCCGATGCGAAGCTTGCAAAGGCGCAGGAAATGGGTGCTAAGCACACTATCAACTACAGCAGTGCTGATGTGGCCGCTGCCGTCAGGGAGATTACACACGGTCGCGGCGTAGATATTGCTTTTGATACCGCAGGTGCGGCAACGTGGCCGCTCGATTTCAAAGTGGTTCGGCGGGGCGGGAGCATCGTCATTTGCGGCGTTACCACCGGAGCGCGGGCTGAGACAAATCTGCAGGCCCTTTACTGGAACCAACTGAACGTCTATGGGTCGACGATGGGCTCTAATGAGGATTTTCGCCTAATGCTCCGGACCGTTGAGAACACCGGGTTGGTGCCGATCGTGGATTCCGTCTTTCCGCTGAATCAGGCGCGGACAGCAATGGAGAAGATGGAACAAGGCGGCCAGTTCGGAAAGATTGTGCTGAAAATGAAATGACGTTTGTAGGGCGTGTCGTGCAAGGCCAGCCATACGGCCGCTTGTATGAGAAAAGGAGCTCCACGATGGTTCAAACTGCTTCAACAATGCTGCCGCTCGGAACAGAGGCTCCGGGCTTCAGCCTGCCCGACGCACACGGGGAGCAGATGTCACTCAAAGATTTTGCCGATGCCCCGGTGTTGCTGGTGATCTTCATGTGCAATCATTGTCCATTCGTCAAGCACGTCATCGAGGATTTGGCGTCTCTGGCAAAGGAATATCAGGAAAAGGGCGTGGCCGTCGTGGGGATCAACGCCAACGATGTACAGAAGCATCCCGACGACCATCCGGACAGGATGGCCGAACTCGTTCAGGCCAAAGGCCTCACCTTTCCGTATCTGTACGACGAAACGCAGGAAGTCGCCAAGGCCTATCGAGCGGCCTGCACGCCGGATTTCTTCGTCTTTGATAAGGATAGAAGGCTGGTCTATCGGGGGCAGATGGATGACAGCCGGCCCGGCAACGATGTGCCCGTAAGCGGTGCGGACTTACGAAAGGCATTGGATGCGGTGCTGGCCGGAAAGCCAGTTGCATCCGAACAGAAGCCCAGTATGGGCTGTAACATTAAGTGGAAACCGGGCAATGAGCCCGGCTACTTCGGGTAAGGCAGCCGATTGCATTCTGGTCGCTGTTTGCGGGAATGTCCCCAAATACGCGTCACAGGGACCGTCGGGTACGGGTGTAGTAGAAAATACAGATGACAGGAGAAGACGATGGACATATTTGAGTTCGCAATGCAGATGGAAAAGGACGGTGAGCAACTCTATCGGGACCTGGCGGCGAAGGCTCCGAGCACGGATCTGGCTCCCGTATTTGAAATGCTCGCAAACGAAGAGGTGAAACACTACAGCGTCATCCAGTTGATGCAGGCGGGCAACGCTGAAATGGCTGAGAGTACGACTGTTGATGACGTGAAGAACGTATTTGCGCAGATGGATAAGCCTGAGAAAGAATTTGATCTGGCCGGCGGGCAGCTTGATTTGTACAAGAAAGCGCAGGATATCGAAGAGAAGAGTCGGCAGTTTTATGCGGAGAAGGCCGAAGAGGTCGACAACGAAAAATTCAGGGATTTGTTCCTCCGCATGGCCGAAGAGGAAAAGCGTCACTACATGCTGCTCGGCGACATCATCGATTTCGTATCGCGTCCCACGCAGTGGCTTGAAGACGCCGAGTGGAATCACCTCGAAGCCTACTAATGTTCCCCACCATATGTCGGAAGGCGTCGATCAATGAGTGCAAACCAGGCAGACGGGCAAGAAGATATTTCCATCGTTCTCTGCGGCCAGGCGGGCCAGGGCGTCCAGACGGTGGAGCGACTGCTCACGCGTATTCTCAAGTTGGCGGGGTACAATGTGTATGCCACGAAGGAGTACATGTCTCGTGTTCGAGGCGGGCACAACTCTACGCAGATACGGCTCTCTCGCAGGCCCGTCCGGGCGTGCATTGACCGTATGGACATTCTCGTGCCCCTTGATAAAGGAGCCGTCGAACATGTGCGCAAGCGGCTTTCGTCGAATACCGTAACAGTCGGCAGTCGTGAGACGTTGGGAGACGAGTGCGAAATTGCTGAGACATTTCTTGATGTGCCGTTTGCTCAGATCGCCAAGGAGATCGGCAACAAGATGTATGCCAATACTGTTGCCGTCGGTTCCGTAATCGGTTTGCTCGGGCTCGATCTCGAAACGGCGAGCGACTACTTAAAGCGGTTCTTTTCGTCCAAGTCTGATGAAGTTGTCGACAAGAACGTCAAAGCTTTGACTGAAGGGCATTCCCTCGGTGCTGAACTCGCTGAATCGAGCGAAGTGGATTTCAGTGTTTCGCCCGGGTCTTCCGCCGACGATCAGATACTCATCAACGGCGCCGAAGCCGTTGGTATCGGCGCCATCGCGGGCGGATGTGATTTCGTCTCATCCTATCCCATGTCCCCGTCGACGAATGTGCTGGTATTTCTCGCTCAGCATGGGCGGCAGTTCGGGCTGGTTGCAGAACAGGCGGAAGACGAAATCGCTGCGATCAACATGGCATTGGGTGCGTGGTACGCCGGCGGGCGTGCCATGGTCACTACTTCCGGCGGCGGGTTTGCCCTTATGACCGAGGGTCTTAGCTTGGCGGGTATGATCGAATCGCCCCTGGTGATTCATCTCGCGCAGCGGCCGGGACCCGCTACGGGATTGCCGACGCGTACCGAGCAGGGCGATCTAGACTTGGCGCTGTATGGCGGCCATGGGGAGTTTCCTCGCATTATATTTGCGCCGGGAACCATCCGTCAGGCGATAGACCTTGCCCGAAGAGCGTTCGATCTGGCCGACCGGTTTCAGGTGCCCGTGTTTCTGCTGACGGATCAGTACTTTATGGATTCGTATTACAATCTTGACGCTCCCGACATGTCTCGCATCGAGATCGAGCGGCACATCGTTGAGACTGACGCAGAGTACAAGCGTTTCAGGCTCACCGATGACGGTCTGTCGCCGCGAGGCATTCCCGGTCTGGGCAAGGGCTTCGTTTGCGTGGACAGCGACGAGCATGATGAGGACGGCCACATCACTGAGGACATGGACGTTCGAACGGCCATGGTCGATAAGCGTCTCGAGCGGATGAAAAACTTGGAAGAAGAAGCTATCCAGCCCGAGTTGATAGGTCCTGATACCTACAAGACACTGATTGTCTGCTGGGGCTCGACGCGCCACATTGTCGAAGAAGCCGTCGCTGTGCTCGATCGCGACGACACGGCCGTGTTGCACTTCGGCCAGGTCTATCCGTTGCCCGAAAGCACCGGAGAGTTCCTTGAGAAGGCGGACAATACCGTTATTGTCGAGGGTAACGCTACCGGTCAATTCGCCCGCATCATCAAGATCAACACGGGCATCGACATTAGCAATCGTATCATGGAATATGACGGGTTGGCGTTTGCCGCCGACGCGCTCGCTGAGCAACTTAAGGATGTTCTCTAGGAAATCGCCATGAGCAACCAATTCGACATGGACAATATCGATATAGCGTGGTGTCCCGGCTGCGGAAACTTCGGCATCCTGAATTTGCTAAAAGATACGCTGGCGGAAATGGGTATCGCACAGAAAAACCTGGTCCTTGTCTCCGGTATAGGGCAGGCTGCAAAAATTCCCCAGTACATGCAGACCCATTACTTCAACGGGCTGCACGGACGTGCTCTGCCTCCCGCCACGGCCATTAAGGCCGCCAACCCGAAGCTTACGGTTATCGCCGAGAGCGGCGAGGGGGACATGTATGGCGAGGGCGGAAACCACTTCATTCACACGATTCGGCGCAACCCCAACATCACGAATATCGTGCACAACAACATGGTATACGGTCTGACCAAGGGACAGGCATCTCCCACGAGCCAGGAAGGTTTCAAGACACCGGTCCAGGTCGCGGGCGTAATCCTTGAACCGTTCAATCCGCTGGCGGTGGCTATTGCTCTGGATGCCGGTTTTGTCGCCCGTGCTTTCATGCGGGACAAAGAGCAGGCCACGGAGGTATTGAGGAAAGCCATCGAGTTCGAAGGCTATGCTCTGGTGGACGTATTCCAGCCATGCGTCACTTTCAACAAGACCAATACGTACGATTGGTTTAAGGAGAACACGTACCATCTCGATGACTCACACGATCCCTGTGATCGCGAGAAGGCTTTTGCGAAGGCCATTGAAACGGACAAACTCCCCCTGGGCGTCTTCTACACGAATCCCGATAAACGGCCTTTTGAGAAGAACATCGGCATCTACGACGAGGATGACAGGCCGCTTTATCAACGCACGCTCGATACCGACAAGCTTCAGGAACTCATAGGCCGGTTCGCCGTGAGCGCTTGAGTCCTGTTTCTTGTTGCATCATTTGCTCGCCTTGCAGGAGGTTCCTTATACCGAGTCTCTTGACCGGGATGCGACTGGCCGGCCACGAGGTATTGCCGAGGTGTCTGTCGCTACTTACACAGGCAGTGGGCGTGAATAATGTTGTCCTTGGCTTCAACGCCGATCCAACTCCACCGAATAGATTTATCTGGCATAATGTATAACGGCGTACGTCATTTATCCACAAATGCCTCGATCCCAAGGCGTTGCAGAAAGGAAATCACCACCTGCTGTTTGCCCCAGTCGGGTATTGGCCACTCCGCACCACTTACCCGCCGACTACGCCGGGGTTTGCGCAAGCATCGTGTTTCGTCTATTGGTCCGGCCGAAGATTGCGGGAGATGAAGGCCTTGCTCTTGCCGGCGGTACGGGGCGGTGAGCACATCAAAATGCGTCTTTTCGACGGCGAAGTTCGCTGAATACGCGGGCTGCAGGCGCATCGGACATTTGCAGCGCATCGCGAATCGATTGGGAATTGGCCCGCAGGAAGCAGTTCGTCTCTTTTTCTTTCTCAATGGTAGACGGTACGCTGCAGCCTGTCTGCCCAATCTGCTGTTTCACTTGCCTCAACCGGTCTCGCATTGCAGTGTTTTCCGGCTCGATTTGCAGGGCAAACTGATAGTTCTCGATTGTGTACTCGTGTCCGCAGTAGACCTGCGTCTTACCGGGCAGTACGACGAGCTTTTGCAGTGAATCGTACATCACCTCCGCGTCGCATTCGAAGATTCGGCCGCAACCCCCAATGAACAATGTGTCGCCGGTGAATACGATGCTTCGATCAGGTTGCCCCTTTGCAGAGACGTAGTAACAAACCGAATCGGCCGTGTGCCCGGGTGTGGCAATGGCTGTGATTTCAATCCCACCAAGCGGAATTACCTGCCCATCTTCGACGGTTACATGCACATTCGATTGCCGTTTCTTGCCCAAAGCAACAACATCGCACCCCGTCGCTTCTGCTATATCTCCAACGCCACCGGTGTGATCCCAATGGTGGTGCGTGCAGAGAATATGCGAGAGTCGCAACCCGCGCTGCTCGATTGCCCCCAGCACGTCTTTTGCTTGCCCCGGATCCACGACAATCGCTCTTCCATGCCCGTATTCAAGCACGTAGATAAGATTGTCGCCCAGAGCATTGATGACCATCGGGGCGTGCATTGTCCAATTGTCCGGCATAGCTGGTGCTCCATCAATGATTTTCAGACTACTGCGATCTTCACGGAAATTCACCCGGCTGTCAATGAGTGCGGTGATTATGCATACATGGTGATTGCATTTGCCGGATATGCTCTGTATGCTGTCCCGCTGCACCATGGGTAAGAATTCGGAAAACACAAAGTGGTATGCAGCGGGGCTCTGCTTCGAATGTTGCCAGTGTGGCGGTTGCTGTTCTGGGCCGGGGGAGGGCTATATATGGGTTACGAGACGTGAGGTTGAGCTAATTGCGGACTTCCTTGAGATGTCCTTAAGCGATCTTCGCCGCAGATATCTCCGCCGTGTAGGTATGCGCACCTCGATAATTGAAGACCAACGAACCCGAGACTGCATATTCCTGCATAGAAGTGATGGACAAAAAGAATGCGTTATCTACGAGGTTCGCCCGAATCAGTGCAGGAACTGGCCCTTCTGGCCGGAGAACCTCAAGACGCAGAACGCATGGAACGAAGCCGTGCAGAAGTGCCCCGGGATGAATCGTGGCAGACAGTATACATTCGATGAGATCGAGCACATAAAGAAAGAAAAGCAATGGTGGAAGAGCGAAGCCGACAAGGCCGGATCATCGAGCGAGTAGGGCGGCTATACGACCGTCTCAACCGGCAGATGCTCGACCGCCCGGGCGCGCAGGGAAAGTGCAGAGCGTGCGGCCGGTGCTGTGACTTTGAGGCATACGATCATCGGCTTTTTGTCACGCCACCTGAGTTGATGTATACGGCCGCCGGGCTCAATGTCGAAGAATTGCTGCCGATGACCACAGGCACGTGTCCGTACAATAGCGGGGGCGAATGTACGGTCTACTCTTATCGCTTCGCCGGATGCCGCATATTCTGCTGCGCGGGCGAGCCGGAATTCCAGGGGCGACTTTCCGAATGTGCGTTGCAGGAACTTAAGGCCATCTGCACAGAGTTCGACATTGCCTACAGATACATGGACCTGCGCACCGCACTGACGCAGCGAAATCACCTGCCGGCATAGATACAGGTCCACCGCAACTTGCTCACCTGCGATAAATCACCATTGCGCTCCATGCTGTCGCCGTCGAGCGTAAACTGCTAATACTTGTCTATGGGCAGGGGGATGACTTTGTCCTGAGGATCGCGAAGATTAATGTACTTGGTGGCGTTGAGCAGCGTCCCGACTCTCTCATAGTAGCCGTATAGTTTGGCCAGTTTCTCGCGGTCCGTTGCTTCAAGATGCTTGGTCCACTGGCCAATTTCCGCCCCCCATATTACAGGCGTATCATCCGTGGTATACAGCGTAATGTGGGGCATCCGGGGGTTCTTGCGTCCCATGAAGTTGCCCACGTCAATTCGATCGATTTCGAACAGCAGCGGATTGTCTTGAGCCAGCAGTTGGTCCATACGGTCGAGTTGTCTCAGTATAGCGATTCCGGCCGCAAGATCTTCCTGCTTCCAGGGCTCTCCGAGTTGCGGTCTCTCGCCGGTGCCCGCCACTCCCACGACGTCCACAATCGGCAGGTTTGGGACCGCTACAGGCTCGAGCACGACCGAATCGGCGTCAACATAGAACTGGTGTCGGCCAAGCGATATCTCGGCGAGCGGTTTGCGCCAATATCCCTCGACACGCAGGCGATCGCTCATGGTGGTTACTCGCACGTTGTCGATCCATCCGGCCAACGCCTCGATATTCTCCTGCACCCGCCGCGCCGCATCCGGATTGATGGTGAGTCCTTTGCCGTCGGCGGTAGCTGCCAGGTACACTTTCTCCTTGAGATTGTCGTTTACCCAGTCGGGCACCGCGACCAGCTCCAACTGCACCATCTGCTCGGCGCACCATCCTGTCTGCTGAACGTACTTGTCGAGAACACTTACGCCGATGACAATCGTTGTAAGGAAGGCCAGTACTGCCGTTGCTTTTGCAATCCGTGCCAGTGTGGGGCCGACCCAACTTTGCTGTCGCTTCTTCTTATCGCGATGGAAGACCCCTTTCCACCACGACTGCCCCTTCTTCCTTGTCTTCTGCTTGCGTTTGGCCACTGTTACGTCTCATGAATGGAGCCGTTGGGTCCGAGGGCTCAAGAGCCGGTTCCCACGGCCAGGTTAACGACTTTGCTGCACATTTCACTCATCGACACGCCCGCTCGGGCCGCCGCTTTAGGTAACAGCGAATGACTCGTGAATCCGGGTATCGTGTTGACCTCGAGTGCGTAAGGCATGCGGTCGGAGGAGAGAATGAAGTCCACTCTCGAAAAATGCCTGCCTCCGATTGCTTCGAAACACTGAACGGCGGCCGTCTGGATGTCCCGGACCGTCGCCGCATCTTCGATCGTGTCGAAAGCGAATTCTGTCTGGTCATCAACGTATTTCGCGCTGTAATCGTAGAACTTTGTTTTCGGTCGTATCTCAATGATTGGCAGTGCCTTTCCATCCAATATGCCGACCGTCAGTTCCCTGCCGGTGATGAACTGCTCAACAATACAGGGACCAAAACGATCCACCGTTTCAGCAACGACGGTGCGCACCTTCTCGGGCTGATCCACGATGCTTACACCAACGCTGCTACCCTGCCTTATCGGCTTGATTACGTATTTGTCTGTAGAATCGGCCGATATGCCTTCGAGATTGACGGCGTCGGCCGAATCGCAGCGGATGTGACGCGGTACGGATACGCCCGCGGAGCAAATGACTTGTTTTGCCGCGACCTTGTCGAAAGCGATTCTGCTCGCATGGGGACCGCAACCGACGTAGCACAGTCCTCGATCTTCGAGAATCTGCTGCAATTGACCGTCCTCGCCGAATTCGCCGTGCAGAGCGGGAAAAAAGACATCCACGGATCGGTCATCCAGGATGCCCAACGCATCCGGACGTATATCCGAGTTGATAACGTTGTAGCCCGCTTGCCTCAAGGCCGACGCAACGTGCCTGCCGCTCTCAATGCTGACCTCTCGCTCGGAACCTATACCTCCGCTGAGAACCGCGACGGTTATTCTGCTTGCTTTCTGCAATCGGCCTCCTTGCCCATTCTCCTGCTATCGACTGCTCTGGCTCGCGGGCGAGTCAATCGTTACTTCCAGATTTCGATCTCGAGTTCCAGATCGATATCAGACTGCTCCTTGACCCGTTCCTTAATCGCATCGATCAGTCGCAAAACATCTCGGCTCGTGCACCCTTTGTGGGCGATAATGAAGTTGGCGTGCTTTTCACTGACTGCCGCTCCACCTATCTGCAGGCCTTTGAGGCCGGCCCGGTCGATTACTGCACCTGCCGAAAGACCTCGCGGATTCTTGAAGATGCAGCCGGCGTTCTTGGTGTTCAAAGGCTGGTTGTTCTTCTTATAAATCCATATCTCCTTGACGGTGCGCATGATCTGGTCGGGAGTCGTTTCGGTCAGCACGATGTTGGCGCTGAGAATGAACCTCGCGGTGATATTCGTGCTGCGATAGTCAAAGACCAGTTCGGGCTTGTGTTTTTCGAACACTTCGCCCTGGCTGTCCATCAGTGTTACGCTCTCAACGGCGGCCCCGAAATCGCCGAAACTGCCACCCGCATTCATGCGCACCGCTCCGCCCACGGACCCGGGAATACCTGTCAGGGCTTCGATGCCCGAGAGGCCCTTTTCCGTGCAGGACAGAACCAGTTTGCTCAATTCGGCACCCGCCCAGGCTGTCAGAGTCGTCCCATCGTTCGCAAAATCCGCCTGCCCGAATTGTTCGGTATCGAGTTTCACCACAGCGCCGCGCACTCCTCCGTCGCTTATCAGCAGATTCGATCCCTGGCCCATCACATGAATGGGCACGTGGTTCTCGTTGCACCGACAGACCACCTGCTGCAACTGCTCAATTGTCCGGGGCCTGATGAAATAGTCGGCAGGGCCTCCCAGGCCGTACCAAGTACATTCGGCCAACGGATAGTCGGTTTCAACTATCTCTTCCAAGCCATTGAATAAACTCATCCGCAACCTTCCAAACATCGCCGGCACCCATGGTCACCACCAGATCGCCGGGCAGTACATTATCCTTAAGATATTCACCTATTCGTTCGAAGCTGTCAATGAACAGAGCATCGGATCCGTTTTCCTGAATCCTGTCCACCAATACCCGCGCGTTCACTTCGTTTCTGGACTGTTCGGAATCCCGCACAAAATAAATATCGGGCACGATGGTAACGTCGGCCAGCGCGAAGCTTTCAGCAAAGTCGTCGAGCAGGAATCGTGTCCTGCTATACTGATGAGGCTGAAAGACGCACCAGATGCGATTGGCCGGGTATCGTTGGCGCACGGCAAGCAGCGACGCCTTGATCTCCGTCGGATGGTGCGCGTAATCATCCATGACCGTCACCTGCCTGAGGCACCCTTTGCACATCAATCGTCGTTCGATACCTGTGAATCCGGGCAGCAATTCAAGCACCAGCGCCGGAGCTACTCCTGCATGGACGGCCATAGCTGTCACTGCCAGGGCGTTGTACACATTATGTTGGCCGGGGAGCGACGTGCTGGTTCGCCCCAGCAATCGATCGTTATGATAAACGTCGAAGCTGTACAGCCCGTCCCGGAGGGTCAGGTTGTCCGCTCGATAGTTGCAGGAGCGGCTCAGCCCGAATGTCTCGCACGGCACATCGGCATCCAGTTGGGCAACGACTTTGGCTGTGTTGGCGTCTTGTCCATTAGCAACAATCACCCCGCCGGGCCGCGTATTGCAGGCGAAATGCGTGAACGCCTCGACGATGTCCGCCTCATCGCGATAGTAATCCAGGTGGTCCTGCTCGATATTCAGCAGACAGCAAATACGAGGCGTGAGATTCCAAAAGCTTCGGTCGTACTCGCAGGCTTCTGCTACGAAGAACCGGCTGTCGCCCACACCGGAAGAGGCCCCCAGTTGATCGACATTGGCGCCCACGATGAAATTCGTGTCGATTCCGCTATGCCTGAGGCAATACGCAAGCCAGCCGCTGGTGGTACTCTTGCCGTGTGTGCCGGCTATGGCGATGCCCTCGTACTGGTTCATCAGTTCGCCCAGCATCTCGGCATATTTCAGCACTCTACAGCCTCGGGCCCTGGCGGCCTGCAATTCGGGGTTATTCTCCTTGACTGCGGCGGATATCACCACCGTGTCCGTATTGGGGTCAAGATTGTCCGTGCAGTGCCCCACTTTGATTTTCGCACCTGCCTCACACAGGGCGGTTGTAACTTCGCTCTGCTCCTGGTCAGACCCGCTGACCGCTGCCTGGTGGCGCATCAGCAGGTGCGCCAGTCCGCTCATGCCGACCCCGCCGGCCCCAATGAAATGAAAGACCTTACCGGCGAACTGATCGAGAGACCGGGTTTCCACGAGTTCATACCGAGTGGTGGCGAGTTTCATTTTGTCCTCGTAGATTGGTGAGTTGGGCTGCTTCATAGCGTCCTTTCCGGGATATCCATCCGTAGATAAAACAGCTTACTTAATTTAACATGAACCGTTGCCCGGAGGAAGTCAAAAAACGGTGAGAACAGCAGAATAATGCTGTCGCAGACTGGGAAGGGCCTCTGTGATATACGCCGGCGGATGATTTGGAGGGCGTACGCGCGGGCTTTGGACTGACGCAATTGCCGTTCAAGAATGATTTGCCGGATCACTTGTCGAGGAGCGAACCGATCTCTCGGTTCAGGTGATCAAATATCCCACTCCTTGGAGCCCTTTACGAACTTGTGCTGGGCGATAATACCGATCACCGTCGGCACGAGCAGCACGACCGGCAGGAACCACTTGTACGTGGAAGCCAGATTCCAGATTGGTTCGCTGGTCTGCTCGTAGTTGTTGAGAATCGCCAGAATCCCCCCCATTGCAAGTGTGCTGCCTCCCAGGCTCGTGAACAAAATGATGGCAACGCGAAAGACGATGAATGATATCATCCCGCCAGCCACCAGGCCTGTCAGCGACCCCGCCCACATATATGATTCATTCAATCCCGCGGCGTACCATGTGCCGCCAGCCAGGATCGCGCCGGCCAGCGCACCAAGAATGCTCACCGCCCACCGCATCAGCGGCACAGACAACGAGGCCAGCAGGCCCATTCCAACAAGCCCTCCGACCAGTTGATTGTGCGAACCGAGCAGTCTGCCCGCGACAGCCATGCCGATGATAAGTCCCAGGAGGCCAAAACAGATGACTACAAGGATCTTAAACACTCGCCAGCCGTAGAACAGACATACGGCTCCGAATGAAATAAACGTAAGTGCTTCCACGTAATTCAGCCCGCTGACATAGCGCCATATCTCATTGATATCGATGACGCTTTCAGCCTGTTCGGCGTTTGCATTGCCCGCTGCCTGTGCGAGGACGCATAAGAAATCCATTACTTGTCTCCTCGGTGTAGTATCCCGGCTCTCGGCCGGTGCGCATTAGATTCATGCCTGCGGAGGCTTCACATGCCTCGCCATTTGCTTATTCGGCCGCTGCGCTCGTCTTTCTGTTCCGTTTCCTCTTTCTGGCTGGTCTTTTTCTTACCGAATGGTTTCTTGCACAGCAGCAGTTGCTCGACTGCTCCTGATCCCGCCATGACGGCAAATACGGTTGCATAGTGGGAACTTCTGGCTGAAATGGCCGTGACCGGAGTGCTGCCTTTGTAACACAGCAAGAGTACGATTCCTGCGAAAATGAGAGCTGTTCCCACCACTGAAAAGCCCACGGCGCATCCGAACCGAGGCAGAATCAGGCCGCCGACCAGGAAAACAACACCTGCCAGCGCCGCTGCAGCCCAATGTTGTATGGGAATGGCTGTCAAAGCCCGACGGGCGGCTTTTCCGATTTCCAAAACATAACCTCCTATTATTTCAAGGCTTACGCTTGGATTGGATGCTGCCTGGCCAGCTGTGCCATGGTTTGACCTGGCTTGCCGTGCTGTGTTTGTACCGTCGACCTGCGGTTTGGCCAGCACTGCCAATACGATGGCCGCGGCTACGATGCTCGCGAGCAAGGCGATGAACAATCGCTCGAGCAATACTGCCACAAGGCTTCCGACGGCGGTCAGTGCAGCGGTTACAATGAGGTCGCGTCCGATAACAAAAAATCCGCACGCTGCGCCTATTACTGCTCCCGCCGCTGCCAGCAATACTCTGCGCAGGCAGAGGCCCGCCAGCCACAGCAGGAGCCCTCCAATCACCATAGCTATTGCTGGAATAGCTATGATTACCGGACTTAACTCGCCGGCCGCCTGTTCGAATTCCTTAAGAATCTCCAGCATAGAGCCTCTATAATGCGCGCTGCAGTATTCACCGCGCAGAAACTGTCCAAAGCCTTCAACCAATCTTTATCGGCGTCCAGCCCGCTTTTCCGTTAAGATCGCGAGCGTCATGCGTGAATTCCAGAAAAGTGCGCTCGCTTTCTTCTGCCGTGCAGGGCAGAAGAGATCCAAATCAATGAACGACTCCTCTGGTTCAGGGTTCAGCGAGGCGAGCAAATACCTGTTGCGTCTGGATCAGAAGAGCCCTATGATCAAACCTTTCTTTGCTCGTGGGGTTCTTGCAGAGGCATTCCTCGTGGATCAGAACAGCGACAAACATGCGATAGACATTACCGCCACAGCGGCGGCGCTGGGGACGCTCTTTTTCTGGTCGCTCGGGCCAATCTTCATCAAATACCTGGCCGGTTATCTGGATTCCTGGACGCAAAATCTGCTGCGCTACTCGGTAGCGTGCGTCTTCTGGCTGCCCTATCTGCTCTACTGCCATAAGACCGATCGGCTGGATCAGAGCGTATGGAAGAGGGCGATCCCACCTGCTGTGGCAAATACGACGATGCAGAGCTTTTGGGCGGCAGGCTTGTACTATGCGGGGCCCGCCTTCATGGTTCTGCTGACGAAAATGAATATTATCTGGATTGCCGGGTTCTCCATGATCTTGTTCCGCGAAGAGCGCTCACTGATCAAGAGTTGGCAGTTCTGGCTCGGCCTGGCCCTGTGCCTGCTCGGGGTTTTCGGGGTCTTGTATTTCAAAGTCGATATCACCCAGGGCAGGACCTTGGTGGGCGTTGTGCTCGGCCTGATTACCGCCTTCATGTGGGGCTTGTACATGGTTTCGGCGCGGGCGGCGTTTCGGAACATCGATTCGGCCGCCGGTTTCTCCGTCGTCACTATCTACACCGTCATCGGCCTGTGCATTCTCGGCTTTGCATTCGGTAACGTTGGAAAGAGTCTGCAAATGGGCGCGCGCCAGTGGGGAGCGGTCGTGATTTCTTCAATTACAGCGATTGCCCTGGCTCATGCGCTCTATTATGCGTCTATGCGTCGGATCGGAGCAACGATTCCTGCATTGATCGTGCTGGTCCAGCCTTTTACGGTCCTTGCGATTTCGCACTTTGCTTTCGACGAGTCGATGAATCTGCTGCAGATACTCTCCGGTATCATACTGCTGCTCGGCGCCGGTCTGGCCATATGGGCTCAGCAACACCTTGGCCAGGATACGGACTCATCCTGAAGCGAAGTGCCATCCTCCGATCGGGCGAACACAAAGCCGTTTCGAGACGTATGGCGCGCTGAATTTGCGTTTCATTATCCGCAATCCTTTACCAGTGAGTCTGCATCTATGGTATCATCGTGTAGAAGCAAATGCTGTTATTCGATTAGCTTGCCCTCGGTTTACGCTGCGCCGATCTGCACTGTAGAAGTCGTCGGCTGGAGGTGTGATTATGCGTTTTGAAAACGTCAGGAAGATGCTGCGCTTTTGCCCTCGTACGGGTAGATTTCTTGGTTTTAAACGTCAGTACCGATGGTTGGTTTGGCTGTTGCCGATTGTCGGGCTGGCAGCCCTGATCTGGTTCCTGGTTCGCGTCATTCCCAAACCATCACGTGCAACCTATCCCTGCCAGCGTGTTGCGGCACCGCTGGCGAGTGGGTTCATTGTGTGGATAGGCGGAATAGTGGGCTCCACCCTTGCCTATCGCCGAGCCCGCAGGCATATGCAACGGGCGCGGTATGCCGTTGCAGGTCTTTTGCTTGTCGTTTCCGTACTGACGATCTGGCTGTCGGTCAGTATAACGGGCATGACCGAAAGCCAGGCCGCGTTTGCGCCGAGTGATCCTGCAAACAGCCCTATCGGGGTGGGAAAGGGAATTCACCCCGGCCGGGTCGCCTGGGTGCACGATCCGGCAGCTACTAGCTGGGATGGAGCCAGCGGCAGTTGGTGGCAGGATGCAAATACCGATCAGGATGTGGTCAATCTGATGATGTCGCGTGCCGTCCGCGGTTTGACGGGTGAACCTACCGACGCCGACGCATGGGACGCGTTGTTCCGCCATTTCAATCAGACGCGAGGTCTGGGCAATGTCGGCTACCAGACGGGCGAGCGAATCGCCATCAAGATTAATATGAACCAGGACAGCGGTGGTAACTGGGGTTCCCGTCGCGGCATGCCCAGTCCACAGGCCGTATATGCGCTGGTCGAGCAACTTACATATGAGGCCGGCGTGCCCGGGCAGGCCATCACGCTGTATGATGCTTCGCGTTTTATCGGCGATCCCATATACGATAAGATACGCGGCAGCAGTGATCCGGAGTTGCAGGCGGTGCGTTTTGTGGTCCGACCCGATTCTGCGCGCAGCGGCCGCAGCGGGGCGGTTAGAGACATGCAGAATACCGTACACTTTGCGCAATCGAACGTGCCGAACAACGGCACGACCAATCTGCCGCAGTGCGTTACCCAGGCCAAATACCTCGTCAATTTTGCGCTGCTCCGGGCTCACAGCCTTTACGGTGTTACCGTGACCGCAAAGAACCATTTCGGCTCGGTGTATTCGCCCTCGAGGAACCAGTGGACGCCGGCGCCTTTACACGACCACGGAGACCGGAATCGGCCGATGTATTCATACAACTGCCTGGTCGATCTCATTGGGCACGAACACCTCGGCGGCAAGACCCTGCTCTACCTGATCGACGGACTGTACTCTGCCAGGAACCAGGGAAGCGATGTCATCAAGTTCGAGAGCTTCGGCAATGATTGGTGCTCGAGCCTCTTTGCTTCGCAGGACCCGGTGGCCATCGACTCGGTAGCGCTGGACTTTCTACGTAACGAGCCCCGGGCCACAGATGTCACCGGCAGCGTGGACAATTATCTGCACGAAGCGGCTATGGCGCACAATCCGCCATCCGGCAGTTTCTACGATCCGGAAGGGGACGGCACACGTTTGGAATCCCTTGGCGTGCACGAGCATTGGAACAATGCTGCAGACAAGCAGTACTCGCGCAATCTCGGCACAGGTGAGGGGATCGAGTTGTTCCGGCCGTCCATGGCGACGGAAGACGGGCCCATTCACAACGTCACTCAGAGCACGCGATATGAGATGATTCAGCACGCAATGGCGGACGCGGAACAGGGTGATGAAATTGTCGTTCCGACTGGCACATGGTATGAGAGCATCGATTTCGGCGGGAAGTCTATTACCATACGTTCTACCGATCCCGATGATCCGCAGATCGTCCGAACTACGGTTATTTCCGGAGACACGTACGGGGTGCGCTTCGGTCCGGGCCACGATGGTTCCTCTGTGCTGACGGGCCTGACGATAACTGCAGCAGATACAGGCATTCACTGCACGGCTTCTTCGCCGACCATCGTTGCCTGCAATGTCGTGGCCAACGACGGGTCCGGCGTTGAGCTATATCAGGAGAGCAGACCGGTTTTCGAGCGGTGCGAGATCGCAGGAAACAAGGGGTGTGGCATCGAGATGTTTCTCATGCTTCGGTTCAGAGAGACTGTCTACAACTATCCGCTTCTGAGAAACTGCATCGTCGCCGGCAATCTGCAGCACGGTCTTCTGGGTGGCAAGCCCGAAATCGCGAACTGTACCATCGTCCAGAACGGCGGTTGGGGCGTGCATCCCGAGACGGCGATTATCACTAACACCATAGCATTTTTCAACGAACTCGGGCAGATATCCGCTGCCGAAGCGACCGTTGCGTACAGTGATATTGAAGGCGGGTTTACCGGACAGACCAATTTCAGTGAGGATCCATGCTTTGCCGCCCTCGGCCACTGGGATGACAACTCCACGCCTTCGAGCCTCGGCGACGATTTCTGGGTACGCGGCGATTATCATCTGCTTTCGCAGGCCGGCCGTTGGGAAGCAGCAGAGCAGTCGTGGATGAAAAATGCAGTTACCAGTTGCTGCGTTGACGCGGGCGATCCGGCTACCAGGTGGATGGACGAGTTGTGGCCGCACGGCCAGCGTGTAAACGTGGGCGCTTATGGAGGTACATGCCAGGCCGCCATGTCGTTATTGCCGGCCGGCTGCAAAGCCGACTTGAATTGTGATCAGCTTGTGAATATGGACGATGTGCGAATGCTCGCAGCCAAGTGGTTGATTGAGGAAGATCTGCTCGCTGAAGATGTTAATCGCGATGGCGCAGTTGCCTTCGACGACTTCGCCGAACTGGCCGAATTCTGGCTGGGGCCCTGACTGTGCATTTGCTGTAAAGGCTGAGCGATTTGCGGCAGCCTATTTCTTCCGGAGTTTCACCATTACAGCATTCTTGTCAGCTTCCCGCGGCTTGGCGAAGTCTACCTTCCTCAGTTCAGTATACAACTGTGCGGATTCATAGCCTGCACACTCGACGTGGAGCGTACATGGGCCGACCGGCCCGACGAACGAGTGGTTGTTGCCCACGCTCATTATCGGCTCGATTCGTTCGTCGCCGTTATCCAGCCATGCTTTGGAGTTCGTCAGAGGAAAACCATCGTTGCCGATAACCTGTACCGCCAGCGGGCCGAGTTTTATGTTCAACCATTGGGAGGTGTCGATATCGAGCGTCTTGACTTCGCCGTCGGCCAGATCGAACGTGGTCAGCGGTGCGCTGCCTTCTGTGAAGGTGCTGCCAATGGAGTACGTTCCGGCCGGGAGGTTCTCTACAACATATGTGCTACCGTCACCTGGATAAATAAATGCATTGATGCTGTCGTCCGCGTTTCGCAGTATCAAGGTTTGCTGTGCATCGGTCGGGAACTGACCCGTCAGCACAGAGCCGCCCGATGGGACCTCTATAGTCACATCGACTTGTGTTGCCCCGTCCTCTATGACGACAGGCTTTCGTATTCGTATTCCTTCCGACGTTACAACAGTGGCCGTATGCAGGCCCGGCCTGGCGTTTCTCACGATCCACGGCCCGCCCGCTTCTGTCGGCCTTTCCATATCGCCCACATTACTACCCCAATACCGCGTCCCTTCGTGCAGAACAACGGACGCCGGTTTGAAATCCGCGGCGGGATCAGCGGTTTGGATATGTATTCGCACACGAATTTGTTCCTTGGGAATCGTGCCGAGGTTGATGGTTTCGCCAGTCGTTTCGATCTGAGCTGCTTTGACCCATTTGTTGCGCTCGTCGGGCAGTTCGTAGTAGATGCCGTACGTTCCCGCCGGCACGCCCGCGAAGCGGAAGACTCCCTGAATGTCCGTCCGTGCATAGCACTGAAACAGGCCGGAGTGCCGGGATGCCGGGTCGGACAGCGTCATCCTTACGTTGGCCAGTGGTTTGCCGCCGACGACCAGTTGTCCATCGACAAAAGGCAGGCCGCCAAAATCAACCTGCAACGTCCGGCCGTCTTGCGGGACCACTGTTCGTTGCGCTACGCCCAGTGTGGTATAGGCATTGGCTCTGCGTATATAGCACATTTGCTCGGGTAGATTATCCACGTGGTAGAAACCGTTGGCGTCTGTCACTGCGGTTGCGAAGCGACCGGCTTCTTCGTCGCCGCTGCCGCCATAGCCGCTGTCGTCCTGGAACAATAATGTGACCGTCGGTTCGGCCTTGCCCTGTGGATCGAAGACATAGCCCTCAATACTGCCGCCCTTGGTCAACACGACATCAACGTTCTTTGTAACTCTGCCTTCATGAACAGATATGGCGCCACGGGTTGCGAAGCAATACCCGGCTTGTGTCACCTTAATAGACTCGACACCGGAGGCAATGTTGCTCAGCAAGTATGTCCCGTCAGCCTGCGTTTGCACGGAACCTTCGCTTGAGGCAAACACCCGTTTGGTTCTCGGCATTGTTCCCGACGCCCGCGAGAGGGCAGTCACAGTAGCGCCGGCCACTGGTTCACCCTGTACGTTTATGACGCGCCCCGAGATCGACCCACCGCGGGTCACAGCTACGGTCACGGGCCGGCTCTCATCCGTGTTCATTTCTTCGCTCCAGAGCCATGCATATCCTTCAGCCGCAATTTGTACCTGATATACGCCCGGCCCCACCGTCTCGATGTTGAAGGCGCCTTCTTCATTGGCGAATTGAGTCCATCGGTCGGCCTGCACGTAGTTGCCTCCGCGCAAGGTCCTGAGTTTTCTCACCCGCGCCCGAAATCGCGTGATTGGCTGTTCGGTGTCTGCTCGGACAACGAATCCCTGAAGTACCGGTTTGGCATCCTTGTTGTAGACGATCTCGACCTCCAGGCCGGAACTCGGAGCTTCGATGTTCTCTATTTTCTTCTCGACGATATCCTGGCCGGAGAAATGGAGCGTATATACGCCGGGTTCCAGAGAGTCGATCTCAAATTCGTCGGAGCCATTGCGGATACTCGCCGATTGATTGTCGCCGGCAGCCGAATAGGCATCTATGGTGATATAGGACGGTTTCTTGTTTCCCACGTAGACAATCCGGCCGCTGATTGAAACCAGCGAACCGGGCGAGTTACGGGGAACGCGCGCGTAGATCAGTTCTTCCTGCGTCGGCCACCGCATCTGAGCAATCGGGAATGACGTCCCACCCCCGTTGCCTCTGGGGATGTGTATGTGAAGGCTGTATTGCCCAGGTACGACGTGCGGTAACGTGAATAGTCCGTTTGGATCGATTTCCATGATAGGCGGATAGTAGTTGCTGTGCCACCAACTGGGGTGCGCACTGATGCTCAGACCGTGGGCGGGCACGCCGTCGGCGTATTCGCAGTAACCGTGCACCTCAACGCCTTTGCGCAACACGACTTGTGCCGTTTCAATCACATCCGGGTCATTCAACGTTTTGACCATATGCCCGGCCGCGTAGTCCCACACCTTCTGGCGGTATCTCCGGCCGTGGCGCTCAACGTATGGACCTTCGGTGGTATGCGTGACAGTCAGCAACAGCGGATCGTCTGAGGGGGCGAACCCTCCGATCAGCAGATTCCCGTTCTCATCTGTCCCCCGGCGCCGCGTCGCATATCCGGCTTCTCTCCCGTGCTCATCCGCCAGCGAACTGACTCGCACCTCGGCATCTTCAATTGGCTTACCCTGCTCATCCACCACCGTCACTTCGATCTGGCACGCCCTGTCAAGCTCGAAGTTTCGCACGGTTTGCGCGTCCTTCCGCAGGCTTACGACCGGCTGTTTGCGGTAGTCGGTCAGACCTATATAGTCAACGGATTTGATCTTCACTCTGTAGTTGCCGTCCTCACTGATCTCGTCGAAATGGTAAAAGCCATTTGCATCTGTCTGATCGCTGTATATGCGTCGTATGTAAATCTCTACGTCCGCATCGGTTACAGGATCGCCCGTCAGCGCATCGGTTACGTAGCCGCAGAGGACGTAGTTCGGCTCGGCCGGTGCCGGCGAAACTGCAAGCTGCTTTGTAGCATCCTTTTGGACCGCGGCTTCATTAGGCTCTACCTGTGGCGAGGCAGACTGTGCGTCAGCGAGCCTGGCGTGAATCTGATCGATCGCTCTGGCGAACGGATTCGCTTCCGCATCGCCATCCCATCGATCAACATACGCTGCCAGGGCTTCGGCGGCCTTTGCATCTCCTATCCGGCCGAGGTATCCGGCCGCCAGGATCTTCGCCTCCCACTGCCCCGTTTTCAGCATCTCGATCAGGCCGTCCGCATCGCCGGCAGCAAACATCTGTTCGATTTGGCGCATTTGCCTGTCGATATCCGATTCGACCGGCATGTTTGGCATTTTCTGTTCGAAGGGCGTGCGTTCATCTTTGGCAATCGATTTCTGTTCGACAACACCGGGCTGATTGTCGGTCAGCATCTCAACTGCAACAAGTGCGCCGATAACCAAGACCGCAGCCGCAGCCGCCAGCGCAGCGCCAAGGGCGATGCGGCTGCGCCACCAGGCCGGCCGCACCATCCCCCCTGTCAGTTTCTGGTGTTGTATCCGGCTGAGCATCTCCTGTTCCAACTGCCGGCCTCTCTGCTTGAGCACGTCGAACGTTGAGCGAATCATATCTTCCTCTGCCCGCATTGCCTCGTATAAGCTATGGCAATCCGCACAACTTTCCATATGCCGTTCCAATGGCTCGGCTGCAGCCGCTTCCAGCCCGCCCATTGCCAGGGCCGCAATTTCTTCACGTATATTGTGGCATCTCATATCGTCGCTCATTTGGAATCCTCCGCGAGAAGTTCGTGCAATCGCAGGCGAGCACGCGACAAGCGACTCCGTACGGCGCTTTCGCTGATCCCCAGATTTCTCGCTACCGTTGCCGAACTTCGCCCGTTGATGTAATACAGCATAATCGGCTCGCGAAAAGTCTCCGGCAGTTGCGAAATTGCCCTGTACAAACGTTCGGTTCGCTTGGGATCATCGCTTTGAGCAGGGGCCGCAATACTGTCCGGCAGTTGCTCTTCCGGCACACTCCTGCGGTAATAGTCGATACAGGTGCGCCTGGCGATCTGCATCAGCCACGCTCGCGCGCTGCGGCGGTTCCGCAGCGTATGGAACTTTCTGAGCGCCTTTACGAATACTTCCTGCATCAGGTCCTCGCCGTCGTGGATAGTTCTTGTGTGCGCCAGGCAGAGTCCGAGAACGGCCGAAGCGTACTGATGAACGAGCGATTCCGGCGTGAGTGTGTCTGGGCCGGAGCTTGCAGTCGCTGCTTCATAGCTGTTCTGTTGCTCGGTTTCGTTCAACCGACATCTCCTTTCATCCACAAAGACGCGGATGCCTCAGCATTGTCCCAACAATTGCAAATAATCCCGCGTAAATTCTACCGCCGGTGTCGATGGTTGCAAAGGAGCCTGGCCTGCCGAGGGGCTGGCGGCGATGGCGTTCGGGTGTGGAAAATACAGCAATGGGCCGGTCTCGCGTTTTTTGAGCAAAGAGCTTCTGGCTGTCCGGCACCGTCAGTTGGTGGGCGTGTACCCCAACTTGCCCCACACTGCGCGCTGGACCGCGTACAGATCCTCATTGCCGGGTTGGTTGGACTCGGCGCCTTTTCTCGCGGTCTGCTGCCAATAGTCGTACTCCATCTTTGCAGCTTCCACGGTGCGGGCGTCCTTCCACTTCCAGTACTCGCTGTGTCCATCGGCAAAGGCGAAGTTTGTGCCGTCGCCGTGCCTTGCAGTGATTTGATCCCACCATCGCTCCTGATCATACCAGATTGTCCAACTGGCCGGACTAAGGCGTCCCTCATCGAGAAATACCGCCCGCCGCTGAGGGTGCTGAATCTGCATTCTGCTCTTGACTACCTGGCCTGCCGCTCCGGGGATTGCGTCGTAGCCGTTCATTGAATCGACAATGGCGTATGTAACGATCTCCCCGCGAATGCCGGTGGGACACTTATAGAGCTTGAGATTGGGGCAATATGTGTACAGCAGCCCTCTTTGTACGCCGTCTACGCGCTGCTCCTCCGTTGCGCCGCGTCCCGGCCAGTACACCCAGCATGTTCCGTCCTTGTTATAGGCGCTGCCGGTACTGGTGTTGCCGTTGACGATTTTGCTGTCGTTGTCATCGGCATAGAGGTTCCAGGCCAGCGCCATCTGTTTGACGTTGTTCAGACATGCCGCTCGTTTGCCCTGCTCTCTCGCTCGATTCAGGGCGGGCATCAGGACCGCCATAAGCACTGCAATAATGGCGATTACGACCAGAAGTTCGATCAGCGTAAAAGCTCGTCGATACATCGTCCGACCTCCCTTGACAGCTATCGATATGGACTTGCCGGGCATCTGGGAAATCCATCAGATACGATCCAATTGTATTGTAACGCGGGAAGCGGAAGTTGCACAGTGAAAAGCGAATTGCGGTTGATTGATCTACAGTTGGAGAATAAGGCCAGACACATTGGACTCTCCCACGCGGCGTTCCACCCGTGCGCTTTCCCCATATCCGAGGTCTATCCGCACGCTCTTGTCTGTTCACTTCGCGCCACGCATCGCCGGGCAATGAGCAGCAAGCCTGCTGGAACTGAAGAATCAGCAGTGGCAACTTCGCTTGGGCATTGTGAGAACGGGCGGAGTGCGGTATTCTCTGTTTCCGGCCGAATCACGTATTATTTGGCGACCGAATGCATCGAGACTCCGAAATAACAGGTATGCTGACGAAACTGTCGGTGAGACCGCTTGGTTCAACGTTTCAACGATGAGGATTGTTCACATCATAACCCGGTTGATTCTGGGCGGCGCACAGGAAAACACGCTGATCACCTGCCGACTGCTGGCCGAGCGCGGCCACGAGGTTAGTTTGATCACGGGTCCCGCCATTGGCCCCGAAGGCGATTTGTTCGGCCAGACGAAACATGCAGGCTATGACGTGATTGTAGTTGATAAACTGCGCCGGGCGATCAATCCTCTGCACGATATTCCCGCGTACTTCGCCCTCAAGCATCGTCTCAGGCAAATCCAGCCCGACGTCGTGCACACGCATTCAGCCAAGGCCGGCATACTCGGCAGAATGGCCGCTCACAGGCTTAAGGGGAAATGGATGTACGATCGTCCGGCTGTTGTCCATGGCATCCATGGACTGGCCTTTCATCCGTATCAGAACCCCTGGCTTAACAGGGCGTACATCACGGCGGAGAAATATGCTGCGACTAAGACCGATTACTTTGTCAGCGTCGCCGACGCCATGACCGAGCAGTCGAAAGCGGCGGGTATCGGTTTGGACAAGCCCTACGTTACCGCGTATTCGGCCATTGATGAGGAGGCATTTATCAGGCCAATTCCGCAGGAACAGATAGCGGACTTCCGCCGTAAGCATAGAATCCCGAACGACGCCGTCGTGCTGGTCACGGTCGCCCGTTTGTTCATGCTCAAAGGCCACGATTACATTATCGAGTCGGCCGGAACTTTGGCCAAACGGTTCGACAACGTCGTCTGGCTGTTCGTCGGCGACGGCAACCTAACCGACCACTACAAGAAGCAACTACGTGAATGGGGGCTCTCGGAACGTTTTAGATTTGCGGGCCTGATGCCTCCAGAGAAGATACCGCTGGCGATTCAGGCTTCGGACATCCTCGTCCATTGCTCGCTTCGGGAGGGTCTGGCGCGAACACTTCCCCAGGCAATGCTCTGTGCGCGGCCGGCAATCTCGTTCGATGTGGACGGTGCCCGTGAAGTCGTAAACGACAGCACCGGACGGTTGATCGAGCCGAAAAACGTTGGACAACTCGTGGAGGCCTGCGGCGAGTTGATTTCCGACAAAGATCTCCGCGAGACACTCGGCAGGCAGGGCCTCGATTCAGTCAGAGACAAGTTCGCACCTGAGACCATGGTAGATACCATAGAGCGTGTGTACGAACAATTGCTGAACTGACGCAGGTCGACAGAACTCCCTGCAGAACCCCTCCCAGTGGGCCCACCATCACGGATTGCCGAATGCGGTGGAAACAGCTTTGTCTCAGATGTGCAAGATGGTATAATGTGCGTACAGGAAGTTGATCGATAGAAGATTTCAGGCCGCACAAGGAATGCCGCGTTTTCCCTTTTCTATCCGAAGACGCGTTTGTCGTGTGCATGTGCCTGGCCAGCTTCAAGGGTGCAGTTGTGAACAAGGTAATCCGGTTCGGCGTGATGTTTGCTCTGGGCATCTGGACGGCCCCGTTCGGACTGCGCGCCGAGTTGGTGGTCACCGAGATCATGAGCCAGAGTTCGCACAATGGAGCCACCGACTGCGACTGGTGGGAACTGACCAATACCGGCCCGGTCGCGGTAAATCTGCAAGGCTATTCGTGGGATGATAATGACCCGATCGTGGGGCAGAATGCCTTCGAGAGCATTGTGGTAGAGCCCGGCCAATCCGCCATCTTCCGCGATTATGTGGACACGTCCGACGGTGCGTGGCGGCGAGACTGGGATCTGGCCGACGACGTAGCTGTATACGATCCAGACTCTTTTGGCGGGACGTTTTCTGCACTGGGAAGCCAGGATGGCATCTATGTATTTGACACGGCCGGCCGAATCGTCGCTTCGGCCTCCTACGTCGAACGAATTCGTGGCTATTCCAATGCATGGGATACCGCAGGAAAGTATCTTGGCGTGAGTCTCAATGGCCTTTACGGGGCGTATCGGTCCGAGAACTCCGACCCTGACGTGGCCTCGCCGGGCTACGCCGAACCGGGCGCGATCGACAGGCCCAAGCGCTGGATCTACTGGAGTGACAAGAATGCGGTGAAGATCCAGCGTGGCAATCGGGATGGCGGACAAATAGAGGATGTCCTGACAATCGCCGACGGACTGGTCGAGCCGCGAGGACTTGCCATCGATCTGCCGAAGGAGAAAATGTACTGGGCCGACGGCGTTCGAGGCACGATCCAGCGGGCTGATCTCGACGGTACAGATATGGAGGGCCTCGCAACCGGCCTGCTCTTTCCGACCGATATTGCTCTCGACCTGAAGAACCGTCTGATCTACTTCTCCGACACGGGCGTATCGAAGATACGGCGCATGCGGATGGATGGTAGCGGGCCTATTGAAGACGTGGTCAACGGTGCGGGCCAACCGTACTATCTCGAAATCGACCTGATAGACAATCGTCTTTACTGGGGCGATTTTGAGAACACGTACATTCGGCGGATGCGCCTTGATGGCAATGGCATGGTCGAAGATTTCGTCACCGGCCTAGTTCATGTTCGCGACATCGTCGTGGATCACGAAGACGACATGCTGTACTGGGGTGACCGGGGCAGCCACAGCATCCAGCGAACGAGTCTGGACGGAACGGGAGTTATCGAGACGCTCTACGGCTTCTACGATGGGTTGGATCGGCCACACGGGCTGGCACTCGACGCTCAGGATCGTAAGCTGTACTGGACCGACACCACCACCAACGCGGTCTATCGTGGCGCGCTCGATGGATCAGCGCCGCTGCAAAGCATTGCTACGGGCCTGGACGGTCCGTGGAGCATTGGTCTGATTCTGCCGAAACCCGATTCCGACCGCGACGGAGATGTGGATTTGGCGGACTTCGCTCGTTTCGCATCCGAATGGCTCACTGAGGGCTGCGATTTCTGTACCGGTGCCGACTATACGAATGATAGACGTGTCGGTCCTCGCGATTTGCAAGTCTTTTCCGAGCAGTGGCTGAGTGGCCCAATGTCTGCGGCGCCACATTGATGGACCTATACTTATCCGTCGTGCACGCGCCTCACAGCGACTTACCCCCGGGATTGTATAGGGATTTGCTGCCCGGAATGAAGAATTAAGCAGTCAAATTGCTTTGAGGCATAATGGCGGAGGAAGCACATAACTCTTGCCAAGCAATAGGCTTGCTGCTCGTGACAGGTCGGATTGGTGGAATATTTCCCGACTTTGCCGGTTTTTGTCTTGAGTCTACTATAGATATAGTACATACTGCATATGTAGTAGGTTAGGGTCCGCTCAGTCAAATGCTGACTTGCAGAACAGTGCGGTCCTGTCGGTTAGTAAAGTCGCTGGCAGCGCAACGATGGTGAGGATCTGTAGGGTAATGGAATGATTGCCTGGATTGTTTTTACACACGTTTTACATGCGGTTCTACTGATTCATGCCTATAATCGAGTCAGGACGGCGCAGGTTCGCAGCGTACCCCTGGTTGCTTTTGTGCTTGCGTTGGTTCGAGCCATACGGCATAATGGTTGTGTATTATTCTCGGGGGGCTCTGAGAGGAAAAGATGATGAGGAAGAAAAGCATTGCGAGCGTTATCGTACTGGGACTCGTTCTGCCCTGTTGGGGGGCTACCATTACGGTAGATGACGATGGCCCGGCGGACTTCAACAACATACAGGCGGCGGTGGACGCAGCCCAGCCGAGCGATACAGTTCTTGTTGCTGATGGTGTCTACACGGGCGAAGGTAACCGCGATATCCGGTACAACGGCAAAGCCATCACCGTCAAGAGCGCCAACGGCCCGGCTTCCTGCGTGATCGACTGCGAAGACCAGTATCAGGCCTTCTATTTCTCACAGAGCGAAAGTTCCGCGGCCGTGCTGGAAGGCTTCACCATCACAGGAGGCAATCAGTCTTATGGCGGGGCGATACGCTGTGGAAACAACGCCTCTCCAACGATCAACAATTGTATCATGAAAGAGAACTACTCCGGCTATGCCGGAGGTGCTCTGTACTGTGAAAACAATGCCGGTCCTTTACTGAGTGGATGTCGGCTCATAGACAATCATGGGCATTACGGCGGAGCGGTCTATTGCGGAAGTTATTCAAGCCCGGTCTTTGTCGATTGCATCATCCAGGGCAACTCGGCCGAATGGCGGGGAGGCGCCCTGTATTGCGAGAACAGTTCCTTTTGTACGATGGACCGCTGCACGATCGAGGGCAACTCCGCCCAAAACGATGGAGGAGCGGTATCGACGTCGAGCGACTGTTCACTCACTGTTTCGAACTGCTCGATCCAGAACAATCTGGCCGGTGACGAAGGCGGTGCGCTTTATCTCTATCGTTGTGCGGCAACCATTACCAATACCGTATTCAGCGGCAACCGCGCGGAAGATCGAGCCGGAGCCGTCTACAGTTATTATGGCCCGGTAATCCTCGTTAACTGCACGTTTGTCGCCAATGAGGCCGGCTATCGGGGCGGGGGCGTGTACTGCCGATATGATCCGCCACCGATCATAGCCAACTGTATCTTTGTAAACAACACTGAACACGCTGTTTACAGAAGCTATTCCAACGACTATCCGATCGTGACGCACTGCCTCTTTCACGCCAATCCACAAGGAGACTACTTCGACGACTTGTACTACGAAAGCCATACGGGAAGTGTCCAGATCAACAGCCTGCCGAACGCGTCCAACAATCTCAGCGGCGACCCATTCTTCGCGTTTTCTCATGATTACCATATCACCGCGGACTCCCTTTGCATTGATCGGGGAACGAATAATCCGCCCGCCGAGTTGCCCCAGACGGATAAGGACGGCAACCCGCGCCGGCTCGGAGGTTCACCCGCCGCATTCGAGACTGTCGACATAGGCGCATACGAATATAACTACGACGCACCGTCTATTGCTGTCTCCGCTCAGGACATGGAATTCATTCGAGAGCCGAATGGTACCGAGCCCGCCGATCAAATCCTGCATATTCGCAACTGCGGCGGTGGACAGTTGAACTGGCAACTGAGCGAAGATTGCGACTGGCTCAGCGTCGATCCCAATGCGGGTTCCGCCCACATCCAACCCGGCCAATCAACCGTACGGGTCGATACAGCAGACCTGCCGCGTGGCATTTACCGCTGTGACCTGACCGTTGCCGATCCCAATGCAGTCAACAGCCCGCGCAACGTACGGGTAACTCTGCGAATCAAGGGCAGGCTTCATGTCCCCGCCGACTACGCGACCATTTCGCTGGCCGTGGAGGACGCGATGGATGGCGAGACGATCGAAGTTCAGGCAGGAACGTACCCGGAACGCGTCGAACTTGACAAGTCGCTGCTGCTCGTCGGCGTCGGCCAACCTGTAATCGACGTTAATGATATCGGAGGGGATGCCGTCCGTATCGTGGCTGACGACTGTACCCTTGATGGCTTTGAGCTTATCAGCGGGAACATGGGGCTGGATGTGCGGTCTATGGGTAACGTGATACGCAACAACACGATACTGGCCAATCGTAACGGCGTTCGACTGTACAACGATTCGAGTCTGAACCTGCTTGCAAACAACGTCATTGCTGATTGCGAGGAGACCGGTCTGCATATACGATACAGCGCGAACAATACACTCAGAGACAACCATATCAGTGGCTGCGCCGTGAATTTCCACATTGAGGCCAATTCGCTGGAGCAGTATACGCAAGACATTGATATCTCCAATACCGTCGACGAAAAGCCCATCTATTATGTTGTCGGCATGGATGATGTATTCATAGGCGAGCAGAGCAATGCAGGCTGTGTAGTGGCGGTGGACTGTACCGACATCATAATCGAGGGAATCGAAGTATCCGGCAATGCGTACGGCGTACTGTTTGCATACACACAGTATTCTGTGGTCGAGGACGCCGTTATTAGTGACAACAGCGTTGCAGGCGTTCGCCTGCATCATTCTCCCTATAATGGAATCAGCAATAACACGATCTCCGGCAATGACTGGGGTGTTCTGCTGGATGCATCAGCCGAGACATTCATGCGAGGCAATGTCCTCGCGCAGAACAGCTATGGCGTCAATTGCACAGGCACTGAGGAGGATTACGTTCAGGACATCGATACGTCCAACGTAATCAACAGCAAACCCGTGTACTATCTCGTCGACGCAGTGGAGGCCGTAGTTGATGCGAATAGCGGGGCGGCGTGCGTCTTCGCGGTCAATTGCAGAGACCTTACTATTTCCGACCTTGAGCTTAGCGGCAACGGCTCGGGAATAACTCTTGTCAATACGACGCACTCGGTGATCGACAATGTGATCTGTAAGCGCAATAACACTGCCGGGATATATTTATTCCATGCCGAGCACAACACCGTAAATCAAAGCGCTCTCACAGAGAATCCCGTCGGCCTCCAAATCGAATACTCAAACCATACTACTTGTAATGCCAATACGGTCTATGCTAACGACCAGGGCATAAACCTCCGCTACAGCAACGCGAATATACTCCAGTGTATTGTCCGCGGCAACGCTCCTCAGGGTGGGATTTATGTTTACGGATATGACCGAACGGTCATGATTATGAACACCACGATCTTCGGCAATGCCAGAGGGAACTACGGCGACTACGTCTACCCCGAAGGGGGAGGTATCTCCGTGGATTGGGGAACGGATGTTACCGTGTCCAACTGCATTATCTGGGGTAACAGCCCCAAGCAGATAGCAGAAGAAAGCTATTTCACCATCACTTACAGCGACGTGCAGGGCGGAATTCAGGACGCCGAGGCTGAGGGCATCATAAGCATGCCGCCAATGCTGACGGGAGACGGTCATTTGCGTGCGGGTTCGCCCTGTATCGACGTCGGTGATCCTTCGCCTCGGTACAGAGGAACTGATATCGACGGTGAATTTCGCGTCTATGACCGCAGGATAGACCTCGGCGCCGACGAGTTTTCCGACGGCGACGACGACGGGATGCCCGACTGGTATGAAAAGACGTACTTCGATCCGAATGGGCTGGCTGGTGATCCGCAACAAGACCCGGATGGAGACGGCCACGTCAATCTGGATGAGTACGAACTGTACGCAAGCGATCCCACCGCAGCGGGCAGAACGCTCTACGTCGACAGTGCGAGTCCTGATGACAGCAACGACGGCCTGTCCTGGCAAGCCGCCAAGAAGACAATCTCGGCTGCGATTGCTGAAACGGACAACGGAGACCGTGTCGTTATCGCTGCCGGATACTACCGGGAAGATGTCTCGCCTGCAGGTCGCCAGATTGTCATCCAGAGTCGGGATCCGTACTCGCCGCTGACTGCGGCATCGACAATTATCGGCGGAATGGTGAGTTTCCAGCGTGGTGAACTGGAGGGCTGTTCGCTGAAGGGGTTGACCGTTTCGAATCCAAACGGATCGGGACTTGTGTGCAGGGCGTCGAGTCCGACGATCAGCGATTGCGTGATACTGGCTAATCGATCACACTCGTCTTCCATGGGCGGCGGACTGACCTGTATGGGGGCGTCTCCCGCGTTATCCAGATGCATCATCAATGGCAACATCGGATACTATCGCGGCGGAGCGATACACGCAACCAATTCCGTGTTGAACGCAACCAATTGCGTCATGGCCGGCAATATGGGGCGTTATTCAGGCGATCACGGCAGTGGCATTTATCTTGCGGACTCGGACCTCAAACTGCATCAATGCACTGTTGCGGACAGCCACTATCCGGATGGCTACTCCACTTATGGTTCAGCCATTCACTGCGAAAGAAGCGATCTGGAAGTCCACAACTGCATCCTGTGGAATCTGATGGACAGACAGATAAACAGCGATGACATCTCAACTGTACAGGTGGACTATAGCAATGTTATGGGGGGTTCGCAGGCAATCTCCGCCGACTGGGCGGGTTCCGGCAACATCACCGTGGACCCGTGCTTCGTCGATCCGGGCCGATGGACACGACCTCCGAATTACAGTGACAGTTACTGGGTGGACGGCGACTATCATCTTCGCAGTGCCGGTTGGCGATGGACACCTTATCTGAGTCATGGCAGCCATTGGGTATGGGACGGTATGACGAGCTATTGCATCGATGCGGGCAATCCGGGCATGGCGCTCGGTGCCGAAGCAGTGTCCGTGCCTCACGATCCTAACGGTACATGGGGTCGAAACGTGCGGGTGAACATGGGTGCCTATGGCGGTACAGCCGAGGCGAGCATGGCGCCTCCCGGGACCTGCCTGCTCGGCGATCTGAACAATGATGGCAAAGTCCACTACGACGACTTGGGCAGGCTCATGAGATCAGTGCGCACTTACGTCCAGGGGATGCCCACAGACCTCGATCATAACAGCCGCATCGACAAGAAGGACATCAGCCTGTTGATGCGGGATTGGCTCAAGCGAACCCCCTGGTACGGTCTTGTATCGCCATTTGCCAGAACAAGGCAGGACAACGCTTCTACTGAACCACCCCAGGGCGACGATTCCGATCAGACTGCTATTGGCGGGGGCATTGGCGGGGGAACGGTCCGCTGACCCTTTCTGAGAGTCGTATGCGTACATATCCCTGATTGCCGGTTCGGTGTGCGAATGGGGGTGCGCTTCGACTACGCCGGCACCGGCAAACCTTGACATCACCTCGTATACGGCGATAATTGGGCGAAACACAAGGGATGGCCGGTTCGCATCGAGAGCCGATTCCTGAAATCTCTGGCAAAAGCTTATTCGTCGGCCGTAGGGTCGGCAGGCTTTCGAGCGGAAGAGCGGTCATCATTAACCCACTGATACGCCCATTAAGGGGAAGACAACCATGTTGCAGCATTCAACGAACATTTCTTTTCGATTCCCGTGCATTCTGTCAGTCCTTTTGGCGGCCCTGGCGGTCTGCGTGGATGGCGAGACTGCTTTTGCAGCCGGCAGCGAATTGAACGAACCGCCCGAAGGCTTCGTTGCGTTATTCAACGGAAAGAACCTGCACGGTTGGAAAGGTCTGGTAGGCAATCCCAAGAGTCGGGCGAAGTCAAGCAAGGAGCAGATGGCTGAGGCGCAGGCCAAGGCCGACGCCGATATGCGCGAGCACTGGAAAGTGGAAGACGGCGTACTATGCTTCGATGGGAAGGGGCACAGTCTGTGCACGGTGCAGGATTATGTCGATTTCGAGCTATGGGTGGACTGGAAGATCGAAGAGGGGGGCGACAGCGGGATTTATCTGCGAGGTTTCCCGCAGGTGCAGATCTGGGATACGGCCAGGACAAATGCCGGCGCTCAGGTCGGCTCAGGAGGGCTTTATAATAACAAGAAGCACCCCAGCAAGCCGCTCAAGGTTGCAGATAATCCTGTTGGCGAGTGGAATACGTTTTACATCATCATGGTCGATGAGGTTGTGACGGTCTACCTCAATGGCGAACTCGTGGTGGATAAAGTCGTTATGGAGAATTACTGGGAGCGCGACAAGCCGATCTATCGCAAGGGGCAGATCGAACTGCAATCCCATGGCAGCAAACTCTACTTCCGCAACGTTTTTCTCCGTGAAATACTGACTGAGGAAGAGCTGGCCGACGGCTTCCGGCCCTTGTTCAACGGCATGGATCATGCGGGCTGGACGGGTAACACCAACGGGTATGTTGTGCAGGACGGCAGAATCATCTGCGATCCCGAACGCGGCGGTGGCAATCTATATACCACCGAGCAGTTCGGCGATTTCATATTCCGCTTCGCTTTCAAGCTAACGCCCGGCGCGAACAACGGCTTAGGTATTCGCACGCCCGCGACAGGCAATGCGGCATACGAAGGCATGGAGATACAGATCCTCGACGACGGCCATGAGAAGTACGCGGGATGGCTGAAGGACTATCAGCACCACGGTTCCATTTACGGTGTTGTTCCCGCCGAGACCGGACATCTGAATCCGACGGGCCAGTGGAATTACGAGGAGATCAAGGCCAACGGCGACCAGATTACCGTTAAACTCAATGGCAAGACAATCGTCGACGCCGACATCTGGAAAGCGAGTACGCCGCAGACGGTAGATGGCAGAGACCATGCCGGTCTCAAACGGGACAAGGGGCACATCGCGTTCTGCGGACACGGCGACTATCTGGAATTCCGCGATATGCGAATCAAGGAACTCGATTGACAACTCTCTTCGGGCACACATGAAAGGACGGAGATTAGTATGGCCAGCACACCAACCAAACTGACACGACGACGGTTTCTTCGAAACAGCGCAGGATTGGCGAGCGCGGCATTGACCCTGCCGACCGTCGTACCCGCTTCCGTGTTCGGAGCAGATGCCCCAAGCGAACGGATTGCGATGGGCTGCGTCGGAGTCGGTGGCCAGGGAAGCGGCAACATGCGCGGCTTCAGTGGCAAGAAGAACTGTCAGATTGTGGCGGTTTGTGATGTCGATACTGGACACAGAAAACGGGCGGCTGACAGAATGGGCCTTGATCCGAAGTCCTGTTACAACGATTATCGCGAGTTGTTGGCCCGCACCGATGTGGACGCTGTTTCTGTAGGCACGCCGGACCATTGGCATGTGCCCGTATCGGTTGCGGCGGTGCGCTCCGGCCGGGATGTGTACTGCGAGAAACCCCTTACGCTGACAATAGGCGAGGGGCGGGTCTTGGCTGATGAGGCCAAACGGTATGGCCGCATCGTTCAGACCGGTTCGCAGCAACGATCGTCGAATAACTTCCGCAAGGCCTGTGAATTGGTTCGCAACGGCCGGATCGGACAGCTCAAGACTGTAGAGGTCGGCATCCCGGGCAACAACAAAAGGTGTGAGCCGACGTGGGAGCCCGAGCCTGTGCCCGCAGAACTCGACTACGATATGTGGCTTGGTCCGGCCCCGTGGGAACCTTACCATCATCAGCGATGTCACTACCAGTTCCGCTTTGTGCTCGAATACTCCGGCGGCCAGGTTACGAACTGGGGAGCTCATCATCTGGATATCGCTCAGTGGGGGATGGGTACCGACGATACCGGACCGGTCGAACTGATCGGCAAAGGCGAGTTTCCCAAGACAGGATTGTTCACGACTGCTACGAAGGTGTATTTCGAAGGCAAGTATGCGAACGGCGTCAGGCTGATCTGCAAGACCGGCGGTTCGCACACTCGCTTTGAAGGAACCGAAGGCTGGATACAAGTCTCTCGCGGTGGCATGAAATGCGAGCCCGAGTCGCTGAAAGACAGCAATATATTGCCCGATGAAGAGCATCTGTACGAAAGTCGCGATCACAAGCAGAACTTCCTCGATTGCATCAAGAGCAGACAACAGCCCATTTGCAACGCTGAAATCGGACACCGTTCGAGCAGCCTCTGCCATCTCGGCAATATCGCCATGCTGCTAAAACGTCCCTTGCGCTGGGATCCGGTCAACGAGCAGTTTATCGACGATTCCGAAGCGAATCGTATGCTGTGGCGGCCCAGACGCGCGCCTTGGAGGCTGTAGAGATTCGGTGCAGCGGATAATCCAACACAATATGCATGTCAGCGGGCAAACCCATGATCTCCTTTTGCAGGGCGACAGGATGAGGAGCGAATATGCGAGGTAGCAGAACCAAAGCGTTCTTGTCCATCGTTGCGACTCTGGTCTCCGCCTTTCTGGCTATGATCTACTGGCTTGCACCCGCCGGGCCCGACAGCCATCCTCTCCACGTCCTTCTTATCGACTGCATTCCGGATTCTATCGTTGTTCTGGTCGCGATTCCTATTGTCTATTGGCTGTTCTATCGTCGTGGCCTGACGAATATGGGTGATTGTCCGCTCTTTGTTGGACGTGATGAAGTTGCATCCCTCCATCATCGATCTGGCCATGCTCGCCCGTCCGGCCAGTTGGGGGCGCATAGACCCACGCGACGCCTAACCGGCGACAATGAACGGGACGTTCTGATAGTCGTCGATGCGCAGCGCGACTGTCTCGCTGCCGCGCCACGTGGTGGCGGTCCTTCCGAGATAATCGAACCGCTGAACGTTGCCCTTCGCGTGGCCGAGTCCAGGCATATGCTTGTGATCTTCACCAAGCATTGCCATCCCCCGCAGCAGTGCTCTGTCAATCCGGGACACCGTTGTACCATGAACGCGCCGGGCGGTGAATTGTCGCCGGATCTCTATATTCCCGCGGGCAGTGTCCTGTTCGAGTGTGGTGCCGACCCGGACGCCCTCGCCTCTTCGGCGCTCGACAATCCCGCCGTCGATCTGCTTGTCTCCAATCCGAGGGTACGGACTGTTTATGTTGCAGGTGTGGCGCTCGAACACTGCGTCCGAGCCACATGTGCGAGCCTGCTCGAACGGGGCAAGAAAACCATCGCCCTCGAGAACGCGATCATTGCTGCAGGTGATGACGCCGAGCGAGTCGGGAGCGTGTGGACTGACTTGATCGAGAGAGGCCTTATCCGAGAAGAAGCGCTCGCAAATCTTGCCAGGGACAGTGAATCGAATACATAGATATTAAGGTGTCCATTTCTCCGGCCCATTCTTCGACAGGAGTCGACGCGCATGAAGTATCTGCATCAACTGACCGTTACCGCATCGCAACAGATCGTCCAGGATTGGCTTGCATCCGTTCTGTCATTGGTCGTGGTGATCGCAGGCGCAAACCAACTCCACGCCGAACCGCCTCGTCTTGATAGACTCCGCATTCTTGCCGGCGATTACCCCAGTGCTTTCTTCTTTCGCCAGTGCGAGGGCATGGCCGCCGGGCGGCGCGTCTCCTACCCGCAGTGGGAGCGATCCTTCGATCGCCTTATGGGCATCATCGGCAAGACGCTCGACGAAGAAGTTCTCGGCCGTGAAAGTCGGAATCCGCAATTTTTCACTCGTTTCAAGCAACGTTATCCCGACCAACTCGTTCTTCTGCACTTCAACGGCAATGCGCGCGATCCCCGTTGGCACTCCGACAGGTTTTTCGCCGGCCACTGGCTCTACTATAACGGAGCCAGAATTCTCGCCGACGTCCCCGCCGAATCCGGCTACACCGACATCAGGGTCGATGACCCTCGCCTGTTCCGCGTCAATATGGGTCGGTACCGCGGCAGTAATGAAGATATTGGCCTTTGTGAACTCGATGCCACCGGCAGACCAAAATGGCACGAGTCCGAGCAGGTTCAACTCGTCTCCGTAGACGTAAGAAACAAAACCATCCGTGTCCGTCGCGGCTGCTATGGAACAAAGCCACGCGCCTTCAGGCGCGGCAAGAGCTACGCAGCCGCCCATATGACCGAGGGGCCGTGGGGTGCGAGGAATAACATCATGTGGTTCTATAACTACTCCACGCATTGTCCCCTTGATGGTGACGGATATTCCTGCTCCGACATCCTCGCGGACCACCTCGCAGAGCTTTTCGCCGCCGACAGGAAGCTCGCTGCCTTCGACGGTCTCGAATTCGACGTCCTCAAGCACCGTTGCGGCCACTCCTCCAGAATCCGATCCGCGGATTGCGACGCCGATGGCAAACCCGACAACGGCATTATCAACGGCCTCAATACCTACGGTATCGGCGTCGTCGAATTCTGCCGTAAGTTACGCAATCACTTGGGCGACGACCGGCTGATACTCGCCGATGGAATGGCCGAGCACAATCAGCGTGCATTCGGTATCCTCAACGGTATAGAGAGCGAAGGTTGGCCGCACCTCCGCGACCATGAAATCACCGATTGGTCGGGTGGTTTGAACCGGCACTTCTTCTGGGATCGCAATGCCCGGCACCCCAGGTTCACCTACATCAATCATAAATTCAAGGAACCTACCGACAAGCCCGGCGTCGTTGCCACCAGTAACGTCCCGTACAGTACGCATCGGCTTGTCTTCGCCGCCGCAGTCTTCACTGATTCCGCTCTGTGCTACAGTTACGCGCCGCCAAGTGATCCCGACGGACTCTTCGGCGTATGGGACGAATTTCGCATGGGCACAGCCAACAAGCTCGGTTGGCTCGGCAAGCCACTTGGTGCCGCCGTGCGCCTCGCGGCTCGCGAACCCGACCTGCTCGAAGGTGCCGGCGTTTCGGTCACCAGCCGTCTTGCATCGCGTTTTTCCGGTAAGAACGTCGAGTTCTACGGCAGAGCTGGTGCGATGGAGATTCGTGCCGCTGACCCTAATGCGTCGCAGACGGCCTTCATGCTCTCCGACATCCCATGCAATGGCCCCGATCTGTTTATTAGGATTACTGCCCGCGCCGACTCTATGCGGGGCTATCCCGCTGAGATCGCACGACTCGCCCATGTCGGGATTGCCGGCAGACCCGCCCGGCGATTCATGACCTTCCTCAACGAGCACAACTTCGACTCGACCTTCTATTTCTCCGGCCTTACCGAAGAAACCGTCGATCTCGAATTCACGATCGAGTCCGGCGAACCTGTCTTGATACACTCGATCACCGCCCACGCGCACCCCGACGCCGTCTATCGCCGGTTTCAGCACGGCCTGGTCCTTGCCAACCCTGGGCCCACTCCGTACACATTTGACCTCGCCGAACTCTTCCCGAACGGGAACTTTTGTCGTATACAGGGCACCAATACGCAGGACCCAACCACTAATAACGGCTTGCCCGTCGGCGACGAGATTTCACTCGGTGCCAAAGACGCCATATTTCTCGCAGACGGATAGGTACCGGTGCTTACGCACTCTGAGCAGAAGCAGTGCGCTGAATTGCATCAGTTGCGTCCTGTGTGTATCTTCACAACGTAGATCCTTTGCGCTGCCTCAGTCGAAATACACCGGCAGGTCAGGTTGTTTGAAATACGCGAACATCCTCGCTATCTGTTCGGGGAGTATTTTCGTCAGTGACAAATCCGGCAGTCTGTCCTGTGGAAAGAATGCAACTTCTTCGGTTTCGTTGCTGGTTTTCGCTTCGCCCCCAACGATATCGCAAATAAAAAAGAGCTTGTAAATGTGATAGTGCATCAGCGGTTCGTGCGGGTGTTTGCTCCGATCATAGACGGCGGCCAGTCGCGACGCCTCCACCTCGAATCCCGACTCTTCCCAAACCTCGCGCTCGACGCTTTCTGAAGGGCTTTCGCAGACGTCGGCCCATCCACCGGGAAGCGACCACTTTGCGTCACTTCGTTCCTTAACCAGTAGGATTTGCCCGTTTTTGAAGACGGCTGCCCGCGTATCCACCTTCGGCGTGGCATAGTCCTTTTCGCGAACGAACAAATCGAGAACCGCCGGCACATCCACGCTTGCTTTGCAAGCCAACATCTCGGCGGCGATCTGCCTGATCTGCTCGTATCTCTCAACGTCAAAGGGATTGCTCGTGAAGGTCAGCCCGTTCTGTGCAACCGCCTGCAATAGTCTGGCCCATTTCAGCCATTGGGGTTCCATGCGCGTCTCCATGTACCTTTGTGTGGTTCACCGCGGTCAGATTATGCCATTGTTAATCGTCGGTCAAGAATGAAGCCATCTGCTGGTGATGTTCCTGCGAATGCATAGGTTTCGCTTGACCTTCGATGCCGGCGAAGTTACCTATGAACTCCATGAGCAGATTCGTGCTACCAATGTTGACACTAATTCTGCTGGCCGCCGTTCACTGTGCCGGCAGAGCCCCGACGTCGCTGGATGTCAATGCCCTGGAAGAGCCGATTGTGCTTAGAGGCGATTCGATGACGGCGTATCGCGATCCGACTGCAGTATACCACGCGGGGATATTCTATCTATTCTGCACGATGGTGCGGACCGAACAAGAGGACAGTATCTACTCTTACACGGTGGAGTGCACGTCCCCGGATTTGGTCAATTGGTCTGAGCCTCGCATCATTACGCCAAAAGCGCAGCATTTGAATTTCTCCAGTCCGGGCAACGTCATCCGCTGTGACGGGCGATGGGTACTTTGCCTCCAGACATATCCGCGCCGGAATTACAAGAAGGGCGAAGCGCTGCGATGGGCGGACAGCACGGCACGACTGTTCATAATGTGCAGCCAGAACCTGATGGATTGGGACGCACCCGAATTGCTCCGCGTCAAGGGGCCGAACGTTCCCATAGACGAGATGGGGCGGATGATCGATCCCTATCTGGTCCGGGACAAAGACGATCCGAGAAGATGGTGGTGCTTCTACAAGCAGAACGGTGTCAGCCTGTCATGGTCGCATGATTTGACGAACTGGACTTATTTCGGTCGTGCCGATAGCGGCGAAAACGTATGCGTGCTCGTCCAAGGCAGAGAATACGTGTTGTTCCACTCGCCGGCCAACGGTATCGGCGTAAAGCGATCAGCAGATTTGCGTCACTGGCATGATGTAAACGGCCTCATAACGTTAGGTCAGGAGTCGTGGCCCTGGGCCGAAAATCGCCTCACCGCCGGATTCGTCCTGGACCTGACAGACCATCCGCACATCGGCAAATACATCATGTTCTTTCATGGCGGCGGTCCGGGGCGGCGAAAGACGCAGAATAATGTTGATGCCAACTGCTCGATAGGTATTGCATGGAGCGATAATCTCGAAGACTGGTTCTGGCCGGGCGGCTGAAACTAAAATGAGCCGCGGGTAGAGATGCGGCCGGGACCGGCATGCGTATCAAGCCGCAGTGTCTATTTTCGAGAGATCTTGAACCGACCCAATGGCCCTGCAAGGCGTCGGCGCATGCGAGCCATTCGAATACGGCCATACAGGGTCCTCACTGTGGGTTCGTCGCCGCTGAGTTCATGTGCTTTGCTGATGTTTTCCCATGCCTGGTCCAGTTTCTCGGTTTGGAGACAAGCGGATGCCGTCTGCACCAGGGCGCCGAGGTGGTGTTCGTCGCTCTCCAGCGCCTGCCTGAAGAACCGCAGGGCGTCGTCGAACATGGCCTGTCGTGCACTGATAAGACCGAGATAGTAGTTGGCGTCGGCATTTGTGCGATCGAGTTCGAGCGCTCGCAGCAAACAATGGGTGGCGTAATTGGGTTCATCGATCTCTGCGAACATCGCGCCCATTGCCACGAGCACCTCAGTTGATTCAGGCCACCGTTTGAGTTCCGAGACAAGATGCGATTTGACTTCGTCGGGCCGTTCGTCGGCCAGTGCACATTGGGCGAGTCGGAACGATACGCCCGGCAGTTTTTCGTCGTGGGCCTGCGCCTTTTCGAACCAGGACGCAGCCTCTTTGCGACAACCTGCATCGCGTTCGATCTCGCCCAGATAGAACATCGCAGGCGCAAAATCTGGATCCATCTCAAGTATTCTGTTGAATTTTTCTCTGGCTGCGTCAATCTGCTCCTGCTCGAGCAGGAACAGCCCGAAATCCAGTATGACGTCTGTGTCGCCCGGATTCTCACGAAGTTCGAGCAGAAACTGCTGTCGCGCCCGGTTCAGATCGCCATCGGACCAGTACGCCTGGGCGATTCGATAATTGATCTGCGGATGCGTGGGATCCAGATCGGCGGTCCGAAGCCAGCAGCCGACCGCCTTCTTGTATTCCTCCCGCGCGAACAGACTGTTGCCGATGTTGTAATAGCACAGCGCGCAATCGGGTTTGATCTGCTGAGCCAGGTAGAACATCTGCTCGGCCTGGTCATGCAGGCCCATTTCCGTATAGGCGATGATGCGATTGCAGTAACACGGCTCGAATTCGGGATCTGTCTGCTGGATGTGCTCGAAGGTGTCTATTGCCAGATCGTACTGCCCTGTCCGCGTGTAATCCACCGCAAGTGAATTGAGGATTTCCACGTCTTCTGGGCTCAACTGCAGTGCTGCTTCGTACTCTGCTATAGCCTCTTCGAACCGGCTCATTGAATCGAGTGTCAGCGCTTTGTTGAAGTGCCAGGCGCTGTTGGCGGGATTTATTTCGAGAGCCCCGTCGAGTTCGTCCAGAGCCTGCACCATCTTGCCGTCTTCGTAAAGCTCGTAAGCCTTGCGAACCTTGCGTTCGGCCTTGTCGTAACTGCCAAATTCCATCTCATCAAAGATCATGCATTCACCCTGAATAGATACACTATCGGCCAGGCGGACGTCTCAACGGCGTTATCGCCCACCTGACGGGCCGACCTTAGTATTTTCGCCATCCACTGCGCCTTTTTGAAGCCAACGTTTTCTTCTGGAAAATGCCGCGATAACCTTCTATAATCATTGTAGTTAGATATCGGGCAGTGTACCGGCGGGCCCGTGAAGACCGGTGCAGAGCGTGTTTTTCTGGCAGCCGTAGACGGTTCGTCTTATAATGTCCGACAGATACGGGCATTGCTATCGTCTGATTCGGGTCCCGCAGATTTGGAGAGATCGAAGATGGTCAAGGAAATCAAAGGGCAGATCAGTGCCGGCAAGGGCGCTTACGCCATTGTGATAAGCAGATTCAACGAGTTCATCACGTCGAAACTGCTCGGCGGCGCCATTGACTGTCTGACGCGTCACGGTGCGTCACAGGAACAAATCACGGTGGTTTGGGTGCCCGGCGCCTGTGAGATTACGCAAGCGGCGCGAAAGCTCGCGCAAAGCGGAGAATACGTTGCCGTTATTTGTCTCGGAGCTATCGTCCGGGGGCAAACCGATCACTACGATGCTGTATGTCAACAAGTGGTTCGCGGCATCGGTCAGATCAATTATGACGCCTTGGTTCCCGCCGTGTTCGGTGTTCTGACGTGTGAGACGCTCGAACAGGCGGTTGAACGGGCGGGTACCAAGCGGGGAAACGCCGGTGCGGATGCGGCAGTCACCGCCATGGAAATGGTGAACGTGATCGAACAGATTTAGAATATCGCTCTTTGGCAGTACGACAGAGACGGCTTTTTCGTGAGGCTGGCAGGTGGACAGGAGAACCCGAGCCAGAGAACTGGCCATGCAGTTGTTGTATCAACTCGACGTCCAGGGCGATTGTGTTCTGGATCGAATGGGTGAATTCTTGGCCGAATACGAGAAGGACCTCGCCGTTCGTACGCTCGCGGCACAGTGGACGGAAGGTGCATGGAACCATGTGAGCCGTTGCGATGAGCTAATCATGACGGCTACAATCAAATGGCAGTTCTCCAGGCTGTCGCCCGTTGACCGCAGCATCTTGCGGTTGGCCGTTTATCAACTGAGGTGGTGTCGTGACATCCCGCCGAAAGTCGTGATGAACGAGGCGATTGAGATCGCCAAGAAATACAGCACGGACAAATCGCCCGGCTTTGTCAACGGGGTGCTCGACTCGGTGCTCCGCAAGCTCAAAGCCAAAGCAGACAACCAGGGAAGGTGATAGATTGAGAACGATTGCAGTGTTGAATCAAAAAGGAGGCGTGGGCAAGACGACTACCGTCGCCAATGCTGCCGCAGCGCTGGCGGCTATGGGCAGTCGCGTGGTGGCTATCGACCTCGACCCGCAGGCGCATCTGACGATCCACCTGGGCCTTGAACCGGACACCGTCAATCCAGGAACGTATCGCGTGCTTACGCAGAACTCCCGGTTCGAGGAAGAGATCATGATGTCCCGCATGAACCTCTGGCTCCTGCCTTCCAACATTGATCTGGTCGGGGCCGAGACCGAGTTGGTCAACGTGGTGGGACGCGAAATCATCCTGCGAGAAGCTCTGGAGCCCGTGCAGGACAAGTTTGATTACTGCCTGATCGACTGCTCGCCGTCGCTTGGGCTGCTTTCGCTCAATGCACTGGCCGCCGCTCAGGAAGTCCTGATCCCGCTTCAGCCGCATTTTCTGGCCCTCCAGGGCTTCGGAAAGCTGTTGCAGACCATCGATCTGGTGAACAAGCGCATCAATCCCGAGTTAAAGGTCAAAGGGATCCTCCTGTGCATGTACGATACCATAGCGTCGCTTTCAGGCGAAGTTCGCAGTGATATCGAGCAGTTCCTCGAACAAGCCCGGGGTACGCGCTGCGCCTGGGCCGAGGCAGAGATCCTGCCGGTGCACATACGCAGGAATATCAAGCTGGCCGAGGCGCCCAGCTACGGAAAGACGATTTACGAATACGAGCAGCACTGTCACGGTGCAGAAGACTACATGAGTGTAGCCCGTCATATTCACGGGGTCACCGAAGCGGAGCAGGACGTACTGTTGGGCGACCGAACCGAGCATATCTCGAATGCTCCGCTTGCTGTCGATACGCTCGATGAGGTTTTGACAATAGCGACGGGCGCCGCTCCATCCGAACCTTCGAGTCACCGCGAGCACGCGCGCCCGGATTCAACGGATCCGCCCGCAGAGTCGCTGCCCGAAGCAACCTTGCCCGATTCGCAGCCGGTGGGGCAGGATCATACGCTGCCCCACCTCGAATCGCCCGCTGATTCGCAGCAGGATACGACTGCGCCGCATGAGATTCGCCCGATCTATCCGCGTCGCCGGAAGAAGGACACCGACCCGGTTTCCGAGCAGAACCGCAATAATTCTGCGGAGGCGCAGTGGACCCCCTGACGCATGGCCTCACGGCTCTGTCGACTGCCAACCTCTTACTTCAACAGGCCCTGCGCCTGCATCCACGCTTCACAACGAGTCGGCCACGATGAGGCTGCCAACCCCTCTCGCCCGAGACCGAAGCCGTGCGGCCCCTTGAGATACACGTGCATCTCAGCCGGCACCTTGGCCTTGCGCAGAGCGAGATAGAAATGGATGCTGTTCTCGGCGGGCACCGCGGTATCCTCCCACGTGTGAACGAGAAAGGCGGGCGGCGTCTGCGCTGTCACCTGTGTTTCATTCGACAGCGACTCAACGAGTTTCGGATCGGGATCGCTGCCCAGCAGGTTTCTTCGGGAACCTTTGTGTGTCCAGGGTTGATTCAACGACACTACCGGATAGACCAGCACCATGAAATCCGGCCGACAGCTTGCGCGATCTATCGGGTCGGCCGCATCCGGATTGCCCGGATCGAAATGAGTCCCGGCCGTCGAGGTCAGGTGTCCACCCGCAGAGAATCCAAGTATGCCGATCCTGGATGGATTCACTGACCATTGCCTGGTCTTGCTGCGTACGGTTCGTATGGCTCGCTGTGCGTCGAGCAGCGGAATTGGATGGCGATAGCCCGCTCCGCTGCGACTATGGCGATACTTGCAGATGAAGCCCGCCACGCCGAACGAATTAAGCCACCGTGCGACCTGGTGGCCTTCATGGTCCATCGCTAAGTGGCCGTATCCGCCGCCCGGGCAAATGACAACCGCGGTCCCTGTGGCCTTCTCCTGGTCGGGCAGGTAGATCGTAAGACTTGGCTTGTCGCCATCGGCATTGCCCCTGGCTCCAGGTGCGCCGGTGGGCCAGAGCAGAATCGTCTTTGGTTCACCTCGCGTCGCACCGGGTGCGAGAACGGCAATTACGCCAGCGAGGCAGATCAGATAACAGCGTCTCATGGTCATTCCTCCCAATCACATCAACGTTAGTTGTGCAGGGTCTTCGAGCAACTGCCCGAAATAGCGCATAAACCGCGCAGCATACATTTCATCAACGATACGTGCGTCAACCGCCACCGTCAAACTCATGATCTTGCGATGATCTATCGAGCCGGGGGCTGCGGGGACCGCCGTATTGATCACATTACCGACAGATAGAATCGTGCTGGCGGGTGGGGGCACGATCCCGAAAAACGAATCGATCCCATAGACACCGAGATTGCTCAGCGCGATTGTTTCGTTTTCGATCTCTTCCAGCGTGAGTTGGTTGCTTCGTGCCCTCTTGGTCAGTGCATCCTCCTGGCGTGCAATCTCGGAAAGGCTCTTGGTGTCCGCATGGCGGATCACGGGTACGACGAGGCCTTGAGCCGTATTCACCGCAAAACCGACGTTTATTGACTCGGCGATCTTCACATACTCGCCCCGTATCGCCCCCACCATCAACGGATATTCCCGTGCCGACAGCGCCAGGGCGTGGATGAAGAACGTGTTGCTTGTGATCCGAATACCCAGGGATTTGCGCAATTTGGGCCGCATCCCCATCAAGTTCGTGACGTCCACGTGCGCATCGAGGTAGAAGCAGGGCTTGGTCTGTTTTGAAAACGCCATCCGCCGACCGATGAGTTTCTGGATGCGCGTCAACGGTGTGGTTGTCGTGGTCGAATTTTCCAATGTTGCTTCCATAAGGCGTAAAGACAGCGAACGACGCGAATCCGGCAGGGCGGTATGATAGCCGTTGCTGCTCCCTTTTGCAACCATGGGATGCAGGCGTTCGCATCAGGTCCAGGTTGCGGACAGAACGCGAATCTCAATCCATGAGTCTGGGATTGTATTGCCGTGGTCCGGCCGTGAAGCCTCGGAATGCTCCCTCGTCCAGCGGTGCGGGCGTGTAAATCCAGACCCACCGGTCCCATGGGTTGTAGAGCACGACCTCTTCTCGCTCATCACTGCATACGTTGCCTGCGATACAGTGGAACCAGCCCATCTTCTCTTCGCCGACAGGCGGTCCCAGCTCTTCGAATCGTGCGTACGTCTCCCCTCGTGCAGTCCACAACATACCGCCGTTGTAAAGCAGTGCGGGTCCGCCCGGGCCGTTCCATAGAACTGCCTCCATTCCTGTGTTGTTGGGTGATTCATTCAGGCGAAATCGGCGAACGATGTGTCCTTCGTTGTCTACAAGCATTGCATCCGGATTGTGCCCGTTGTACCGGATTATCATCTCGACACCCGGGAGTGTGTCGTCGAAATCCGCAACGCGCACCTCCTGTCCGTGAGGTACTGCGCTTTGGCCGAGACGCATGATCACGCGGCCGTTTCTGTCCAGTACATGTCCGTAGCCGCTGCAAATTGCTCGCATCTGGCCGTTGTCCCAAGGTGCGATGGCCACTGAATCCATGTGTCTTGCTATTTGCCCCGCCCACAATTCAGCGCCGTTATCGTCGAGAAGGTAAAACCCGCCGTTAACCTCATCCTTGCCGTCACTATCGATATCACCTACCGCCGGGATATACGCCGAGCATCTGCTGTACGCATTCCACGCGATGTCGTAAGTCCACAGCACTTTCAGGTCGCTGCTCAGGGCAAGCAGTTTCCCTCCGAGTTTGACAATGAAATCGCGCGGTTGCTCTTCGCCTCGCAAATTGGCAATAATCAGCCGATGGTGAACCCAATTCGGTCCCTCCCCGGTACACTTGCGGAGAGTTCGAGGCGCTGCCTGCCTTAGAACGGCACCGGTCTTGCCGTCGCGGACTTGCACTACGACATTCTCCATGCTGTTCGCTTCGGCTTGGACCGATGCATTGAGAAAGAAGCAAAGCACCTCGGCCGCACGATCTCCGTCCAGATCGCAGACTGCCACCGGACCGGGGCGCGCGGGCTGTCGGCCGCCATCGCCGTCCCTCCAGAGCGTACGGCCGTCAAGATCGAATGCCCCGATGAAGCAGGGTTTCATTCCCTTGTCCGCCGAGCGAAAGACTACGAATTCAATCTCGCCGTCCCTATCAAGATCGCCTACCCGCACATCACCAGCATATCCGCCGTCGCTGAGCAGGTTCTCAGGCACGCGCACTTTGCGCCATAGCACGGGGCTGCCGCGTTCATTCGTCGATTCTGTCGCTTTGCCTTTGGAGATATGTGTAGCAAACACAACGACGAGCGTCAGCACGATAGTCGCCGCCGCACGTCTTAAGGATCGAGTCTTCATCTGATCCATACCCCGTCTTCGGTCGTCTTGCATCGATCAAACATCTATGCAGGCGAGTGTAGCGAACGACGGGCATATTGGAAGTGAGAAATGTGTGCACGAGCCCTGTTGCGACCCAATCCGGTTTGCTGGCAATATACGTACGTTCTCCGTCTTACAGGCTTTCGCCTTCGTTCGGTTCTCTGCCGGTGGCATTCGGGCCGGACTCCATACGGCGCATCCGTGGTCTGTTCGGATCGTGTTCCATATTGGGATCTGCCCATCGTGGCCGTCGCATGCCGGGCCCGAAAGGCCCGCGTTCATTGTCATCCATCCGGCGCCGAAATCCGGGTCCCCCGCCCGACATACTATCCGCGCCTCCACCAGGGCCGCCGCGAAAGCGAGGTCGCTCACGTCCATCCTGGCCGCCGCGCCAGCCTCCGCCACCGGGCCGTCCCATGGATTCTCTCTGAAAGCGTTCCATCTGTCTCTGCCAGCGGTGCCTCTGCTCTTCCGTCAGAATCGCGGAGATGTCCTCCTTCATCTGTTTGAGTTCCTGCATAATCGCCGGTCTGGTCTCGAGTGCGATCTTGCGCATGTTCTCCATGTACGTGTGCAGCACCGCCTGGATCTCTTCGTCCTGCTCCCGCGTCAGATTCAAATGCCGCTTGAATTGATGAATACTCGGAATGCCCCACTGCGGCGGTATCATGGGAGGTTCGGGTGGTTCCGGCTTAAAGATTAACAGTGCAAGCGAGCCGCCGATGACCAGCCCCGCAATCAGAATCGTCAGCCCGAAGAACGCCATGCGCCAGCGGTGCATCTGACGTAGCAGGGCCGTCGGATTGTCGTTCAACTGCAGTTGACTCATTGCATTGCCCAGGAAATCTCTGTGAAAATCTGTGCCAGTGGATCGTTCCAACTGCCGTACGTGACCACCGCGAGAATTGCTGCCGGTACTGCCACCGCAGACGAGGCTGCCGCCAGCCACATCCAGAATCGTTCGCTGATCGTTGTTACCGGTTGATGGTCCCCGGCCAGAATCGCTATCACGTTGCCCGCAACATCCACCGACGGTGCGGATTCCTCCCGCGCCAGATGAAGCAGTCGTTCGAATTGTCGGTCTCGATCAGCCATTCTCGTCTCTCCAATTTGCGTCAAAGATCCTCTGGAGTTTTTTTCGTGCACGCAAAGTCTGGACCTTGACCATTGCCTTGGTCCAGCCCGTCCGCCGGGCGGTTTCGGCTACATCGCATTCGTCGAGAAAACGAAGCGTCAGCACCAGCCGATCGCGAGGCGGCAACTGGGCCATCATCTTGTGCACGAGTTCACCGGCCCCAATCGCGTCAATTGGTTCCTGTGTGGATCTCGCCACACGATCCCATTCTTCGATGCTGAACGGCTCGGCCTCACGCTGACGCTGACTCTGTTTCCAGTACCGATATCCCACCCGGGTGGCAATCCGTGCCAGCCAGTGCTCGAAAGGGGCCTTGCCTGCGTACGTTCCGAGACTCATGTACGCCTCGACAAAGACATCCTGCACCAATTCCTCGTGCACGCGTCTGTCTCGGCTGAAGCGCCACATGATGTGCCCGACATGTTCCTGGTGCCGCTCCACAAGCCGGCGATACGCATCAGAATCGCCGCGTCGGCTCTGTCGGACATCTTCACAATCAAGGTCGGCCCGCCTTGCTTTGGGCCTGGCGGCACGGCCGGATTTGACAAGTAGCGTGTCCGCTGCAGCGTTCCTTGCTTGACGGATAAGCCGCTGCAAAGGCGACTGCCCAAATCCTGCACCGAAATCCCGTATTAACATGTCAAAAGCATAAACCGACATGATACATCGATCAAGTCAATTTGCATCCTATCCCTGCCCCTGTCACCACAGATACAAAAGAGAGGGGAGCCCCGCTGGTATCATCCGCAGCGGGGCTGTTACCCTGTGGGATAGGCTCAACTCTACAACTCTTCGACTTGCGCATCCGGTTTTACCGGTTCCTCTTCGGGAACTGGCTCCCAGCCGAAATCGGGGCCATCGAATGGTGCGGTTTCGGAGCCGGAACCCTGCCACGCACCGAAGCCTCCACCAAAACCACCGCGCCGACCGCCGCTGGGCTTGCCAAATCCGCCTCTGCCGCCGCGTCCTCGCTGTCCCGGACCATACGGCTGATTCGGGTTCCAACCCGGACCCTGCTGCATGCCTCTGCCGCCTCGACCTTTCGGCGCTGGTCCGTACTGCTGGCCTGGACCCCAACCCGGACCCTGTCGCATGCCGCGTCCGCCATATGGTTGTATGCCGGGGCCGCCGCGGAAGTTGCCTCTGCCGCCTTGCCCGAAGCCTCTTGGTGCGTCGGGACCAATGGGACCGCGACCGTAACCGCCCCAGCCGCCGCGAGCTCTGCCACCGCGCCTCATGCCGAATCCTCGGCGGGCCTTCATATCGCCCAGCTTCTCACGAATATCTCCGACCTTGTTCTTCATTTCGGCCAGTTTGTCGCGCTGTTCTTCGGTCAGTTCCTTTTTGATCGCTGACTCGATTTCTATGCGTTGCTTTGCCTGATGGGCTATAACTTCGGCCAGTTCCTCCGCTGCTTCGTCAATAGCATCAGTTTCGGCCTCGCCTTCGGAGACCTCGGCAACCACGTCGTGCAATGCCTTCATTGCGTCGTTGACCGCCTCGCGGCTCTCCTCGTGCTGGTCTTTCGCTTCTTCGAGGATATCGCGAATCGCTTCTTTCTGATCTTCTGTCAGATCCAGTCGTCGCATTGCTCCCAGCATCAGAAGGCCGGGGCCGCGTCCCTGCCCGGGACCTCGCCCGAAACCGGGGCCGCCGGGTGCTCCCAAGCCCATCCCTGGCCCTCTTTCACGACCACGCGGTGGGCCGAGCGGAGCGGCAAATAGATCTGCCGTAACAAGGGCTGCAATCAACAACCCAACTATCATCAGCTTGTGTGTCGTCCTGTTCATCGTTTGGCTCCTTTCGATACTATGCATTGCCGTTTGTCAGCCTGCCTTAAGGCCCGTTCAACAGGATAGTGTGTTGTAAGGACTACTCGGTTACAGGAAAATACCAGGAATTTTATGTGCCGGATTTGCCCGAATTGCTTACCCGCGAATCCAAGATGGCATCCCGCACCCTGCTTCAAATCGTTTGACCGGGCTGCTGACAGTCATTACACTCGCCGTTTCGAAGGAGTTGTACATGAAAAAGTTGATTAGCACGGCGATATTGTTCGCAGGATGTGCGATTTGGTCGGTACTTGGCGCTGATTCCTCGGTCATGGCGGGCATTCTGCGAGGTACGGTCCATGTCGAAGCGACCGGCCAATCGCTTGGTCGCGCTACCGTGCGGACCTATCCCCATGGGCGCAGCGTGGCTCTCCAGACCATGACCGAAAATGATGGCGCCTTTGTTCTTTCAGAAGTTCCGGCGGGGCTTGCGGCTGTTTGTGTGGCCGCCGAGGAATGCTACCGCCCGATCTATTGTGCGGCCGTCGCAATCCCCCCCAAGGGATCTGCCGAACTACATCTGCATGCCCGCAGAACGATCGCTGTGGAAGGCGACTCATGGCTCCGTGCACAGCAGTCCTTCAGTCAGTCGTACCGCGCCACTGGTCTGGCCCTGACGGCCCTGCAGATCAAGGCCTTCGGCCCGGCCCGCAGAGTCTGCGTACAGGTTCTCGACGGCAGCGGCCCCGCCGCCGAGCCCATCGGACCAGCACGACGCTCCGAACCTGTCGGCGGTGAAGGAAGCACTGCGATAGCTTTCTCGGGGGCTGAAGTCTCCACAATCCCCGGCCATACCTATACCATACGAATGACCGCCGTCGATACGGCGGGATGGATTCCGGGTGTCGCAGGACGCGGTAACGTCTATCCACTTGGTAAGGCCTGGTTCGACGACTCGCCGCGCGACCATACCGACCTTGGCATCGCTATATGTGAAGACAATGACGGTTCCCGCACTGACTATGCCCTCTTGACGCCGAAACGGATGCATCGAGCGATCTCCTGCGGCCAGACATTCGTCGCTCTTAGCGATAGCATTTGTTATGCGCGCGCTCGTCTGGCCGGAGTGGCCGATGTGGACAACTACGTGCGCTTCAGTATTCATCGCAACGGTCCCGGCGGTCCACAGATAGGGCCAAGCAAAGCTGTAGCGGCTTGCCGGAACGCCATGGTTGCGTGGGGGCCTCAGGAAATTCCTGTCGAACCGGGTGACAAGTACTACTTGCACGTCGAGAGTCTTTCCGCTCGGCCTTTTCTGGCGGCCTGTCATGACGACAGCTATTCGGCGGGCTGTGCAGTATTCGGCGGCGAATCCCGAGCGGAGAAGGACCTTGTCGCCGTCATTGCCGGCCGTACCAGTAGGGCGGATTTCGCACGCCTCATAAACGAAGGGGCAGAGTCGGACTCGGACTCAGTTGAACTGAGTAGCCCTTCATTCGAAGACGGCCTTGGAGTCTGGCGGCAGGATACATCGCATGGTTCTGTGGTTGGATGTGACGCGGGTGTCATTCCCTGCTGGGGCTCAAAAATGTTCGGGTGGACAAACCGCACGAAAGGACAGGACAGTCGCACGGTCGTCTATCAGCAGGTCAAAGTCGAGAGCGGAAAACAATACCGCTTTTCCGGATGGATATTCACGCACCAAAAAGGCGGTCGCAGCAGCGACGTCAAGGTGCGATTGTTTGCTCTTCCCGCTGGCGGCACAGATGTGCGAAATGACAAGCGCTTAGAATCCTCGCAATGGTATGCCACCGACGGCCGCTGGTGCCGCGGCAGCGTCACATTCGTTGCCCGTGCGGATAGGATAACCGTGGGTTTTGACCTCGAACAACGCTTCAGCCTGGCAAGCAACAGCCTGTATGTCGATGCAGCCCATCTCATGGCAATCGAGGAGAATCCATGATACGACCGTCCCTCTCAATTCTGTGGTTCTCGTTGCTTCTGTTTGTTTGGGCTGAAGCGGCGCCCGCCGGGGCGGGCAAGATAAGAGGAACCGCCGGCGGAATGGAGCGTGGCGTTTCCGTCTTTGCCGCAGACGGCTCACTTGTCGGCTGGACCGTCACTGGTCCGAGCGGCCTGTATGAATTCGGCGGTGTAGCCCCGGGACGCTATTGCATGCTGTTGGCCGGGAAGATCGTGCCGAACGTACACGTCCGTCCGGATATGACGACCGTCGTCGATTATGCCGGCCAGCCCAAGCTGGACCTTGAAAAGGAATTATGGGCTCCCGCTCGTATTCGGTTTGCCCAGAGCTTCGTCGCCAAAGGAACGGGGGTCACGGGCTTCTCTCTGTGGCGTGCGTCGGGCAGCGACAAGTTGCAGGTATCTCTGTACGACGGATCGCCGGATGGCCGTCGAATAGCAGGCCCGGTCCTTACTGAAAAGCCGATGGTGTGGATCTGCGGTTCGTCGCTGCCGGTTGAGCGGTTTCGCACGGTTCCGGGCAATCGCTACACACTCGAACTGGCTTCAGCCGATGCTAAGCCGTGGAACCACAGCATGCCGCGCGAGCCCGACGTCTACCCGGATGGTATGGCATATTTCGATGGTGTGCCCCATTCGGAAAGCGATCTTGGCATTGAAATACACCAGCAGCGTCCCGGTCTAACCAGTATCGCTTCGGCCCGCGAGGACCTGCATTTCATAGCCGAAGGACCGGGCTCCGGTCTGTGTCGCATCGCCGGTCAAACATTTGTCGCCAATGCTTCGAACGTAGTCCAGGCCTATGCCAATTGCGGCGGTTGGGGTGCCGGCGTCGCAGAATTCGTCTTTTCAGTCCACCGGGAAGGTCCCGGCGGTCCGCAGGTCGGGCCCGCCTGCCACGTCAAAATGGTATGCAACTGGGGGGCGGATGTCGTATGGTTCTCGGATGCCGTTGCCCTTGAGCGAGGCGAACGTTACTATCTTCAATACCGCCGCGTCGATAACGAGCCGTTCTTTTCCTATCTTTCGGCCGACGAATACAAGGACGGACGGGCCTATCGCGATGGTAAACTGCTCGCCAGGCAGTTCGACCAACTCTGCTATATACGCGGCGAGCAGGAATTGCACAGCGTTACGTATCCATACGATGTCCGTGTCAGTGATGTCACGGCAGATGCGGCGACGATTACGTGGCGCACCGGCACTACTGCCGACGGACTCGTTCGATTTGGCACTGATCGCTATCTTAAGCAAACGGCCGTGTCGTTAGGGAATACGGCGACTTACCATCGGATTACACTGGCCGATTTGTCGCCCGGGACTGTCTATCTCTATCGCGTCGCATCCGATACCGCTCGCAAGTCCTCTCGCCGCATGTTCTCCCGCGTATATAGCTTTCTGACGATGCCTCAGGGGCCGGACCAGCCCCGCTTCGATCAGCCGCTGCCTGCCAAATCCCCTCCGCCATGCGAGGATTGTATCGAGATACCCAACGCGGGCTTCGAGCAGGGCCTTGAAGGTTGGTACGTTCGGGCCAGATCCGGCCGACCCAAAGAACCGGAAACGTATGTTGCCGATGCCGATCCACTTGGCAGCGCTGCGCTTGGCATGGATGGCTACAACGCTCATACGGGGCATTGCTGCTATGGCTGGTCTTATTTTGGCTCCGAAGACACCGACTGGACCGAACCCAGGGAAGTCTGGAATCGCGAGTTGATAAGCCGCAGTATCCGCGTCGATCCTGGCCGTCAGTATCTGCTCAAGGCCTGGATTTGCACGGGCGATCTGGGCAGTGGCTGGGGAAGAGATTCACGCATACGGCTCGTCGTCGATGAGCATGGCGGTGACACCACGACCGATTTTCAGACAGTCGCACGGGCCAATGTCACTCAGTGGTTCGCGACGCAGCACCGCTGGCTTCCGGTAACACTTGAGTTCACCGCCCGCGCCGATGAGGTGAAAATTGGCGCCGAGTTCCTCCAATGGTGGGCCCTGCGGGCAACACACCTCTATATCGATGAGTTTTCAGTTGTGCCGAGGAAATGACGGCCGACCACTGATGCTGCATGGAATGATTCGGCATTGTGACGACCATCCAGATGGTGTGCCACTCAATCAGATTCGTTGCTTGCACACAGCATTTCATGCAAGTCTCAGTGGAAGCCCGAATGTTTCTGCTGCCGTGTGCCAAGCTTCGCCTGTTGCGCTTTGCGCGTTCAATACTCTATCCACATCAGACACAGACCGCTGGCCGGGGCGATGGGGCCGGCGGCGGTTCGGTCACGGGCTTCGACAATCTCTTCGATCTGTTCGGGCCGCCAACGCCCGGTGCCCACTTCCACGAGTGTGCCGACTATGTTCCTGACCATATTATAGAGAAAGCCGTCGCCCTCGGCGTCTATGTGGACCCAGTCCTTCCTGTCGCCTTCGCCGGCCCAGACCTCACAGCGAAAGATGGTGCGGACCGTACTGTCTCTGGAATCGGCGGCTGCGGCGAAGGATTTGAAGTCTTTCTTTCCAACGAGCCGCGCAGCGGCATCGTTCATCCTGCGGATATCGAGACACCCCGGCCTGTGCCAGCAATGCCTGATATTCAATACCGGCCGAACCGGGCCCGTATGAATGCTGTAGCGATAGAGTTTGCGGGTGACCTCCCCAATGACGTCGAAGCCCATACGGACATCTTCCGCTTTGACAACCGCCATGTGATCGGGTAAACGGCCTGTGATGACTCTGGCAAGATTCTCAGTGGGAATCGGCGAGTCAATCTGGATCAGCCCGACTTGCCCCAAAGCATGTACGCCCGCATCCGTTCTGCTGGCGCCGCAAATCCGTGAATTAGGCGCAAAAAGCTGGCGCAGGGCGTCGGTGAGAACGCCCTGAACCGTCTTGAAACCGGGCTGGATTTGCCAACCGTGGTAGTCCGAACCGTCGTAGGCGATGGTCAGCTTTACATTGCGAAGCGCCATGCACGTACTATAGCAGTTTCTCCGCTATCTGCACAGCGTTCAGCGCGGCTCCCTTGCGGAGCTGGTCGCCCGCAACCCACATGTTAATGCCCCGACTCTCAGGCAGCGATTCGTCCTGGCGAATCCGGCCGACGAAAATGTCGTCCTTGCCTGATGCGTCGATGGGCATGGGGAAGCGGTTGTTCTCCCGGTCGTCCATGATGCTGACACCGGGTGCGGTTTTGAGCAGGTCGCGCACCTCGTCCGGCGTGATCGACTCTGTGAATTCGAGATTGATGCTTTCGCAATGGGCCCGCATGACCGGAATTCGAACGCACGTGCAGGTGATGCCGATGTTGGGCGCATCGAATATCTTGCGGGTCTCCTTGACCATCTTCATTTCTTCTTCATTGTACCCGTTGGGCCCGAGCGCCGAATTATGATTCAAGCAGTTGAACGCTATCTGGTAGGGGAAGGCCTCGCACTTGGGCTCTTTGCCGTCAAGGATATCGCGGCTTTGTTGTTCAAGCTCGAGCATAGCCGACATGCCCGCTCCGCTTGCGGCCTGGTACGTGCTGACGATCATTCTCTTAACCGGGTTGGCTTTGTGCAGCGGCCAGACCGGCACGATGCCGATGATGGTCGAGCAGTTCGGGTTTGCGATGATGCCCTTGTGTTGCTTGATCGCATCGGCGTTAATCTCCGGTATCACCAGCGGGACTTCCGGGTCCATGCGAAAAGCCGAAGAGTTATCCACCACGACCGCACCGGCCTGAACCGCCGCGGGTGCGAACTCCTTGCTCCGGCCGCCACCGGCACTGAATAGGGCGATATCGATGCCTTCGAAGCTGTCTTTGGTCAGTTCTTCGACCGTGTACGTTTTGCCTTTGAATTCGATTGGCTTGCCCGCCGAACGGCTGCTCGCGAGCATCTTGAGCGAGTCGAACGGGAAATCCCGCTGCTCGAGAATCTGCAAAAACTCCTGCCCTACGGCTCCTGTTACCCCCGCAATTGCCAGACTACACGCCATATTTGCACTCCTGAAAAAAGAATATCGGGCTTCAGATACACACAAGGGCAGTCCGAACGACTGCCCTGCATGACATACGAGTTCCACTGAGGGCACATTATATCCATTTGTCGGTCAAAATGCAACCCGCAGGGAGGGATTATTTATTGTACGAGAGTTGTACGTCTATGTTCGTGCCTGTTCTGTGCCATACGGCAGCCATGACAGAAGCTGTGATGATACATACAAATACGAATATCGCTGCGGGCATGGCGGCCTGGTCGCCAAAATGCTTGATCGCAAGTACCGTGCCGAGTCCGGCGTTCTGCATGCCTATCTCGATGGCCAGAGTGCGTCGACTGGGCGTTCTCATACCGAAGACCGTTCCTACGCCATAGCCGGTTAACATTCCATAAACATTCAAAACGACGACTACCAGTAGAATCAAGCCGGTTGCTTCGGCAAGGTGGGTCTTGTTCAGAGCAATGACGAGCGAGCAGATGAAGACGATGAATGTGACCGAAAGGGCGGGAAAGACGGGCAGGATTTGTCTTATGTGCCGGTTAAACTTGTGGCGTACGGCCAAGCCCAGCAGCAGCGGGGCGATGACCGTCAGGAACACGTGGATGAGCATGTTCCAGAACGGTACATCCATGGTGGAACGGGCAAGCAGGTAGGTCAGGGCGGGTGTTAGAATAGGGCACAGGAGCGTTGAGACCGTGGTTAACGACACCGAGTACGCGGTATCGGCCCTGGCCACATAACTCATGACGTTGCTGGCCATTGCGCCGGGGGCCGAACCGGTTAGTATCAGGCCGATTGCAAGGATGTCGGGCAGACCGAAGAGTCGGGCAAGAGCGAAGGCGCCGAGCGGCATGATCGTGAATTGGGCGAATGAGCCGATCAGGATGACCCATGGCTCGCGAATAATGCGTTTGAAATCCTCCGCCTGGAGGACCATACCGATCCCGAACATTGTCAGCGCGAAGAACCAGTCCATGCCGGGCTTGAGCGACGCGACTTGCCGGTCCCATTTGTACGCAAGCGCTCCGCAGACAAGGACCCATATGGCCAGGTATCGTGTGTAGAAGTCCAGTACTCGTCTGAGCATTTTCGGTCTTTTTCGACAGATTCAATGATCCTGAGCAAGTATAGGTGTGCTTTCCGGCATGAACAATCGAAAAAGTGCCTGACTGCGACTGGATGAGCCCATAGATCATGACCGTTTGTCAGTGCCGGTCTGCCTCTGCGATTGAATTCGGGTCTGCAGACAGACCGAGCAGGTATTCTCGGGCCGTTTCAAGGACGGTGTCGCGGCCGATGGCAAGATCTGCGGCGGTTTGTCTCACCGGCACATCGGGTTCGAGTCCTCGACGCTCGATAACACGTCTGAGGAAGCCCCGGTAGGGCTTGACGGGCAGGTGGACCTTGTACAGGCCGTTGGTTAGTGTGTATTCAATCTTGCGGGCCGAGGCGCCGGCGGTCGTCTGGCCGAACAATCGGGCTCTGTCGGTGGCGACGAACCAGGATGTCCAACCCTCCCCGGCGCTGACGCATTTGCTGTCGATCAGAACTGCGATCGGGCCTTTGTAGCGTGGACGATTTGGTTCGGTTGTGTCGTCGTCGGTATAGAAGTTTACGAAGGCTTTCCTGCCATCGAAACCGCCCCCGCTGTTGCCGCGGACATCCAGAATAAGGCCGCGAGCCTCTTGCAGATCCGCAATGGCTCGGTCCAACTTGTCCGTGAGATCCCGTCCGATACGCCGGACATACAGGTATCCCGTATCACCTTCCAGCATCTTCCAGGAAACGCTCGCCGAATCAGGAATGCCTTCTTTAGGTACCGGCAGACGGGGGATGTATCGCCCATTCAGCGTGGCGCGAACTGCGAAGCGGTGCCTGTGGCCGTCGGGGGCTTCGGTCTCCAGTCGCACGATCTCGCCCGCTTCCATTTGCCGATTGAAAGCCCGATATGCGTCGTAGCGAAGCTGTCTGCGGCTGGAATAGCCAATGTAACGAGCCGCCAGGTTCATCATGCGGTCGATTGCGTTGATTGCCTTGTCATCGTTGATCGTGCGCACGACCATGCCGACTTCGACGCCCGCCTTGTCCGCCGGCCCATCGGGATCGACGTGATAGATTGCCGGGCGTCCCTGCTCATCGGCCAGGCAGAAGAAACCGCAATCCCAGCGGGGCAATGGGGGTTCCGGCACCTGGGCGGTGCCGGGCAGCAGATGCGCGTGGCTGTCCTCGAGTCTGGCCACAAGCTCCATGCAGAGCAACCCGAATTGCTCGCGGCTCCGGACCACTTTGCTTCGCGGAATAAATTCAGCACCCACCGCCTTCCAGTTGATTCCTTTGAGTTCAAAACAGGGGTATCTTGCCCCGAGGGTCTCGTACAGATCCTTGAATGTGCCTTCATAATCATTCGGGTCGCGCGTTATGCCTTTGGTGTCGCCGGCGGGTGACCTGACGACGGCAATATATCCGCTGGCCTGGCCGACCTTCTCGATCAGTGATCTGGCCCGCTCGCGAATGCCTGGATTGTCACTCGACACATAAGGTTCAAGCGCTGCAACAAACTGCTGTTCCTGCTTGGAATGCTGTATTCCCCAGATAATTCTGGTGGCGTTCTCGTTGCGCATTGCAAGCGCCGCGAGCCTGTTCAGTATCGTTTCGCTCTTGGGCTTGGCTACGGACAGGCCGTAGTACACGGCGTAGTATCGCGTCAGACCGGACGGCGAGAAACTCGCGTGATACATGAGTTCGAGGGCCTTGTCCTTGAGTGGGGACGGCTCTTTGTTCCAGATCAAGCGGGTGCTGACCTGCTGAATCGCCTGGCTGGTGTAGTCGCCGGCGCTGCGAAGTCCCCGGCGGATCATTTCGAGCACCTGCTTGTCGCTGTAAGTGCCTGATTCCGGGTCGGCCAGCCACTGGCTGCACCGCTCGCCCGCAGCGGGATCGTCCGGGAAGAAGGACTCAAAGACTGCCGTCTCTTCGGCGGATTGCGCGCCGACGACACTGGGGATTGCGCCTGGAACAAGCAGCAAGAGCGCCCACAATCCTAGCCTGTGATTCGACGCACACCGACCTGAATCCGCAGCGAATCTCATTCCATGCGCTCCTGCTCTGTTAAATCGCAGCTGTCCACGAGATGTACGGCCGCGTTTATTGTGATTTCACGACACGAATCAACTGTTGATCCTCAACTTCCCACAGCGACGCCAGATCGCTCTTGATCCTGCCGATTACGTTAACGGGTGAGGCGGCTCTGATTTCGCCCGCGTGCGAAATGGCGGTTGGCCCGAAGAATATGCAGAAGGCCGAACCGACAGGCCAATATGCAATCTCGCCCGCCTCGAGCACGTCCCGACTGTCCTGCTCCAACTCGCACTTGACAGGAATCGGGAAATATATCTCGGCGCCCCAGAGATTGGCCCTGCCCTCCAACGGCAAGAGATCACGTATAGCACAGGCGGTTGCACTCTGGTTGAGTTCTGCGGTATATGTCTTGCCGTCTATTTCGATGTTGATCTTCTCAGCCATCGCTCACCTCGAAACACGTTGGCGATTACCCCCGTTCCGCCTCACATCAACATCAAGCATAGGGTCGGCCGCGTAGGCGGTCAAATGAAAAAGCCCCGCGTGCTGGCGGGGCTTGGTTGAGTTCTCAATACTGACGATGTGCGTCAGTCGGGCAGGCGAAGCAATACGTAAGCAGTTACCCAATCCTGCTTGACGAGCAACAGCACGCTGCCTTCCTTCTGGGCCTTCTTGACTGCTTCTGCGAACTCCTTGACGTTCTCGACAGCCACGCGATCCACTTCCTTAATCAGCGTGCCGGGAGCCAGGCCCTTTCGAGCGGCTTCAGAATCGGGCTCAACGCTGCTGACAATAACGCCCGACTCGTCCTCATACCCGTAACGCTTTGCGAGTTCTTCGCTGAGATCGCGAACGGAAAAGCCGAGCTTATCCATTGCTTCATCGGCCTTCTCCTGTGTCTCGACGTTCTCAGAATCTCGCTTGTCCAGCCTGGCAGTGAGAGTAACGCGTTTGCCGTCGCGCCACACCACGATCTCGACGGGCGTATCCGGCTTGAGCATGGCGATGCGATTCCGCAGTTCGTTGGCGGTCGTCACCGGTTCGCCGTCGAGTTCCAGAATGATATCGCTTTGCTTTATACCTGCCTTGTCGGCCGCCGAATCTTCGTCCACGTGGGAAATCAGCACGCCCTTATTGTCTTCCAGCCCGAATTTCTCTGCAAGTTCGGCGCTCATATCCTGCGGCAGTACGCCCAGAAAGCCGCGTTCCACCTTTCCGCTCTTGATAAGCTGATCGTAAATGTGCTTGGCCATATTGATGGGAATGGCGAAACCGATGCCGATATTGCCGCTGCTGCCGGCGATGGCTGTGTTTATGCCCACGACCTTCCCGTCCAGATTGATCAGCGGTCCACCTGAGTTGCCGAAATTGATGGCGGCGTCGGTCTGGATGAAGTTCTCCAATGTAGCCAGTCCGAAGCCGGCGCGGTGTTTGGCGCTCACGATGCCGGCTGTAACCGTGTGGCTCAGTCCCAGCGGGTTGCCGATAGCCAGCACCCATTCGCCGACCTCCAACTCATCGGAATCAGCAAGGGGAAGATACTCAAGGTTCTCCTCTTTAATTCGGAGCACGGCGACGTCGGAATCGGGATCGAGACCGATGACCTCCGCCTCGGGTTCGCGCCCGTCCTGGAGTTCAACATACACCTTGTCCGCATCGCGAACCACGTGGTTGTTGGTCAGAATATAGCCATCGGGCGAAATAATAAAGCCGGATCCCTGGGCCATTTGTTGTCGTTGACGTTGGCGCGGCTGCTGGCGCGGTTGTTGCTGTTGCGGGGCGCGTCTTCTGAAAAAGTACTCAAAAAAATCGTCGCTGAAAGGGTCCATGAATGGTCCGTCACCAAAGCCGCGGTATTGTTGGGTTATGGTCCGCTGAGCTTTGATTCCGACCACTGCGGGTGAGGCTTCTTCAGCCACCGACGCGAAGGCCTTGCCCATATCCTTGAGGGTGGCAATACTGCCTTCGTCCTGTGCGGTTGCCGCTAAGGGTAGCGCAAGCAAAGTGCCAAGCACAAATGTGACAATCACAAAACGTGCCGTGGCGAATCGCCCGATCTTTAAGCCGGTTGCATCCATAAATCGACCTCCAGTTCCATAGCAAAAAGTGTACGCAAAATTGCCGGGGAACGAAGCTGTTGCCGATCCCCGTGTGCCACATAATACGATTCTATGGCCGATTAGTTCACGGTGTCAAAGTCTTTTTTACCCAGCGGCAAAGTAGGGATTGCCTGGCAGGTAAGAGCGGGTGCCGTCTTGTATTTGAGAGCGAACTCGAAAGTCGTTGCGTGAATGAACCTGGGGCGGCGGATGGGCCGTCGGAGCAGAGTCTGCGGACGTGTGCAGAGATGTGTTGAACCGGCGGTGCGTTTTTGCTTGCATCCCTGCGTGCAGCGTGCTTTGTTATGGCCATGAAAACGCTGACGAAAGAAATCTGGATGAACGTGCCGCAGCGCCGAGCCATTGTCTCGATACACGACGAAGTCGAACGGCTGGTCGACCAAAGCGGTGTGCAGGAAGGGATCGTGCTGGTCAATGCGATGCACATTACCGCCTCGGTCTTCATCAATGACAACGAATCGGGCCTGCATCACGATTACGAAGTATGGCTCGAAAAGCTCGCACCTGAAAAACCGCACTCTCAATACAGGCACAACGGCTTCGAAGACAACGCCGATGCGCACATGAAACGCCAGGTGATGGGGCGGGAGGTCGTCGTGGCGATTACCGAGGGCAAACTGCACCTCGGACCCTGGGAGCATATCTTCTACTACGAGTTCGACGGCAACCGCAAAAAACGCTTACTCGTAAAGATCATCGGGGAATAAAGACGACGTGCGAATCCGATTTAGCCAGATGCCTGGTTGCTTGCACGACAGCTTCCAAGTACCAAGGGGGTGCGGAAGACTGCGCGTAACCGCCGGCAATGTCGCCAATGCGTGCGCAACACTTGCCGCGATGCGAAGCTAATCCATGAATGCCCAGGCTTTGTACGAAGAGAAACATTTGGCCGTGTCCCAGCAAGCCTGACTCCAGTCCTCGCCGATTTGCTCGAACAGGTCTCTGGCCAGTTTCTTGTCTTTGTTTAAGCAGGCGAAGGCACAATAGCCATCGAGATAGCCGGTCGCTTTGGGATAGGCTTTGAGGATGCTTGGGTAACCTCGTTTGATCCGCTCGTAGGAGAAATCATGGTCTTTGGTGCTTCGCGGGCCGGCATACAGAAGGACGGCATGTGCGATTCTTGTGTATAGGGCATCGGTCTCACCCGGCTCGAAACGCTCTACTGCTTTGCTTGCAAACGCCTTCAAAGCCCCTTGCTGTCCGCCCCAGCGAGGCAACAGCGCAATAGCTCGAGCGTAGTAGAGAGGAAGATAGCCCGGTTCAATGCTCACTCCCATATTGAACAGGTGCTCGGAAACCAAATCGGGGGCGTTGAGGCCCATAGCCGTCGAAAGATAGACCGAATATAGATGGGGATCTTTCGGTTTGAGGTTCTCCGCTTTAGCGAGGGCCTCTTTGGCCAGAAGCAACTTCTCTCGGAAGCCTTTCCAGTTCTGCGCCAGCACCTCTGCCGCGAAGTTTCCGGTTCGCGCTCTCCACGCAAGGTAGGTGTACGCTTCGGCTTTGGCAATCCAGGGCGTGGAGGATTCAGGGTTCTGCTTGATCCACTCATCTAATCTTCTTGTGCTGATCGCATCTTCGAACGTCTCTTTGGAGCCATAGCTATAGGCCAGCGACTTGTAGAAATCTACTAGCTGCCAGTTTCCATCGATGAAGCGGTATTTCCTAGTTCGCAGCCGAGCGGCCATTTGTTCGAGTTCTGCATACTTCCGTTTGTATAGAAGATTCCTGACCTGTCGACTTCCTATTTCCGCGTTGTCAGAGATGTAGTTGTTAGCAACCACTGCATTGCAGAAATGGGGACAGTATATTCCTGCGCCGGCATTGTTGGCGCACGTATTGTGCAATATCCGCGGTTTGCTCGGTCCGTCGGCGACAGCAATGCCGTGTCTCCCATTGCTTGAACAGACATTCTTGTCTGCCAGGCCGCCATCTACGTCCCAGAATACCATTCCGGTTCGTGCGTTGTTACTGCAGCGATTTGCTACAAGGGTTGGCTGGGTACCTTCGCCATAAGCGATGATTCCGAAGTGGCCGTTTTCGCTGCACGTATTTTGCTCGGCTGTGCCTTTTGCTCCCGACAGGAAGAATATTCCATGGCGCATGTTCTTGGAACAGGTATTGTTTTGCAAAGTCGGAACTGCTCCTGTGCCTCGGACCATAATCCCGTCTGTTCTACTATTCTCGATGATGCAGTTGGATATTGACGTATTGCCGCGCCCGGCCACTAGGACGCCGCAATCGCCCGCCTGATGGATATGACAACCGTTGACGTCGATTGTGGCGGCATTGATGAAGACAACAGCGAAACTCTCGGCTTTGTCCGGTAGAACCTGATTTGCGTCAGTGTGCGTCAGAGTCAGGTTCGTTAGTGTCGCATCAGTGCAACCGGTTGCCCGAACAACGGGACTCTCCAGGCTGCTGCAACGAACAACGGTGTTCGGTCGATCTTCTCCTCTGATCGTGACGCCACTCTTCAACGAAATGGACTCATCGTACGTCCCCGCTTTGACAATCACAGTGTCCGTTGCTTGTGAGGCGTCAATTGCCGCTTGAATGGTGGAAAACTCTTGCGGCACGATTAGATCCTTGGCGCCAACACAACTTGAGACCGCTTGAATGCTCGCGATGATAAATGCTATCCATTTCATTATCTCGTACCTCCACATGCAAAACATCAAAACGCGTCCGAGTTGTTCCCATGCATTATAACCGCGCAGGTGAATGGGGGAAGAGGAAATCGCAATCCGTCCCCCATTCCCCTTGACTTGGTTCAGGGAGTTTCGGATCATCAATACGATTAAGCATTGATGAGGTCGTGCTTGCACGGGGGAGGCAGGCCAGATCCGACATAACAAGTGTGATACGTGCCAAAATGGAATTGCTGGGCTTTCTCATCGGGGTGGTTGCTATCTCGGCGTCGGGAGTGATGATGCCGGGACCGGTTACGGCCACTGCGATCGCCATGGGCGGCCGCAACCGCTTCGCCGGCGCATTGATCGCCGTCGGTCACGGCATTGTCGAATTCCCGCTGATGATTCTGGTGGTGCTCGGTGCGGCGAGCATACTGAACTCGAATATCGCGAGAGTCATTATTGGGCTGATCGGCGGGATGGTCCTGCTGATGATGGCGAATCAGATGTTCGCAGCCATTCGCAAGCGAGCAAGAGCGGAGGGGGATGTCGTGCGGGGTACGCCTGTCGTAGCGGGCATTCTGCTCTCGGCGGGTAATCCGTACTTTCTGGTATGGTGGGCGACAATCGGCCTGGGACTGGCGACCAAGGCGGGAAGCCTCGGCGCATGGGCCTTTGCGCTCTTCGCCCTGGTGCACTGGGCGTGTGATTTCCTGTGGCTTACGGCTCTGTCGTGGGCGAGTCATCGCGGAGCAAAGCTGCTGACGCCGCGACGGCAGAATATCGTTCTGGGGATCTGTGCTCTGGTGGTGCTGGCGTTCGGCTTGTTGTTTCTCGGCGGGGCGATATTGCTGCTTGTCAAGGCAGTGCGCGGAGCATAAGAATACCGTCACTATTGATCCGTGCGATTTGCCCGGCCTGTCTCGTCCGACGGTTGCGTATCGGGCGAGTCCTGTGCCTCATCGGTCTGTTCAGTGAACGTTTCAGCATCCGGCCCGGCGATTCGGTCATGTGCCTCATCCAGAATCTCGCTGAGGTTATAGCGTGACAATCTATCCCTTTGACGCTGATCTATCTCGGCCAGCGTAGGAGCCTCTTCAGGATCGGGTTGGGCGAACTCTATATCCGAGACGGCCTGAACGATTTCCGAAAGTCTGATGTTGGCCGGTTCGCGCGCGGGGATATAGCCCGTTCTAGGGTCGGATGTCCGGGCTACGATGCCGTTGTCAACGAGTTGCGTCAGTAGTTTCTGACCGAATTCGCCGGGCATGTCCAGCTTGTTGCAGAGAACCTCCAGTTCGAGCGGTGCATTGTTCTGTCGAAAAGCCAGGGCGATGTGTCGCACAACATTTATCGTCGTCATGTCATTGGCGACGAAATACTCCTCCGTCTTCTTCGATGAGGCTATCTCGGCGGCATCGAGCGTCTTGAGGTGCTGGGTGGTGAAGGTCAGTTGCAGACCGAATAGCACAATCAGCCAGGTGATGAAGATCCACAGAACTGCCAGCGGGATGAGACCGACCACACCATAGACCTCACTGTACGGGATGAACTTGGTGACGTACGTGCTGAAGCCCCATTTGGCGAGTGTCCAGAGAAGGGCGGCGATCAACGCGCCCCATATCGCGGCTTTGGCATGAACTTTCGTGTTGGGCAGTACGAAATAGAGGAGGAAGAACGCGACGGTCGTTATAGAATACGATACAAGAACGGGGCCGACCCGTGAAAAGAAGATGATGGTTCGCTGCAGTTCTCCGACCGAAGCATACCGCGTGCTGACATATACGCCGAGGCCGATGAGCAACGGGCCGAGAGTAAGGATGGCCCAATAGTTGATCATTCTGTGGAGGAAACTCCTGCCCTGAGCGACGTGCCATATGCTGTTGAATGCTCGTTCGATGGTTGACAGGAGCCTCAGGGCGGCCCACACGACGATGACCAGACTGACGAGTGTGAGCGACCCTTTGTTCAGGCCCGCAAAGAAACTCTCAACGATTCCGTTGATGTATTCCGTCAGCATCCGTTCATTTTCCTGCTCGGTCGCGCTTGCAGGGGCCTCATCCTGGACCGTGCGGAATTTGATCTCGGTGAGGTTCAGATGCTCGTAGATCAGGTTGCGGACGTTGCGGCCGACGTCTTCGTAAGCCGAGACAGACTGGAATATCAGCAGCATCACGATCGCCAGCGGGACGATACCGAAGATCGTGTGGTACGACAGGGCGGCGGCCTGTTGACCGGCTCGGTTCTTCTTTAGCAGTCTTGCGCAGTGGGACCACAGTTTGATCTGGAAAACGGCGAATCGACCGGCCTTTCCGAGTTGTGTCGTTGGCGTAGACAGCAGGTCCTTGAACATGGGCAATCCTTTCCACCAGTCTGCCCGCGATTATAACCCGCAACAAGCGAGAACTACAAGCGTTGCGCGGTCGCGCCGCTTCGGCCGGGGAAGATGTATCACAGCTTGTCGAAAAGCCCCTCGAGAAGGCCTTCAATTTGGTTCTGCAGCAGGTCTTGGGTGTCGAGTTGCGGCTGGTCGATGGTGCCTTTGAGATTCAGAGAGACGCGCCTTGCTTTCGGCTGTTTGCCAATACGTATGGTTCTGCCGCCCAGCGTGTACGGCAGGGTCACTTCCATGTCCAGTTGCTTGTTCACCAGGCCGACGGCGCCCTGGAAGTTGACCGGGTTGTTGCCGACGTCGATCTGCATGTCCTGGTATCGCACCATGCCGTCTTTGACGGTAAAACGCGTGGGATTGACCTTCAGCGTCGTCCGCGGATCGTCGTTGCCCATCAGTTTGAAAATCTGGCCCAGCAGACCGCTCGGCTGGAGGTGGAGGTCGTCAATGGCGATGGATGCATCTATGTCCATCATCTCCTTGGCCGACGCATTCAGTGGAATCGACAGTTGCTGGGCCGCAAAACTGGCTCTTCCGCTGACATTCACCGAATCGGCGAAAATGGGATTTATGTAAGCCAGAAGTTGATTGCTGACAGTCTCATTGATATGGACGCCATCCATGGATATGTTGCCCGGTGCTTTGAGCACGGTCGGGTCGTTCTTGAAATCGGCGACCGCTCCGAATTCGACACGCCCTTGATTGACCGTTGTAGTAAACGGCTCAATGGTCAACTCGCCGTTTTCAACGACCGCATTGGCGTCGGTCGGTCCGAAATCGAGGCCCATGTATCGCGCACTCTCGAATCCCACGCGGCACTTGTCCGTATTGAGATTGCTGAGCAACTTGCTCTTGTCGTCTCGTGGCCACGTGGAGCGGAAACCCACCGATGTCTTGCGTTTTCCCTTGAGCTGCAAATCCTGTGGCAGCACGTTCGATGCCAGATTGCTGACGGCGTCCCAGTCGTATTCGAGATCGGCCCGTCCGGCCAGTGTCGTCCGCCCTTCGGTCGTTTGAAGACTGGTTGGCTCGAACTTCACCTTGATTTGCGGTGACACCAGTTCCAACTGGTTTATGGTGTACGTCTTCTCTTGCGTGTTCAACTGCACGTCCGCATGGAGCGTCACCTGGTCCTGCACGAAGGGCTTCTTTTCCGGCGATTGCAGCCTGAACTGGTCGATCTTCGTATTATCCGTCGTCACCGTATACACGGCTTTCTCGGAATCCACGGCCACGTCTCCGTTTGCCGTTCCCGCCACCTGCAAATCCGTCGGGAAGGATGCGAACATTACTGCAAAGGGACGGGTCTTGGCAAGATCGATCTTCGAAACGGAAACCAACAGGTGCAGCGGCGAGTCGGATTCGTCTCCTATCGGTACGCGGCCTTCTTTCACGTTGATCCGTCCAAAACTGGTCTTGGTTTCCAGTGTGTCGATTTGCATCATATCGGTCTGTCTGTCCAAATTCAGAGCGTACTCGATATCCGTCCTCGGTTCGGCGACGCTCCGGTCCTCCTCGGACATCAGTTCCAAATCCTCCAGGTACGCCGATCCGGAGATGGTCATGGTATTGGCGTCGCTGGCCAGCGTACCTTCCTGGTGCAGGCGGCCGGCCATTCGCTTCATGCCGGTTTCGACGAAGTCGCCGAGTTCGGCGTGGAACTTCGCCAGATCGAGATCGCCCGAGTACTGAAGGGAACTTAGTGTTCCGGAGCATTGGATGTTGGCGAAAGAAGATGACAGATCGAACTGCTCGAAGCTCGTCTGGTCGGCCGTCGATTCGATCCTGACTTTAGCCGTGACGGGCTCCGAAAGAGCGACTTGCTTGCCCTCTATTGATCCGGCGAGTTGGGAAAGGTCCGCGTTGCCGTGGATGGAGCGTTTACCCGCGACGGAGGTTATGGAGAGTTCTCCGCTCAAGCGTCCGGAAGTGACTTCTGCACCTTCTTTGACCGTCAGCGTATTAGGCATCTGTGACATAAGGGCCGCTACGTTGCAGCCGAATGTACCGCTGAATTCGTAATCGCCCGGCGCCTCGCCGGCAACTCCTTCGAGGGGAACCATGCCTTTGGCATCGAGATTGGCCCAGTCGGTCTGGACGTCGAGTTTGTCGACCATCAGCCTGTTCTCTTTCTGCTGCAGGTCGACATCTACGGTAAGCTTCTCAGTCCGGATGCGGTCGCCGTCGAGATCTGCTATGACAACGTCGATTTGCCTGCCGTCGATGGTGCCCGTCAGGCTCTCGATCTTGTCGTCTTTCACACTGCCCTTGAGATTCGCCGAGAGTTCCCCCTCTGCCTCGAGTTCCACGCCAGCCATCGCCAGGATCGGCTCTATGGAATCAAGGGCCAGATCATTGACTTCCACGGTCAGGTTGCCCGTCGTTCCCGCCAGACTCCAGCCGGTCTTTCCCTTTTCGGGTGTCGCTTCTGCAGCGACATGTATCGTTGACTGGGTTCCGGCCACCGCCATATCGAGAGCGAGATTCGACGTCTGTCCGGGCGGGCGCAGACTCATCTTCGAGTTGATTTTCGTCAGTTCGACGCTACGCGCCTGAGCATCGGTGATTTTGACGCTGCCGTCGTTGACCATCAGGTTGGAAACCAGGGCCAGGGCGGCCGGTTGAGAAGGAATGGCCGGACCTGTCGACTTGCCGCCCGTAGACGCACGCGGCCTCGGCTCTTTCATGCTAATCTCAACGCGTGGCTTGTCTATGGTCGTGTGCCCGAATGCCAGATTCCCGCCCAATAACGCTCCATATCGCGGCTTGGTCGACACACTCTCGGCCGTAACGGAGACTTCGCCATCACTGCCCTCGAAGGTCAAACCCGCGATTCGAACACCTTTGAACCAGCCCATCGAGAGATTGGAGAAACCCGCTTGTCCCGGTACGGCATCATTGATTCTGCCGAGTATGAATCGCTCGCCGCCCGGAGTGGACAGCACGACCGGAATCAGCAGAAACACCAGCAGCACCAGTACGACAATTATGACCGGCAGGAGTTTCCAGATAATCTTCCCGTTGGGTTTGCGGTTTGCGTCAGACATGATGATGCTTCGCATGATCGACCCCCTTAAACACATCCGTGGCTTTTTGGAATCAAACCGCACACAACCTCGTATACGGTAGTGTACACAAAACCGCCGTCTCCGCGATGCTGTTGGTGGCGGCTCAATACCTCCGCTCTAGGCGGGAGGCCTGCCTCGGCCCGGCCGTTTTCTCACAATCCCTTTGCCGCGCTCAATCGAGCAAGACCTCGTCCGACTTCTGCGCGATCGCTTTGTCGATTTCATCCGTGTACTTCTTCGTCAAATCGTCGATTTGCTTCTTGCCGAGTTGCAGATCGTCCTCAGTGATCTCTTTGTCCTTCTCCTGTTTCTCAAGCTGCTTGTTGGCGTCCCGACGAATGTTGCGAATGCTGACCTTCCCCTGCTCGCCCGTCTGTTTGGCCTGTTGAACAAGTTGCTGCCTGCGCTCTTCGCTGAGCGGCGGAACGTTGAGGCGAATCAGTTTGCCGTCCACGATTGGTGCAATGCTCAAATCACTGCTCTTGATCGCCTTTTCGATGTCCTTGACCGAGCTGGGGTCAAATGGCTTGATGACCACCATGTCCACCTGGGGGGTCGCCAGTGAAGCCATTTGCTTGAGAGGTGTAGCCGTACCGTAGTAATCAACCTTGATATTCTCCACGAGTGCCGTTGAGGCTCGACCCGTCCTGACCGCCTTCAGGTCGTCGTGCAGGACATCCACCGCCTTGTTCATCTTGGTCTCTGCTTCCGCAATGGTCTTCTTCATCGGCATATCATGTCTCCACAACTAACTAATCAAGGTGCCGACCTTTTCTCCGCACAGGGCTCTGGTTATGTTGCCTTCCTGAAATATGTTCAGGACTATGATCGGCACATTGTTTTCTTTGCATAATGTTATAGCTGCATGATCCATGACCTTCAAGTCTTTATGAATCACGTCGTCGTAAGAGAGCGTATCGAACAGTCTTGCACCGGGGTCCCTTTTCGGGTCTGCCGTGTATACGCCGTCAACCTTTGTGGCTTTGATGAGTAAATCCGCATCGAGTTCGGATGCTCGCAGTGCAGCACATGTGTCAGTCGTGAAGAATGGATTTCCTGTGCCTGCTGCGAGAATGGCAACGCGACCCCGTTCAAGGTGTCGAATTGCACGTCTGCGGATAAATGGTTCGCACATGGCCGCAACTTCGATCGCGCTAAGCACTCGCGTGGACTGCCCCTTCGCTTCGAGAGCCTCCTGGAGCGCACAGGCATTGATGATCGTGGAAAGCATGCCCATATAGTCGGCGGTATTGCGCGGAATGTGGCCGTCCTGAGAGAACGTCTGACCGCGGATGAAATTCCCCGCCCCCACGACGACCGCTACCTGTGGACCGATCTTGTTTATCTGTGCGATGCGTTCGGCGATCGACTCCAGGGCCCCTCCGTCTATGCCGAAGCCCCCCGGTTCGCAAAAGCTCTCGCCGGAGAGTTTCAAAAGCACCCGGCTGTACTTGCTCTTTGCCATGTCCCTGTTTATTCAGAACGCATTACTTGCTGATTCGGTTCGCCCGACCGTCAGTCGACGGAGAAACGCACGAATTCCCTGATTGTTGCCTCGCCGCCCGCTTTCTTAGCCGTCTCATTGAGAACCTGCTCGACCGTTTGGCTGTCGTCTTTGACGAACGGCTGAGCGATCAGACAGTTCTCGGCATAGTACTTGCCCATTTTGCCCTCGACGATCTTGTCGATAATCTGGGCGGGCTTGTCTTTTACCTGGTCGGCAAAGATCGCCTTCTCCTGCTCGACTACCTTGGGGTCCAGTCCGTCTTTATTGACCGCAAGCGGTTTGGCGGCGGCGATGTGCATCGCAATGTCGCCTGCAACCTGCTTGATTTCCTCCGAAGCGGCGACGTCATCGCTGCTCGCCTCGATTGCGACCATGCTTCCGACTTTGCCGTTGAAGTGGATGTAAGTGCCGATAAGACCCGAGCCTTCTACCTTGACTTTCGCGTAGTCGCCCACTTCGGTCTTCTCGCCCGTCTTACTGACGGTTTCAGTCAGCACGTCGCTGTAGCTCTTGCCGTTCATTTCGGTCTTGAGTAGATCTTCGGCGCCTGCGGCCGAAGTACATGCCTTTGCATAATCGGCCAGCAGCGTTGCGGCCGCCTTGAAGTCGTCGCTCTTGGCCACGAAATCCGTCTCGCAGCACAGCGTAGCCATCGAGGCTTCCTTCCCATCATCCGTCAAACTGCAAACAACCAGTCCTTCCGATGTCTCCCTTGCCGCACGTTTGGAAAGTGTGGCGAGCCCTTTCTTGCGCAGAATCTCCATGGCCTTGTCGAGATCACCGTCGGAATCCTGCAGTGCTCGCTTGCAGTCCATCATTCCCTGCCCGCTCATCTTCCTCAGTTTCATTACCATTGACGCTGGAATATCAGCCATCCTGTAACTCCTGTTCTGTCTTGAGTGTATGCCTGTCGCTCTGCTGAAGGGGTCTCGCTATCGAGATCCTGTAACGCTCTGGCTTTGCCGCCCCCTCTTATCGCTTGCCATCGGCCTGGTTATTGCTTCTGGCCCTCCTCGGCCTGCTCCGGCTCCTGCGATTTGGCTGCCTCGGGCTGGGCCGCGGCCTTCGGTTCCTCCTCCGGCTTTGGTTCGGGCTTGCTTTCTTCGGGTTGTGAAACCGTGGCGACCGCTTCGGCCGGCTTTGCTTCCGTTGCCGATGCCGTGTCCTGCGATGTCTCAGCCTGAGGCTTTTCTTCTGAAGCTCGCGCCAATGCACCTCTGCGTGTCGGACGCGAACGTCTCGGCCGAGCGACCGCTTCCTGCTGCGCTCCAACCATTGTCTTGCCGATGGCTACCGCGTCAGCCAGTTCGCCCAGCAACAGGTGTACCGCCCGTATCGAATCGTCATTAGCCGGAATAGCGACGTCCACCGTATCGGGATCCGAGTCCGTATCCAGCAATCCGATGGTCGGTATGTCCAGTTTCCGTGCTTCCCGCAGGGCCAGGTACTCGCGCTTGGCGTCGACCACAATAACTGCCCCGGGTAAACGCGACATCTTGCGCACGCCGTCAAGGTTCGACTTGATCTTGCGCATCTCACGCTTCAATCGCGAGGCCTGTTTCTTGCTTTCGATGTCCAGCGTCCCGTCTTCCTGCATTGCCTCGAGTTGTTCGAGACGCTGCAGCCGCGATCGAATCGTCCGGAAATTGGTCAGCATGCCCCCAAGCCAGCGAGAGGAGATGTAGTGCATCCCGCATTTCTCAGCCATTGTCTCAACAGCTTTCTGTGCCTGACGCTTGGTGCCAACGAAAACGACGTCCTTGCCCGAAGAAACGACCTCTACCAGCAGTTTCTTCGCTATCAGCAAACCCCTGATCGTTTCTCGAACGTCAATGATGTGGATGTTGCCTCGCTTGGTGTAGATCAGCGGGGCCATTTTGGGATTCCACCTGCTTACGCCGTGCCCAAAATGCACACCGGCGTTTATCAGTTCCCGAGCCAGCTCTTTAGCCACTAAAAACCTCCAGACTACGTGCGTAAATTGTTCCTTACCTGACAGATACGGATAGCAAAACAGCCAAAAGTAATGCAAGCTCGCAAATATGTCAAGGGTTTTTGGCAATATTTGGGACTTTACGCGGGCGCAGAATCCACCTCCTTGCGCCAGGCACTGTCGAGCGACTCACGCCCGCGGGTCAAAGCCCCGACTATCCCACCCGATACCTTCCACAACGTCGCAAGAACGGCCGTCCTGGCTGTGCAAACCGCGATCTTGAGACACTCTGTGCCGTTGCAGGCCTTAACTCGCGTCCCAAAGACGTGCTGCCGCCATCGATCGACCCGTTTAATACCAGATCATTATGATAATGTTGGCCTCGGTCTTCTTGGCCTGCACCTCGCCTGTGGCCACGTTCGTCTGCTTGATGTGGATGCCCGGGTTCTCCTTGAGCCAGTCCGCGATCTGCTCGTCCAGAAACTCAATGGCCCCGGGATGCAGCTTGGTGAAGAAGGTCTTGACCCCTGTTATCCGATCCGCGGACGATTGTGCCACCGGGGCCTTTCTCGGCGGCGGTTTGGGAGTCTTGATCTTCGGTTTGGCCGCTGGTGCCGGGCCACCGCCCAGATCGAGCGGAGCGTGTGAAACGCGGCCCTGAGCACTTTGGGGCTGCTGCGGCGGGCTCGGGTCCTCAATGTCCATATCGAGACGGATAGGCACGTCGGGGTTCCGTCGATCAGAATTGTTGTTGCCGAGATCGTCCATACACTGTCCTCCTTCATTGAAGACAAGTTCTTGACTTTTCGGGCAAACGAAAGCTACACAACCAACTATAACCCATCCGCCGGAGGAGAACAACCGCAACGAGAGAGAATTCTGCAATTGGGCGAAGCGCTGCTTACTACATTGCCATACGTCCGATCCTTGTTCGATGTGCTCGACAGGACGGAATCGCCGGGTCTCCAGTTGGATGCTCTCCCGATTTGCCGCCTCTTGGAAGTGGCCCGATCGGCCAATTCCGGCCTTTCGAGCTAATCTCCCTGCGCGTGTTCACGCAGGAATGTCCTCCGCTCACTTCCTGGAATTCTCATCTCCGTTCTTCTGTTGTTCTGTCAGAATCGCTTCGGCCGCCTCCCACTTCTCCTGGGCTTTCTTGCTCGCTGCTTCGGCCTGGCGGGCCAGACGCAACGCCTCCGCTCTGAGTTTGCTCGTATCGCCCGTGCCCTTGGCTGCCTCGGCTTCCGCCGCTTGAGCCGCTCGCAACAACGCTTCGGCCTCGGCCGTCGCACGCTTCGCTTCCTCCTGCATCTGCTGAGCCGTTATTCTGGCCGTCTCCAACTGGGAGATGGCCTCAGTCGCTTCTGTTTGTGCGGTCCCTGCTTCGTTGCCCGCAGTCGAAACGGAATCATAGCTCGCAGCCTGCCGCTTTTCGGCATCGAGCACGGCCCTTTCGCTTTCGAGCAACTCCTGCTGGGGCTGCCGCTGCCCTGCCTGAAAGCCGAACGGATCGGCAACCGCATCGTGCAATGTATCACCTGAGAGAGGTGGTTTGTGAACGGCCTTCAAGCTATCCACCATTTGCTTGTTCGGCACGCCGCCCTTTGAAATCGTCGGGGTCAGAACAAAAACGGTTTCCTGAGCCCTTTCCTCGAAGTCCTTGCTTGAGAAGAACATGCCGATCAAGGGTATGTCCTTGAGTCCCGGCACGCCTCGAACAATGGCACGCCGTTCGGGTTTCCGGATCCCCCCAATGATCAGGCTCTCGCCCCGACGAATGCGGTTTTCCTTGTTCTGGATGTGTCTTTCCGTGAGGATCGGTATCTGCTTAACACCTTCAGGGGTCGATTTGGACGAAATCCGGGCGCTGGTCTCCAGAGCGATTGACCCGTCGGCGAAGACGTGCGGAGTTACGATCAGTTCGTCGACGATCCATACGTACCGGTCGTAGGTCCTTTGCCCGAGGTCGCGGGTCTCCGTGCGGATCGTCTGCCACGGGACGTACTCTTTGGACATGATTCGCGCGGGTTGGCCGTTGACCACTTCCAGACTGGGATTCATCATGATCTTGAGATATCCCTTGGATTCGAGGATGTCGACCAGCGATTTGAACCAATGCCCTTCTTTGCCGCTGACGTAACCGATCTTCAGCCCGAACGTTGATCTCGCTACTTCGCGCAGCGCTGCGCCCGGAAACGCGGGCAGCAGGTCGCCGTTGGTCTGTTTGCCGCCGAGAGTAATCCCTTCGCCCAAGACGTTTTCGATGAGGATGGTGGTTTCCCGGTCCACCGTAACGTCCGCGTATCGTTTGTAAATCAGGCAATCGATGCGCACCTGGATGGGTGGCACATCCACCGATTCCAGCACCTCCAGTGCGGCAGTGACGTCCGGCTCATTCGGACATCGCACGATCAACTGATTGCAGGCGGGATTGACGCTCGCCACATATGTCGTAGACCTGCTCACGCGCCCCTTCTTATCATAGCTGCGTTGAGCGAATTGTTGATCCAGCATTTGTTTTAACGATCCGGGGCTGTGATACCGTGCGAAGTAGAGAAGCTTCCATTCGGGCGCACCGCCTATGTTCTGTTTGATGATCTTGGGCGGTGCAGTGTACTCGCTGGAAAGCCGTACGTTCGGGTCCTCGACGGGCTTTATCTGCGTCAGGCTGCGCAGGGTCCTGTCGGCTTCCATCTCTGCGATGCGCTCGCCCGTCATCGCTTCGCAGCCGCAGAGCACGAGGGCGGCGGTCAGCCATGTTGCCAGGGCGACCAAACGAGTCGTTGGATTGTAGTTGTGCTTAACCATGATCAAAACGTACGAACCGGCTAATCGGGCGTTTCCAGCGTGGCAATGCTTCGCCCGGCTATTTGTTCTCGTCACTGCCTGAATCGGATTCGGACGTGCCTTCATCGCCCTCGGGTTCGCCGCTGTCTTGCCCGCTCTGCTCTGCGTTGTTCTCGCCGGCAGGCTTCTCAGGCGGGTTGGCATCGTCTTGTTCGCTGCCGTTGCCGTCCGAATCGCCGCCCTCCGCTTCGGCCAGGGCCTGCTCGGCCTGGCGAATCCTGGCATCAGCATCCGCTTTGGCCTGGCGGGCCTGCTCAAGCAGTTTCGCAGCCTCCGCCTTTGCCTTTTCGGCGTCGGTCGTGGCCTTCTCGGCCTCTGATTTGGTTTTCTGGGCGGCCTTGAGCTGTGCTTCCGCCTGCGCCTTGGCCTTCTCAGCCTCCCGCTTCATTCGCAGCGCTTCGGCCTTGACCTGTTTAAGTTCGAGCAGGGCGCGGGCGGCCTCGGCCTCGGCGCGTTCGGCCTTGTCATCGGCTGCTCGCATGACGCTCCGCGCAATGGCCTTCTCGCGGGCCGCTTCAAGACGCGCCTTCTCGGCCTCGAGTAGCTCCTTTTCCTGTTCCCGCTTGTCCGCTCGGAAGCCGAACGGGTCGGTCATCGTCTTGTTGAAGGTCTCCGTTGGAACGGGCGATTCGTGTTCGCGCCGGAGTTTGGCGATCATTTCGTCGTTCGGCACGCCGCCGGTGGAAATGGTCGGCGTTATGATGAAGATCGTCTCCTTGGCGCGCTCCTCGAAGTCCTTGCTGGAGAACAGCAGCCCGAGCAGCGGTATATCCTTGAGGCCCGGTACGCCGCGCACGACTGCCCGCCGTTCGCTCTTTCGGATGCCGCCGATGACGAGGCTTTCGCCCGGTCGGACGCGATTCTCCTTGTTGTTGATTTCCTTGTGCGTCAGCACTGGTATCTGCTTGACGCCTTCGGGCGTGGACTTCGAGGCGATCTGCGCCTCGGTCACCAATCCGATAGATCCGTCTGCGAAAACATGCGGCGTGATACGCAGTTTGTCGATCACATCGACGTACTCCGTTCGTGTCTCGATGAATTCGGAGCGAATATCGCGCAGATAAACCGTCTGCAGCGGGACTTTCTCCTGGGAGGTGATGGTTGCGGTCTCTCCGTTGACCACCTCGAGGGATGGATTCATCAGAATCTTCAGGTAACCCTTGGACTCGAGGATATCCACCAGGGCCTGGAAGATGTGTCCTTCATCACCTTTCATGTAGCCGATCTTCAGGCCGAACTTGGACCGCGCAATATCCCGCAGGGCCGCACCGGGAAACGCGGGCAAAAGGTTGCCCGACGAGTCCTCCTTGCCGCCCATCGTGATGTGCTCGCCGAAGAGGTTCTGGATCTTGATCGTTGTCTCGCGGTCCATGGTAACGTCTGCGTAGAGGTCGGAGACCATGCAGTCGATCTTGACCTGAATGGGTGGCACGTCCACGCTTTCCAGCAACTCCAGGATCGCGTGAATGTCCTCCTCGGTGGGACTTCTGACGACGAGTTGGTTCGTTGCATCGCTGGCCGTGATGGTGTAATCCGCCTGCGTGGTCCCCTGCTTCTTGTTGAACAGAGGAGTTGCGAACTGGTCGTGCACAATGGCTCTGAGCCGGTCGGCAACGTGGTACTTGCAGAAGTAAAAGAGTTTCCACTCCTCTTTGCCGCCGACCGTTTGCCTGACGACCTTGGGCGGCGCCTGATAGATGGCCGGGACGGGGATGTTGGGTTCGGCAACAGGTTGGATGCGCGTGAGGTTGCGCAGGGTCTTGTCGGCCTCCAGTTCGGTCAGACGCTCTGCGAACAGACCGTCGCACCCGGCAACTGCGAACATAATGACCAGGGCCACAACGCAGTACAATACAGCGATGCGGCCCGTCCTTTGGCTCCTGCGGCTCATATCCATTGCATCTTCAATTATTGTCCGTCCATCGGAAGCGGCGCATACAGACTGCGCCCCACTATAAGAACGTAGACGGTGTATCTGCCCGAAATAATGCATAGTCTTTTCTCTATCGTCAAGCCCAATCGCATTCACTTAATAATTGCGGGTATGTTAAGCGGGCGGGAAAAAGCAAATTTTTTGGACCAAACCACCGTTCTCTGCTATCTTCGTAACGTCATGACAAGAAAAAAACAACAAGCTTTGACCGTTGGTTTTATCGCGCTGGGTTGCGCTAAAAACACCGTCGACAGCGAGCGCATGCTGGCCGAAATCGCTCAGGCCGGCATGCTTATTGCGGCCGAACCCGATAATCCTGCCGATTGGCAGGCTGATGTTGTTGTAATCAACACATGCGGCTTCATTGCTCCTGCAGTGTCGGAATCACTGGATGTTATAAGGCATTGCACCGACTGCAAGGTAACGGGCAATGTCGGTGCTGTGGTTGTTACGGGCTGCATGGCCCAAAGGTTCGGTGCCGATTTGTTCGACATGGTCGAAGGCATCGACGCAGTGGTGGGGCTGGGGCACAGAGATGAAATCGCAAAAATAATTCAGAATGTTGCAGCGTCGGGCCGGGGCGGCTGCTATGTGGATCAACCGGTGGCGTCGGTCGGTGACGACCGCGTGCGTCTGCGAATAAACGCGCAGCACTGGGCCTATCTGCGCATCAGCGAGGGATGTGACCATTGCTGCTCGTTCTGCACGATACCCTCGATACGGGGACGTTTTCGCAGCAAATCCGCCGAGACCGTGCTCGATGAAGCGCGCGAGCTGGTCGAATCGGGCGTCGTGGAACTGAATCTCATCGGGCAGGACACCACCTATTACGGTCGCGACCGCAGGGAACCCGACGCATTGGCGGCATTGCTCGGCCGACTCGAACGAATCGAAGGGATTCAGTGGATTCGTCTGCTGTACGCCTATCCGACGGGCATAAGCGACAGGCTGATTGCGACGATGCGCGACAGCGACAGGATCGTGCAATACCTGGATCTGCCGCTTCAGCACATCAGCGACCGTCTGCTTACGGCCATGCGCAGGCCCGATACGAAGGCTGCTATTGTCGGCCTTATCGAGCGGTTGCGGCGTGCCATGCCCGATATTGTGCTTAGAACGACACTGATAGTTGGCTTTCCGGGCGAGACGCAGGCCGACTTCGAAGAGTTGGTCGAATTCGTGCAGTGGGCGCGGTTCGATGCCCTGGGTTGTTTCAAGTACTATCCGGAGACAGGAACGAAGGCCGCGGAGATGCCGGACCAGATTGCCGAATCGGTCAAAGACGAGCGGCTCGATGCGTTGATGCGCACACAGCAGGAAATCGCCTTTGCCCGGAACGCCGAACGTGTGGGCCGGATCCTGCCGTGCATAGTGGACTGGGCCGACGGCGAAGGCGCCGGTGTCGGGCGCTACTACGGCCAGGTGCCGGAAGTGGATAGCGTGTGTTCTATAATACACTGCTCGGGCGAGCCGGGCGACGTCGTGAAAACGAAGGTCGTCGAAACCGAGGGCTATGATCTCATCGTCGAACAAATTTAGTATTGAAGGGGGCATCACCCACAGGTAAACTCCAGTCTATGATCAAATTCGTTCCGAACATACTGACCGTCGGGCGGCTGGTGCTTACCGTAATCTTCCTGATTATGATCCTGTATAGCCCCGGCGTGCAGAACAAGGCGTTCTTTCTTGACGTGGCCTTCGTTCTATTCGTGGTTGCGGGCCTGACGGACATAGTCGACGGCATTGTCGCGCGGAAGTACGACGTTACGAGCAAGTTCGGCCGGATGGTGGACCCGCTGGCGGACAAAGTTCTGGTCTGCGGGACGTTCATCTGCTTTGCGATTGTGGCCCAGCCGAGGCTGTTCGACTGGCCACCCGCGACCCTGGCGGTCGTTCACTGGTCTGTTGCTGCGATTCTGATCGCGCGTGAAGCCTATGTGACGATCCTGCGGCACATCGCCGAAGCAAGGGGCATTAATTTTGCCGCCACGTGGTCGGGCAAGCTCAAGATGTTTCTCCAGTCGTTCGCGATCGGAACCGTCATCATCAAGATGGGGCATGTCCCCGATGCCCGCTGGGGCTACTGGTTTACGGCCATCGTGTTTGCAGCGATGCTGGCCGCGACGATCTTATCGGGCATTCTGGCCACGCGCCGCCAGTCGTGGAGAGACGCCCGGCATCAATAACAGAAGGTAGGAGCTTATGAATACACGCTATTCTCGTATACTCGAAATGGTTCTGTCATGCGCAATACTATCGGTCCTTGTCGGTATGGCTCGGCCTGCAGCGGCCATCGCAGAGTTCCTGCCTCCCGCAGCCGACGGAATGAAATGGAAGCTCGCCTGGAGCGACGAATTCGACGGCGAGAAGATCGATCAGTCGAAATGGGAGATCATGGGGGACTGGAAACGCCGGGATGGCTGGTGGGTCAAGGAAGACTCCTTCCTCGACGGTGATGGCCATCTGATCATCCGCACGAAGAAAGACGGGGACCGCTACACCAGCGGGGCCATGCGGACCAAGGGGAAATTCGAGCACACGTACGGCTACTGGGTGTGCCGATGCAAACTGCCCGAGAAGGAAGGCCACTGGCCCGCTTTCTGGATGTATACTCCTTCCGTCGGCAAGATCGGCAATGGCGGCCGCGACGGCACCGAGATCGATATCATGGAAAAGCCCTGGCGCGAGCCGCAGATCAGCCAGAACCTACACTGGGACGGCTATGGCAAGGAGCACCAGCACGCAGGAACGGGGCCGTTCATGGTCCCGGGCCTCAATGAAGGCTTTCACACGTTCGCCGTGCATTGGCGGCCGGATGAGTACGTCTTTTACGTCGATGGGCTCGAAACCTGGCGAACCAGCGCCGGCGGCGTCTCTCAGGTCCCGGAATACGCCAAGCTCACCGAGGAAATCGGCAAGTGGGGCGGCGACATCACCAAAGCCGACCTGCCCGATCGATTCGTTGTCGACTATGTCCGCGTGTACGACGAGGTGCCGGATGAGAAAGCGCATCGCAGAGACCTGATATGGCGGGCCGCACACGTCCGCCCGACGCCGCGTCAGCTCGCCTGGCAGAAGAATGAGTTTATCGCCTTCATTCACTACACAGTCAATGCGTTCACCGACAAGGAGTGGGGCGACGGCACCGAGGATCCGTCGATTTTCAATCCGAGCCAACTGGATGTTCGCCAGTGGGTCCGTGTGTGTAAGGATGCGGGCATGAAGGTTGTCACTCTGACCGCCAAACACCACGACGGTTTCTGCCTCTGGCCCAGCAAGTACACAGAGCATTCGATCAAGAACAGCCCCTATAAGAACGGCAGGGGTGACATTGTCGGCGAGCTTGCGGAAGCCTGCCGGGATGCGGGGCTCGGTCTCGGTCTCTACCTGTCGCCCTGGGATCGCCACGAGCCGACCTATGGAGATACCGAGACGTACAACAAGTTCTACAAGAACCAGCTCCGCGAACTGCTCACCAACTACGGTCCGCTGGCCGAGGTCTGGTTCGACGGCGCCAAGGGCCCGGACGCCAAAGACATGGAGTACGACTGGGACGGCTACTACGCCCTGGTTCGCGAATTGCAGCCCGACGCCGTCATCTTCAACGGCCCGGACGTCCGCTGGGTCGGCAACGAAGCTGGTTACGCCCGCAAGAGCGAGTGGAGCGTAATGAACCGCAATGACAAGCCATTCGGCTTCATCAACCCGCGTCAGGAATGCCTCGGCTGTCTCGACGCGCTGGGCAAAGGCGAGAATCTGATCTGGTACCCCGCCGAGACCGATGTCTCAATCCGCCCGGGCTGGTTCTATCACGCCGGCGAAGACGACAAGGTCAAGTCGCTGGACAAGCTGATCGATATTTGGTTCAGCTCGGTCGGCCAGAACAGCGTGCTGCTGCTCAACCTGCCTCCCGATAAGCGGGGCCTGATTCACGAAAACGACGTCCGGCGGCTGCGGGAGCTTCGCAAGGTGCTTGACGAGACCTTCGACGAGAATCTGGCGGCCGGCGCCGAAGTCCGCGCTTCGGCTGTCCGGAGCGACGGTTCGCAGTTTTCGCCCGATAATATCGTCGATGGCAATCCCGATACGTACTGGACCTGCAATGACTGGCGGACCGAGGCCGCCATCACCTTCGATCTGGGCTCTCGCAGGACGTTCAACGTAGTGGAACTGGCCGAGCACATCGCTGTCGGCCAGCGTGTTGCACAATTCACGATCGAGGTACAAGGCCCCGACGGCTGGAAGGAGTTTGCCGGCGGCACCACCATCGGTTACAAACGCCTGCTGCGCTTCGAGCCCGTCACGGCCCGCAGAGTACGCCTGAGAATTCTCGACTCGCGCCTCTGCCCGACGCTTTCGAATTTCGCCCTGTATTTCGGCCGGTCGCTGTAGCCCGCCGAATCGTCGCGCGCGGCGACTGCGCGAACATAATTACACGCTGGTCTGTACGCAAGAGCGGAGCTGGCCCACCGATGAGCACGAAGACCTTCACCAGGTGCTGCGGAAAACCTGTGCACACAAGACATGTGAAGGGAGCCAATCTATGGACACGCCAAGCCGCCCCGGCCAGTTCCAACTCGTAGTAATCTTCATAGTAGTAATAGCTCTGGTTCTACTCGTGAGCCATGTTCGCCGCAAGCCTGATCTTCCGACGCTTATCCAGCAGAATGCGCAGTTTCATTCGATCGGCGCAGCCATTGAAATCCACTGCCGCGACTTTGAAGGCTATCCGCCTTCAGATGCGACCGATCCGGCCGGTAGGCCCTATTGCGGGGCGATGAAGCTGTGCGAGGCGCTGATGGGTCGGGACTTGATGGGCTTCCATCCGCTATGCCGTACGGCCAGGACGCCGCAGGTGCTGCCGGCATGCCCGTTCTGTACTACCGTGCGGACCCGAACGGCGCCGCGAACGACCCCAACTATCCCGACAACCCCGCCAGCATTTACAATTACCGCGACAACCAGGCTATCCTTGAGCTCGGAGTCCCCGGCAGGCCCGACCTGCGGCACCCAATGGTTGATCCCAAGCTGTTCTATCAGATGATCGCCGAGTACCAATCACCGACAAAGCCGTACCGTTCGGACTCCTACGTCCTCCTCTCGGCCGGTTTCGACGGCCTCTATGGCACCGCCGACGATGTTCTCCATTCTGGACGGCCGTCAAAGCCGAGGCGCGAGCCGGAGAACTGACATGCGCCCGCCGATGGCAGGTTGTACAAATCCACTGCGGCACGGCCTCTATTGAGCAAACCTGTCGATGAACTGATCGTCGACAAGGTCGGGCTCGATGCCGATCTCGTCGAAGATCTCTTTCTCCATCTCGAATACCAGCGCGTCGATCCGGGCGATTCTCTTGGCGCGCCCGGCATCCGTGCCGTACGTCGCCGCGCTGCGTGCGTGGGCCTCGTCGAGCCGTTGCTGCAGCGGGACAATCTGATCGTGCATCGCCCGCTTGTCCGCGTAGTATACGATTTTCTCTTCCCAGGTTCCGGGCCGGTCGTCGGCATCGATCGGGGCGATGTACTTGTGTCTGCGGACGGTCAGCGCCAGCTCGGGCCACCTGCCCTTCAGCACGTCATACGCTCCGTATTCGTGCCCGCGGCCGTCGTACTTCTCCTTGAGCCTGCACCAGAACGCCTTGGTTTCTTCGCTCACGGGCTCTTCGAATCGGCTGAAATCCCGCAATCGAAAGTCGCACGCTCGCAGCAGGTCGTGGAGCATGCACGCCCGCTCGACCAGATCGACGTTCACGTCGTGGCCCGCAGCCCGCAGTTGCTCGGCCAGGAATACGCCGACCTTTGCCGCCGCCAGGCTGTGCCTCACGATATGGGAGGGCACGCGATATTCCCTGAGCAGTCCCATGCATTGCTGTCGTGTCGGAAGTTCGGTCTCTTTCATGCGGCTCGGAGGTTTGGCGTTTCGCTCGGGTGTTTCTACAGGGAGACGGGCCGCTCCCAGTCCTTCCACACCGGCTCGAATCCGCGGGACTTGATCATTGCGGCCACTTCGGCGGGTCGCCGGGCGTCGTCGATTTCGAACTGCTTGAGCTGTCCGTCCTCATGCAGATAGCCCCCCGGGCTCGTTTTGCTCCCCGCGCTCATCCTGGTCACGCCGAGTTCTATCACGTGGTCTCGCAGCCGGGCGCCTTCACGCGTGGACATCACCAATCCTGCATCGGCGAAGCACAATCGCAGGGCCAGTATCATCTGTATCAGTTCGGTGTCACGGAGCAGATGTTCGAACTGCATCGCATCGACGTCACTGGCCGGGCGCAGCCTTGGGAACGAAAATGAGATATGCGATCGCCAGTGATGCTTCATCAGGTGGTGGCCGTGCTCGGCCAGTGCGAGCGTCTCGATCCGCCAGTCGGTCAGGCCCAGCAGGGCTCCGAGGCCGATCTCACGCATCCCGGCTCCCGCCGCTCTGTCCGGCGTAAGCAGTCTCTCGTTGTAATCCGCCTTCGGCCCCGAGCGGTGGAAGGCCTCGTATACGTCCCGGTCGTATGTCTCCTGATACACTGTCACCCCGTCGATGCCGGCCTCAAACAACCGCCTGTATTCGGCTTCGCTCATCTGGTAGATCTCAACCGACAGAGAGCTGAACTTTCCCTGGAGTCTGCGCGCCAACTCACACAGGTAGTCCGCATCGATGAACTTGCGATCTTCGCTGCTGACCAGCAGAAGATCCCGAAAGCCTTCGTCGGCGATTACTTCCGCCTCAGCAACGGCCTGGTCCACCGTGAGCCGGATTCGCCTGGCATTGCTTTTGCAGTTGAACCCGCAATACAAACAGCGGTTCACACAGTGGTTCGAGACATAGAGCGGAGCATACAGCCTGACGGTTCTGCCGAATCGCTGGAGGGTCAACCTGCGTGCCATCTGCGCCATCTGCTCGATATGCTTCTCCGCGGCCGGCGAGACCAGAGCGGCCAGTTTCTGCAATGTGTACGAGCCGGGCGGGCCTGAAAGGGCTGCCTGCACCTGGTCCTCTGTGGTCGCCTCGATACGCTGGATCCATGCCGAACGGTCGCGGTCCAGTCTCCTGAGCGACAGGATCTCTCGGATATCGCGAACGGGATGAGTCATCGTAGTCGTCACCTAATCGCCTCGGAGAAAACCGGTCAAGGGGCTTGATGCGCTGGCTGTCCTGCCGGCGGTCGCGGCTCCGGACTCGTATGCGATCCGTCCGGCCTCAACCGCCAGCCTGAAGGCCCGCGCCATGTCCACAGGGTTCTCGGCCGTGGCAATGGCCGTGTTCACCAGCACGGCATCCGCACCCATCTCCATCGCGTCGGCCGCATGCGACGGCAGGCCCAGTCCCGCATCGACAACAACCGGGACGTTCGCCTGCTCGATGATGATCTCCAGTGCCGATCTGGTCATGATTCCCTGATTCGATCCGATCGGACTGGCCAGCGGCATCACGGTAGCCGTGCCGACATCTTCGAGCCGTTTGCACAGGACCGGATCGGCGTTGATGTAAGGCAGAACCACAAAACCGTCCTTCGTGAGTATCTCCGCGGCCTTCAGCGTCTCCACCGGATCGGGCAACAGATAGTACGGGTCCGGCGTCACCTCCAGCTTGAGCCAGTTGATGCCGGTCGCAGCCCGCGCCAGTTTCGCCAGACGAACCGCCTCTTCGGCATCGCGCGCGCCGGATGTGTTCGGAAGCAGCAAGTACCTGTCGCGATCGATCGCCGCAAGCATATCATCGCTTTCGTTTTCGATATCGACCCGCCGCAGCGCCACCGTCACGATCTCCGTGCCCGAGGCCTCTATCGCTTCGGCCATCACCGACGAAGATGCGAACTTGCCCGTGCCAACCAGCAGCCTCGAATCGAATTGTCTGGATGCAATCTCCAGTTTGTCCATCACATCAGCCTCCCGGCACAAACCGTACCAATTCCACGCTCTGACCCTCCCGCAACGGTGCGCTATCGAACTGCTCGCGCTCTACGATCTGTCCGTCCACTTCCGCGACGACCGTCGCGGCGTCCACGTCCAGTGCGGCCAGCAGTTCGGATATCGTCCGCGGCATTTGTTCTTCCGCGAACTCCATGTCTTTTCCGTTCACTTTCAAAAGACTCATTGTAATATCTCTGTCATATATCCAGTTCGTCTACAATCAATTCTATGACGGCGTTCGCCTGATGCGCCGCGGCGATTGCCACCCGTCCCGCCGTGAGAACGGGGCACGAATCGGTTCCGCTGCTGCCGTCGCCTACGAGCACAAAGCGCTCGGATACGCGTCTGGTCTGCACGGCGTTGCTTCGTCCGTAGCCGGCCAGCCCGCTGGCTGAAACCACCACCGCTCGAGGCATTCTGTTCAATACCGTCTCGACGATCATACGCTTCTGGTCTGCCTTGTCAAAGCACTCGACCACCGCGCACGCCTCGGCGAAGACGTGCGGCACATTCGCTGGGGTCAGTTTCACAGCATGCCCTTCGACCTTCACATGCGGGTTTATGCGCAGCAGGTTTTCCTGCGTGCATTCGACTTTGTTCCGGCCGATCTGGTCGACGAAGTAGTGCTGACGGTTCAGATTCGACGGCTCGACCCGGTCGAAATCAGCTATGACGAGAGTGCCGATGCCGGTCCGCGCGAGCATGACGGCCACATTCGAGCCAAGGCCCCCCAATCCCGCGATGCCGACCACCGCGCGTTTGATCTTGTCATCGAATGCTTGCATCGTCCACCACATAAAAAAAGCCGAAAACGCGAAAACCCGGCCGCCCGACCCGGCAACTCATGCTTTTGCGATTTCAGCCTGCCATCCTGCTGCACTCCCTTCGCGGGTACTGGCCCGATCAGGTTCAGAGGGTCTTCCCGTACGTTCGGGAACTCTCAGCTTCAGGCGGCTGTCAGGCAGCCCTCGGCTCCCCTGGCTCATTCGATTATCGAGACCAGTATATGCAGTGTTTCGCGGTCGAGCAAGCTTTTTCGCGGATCGTCCGCCTCTCGGTCGTGCCCGCAAGAGGGTTGCGGCTGTTGCGCGGGCCCAGGCTGGGCCGTTTCTTTCCCGGCCGGCGGCGGGTTTGGCCCCCGCGTGCAATGCTCGATGCACGCCGCAGGGGTATCGCACGAGATCTTCCGCCTGGGTTCCTGAACATAGAAAGCGGGATTTTGAATGTCTGGAAGCAGATTCAAACAAGCCCTGGTGGTTATTCTGCTTCAATGGCTGAGATCGGCCCAATCGCATGAAATTGGGCCGATGCACGCCCGAAAAGACCTGGACAGGCGCGCGCCAGCGGCTAAACTGGATTGCGAAGACGGCCGGGCTCAACGGCGCGGTCGCGAGTATGCGCATGCACGGGCAGGGACGACCCATGGGCACATTCAGATTTCGCAGTCGTGGCCGAACGGAAAAGGAACTCGGCGTCGTCGGCAAGCTGGGGATCTCTCTGTTCTTCCTGTTCTTCTTCGCGATGGGCGCGGTCTTCGAAGTCCTCATCATCCGCCAGTTCATTCGAAACGCACGCCAGTACACATGGCGGAGGACTCCGTGCCGGATTGTCGCCGGCGGCGTCGAGAAGACCGGCAACAGCGACCGGCCCTATCGGTTCGCGGTCCGGTATGCGTACGAATACCAGGGCGAGCAATACACCGGCGATGTGTACAAGCCGGGCCATGGCGGCTCGGAGAAGTACAGCGAAGCCGAGACACTCGCTCGCCGCTACCCGCAAGGCGCCGATCGCACGTGCTACGTCAATCCCGGCAGGCCGTCGGAAGCTACGCTCGAACGCGGCAGCCTGCTGATCGTCCTTTTCATCCTCATTCCGACCGTGTTCGTCATCATCGGCGGCGGAGGCATTTACGTCGTCTGGTTCGGCAGGGCGCGCGACCAGAAGCACCAGCCGATCGCGGCCCGGGCCGGGTCCGGTCGAAAACGCAGGTACTTCATGCCGGCGTTCTTCGGCATCTTCGCGCTGGCCGGAGCGGGAATGCTCTATCCGCTCTCGATCCGGCCGATCGCCCGGACGATCGACGCGGAATCCTGGGTCGAGACGCCGTGCAGGGTGCTCGAAGGCCGGGTGCGAAGCCACGACAGCGACGACGGCACGACCTACAGCGTGTACGTCCTCTACGAGTACAGCTTCGACGGCCAAACGTACAAATCCGACCGCTACAGCTTCATGGGCGGCTCATCGAGCGGCTATCGAAGCAAGAAACGCGTCGTGGACGCCTACAGAAACGCCGAGCAGCCGGTCTGCTACGTCGATCCCGACAGCCCGCACGAGGCGGTGCTCAAACGCGGCTTCCACCTCGGTCTGCTCTTCGCGCTGTTTCCGCTGCCGTTTCTGGCCGTGGGCGTCGGGGGGTTGGTCTACGTCGTCCGCGGCAGGGGACGCGCCGGCGCCGCGGGCGAGCACGCGTGGGCCCCGGCGGGCGTTTCCACCGGTCGTTTCGTCGAACCGGCTTCGTCTGCGCAGGCGTTCGAGCAGGTTGTGCTCCGGCCGGAGCATTCGCCCAAAGTCAAGCTGATCGCAACGCTCGTCTTCGCCGTCATCTGGAATGGGATCGTCTCGGTCCTGCTGCTCAGCGTCGCCGGCGACATTCGCCACGACGACATCGAGACGGGCAAGATGATCGTCGCCATCCCGTTCACACTCGTCGGTCTGCTGCTGATCGGCCTGGTGGTGTATCAATTCCTGGCGTTGTTCAATCCGCAGCCGACGCTCAAGCTCCGGCCCGGCCGGGTGCCGCTCGGCGCCGCGGCCGAGCTCGAATGGAACCTTTCCGGCAGGGTCGAACGCATCGGCGAGTTTACAATCGCCCTCAAGGCCCGCGAGGAGGCGACGTACCGCCGGGGCACGGATACCCGGACGGACAAGCACACGTTCTACGAGATGGAACTCTGGAAGACCACACACGCCGGCGACATCGCCTCCGGCCGTGTCGGCTTCGTCATACCCGAAAACACGATGCATTCTTTCGAGGCGGACAACAACAAGATCATCTGGTCGATCGACGTGCACGGCGACATCGCCCGCTGGCCGGACGTAAGAGAGTCGTTCACGATCGCCGTGATGCCCCGTACGGGACCTGCAGGAGGATAAGCGATGAGCGAACTGCAAATCGAGCTGGACCGGGACAAAGCCGCCTGCGCACCGGGCGAGATGGTGTCCGGCCGTGTGCGATGGAGCGTCGAAGGCAATCCGGAGTCGGTCGAGTTGTCCCTGTTGTGGCATACCAGCGGCAAGGGCACCCGGGACGTCGGCGTCGTCGAAACGCTCAAGTGGGAAACGCCGGGGGCTTCGAACGTCAAAGACTTCAGCTTCGCCCTGCCCGGCGGGCCTTACAGCTTCTCCGGCAGGCTCATCTCGCTGGTCTGGATCCTGGAACTGACCGTCTTTCCCGACCGTCGAACCGAAAAACGCGAACTGATCCTCTCGCCAACCGGCAGCGAAATCCTCCTGAACCGCTAAACCCTTGCGCATGCCTTGCCAGGCGGGCGCCACGCCCCGGCCGGATGCGGACGCAGATTTCTCGACTCGCTCCGCTCGCTCGAAAAGACAAAGGGCGCTGCGCTCGCTCGAAACGACAAAGGGCAGCGCGGCGAACACTCGGCAGGACAAAAGGCAACTTCGCGTCGTTGGAACGACAAAGGGAGCTGCGCGTCGTTGGAACGACAAAGGGCGGTGCGTCCGGTTCACCCAATTGTCACTTCGACCGAGGCCCCAGGCCGAGCGGAGAAGTCTCGCGCGCGGACCCGCCGTGTCTCTCGCAGTGCGGAGGCCCCAGGCGGCTGCGGACGCAGATTTCTCGACTCGCTCCGCTCGCTCGAAAAGACAAAGGGCGCTGCGCTCGCTCGAAACGACAAAGGGCAGCGCGGCGAACACTCGGCAGGACAAAAGGCAACTTCGCGTCGTTGGAACGACAAAGGGAGCTGCGCGTCGTTGGAACGACAAAGGGCGGTGCGTCCGGTTCACCCAATTGTCACTTCGACCGAGGCCCCAGGCCGAGCGGAGAAGTCTCGCGCGCGGACCCGCCGTGTCTCTCGCAGTGCGGAGGCCCCAGGCGGCTGCGGACGCAGATTTCTCGACTCGCTCCGCTCGCTCGAAATGACAAAGGGCGCTGCGCGTCGTTGGAAGGCCAAAGGGGGCTCGGGCGGCCTGGGATGACAAGGAGCGTCCGCAGGCACTGAACCGGCCGAGCGCCTGCACAGGCATTGCATGCCTGCCGCTTGATGTGCTACCATCGGCTGTCGTCGCCGGCGTGCATCGAGCCGTGCGGCATGAGGACGTACGTTTTGCAGAAAGGATCGATCGTGAACCGCAGAAAACTTCTCAAGCTGGGGGCTTCCGGCCTCCTGGGCGGGGCCGTCTCCGCCGCGATGCGAAGCAACGCCATGGCAGCCGGATCGCGCATCCAGTTAATCAAACCACAGACGACCGATGCGATTCTGGTCAATCCGGGGATGGGCTTCGAGACGTTCCACTGCTTCAACGGCGACGAACGTCTTGCCGGAGCGAGAAATTACCCCGAGTGCTCGATTGCGTACTTCCGATTCTACTGGGACAGGCTGGAGCCTGAAGAGGGTAAGTACGATTTTGAATTGATCGATTCGCTGCTGGAACGGGCACGGCAAAGCGGCCAGGACCTTGCTCTGCGCTTCATGCCAACCAGTTCGGCGAATCTCAACAAAGGGACGCCCCGGTGGTACATGGACAAATACAAAGGCTACCGCTACACGAAGCGCGGGCGTAAGGGCTGGGCGCCCGACCATAACGACCCGGTCTTTCTGGCAAGACAGCAGCAACTCGTGGCCGCCTTCGGAGAGCGATACAACGGACACCCCAATCTCATCCGCATGGAGATTGGCAGCGTGGGGTTCTGGGGAGAATGGCACCTCTCGCATACCGAGCCTCAGGTCCCCATGATCACCGAGGACAATGCCCTGCGCGTCATCGACACGTATTTCGATTGCTGGGACCGAACGCCGCTGGCCATGTTGATAGGCTATGTGCCGGGCCTGCGTTACGCCGTGGCCAAAGGGGCGGGCTGGCGGGCCGATTCGCTGGGAGATTACGGGCACTGGTCCGATACGTGGTGCCATATGTTCGACGCGTATCCCCGAAAACTCAGGGAGGCCGGGGCGCTGGACGCGTGGAAACGAGGACCGGTCGCCTTCGAGCCGCCGGGCTCGATGCAGGATCTGGAACGGTATGTCCCCTCTCGCGGCGGCGGCTACGACAATATGTGGGATAAGGCCCTCGAGTGGCATGGCTCGGCCTGCAACCCCAAATCGGGCTCAATCCCGGACAGCCAGGTGCCCGCCATCGAACGTTTCCTGAAGCGTTGCGGATATCGCCTTGCCCTCAACCGCGTTGTGCTGCCTGAAACTGTCGACAAGAAGAATCGTAAACTGCATGTGACTCTGGACTTCGAGAATAAGGGCGTTGCCCCGCCGTACAAGGGCTGCGTCCTGGCCGTGCGCTTGCAGGGAGCCAGAGAGCCGATCGTTCTGCATTCCCTTGCACAAACGTCGCAATGGCTGCCGGGCACGCACGGAATCGAAGAGACATTCCTGTTGCCTGCGGCGGTGGGATCGGGGATGTATGAATGTTCTGTGGGGCTGTTGGAGCCGACCGGCGGACGACCTGTCATACGCCTGGCGAACGAAGACGTGGGTCAGGATCGCTGGCTGCGGCTGGGAAGAATCCGGCTCGCATAGGTCCTCGCGTGCATGTGAAACGCGCGACCGCCCCGACCGAAGCGCGCTTGCACGTGCCGGACGTGATGACAGAGCACATTGGAATTCGAGAGACAAAGATATGCGATATGTAAGAGGCTTGACGTTCGGGGCGGTTTCTATGCTGATGGCCTGCTGCGGCTCCGCTTTGGGCGCTGCGCACGTCGTCGAGCCCGGCCGCAGCATCCAGTCGGTCATCGATCGAGCGGCCCCGGGCGATACGATCGTTCTCGAAGATGGTGTCTACCACGGCTCGCTGAGCATCGACAAGTCACTGACCCTCCGCGCCCGACACGGCGGAGAGGCGACCATCACCAATCGCCATCCGGGACCTGTTGTCTGGCGCCGGGCGCCGGGCGACTGCCGAACGTGGTTCGCCCGCGGAATCGACTGGCCCGTTCACGGCATGCGCGTCGAGGGCCTGCACGCGTTCGACTATCGAACGAAACACAATTTCGACACCCGCACCTGCGGTCCATACTGGAGCAAGGGCTGGCAGGACGGACTTGCGCAATACACGGCGCCGCCCATATACTTCGCCCGCGATGCCGCTGGCGAAACGCTCTGGCTCAGACTCTACGACGACCGCAACCCCAACAACCTCGACATCGCTTTCAATAGCGCCGATGTGGACGGCCGGACGCTCGTGCAGAAGGATCTCGGGACGTACTGGAACCAGCAGCAGATCGTGACTATCTCATCTGATCCGCCCGTGCATCCGATCACGATGTGGTACGCCGGCAAACCTGACAAGCCGGGTGCGCCGCGAAGGATCGACTTCCCGAAAATCTGCGGCATCGTCATCGATATCAACGCCGACAATGTGACCCTCGAAGGCCTGCGCATCAGCATGGCTCCCACGGTGGGCGTCGAGGTGAACAATTCCCGCCATGTAACCATACGCGACTGCTGCTTCAGCGGCTATCAGTTCGCCGTCAATACCGGCTACGAATGCACGCACCTGACCGTCGAGCATTGTGAAATGGATGGCGGCCGGATGATCAGCTTCGGCGGCAATAAGAACGTCACCAACCACATGTGGAACCACTGCACCTACGTCAATCCCGTCAAGTTCAACGGAACGGGACTCACCTTTCGCCACAACTACGTATACGAGGGTTTCGACCTGTTTCATCCGAGAGGCAGGCACAGGGACTTCCCGCACGTGCCCGACCTGCGGTCCGACGTGGCGTACAACGTCTGGCACAACGCGATCGACAACGCCCTGGAGTTCGACGGCGTCGAGGCGCTGATGAACATGCGCGTGCATCACAATCTCGTTCTCCAGGACTACGACGCACTGGCGATCACAACCACCGAGAACGGCGGGCCGCTCACGATCGATCACAACATCTTCTGGCCCGGCGGCGGACGACTGATGAAACTCGTGGGAACCGGCCGCCAGAACAGCGGCGTCGAATTCGTTCACAACACGTATTTCACCGGCTCGACCTGCTCGCACAACACATTCGCCGACAGCATCTTCGAGAACAACATCATGATATCCGCCGGCCGTCGCCAGGGATGCTGGTCCGCCCGGCGCCTGGGGGCCTTCTTCCCGACCCGCTACAACCTGCTGTACGAAGGCCGGAACTACACGACCGGCTTCGAGGGTCTGACTGCGGACCCGCGATTCGGGCGGACGCCGGAGACCTTCTTCCTGCTGCAGAACGGTTCGCCGGCCGTCGATGCGGGCGTATGCAGCGAGGGCTGCTACCAGGATAACGTCGCGGACGGGAAACCCGACCTTGGTGCAATCGAGCACGGACAGACTATCGACGATTGGCGCCGGGCCTTTGGCCATGCAGGCCCGCGATGGATTACCGCAGACAACGCCGCCGAAAAGGCTCCGCATCGACCGGCCTGGCCGCCGGAACTGGATAAGCGGTGGGGCGGACTCGATTGAAACGCCGTCCCTGCTGTGCATGAGAGTACAACCGATTCACTATCAGGGAGTATTACATGGAAATGATAGAGCTGTTGCGAAACCGGCGAAGCATTCGCAAGTATGCGGAAAGGCCCGTCGAACCCGAGAAAGTCGAACTCCTGAAAGAGGCGGCGCTGCGGTCGCCGTCATCGAGGAACCTCGACCCGTGGGAGTTCATCTTCGTGGACGACGCCGACTTGCTGCACCGGCTGGCCCGATCCAAGCCGCACGGTGCGGGCTTTCTGGAGCATGCGGCCCTGGCCGTTGTCGTCTGTGCCGATGGCGACAAAAGCGACGTCTGGGTTGAGGATTGCTCCATTGCATCGATTCTCCTGCAGATGACGGCCCAATCCATCGGCCTGGGCAGTTGCTGGATACAAATACGCAATCGAGCGTTCGACGCCGATACAACGTCCGAGCAATACGTCAGGGACGCCCTCAAACTGCCCGCCGAGATGAAGGTCGAATCGATTATCGCCGTGGGGTACCCGGCTCAACCGCGAGAACCGGTTCCTCATGCCGATCTCAAATACGAAAAGATCAGGACCAACAGCTATGCCTAATCAACCGGCTGTGCATGTAGCGCACGGGCTCTGCACGAGCCTGTGTGGCCGGATAATCCCTTTTGCATAGATGATTCCGCGCACTACAGGGACAGCATTGCGGTACAGGCGGGCGTTGTGCTATTGTGAAAGATCACCGGCGCAGGGGGCAACAGCCCCCGGCGATGTCGGAGCCTGAGTTGGAACTGTGACAGTTGGAGAAGGAAAGATGGATATGGCATACAATCCACACCGGCGCGGTTTCTTCAGGACATGTGCCTGGGCGACGGCCGGACGCGCGGGTGCCTTCGACAAGCCCCCGAAGGCGGTCTTGAGGCTCCTAGAGCAGCTCCCACAGGTGTTGCTGCCGGGATCCGCACCACGGGCAGGGACGCGGACCGAGGCGGCGTTGCGCGCCGTCGGCGCCAACCGTGTGAAGTTGCCCATTGACGCGCACGACGCGCCCGGGTACAATCCTCCGAAATACGGCCTTGCACGATTCGCAGTGCACGCACAGGCCGGTCAGCACAATTCCAATATCGGCGAGAGGGTGTCGTTCGGTCATTATGCGTTTACCTCCGGGAGAGGTTAACTGGATGGTGGCCCATGGAACTTACAGATGACCATCGCATAGCCCTTAGAGGGATGTTCTCTCTCAGTACGCGCGAACTCGACATCGTCGCGCTGCTGCTCGAGGGCATCGATTCCAACGCAGAAATAGCAGAACGTCTTGGCATCAGTCCCCTCAGCGTAAAGACCTTCCTTTCGCGCATCTACAGCAAGATGCGCCATCACTCCAAGCTCGCTGTCGCCATGTGCATTGTTGATCTATGCAACCAGGCCAGCGAGCGCGTCTAAGCCCAATCCTCGCGGTCCGAAAAAAATCTTGCCTGTTTTCCGAAAATCCCCTAAAGTTCTTGTTGTACTCCGTTCGATGTACATCGTAAGGATACCATATGGTAGCTTGACAGGCAAGAGCAGTTGGACGTGAATTAGCGATTTAGAAGGAGTTTTCAATGGAGACGAAAAGTCCCAGCACGGAGTCCCTGCGCGCAATCGCAGCGGAAAAGTCGTTCCTCAAACGGCTGTTCGACAGCGTCGTGGACGACACTCGCCAGACGATCTGCGACTACAATTGTGGGAAGATGAACGAGGCGGTCTTCATCCATCATCTGGCGGTGCAGATCAAGACCCTGCGAAGTCTCAGTGCGCGAGGGGAGATGCAGGAGATCCTCACCCGTGCCGAGCTCGTGATGCTCGAACGGGTTTGCCGGGACATCGGCAACACGGAAGACGCCGGCGAGGAGTCCGCCAGGGAACGCCTTCGCCAGGCCGGCGAGGAGTTTCTGGCCGACGATCCGGCGTGTTCGGCGCAAGGCGGGTCGGCCGGCGGACGGGGCGCCGCCGGTCGCTTGTCCGCGTAAGGCCGCCCTCGTGCGCGGGGGCGGACTTGCCTCCACTGGCGCCGGTGCGGACCTGCGGGCCTGAATGTCACGCTGATGTCCCGTGCTCCCGGGAACGCCCGGCGCTGTCTGGCACGAACTTTGCTCTTTTTAGAATCTAGAGATTAACTGTATTCCCTCTCGAACTCGATCTCGAGAAAACAATTGCGCAAGCAATCTCGAATTCGAATTCGAACTCGAGAGTAACCATGGATGAATACACTTTCGTTACGACATTACGGCAGAAGGGAATCGACCTGCACGACGGGTCGCTCGAAGAAAAATCGCTCGCTTTTTCGCGGGCCCTGAAGATCCTCATCCCGCCGCGGTCGCTGGCCGACCGCTCCGCCTTCCGCAACCTCGTCGGCTGGGTGACGCGCGAGACGAAATTCGGGCGGTTCGACGAGGATGCGATCTTCCGGCGGGTGCTCGATTTTGCGCTCGAGGCGTCGGGGCCCCAGAGCCGCAATCCCGCCGCCGTGTTCATGCACATCTGCCGAAAGGAACTCGGCTACCATCCACAACGTCACAGGGAGGTGCAACATGATCGCACATCGAACTAGCACGCCGCCGCCTAAACTCCGCAGGCATCGAGGCAGGCCTGTCAAGATCCCGCTTACAGGCGGCGGGCATACCGTCGTGGACAAGGCGGACGCATGCCTGCTGCAAGGCCGCCGGTGTCATCGCGCTGGCGGCATCCCCGGGGACCAGTACGCAAGGGTCCATCTCAGGGGACGACGCCTCGAATACGTCCACCGCCTGATTCTCCCCACGCTGCCGGGCTTCCAGGTGGACCACATCGACGGCAACCGACTCAACAATCGCCGGTCGAATCTGCGTCCCTGCACGCCCAGCCAAAACCGGTCAAACTCGCCCGGCTGCAAGGCAAGGCAATCTCGATTCAAGGGCGTTTTCCGCGCTGGCGCCGGATGGCGCGTTCGCTGCAGGAAGCACGCGCGCCGGTTCGACTTCGGGGTCTTCCGCAGCGAGATCGTCGCGGGGTGTGTCGCCGACGATGCGGCTGCAATGCTCCACGGTCAGTTCGCCTGGTTCAACTTCCCGCTGAACCTGCCGCGTAACTTCCTTCGCCGCTTCTTGAGCCAGAGCAAGGGGCGCATCATGAGCGTGACATTCTACAAACGGCGGACCGCATGTCTGCGAACGATGCGATGCCGCGTGGGAGTGACATGCGATGTCCGCGGCGGCGAACTCGCCTTCGACCCGGCCGACAAAGGGCTTCTCCCGGTGTACGATATGGCCAAGCGGGCATATCGCTTCATCCCGGTCGAGGGAGTGCTGTGCCTGACGTACCGGGGCAAACGGTATCGAGTGACACCCGACCCGCGGGCTTTCCCCGCGTGCTGAGATACGGAGGCTCCCCATGTACACGTTCGAGGTCAAAACCGAACTTGTCACCCTGTACGACCGCGGGCCGGATTCCAATCGGCTCGCAGACATGCTGGCGATTCCAGCCGGGCCAAAGCGCGAGGGACGCATCGACAAGTGCGAATGCCGCTTCGAGGTTCCGCCCGGCCAGATCGCTCTGATCACCGGGCCGTCCGGCTCCGGAAAAAGCACGCTGCTGGGGCTTCTGCAGCAGTGTGTCGAACCGGCCGAGCGAATCGTCGCCGGCCAGTCGGAGATCTGCGAGCGCAGCGCTGTTGCCCACCTGCAGGGACATCTCGTTTCACGCATCAGGTCGCTCCACCATGCCGGACTCACCGACGGACGGGTGCTGCTGCGAAAAGGGACCGATCTGAGCCCGGGCGAGCAATGGCGTCTGCGACTGGCGATGGCGCTCCATGGCCGGCCTCGCTTTCTGTTCGTGGACGATTTCTGCATGTCCCTTACTCCGCTGGTCGCCGCGACAATCGCCCACGAGGTGGCCGACTACGCGGCCGAAAACCAATGCATCGTCGTGGCGGCATCGCCCAGGACGGACTTCGCCTGCGATCTCAACCCGTACGTGCTGGTCTGCATGGACCTCGGCGGCAACATCGACGTCCACTACCGCGATTACGTGCGAAGCCGCAGACTGGCGATGTGCTGATGCAGGACGCCCTGGGCAACCTCGTTTGCTTTGCTCTTGCACGATAGACGGTAGCATGTTGTCAGAGCAGCCGCCGGTGTGCTATGATTGTCATAGTCCGACCGCAATCTGCAGAAAACCGCGTTTGTGCTCCCGGCCGGAAGGTACAGGAAGAGCATGTGCGCATAAAGCTATGAACACTGTGACCACATAGAAAGGCATCAGGATGAATGAGAACAACGCTATGAAAAGAAGACGACGTCCCGGCAGTCGTGCCATGAGTCGCCGCGAAATGCTTGTTTCGACGGCTTCCGTCGTGGGGGTCTCGACAATCGCTGCTACTGTGCCGGGGACGGCCTTCGGCGGTATGGAAAAAGTCGTAAAGAAGGGCCGCATCAAGCAGAGCATGTGTCGCGGCGTTCTGCGCAAGGCGAATCTCAGTCCCGAAGACAAGGCGAAACTGACGGTCAAGCTGGGGCTCAAAGGCTGGGACCTTGTGCGTCGAGACCATTGGGACCTCCTCAAGAAACACGATCTGGTGGCGACGATGGTTTCAGGCGGCGGCTCGATCAAAAACGGACTGAACAACAAGTCCATGCACGCCAGGTTCCTCGAAGACTTCAAAAACAACATCGCCGCGGCGGCCGAGTACGGCTGGCCCAACGTGATTTGCATGGCAGGCGATCGCAAGGGCATCAGCGACGAAGAAGGTATGGACAATTGCCACACGATCCTCAAAGAGGCCGTCAAGATCGCCGAAGACCACGGCGTGACGATCTGCATGGAACTGCTCAACAGCAGGGTCAATCACCCGGGCTACATGTGCGACAAGTCCGCGTGGGGCTTCGAGCTGTGCCGGCGCGTCGGCTCGCCCCGTTTCAAGATGCTCTACGACATCTACCACATGCAGATTATGGAAGGCGACCTCATAGCCACGATTCGCAGGAACATAGACATGATTGGTCACTTCCATACCGCCGGCGTTCCGGGCAGACACGAACTCGGCGAGAACCAGGAGATTTACTATCCCGCCGTGATGCGGGCGATCGCGGAGACAGACTACGATGGTTATGTGGCCCATGAATACAGTCCGCTGGGCGATCCGATCGAGTCGCTCAAGCAGGCGTTGCGGGCCTGTGACGTATAAGGCGGGCAGAGCTTGCCGGCGTCCTGGATGTAGTTGTATGGTCAGTAGCAGGTTTTGGCATGGATGACAGACCCGAAGTTATGGAGGACAAAGCCGGATCGGTCCGCGCCAGAGACAATGTCTTCGCTGCGGAGAAGATAGAGCGGGTTCGCTATAAGCCGCAGGGCGCCACGCTCGACGCACTGCTGGCAACCCTTGCGCAGATGGACTATTGCGGCGCGATTGTCGGACCCGAAGGCTCGGGCAAGACGACGCTCCTGGAAGACATGGCAGCGGCTCTGGAGGATCGCGGCCGGCCTGTGAGGATGGTGTTCGTCAACGATACGAGCCCGATGACATGGAAGTCGTCCCGCGAACTGCTCACGCAGATCGACGCCCGGCAGGTGGTCCTGCTCGACGGTGCCGACGCGATCAGCCGGATGACGTGGCCCGCGCTCAAACGCGGCATACTGCGAAAAGCCGCGGGACTGGTCGTTACCACCCACAAGCCCGGCCTGATGCCCACGCTGATCGAGTGCCAGACGACCCCCGCCCTGTTTCGTCGGATTGTGGCCGAGGTTGCCGGTAGCGACAGGGCGGTGCGTCCGGCCCTGCTCGATGAGGTTTACCAGCGGCACAACGGCAACATCCGAGAGGCACTGCGGGAATTGTACGACCTCAGCGCCGACCCCGCCACGCGGCAAATACTTACCGTCGATCGCTGATCGACTGCTGACGCTCGGAAATCCACGAGACGATCGTTTTCGGGACCTGCTCGGCCGGCGCCGTCGCCAGCGGCTGTGCAAGCCGGTCGTTCGTCCCGTTGCCGCCGCCTGTCAGAATCCGATAGTGCTCTGCGGGCTGGCCGTCGCGCTTGCGGAGCATTCCGACCAGGCCGATATCCGCCGCCGCGCTGTGCGCACAGCCGTTTGGACACCCGCTGATGCATATCTTCACGTTCGCCGGGATCCTGCCTCGCAGTTGCTCGCGAATACGGTCGGCGCCCTCCCAGCAATCGACCAGTCCGCGCGGGCACGTGCGCGAACCCGGGCACGCAATGATTACGGGATTCTCCTCGTACTCAGGCAAAGGGCCGGGCAGGCTGACGGACTCGCGGCCGTATAACTCGAGTCCGTGTTCGAGATTGATGCGCAAGGTCAGCGCCGCCGGTTCGCAGACATCGGCCAGCAGCAAAGCCTCATCCGGATCTATGTTGCCGTTGGGCAGTTGCAGCCGATGGACTCGGCGCGCGTTCTTCTTCACCCTCGCCGGCGTCACCCGCGGCCACGTCCGGCTGGCCTTCTTACGCTGGAATCGTTCGCTTAGTTCCGCCTTGAACGCCTCGTCGCCGAATCGCTCTCGAATATGACGAAATCGCGCGCGCCTGCGATTCTCCCTGTCTCCGTGTTGTGCAAATAATTCGAGGGCCGCCAGGCAAAGCGGCTGAACCTCAGTCGGCGACAGGCCCCGATACAGTTCGATGCCCAGAGCGGGCTTTGCCCCAAGCGAGCCGGCCCCGATCGCCGTGAACGCGCCTTCGGATTCCGCGACGAAGCCCAGGTCGCTTATCCACGGCTTGGCGCAGTTGTTCGAGCAGCCTGAGAAACTCACCTTGAATTTTCGCGGCAGGTCCGCAGCCGTCTCGTCTGTCTCAAGGATCCGACGGACCTCCTGAGCAAGAGGCAGCAGATCGAACCCCTTCTTCCCGAATTCACAACCCGGACAAACCGTGACGTTGCGAATCGAATCGCCGCACGCCCCCAGCGTAGGCAGTTCCACATCGGCCAGCGTCTTCTGAACGGCTGTGACATCCGATTCGGCAATGTCGTGCAGTTCGATGTCCTGCCGGGTCGTCAGGTGCAGAGGAAAGCCGCCGGCGTAATCTCTCGCGATGTACGCCAACTGCCGCCACTGCGCCCAGTCGATCCGGCCGGCGAATACCTTGATCCTCTGCATATACTTCCCGTCCTGCTTCTGCGGATATACCCCCAGAATGCGATGCACCCCCGATTGCGGGACGCGCATTGCATCCTGCGTATCAGACTGTCTTCTGCCGGTCATCGCGCTACCTCGCCTGCACAGTTGTCTTGAGAGGTCTGGTGTGTATGCCGCATTCGCCCCCGCATTTGCTGGTTCCGATCCACCGACCGGCCCGCTCGTCTGCGCCCAGCGAGATCTTGGTGCACGGACCGCAGCCGAGCGACCGATATCCAAGGGAGTATAGCGGATTGGTGTCCACCTTGTTGAGTGCGAGGTATTGCCATATCTCCCGCTCGTACCAGATCAAAATGGGATTGAGCTTGATCAGGCCCGGGTCGCGCTGTTCGACTTCCTTGAAGTCCGTGCGGGTCCGGCCCTCGGTGCACCGCAGACCGGTCACCCAGCAGGCCACGTCCATTTCCTCCACGGCCTGTCGGGTCGGTACCACCTTGAGCGTATCGCAGCAGCGGTCCGGATCCGTGCGATACAACTCGTCCGGAATCTCCGCGTCGTTTTTGAATACCTTGAGCTCAGGGTACTTGGCCACCTGTTCGTGCATGAAACGTACGGTCTCGACCGGCTTGAACCGCGTCGTGACGATAAATCCGCGAATCTTCGGACTCACCCGTTTGGCGAGGTGCCAGACCGCCACCGAGTCCTTCCCAAGACTGTTCGCTACGACGAGGCTGTCGCCGTATTTCTCATACGCTGCCCGAATCAGTTCCAGCGAACGTTCGACTTTCTGAGCATAATTCAACCCTGTAACCAACTGTGCGACATCATCTGTAAGTAGATCTTCCAAAGCCATCGAGTACCCTTTCAATAGAGATAATTAGGTTTAGATCTGGTATTCCGGTTCCTTCATCTTCCCGAACCTCACTCTGTTCCAGAACCGCTCATGGAGATAAAACGCGCCGATTTTCACTGCGGTATCCAGCAGGCCTATCTGGGCGGCCAGTTCCATGCTCCCTGTCAAGATCCAGGCGACACCGCATGTAACAATGGTGCCCCCGGTTCGCCAGGTGACCGCTTTGACAATGCTCCGATAGTGCGTTTCCAAGTGACCGCTCCTTGTATTTCAGTATTCCTATTGGTTTAGTATGGTATTGTCCCAAAAAAAAACTTCTTCCCATATCTCAGATAACGTAGTTCGGTATGTATTTGCGATCTGCAGCGCGGTCGTATGCGACCAGATCTGCAAGCGTCGTCGTATCCGCAACATCAGCAACGGCTGCGTTAAGTTCCTGCCAGAATCTGGCAAAAGCAAAGTCGCCTGGATGGCCGCTGGGACCGCCAAAGGTCGGATCAGGGTCCGGCTTGCTGCCCTGCACGTATCGCAGGATATCGCCCACGGCGATCTTGTGCGGTGCGCTGGCCAGAACATAACCGCCCTCGGCACCGCGTCTCGAATCGAGAAAAGAGGCCCGCCTGAGTTCCGAAAGAATCACCTCAAGGAAGCGCGACGGTATACCCTGGGAGTCCGCAATTTGCCGGATATTGACGGGAGCCTCGCTATTGCGATAAGCCAGTTCAAAAAGGGCTCGCAGAGCGTATATGCACTTCTTTGATATCGCAAAGTTAATTGCCATGCTGCATTATCCTAACTGTTGCAAGAAACAAGAGAACAACCTCACTAACCAGATCGGGATGTAGAGTATTATCGTTTGTATCGGGGTTTGGTTCAACTGTTTTCTTGATGTTTTCTATAGAATATCCGTGACGGAAGATGGCGCCTGCACGTAACCCCTTTCCCTGTAGAGGGTAACGTAGATTAGAAAAAATGCTTCTGTTGCGTGCACGGCACAGAGAGAAACTGCTTTACACAGGCGGCGGGCAAGTATAGGATATGAAAGTCGAGCATTAGTGGCTTGACAGATAAGGGTTTGCAATAAAAGGACTTACGGGTATGGACCACGGAGGATTCACACACCTGCACCTGCACAGCCAGTATTCGCTGCTCGACGGGGCAATCTCATTCGAGAAACTCCTCGATCGTTGCGCCGAGTTGAAGATGGAGGCTGTCGCTGTGACCGACCACGGCAATATGTTCGGGGCGGTCGAATTCTATACCAAGGCGATGGCGGCGGGCATCAAACCCCTTCTGGGTATCGAGACGTATATCGCCCCCGGCAGCAGGCACGATCGCACGAAGACGAGCATCTCGGACGCGGCGTACCACCTCATCCTGCTGGCCGAGAACAACGCCGGATACCGCAATCTCCTTAAACTGGCCAGCGCCGCTTACACCGAGGGTTTCTACTATCGTCCGCGGATCGATAAAGAGATTCTGGCGCAGTGCAATGAAGGTCTGATCTGCGCTACAGCGTGTCTCAAAGGCGAGGTGCCGGCCGCCGTGGCAGCCGGCAATATGCAGGCCGCAAAAAAGGCAGCCGAGAGTTATGCCGAGATATTTGGTCCTGACCGATTCTTCCTTGAACTCCAGCGGCACGAAGGCGATGTCCCGGACGTCTGCGAGGGCCTGATCGACCTGGCAAACGAGATGGGGCTGGGTTTGATCGCGACGAACGATGTGCATTTTCTAAGTGCGGACGACTACGATGCCCACAACTGCCTCTGCGCAATCAGCACCGGCAGACTCGCGGACGATCCGGACCGTCTGGTCTATCCGCCCAACGTATATCTCAAGGGGCCGGACGAAATGCGTTCGCTCTTTCCCGAGGCGGCACAGGCGTGCGACAACACAATGGCCATCGCCGAGCGGTGCGATGTCGAGATCGATCTCAAGACGCAGCACGCGCCGCGATTCGAGCCCCAAGACGGTTCGAGCCCGGAGGCGTATCTTACGAAGCTGTGTTACGAAGGGGCGGAGAAACTCTACGGGCAAATTACGCCGCAGATCAAAGAACGCCTCGAACGCGAACTCGAAGTAATTCAGTCCAAGGGCTTTTCGAGTTACTTCCTCATCGTGTGGGATTTCTGCAGATACGCGCATGAACACAATATCCCGCTCGGAGCAAGAGGTAGTGGCGTCGGTACGATCGTCGGTTACTGTCTCGGACTTTGCGATGTCGACCCGATTCGATACGACCTGCTGTTCGAGCGGTTCATGGACCCGCAGAGAAATGAGATGCCCGATATCGATATCGACATCTGCCAGGCGCATCGGGCCCAGATCATCGACTATGTACGTCAGAAGTACGGCCAGGTCGCGCAGATTATCACGTTCGGGACGATGAAGGCCCGGGCCGTGATTCGCGATGTCTGCCGGGTGCTTGGCGTGCCTCTGGCCGAGGCGGACCGCCTGGCCAAGCTCGTGCCGGCCACGCTCGATATGACGCTTGATAAGGCGTTGGAAACCGAGCCCGAACTGCAGAAGGCCTACGACGAAAACGAGCTGACCAGGCGCGTCATCGACGTGGGACGCAAGCTGGAAGGCCTGGCACGCCACGCATCGGTTCACGCGGCGGGTGTGGTGGTCGCAGATGAGCCTCTGACGAACTTCATACCGCTCTACAAGGCGGCTGGTTCGGACGACATTATCACGCAGTTCGAAGGCCCGATGGTCGAGAAGGTCGGGTTGCTCAAGATGGACTTTCTCGGTCTCAAGACGCTCAGCGTGCTCGAGCGGGCGCGGCAACTGGTGCGCGATATCCACGGTGTGGATCTCGACCTGGAAGCGTTGCCTCTGGACGACACCAGGACATTCGAGTTGTTCAGCGATGGGCGCACGAAGGGCGTGTTTCAGTTTGAATCGGGCGGCATGCAGAACCTGCTGATGAAAATGCGGCCGGACCGCATCGAGGACTTGATCGCGGCCAATGCGTTGTATCGCCCCGGACCCATGATCCTGATTCCCGACTACATCGACCGCAAGCACGGGGCGAAATGGTCGCTGCCTCACCCGATCATGACCGAGGTGCTCGAGGAAACCTATGGCATCATGACCTACCAGGAACAGGTCATGCGGATCTGTAATCGGCTCGGCGACATACCGCTGCGGGAAGCATACAAGCTGATCAAGGCTATCAGCAAGAAGAAGGCCAAAGTGATTGCCAAGGAGCGAGAGCGGTTCATCGCCGGCTGCGTGGACAAGGGCCTGACCGAGAAGCAGGCCGAGCAGATTTTTGAGCTGATCGAGCGATTTGCGGGATACGGCTTCAATAAAAGCCATTCGACGCGTTATGCATTTGTCGCCTATCAGACCGCATACCTCAAAGCGCACTGGCCCGTCGAGTTCATGGCCGCCCTGTTGACCTACGAGCGGGACAATACCGATAAGGTGGTGGATTACATCGGCGAGTGTAAGGAAATGGGCATCGATATTCTGCCGCCGGATATTAACGCCAGCGGGGCCGATTTCACGCCTATCTACGAAGATAGCGGGGAGCATGACGGCAGACGCGGCGTAATCAGCTTCGGCCTGGCGACGGTCAAGGGCGTTGGAATCAAGGCGGTCGAACATATCATCCGCGCCCGCGATAAAGTCGGCGAGTTCAGGAGCCTCTTCCATTTCTGCGAGAACGTCGATCTCCGCGCGGTCAATAAGCAGGTCCTCGAAGCACTGATTAAAGCCGGAGCATTTGACAAACTCGGTGGAAACCGCCATCAGATGCTGGCCGGACTCGAGCAGGCCATGGAAGTCGGAACGAGCCTCCAGGCCGATATCGCCAGCGGGCAGATGAACTTCTTCGGCCAGTCGGGCGAAATCGACTATTCCGAAGATCAACAGCGGTTGCCTAACGTACCGCCCTGGCCCGAGCAGCAAATGCTGACCTACGAAAAACAGGTTCTGGGTTTCTATGTCACGAGCAATCCGCTGAGCCAGCATGCCGAGATCATCGACATCTACTCCACGCACAACAGTTCCCAGTTGGCGGACGCCTCTCCGGACCGGGAGATCGTGATTGGCGGCATGATCGGCAAGATCCGATACAACCTGACGAAGAACGGCAAGAACGCCGGAGCGAAGATGGCGGTCTTCGCGCTGGAGGATTTGCAGGGACAGGTGGAGGTCGTGCTCTTTCCCCGCAAGTTGAGCAAGTACGCCGAACTTGTCGTGGAGGATACGGTCATCTTCGTGCGAGGCAACGTCGATTTTCGCCGCGAGCGGCCGAATGTGCTTGCTTCGGAATTAATAACGCTCGACGCCGCTCAGGAGCGAATCGGCGGCAGGGTTCGCATTAGTTTGGAAGCCGATGACGTTACGGAAGATCGCGTGATGCAGATCAAGACGCTGTGCGAGCATCACAGGGGAACGAGCCCGCTCTATGTCGCCGTTTGTACGGATAAAGGCAAGGTCTTTGCGACGGCCGACAAGAGCCTGTGTGTCAATCCGAACCTGGAGTTCTGCAGGAAGATCAAGCGGTTGGTCGGTGCAGGCAATTTCCAGCTTACGCAGTAAACGCGGCTGCAAGGGAGGGGCGACCCCCGGCACAGGATGCCCCATCGTGAGCCGTTGCAGGAATTCCTTATGCGCGGATGTGGTTTCGCAGACCAATGCAGGGAACCGGCGGCAGGTTCGTGCATGCATTCTGAGGGACCAGGCTGCGAGTGCCCGCACCGATGGGCAAACTTGCCATTTAAGGCATAATCTGATATGGACATATCGATGTATAGACGTTCGACTGCTGGTGTGTAAGCCCAGGAGAAATGCCTGGACAGGCCTTATTGATGCCGAGTGCAAGGAGTGCAGAAAATGCGAAATCTAACTAGGTTCAGAGTAATGATAGGCGTGGTTCTGCTATCCATTCTGCTTCTGGTGGGAAATGGATGCATCGGTGGAGGGCAGTTTCGCGACAACGGCCTGCCCGCGAAACGGTATCTGGTCGGCGGAGGATTCGATATCGAGTGGGTCGCTCCGAAGGCAGGCACCGCGCATTTGGTGGAGGAGACGACCGGCAGAATTGTCCAAAGCAAGTTCCTCAAAGAAGGCGATGTGTTCGACTTGTCTATGGGGCTCGACCCGGTTGAGTTCAAAGAGTTTTTCGGCATCGACATGGGTGATGCACAGTTCTCTTTGTACTTCCTCCCCTCGGAATTCGCGGACGAATAAGGCTGTCGTTCAGCGTCTGACACGGTGGCAGGGTGCGGAAATTCGCCCGGCTATGGCCGGCGTGGCGGTATCGCAATGAAGGAATCGCACTTGAAAGATAAAGGCCTCAAAGAAAAACTGCACGGTGCGTTTATTGTACTGGATGGCCCTGACGGTTGCGGCAAGAGCACGCAGTCGCGACTCCTGACTGATTGGCTCAATGACAATGACGTTGAGACCGTCGGCTTTCGCGACCCCGGTGGCACGACTATCGGCGAACAAATACGTACGATTCTGCTCAGTCCGGCACATGACGCCATGGATACGCGAACCGAATTGCTGCTGTATATGGCCGCGAGGGCGCAACTCTGGAGAGAGAAAATCGCGCCTTCGCTGGAAGCAGGCAGGTGTGTCGTCCTCGACCGATGGCTGTCGAGCACGTGTGCGTACCAGGGATACGCCGGTGGTTTCGGCCTGGACGCGGTCGTTGCGATGGCGGAAGACTGTCTGGAGCGGGCCTGGCCCGATCTAACGGTTGTGCTTGACATAGATACGCAGGCGGCGATGGGACGGCTCGATCGCCGGTTGGATCGCATGGAAGCTAAGGGCCAGGAATATCACGGCCGGGTGCGCCAGGGCTTTCTGGAACTGGCGAACAGGCGGAAAGACTTCATCGTCGTGGACGCCGCCCGGGAAATTGAGCACGTCCACGCGGAAGTGCTCGCCTGCATCAGGAAGTGTTTTTGAAACGATTATCACCGCATGAAGAAGCGGCGGGCGGACGATATGTCACTGAAAGATATCTTTTGTCAGAATCGAGCGATAGCTTTTTTGCAGCGAGCCTATGCGGCCGACAGAACAGCCCAGGCATATATACTTGCCGGCGCTGAAGGAATAGGCAGGTTCAAGACAGCGGGGCAGTGGGCCAGGTTGCTGCTGTGCGAGACGCCGAACGTCGACACTTCCGGACAGGAGGAATTCGCCGACAGTTGCGGGCAGTGCAAATCGTGCAGATTGTTTGATGCAGGTTCGCATCCGGATTTCCATCATGTGTACAAGGAACTTCGCGAGTTCACCAGGGATGGCAAGGGTAAGGGCCCCCCGGTTGACATGCCGATTGACGTAATCCGGGAGTTCGTAATCGAAAAGGTGGCGATTCGGCCGACGTTTTCATCCAGATCGGTCTTCGTGATCAGCGAAGCGGAGAAACTCAATGCATCTTCCCAGAATTCGCTGTTGAAGGTTTTGGAAGAACCGCCCGCCCACTGCTGTTTGATCCTCTTGTGCACGCGGCTGGACAAATTGCTCGCTACGACCCGATCTCGATGCCAGACGGTGCGTTTCGGCCCGATCGATGAAGAACGGATCATAGAGACCCTCACCGCCAAGGAATGCCAGAAAGACCGCGCTCAATACTTTGCGCGACTGGCCGATGGCAGCCTGGGCCTGGCCTGCACGCTGGCACAGCTCGAAGGGGCGGGCGCTGATTTGTATGCGATCAAGACGAGCATAGTCAAAGCGATGGCAGTGTATCGCCTGCCTGAAGCTCTGCAACTGGCCGAGAGCCTTGGCAAGGCCGCCAAATCGATTTCCACGAGCTTGGCGGAAATCGAGGCTGCTACGAGCAAGACCGATATCAACCGCCGGGCCTGCGCCCTGGTAATCTCGATCGTGGCGTCGGTTTTCCGCGACGTAATGATGTCCCACGTTTCGCCGCCGCGCCCCCTGGTCAATTCCGACCAGAAACAGCATATCGACAAGCTGGCTGGCAGGATGTGCGTCGAACGCGCATCCGAAGCCGTCGCCGACTGCTATCGGATGGTGAACTGGATCGAGTCGAACGTCAATGAGAAGCTTATTTTCGAGCAGTTGTTGTTAAGCATCGCCCGATCTGATAGAATACCCGCCTGACGGAACACGACTTTCGTTTTCTCAGCGAGTCAGGTTACGCTTATGTCCAAACCATCAGAATCAAAGTCTAAACAGGCGAAGAACGTCAAATACATGCTGGTTCGCTACGGCCGGATGAACGTTCTCGGGCTGTTTTCGCATAATCAGAGCAAGATACCGAAGATCGAAACGCAGGTAGTCGTCAAGACGAACAAAGGCCTGGAACTGGGGAAAGTGGTAGGCCAACTGACGTGCTACAAAGCGGGGCAGTTCAAGATGAACGCGCAGCAGTTGCGCGACTACTTCGGCAAAAGCGATATCGACATCGGACGTGAACCCAGCGGCAAGTTCGTGCGCTTCGCCACAGCCGACGACATCAGTGAGCAGGAGCATTTGCAGCGCATCAGCAAGGAGGAAATCGAATGCTGCAAACGCTTTGTCAAAGAGTTCAATCTGCCGATGAAGATCGTCGATGCCGAGCACATCCTGGGCGGCGAGCGGCTGATCTTCTATTTCATGGCCGAAGGCAGGGTGGATTTTCGCGAGCTGGTGAAAAAGCTCGCCCATGAGTATCAAACCCGCATCGAGATGCGCCAAATCGGCTCGCGGGACGAGGCCAAACTGCTGGGTGATCTGGAAAGCTGCGGGCAGGAATGCTGCTGCAGGCGATTCCTCAAGCTGCTCAAGCCGGTCAATATGCGGATGGCCAAAATGCAGAAGGCTACGCTCGACCCGGCCAAGATATCGGGCTACTGTGGAAGATTGAAGTGCTGCCTCCGCTACGAGGACAAGACGTATACCGAACTGAAAAGGCGGCTGCCCCGCAAGAGTGCTCGCGTCAAGACCGAACTCGGAGAGGGCAAGATTGTCGACACCCAGATACTGACACAACTCGCGGTTGTGGAACTGGAGAACGGCAATCGCGTGGCCCTGGACATCGACGAGATCGAGGTCCTCCCGAGTGATTCGCCGCGAAAAAAGAAGCAGGGGCCGCCGCGAAGCCCGAAAAAACAGGATCCGAGACGACAAAAGAACAACAAGAACAAGCCGAAGTCTGGAAAATAGTCTATGCCACGCAATATCGTTGTAACATCGGCTCTGCCTTATGCGAACGGACCGATTCATCTCGGACATCTGGTCGAATACCTGCAGACGGACATATGGGTCCGCTTTCAGAAGCTCTGCGGGAATCGCTGTCTGTATTTCTGCGCAGACGATACGCATGGTACGCCCGTCATGATCAGTGCACGGGCCGCCAATACGACGCCGGAAGCCTTGATCGAAAAGACGCATGCCGAACATAAGGGGGACTTCGACCGTTTCGGCGTCGAATTCGACAACTACTACACGACGCATTCGCCGGAGAACCGTCAGTTAAGCGAATTGATCTTCGAGCGATTGAAAGAAGCCGGCTCCATCGTGACGCGCCGGATCAAACAGACGTATTGCCCCAGTTGCGAGATGGCGCTGCCCGACCGATATGTCCGAGGCACCTGCCCGCGGTGTGGGGCGGAGGACCAATACGGCGATTCGTGTGAGATATGCGGGGCAACGTACCAGCCGACCGAACTCAAAGACGCTCGATGTGCGACTTGTGGCAACGAGCCGGTCGGCCAGGAATCGCTGCACTATTTCTTCCAGCTCGCTCAATATGAAGAGCCGTTGAAGCAATGGATGACTTCCGGGCATGTGCAGCAGTCGGTAGCGAACAAGCTCGATGAGTGGTTCAGCGCCGGACTCAAGGATTGGGACATCTCGCGCGATGGACCCTATTTCGGATTCCAGATACCGGGCGAACCGAACAAGTTCTTCTACGTCTGGCTCGACGCGCCGATTGGATATATGGCTTCGTGCAAAAACTACTGCGAGCGGAACAACCTCGACTTCGACGATGTCTGGAACGGCAGGGACTGGGAACTGTATCATTTCATCGGCAAGGACATCATGTATTTTCATGCTTTGTTCTGGCCGGCCATGCTCATGGGAGCGGGTTTTAAGACCGCCAACAAGCTCTTCGTCCACGGATTTCTGACGGTCAACGGCGAGAAGATGAGCAAGTCGCGCGGTACCTTCATCAGGGCCGATACATACGCCCGCCATCTGAATCCGGAGTTCCTGCGATACTATTATGCCTCGAAACTGACCGATAATGTGGGCGATATCGACCTGAGCATGGAGGATTTCATCAGCAAGGTGAATTCCGATCTGGTCGGCAAGTATGCGAATCTGGCCTCGCGGTCGGTTCCGATGCTCACCAAGAAGCTCGATGGCATGACGGGACGGCTGGACGAAGCCGGACGGGGGTTGGTTGATAGTCTCGTCGCCGCGAAAGACAGGATTGTGAGCGATTATGAGAATCTCCGTTTCGCTTCGGCTGTCCGCACGATTGCCCAACTGGCGGACCAGGCGAATCGATACGTCGAGCAGTACCAGCCCTGGACGACGATCAAGACCGATCCCGAGAAGACGCGCACGACGCTGACTGCCGTGATCAATGCAGTGAAGATCCTGACTATCTATCTCAAGCCCATCGTGCCGAAGTATGCCGAAAGGGTGGAGGGCTTTCTGGATACCGGCCCATTGCGCCTGGCGGACGTCGAAGCGGTCATGGAGAATTGCAGGATCAATCCTTTCGAGCGACTTTTTGAACGAGTTGACGACAAACAGGTAGCACTTATGGTTGAAGAGAGCAAAGAAGCACAGCAGCCGACACAGGCCCCGAAAGATGAACCCAACGCAGAACCAATCAAGCCCGAATGCACGATTGACGACTTCCTTAAGGTCGATCTCCGCATCGCAAGGGTGGCGAAAGCCGAGTCCGTGGAGGGGGCGGACAAGCTGTTGCGGCTTGTGTTGGACCTCGGCCCGGGACTCGAAAAAACGGTGTTTGCAGGCATCGCCAAAGCATACAAACCCGAGGAACTTCTCAACAAGATCGTCGTGTGCGTCGCAAACCTAAAGCCCCGAAAGATGAAGTTTGGCGTATCCGAAGGCATGATTCTGGCCTCGGGCAGCGGTGGCGGGGATATCTTCATGCTCACGGCCGATCCCGGCGCCGAACCGGGCAAGCCGGTGAGCTGAGACAGTGGACAGCGCATGTCGGCCGAACTTCGAGGACAATTCTTCGCCCGCCTGCTCGTCGCAATAGCTGTGCTGGCCGGGCAGGGCGGAATCACCACGCTCCAGGCCGATCGAGCTACATCCTTCGTCCGGGTCAGCCCGCATGATAGCCGCTATTTCGAGTTGTCGGATGGCAGTCCATACATCCCTGTCGGCCTGAACATGATTGCCCCGGCGCACCACCACTCGGCTCAAAGCGGCCTGGCCGATATCGAACGCTGGATGGAGCGCCTTTCAGCCAACGGTGGCAATTTCGCGAGGATATGGCTGAGCCATCGCTTCTGGGATGTCGAACACCGCGAGAGCGGCAACTACGACCAGGACAAAGCCGAACGGATCGATGCACTGCTTGCCATCGCCCGAAAATACGGCCTCCGCGTCAAACTGACCATCGAGCATTTCCGCACCTTCGACGAAGGCGTGTGGTCGGGCAAGCCTCTGCATCACGTCTCGAACGGCGGCTGTGCCGAGACTGTGACCGACTTCTTCGACAGACCCGCGTGTCGGCGACAGTTCAAACGGAAGATCGGCTGGTATGCCGACCGCTATGGCAACAACCCGACTGTCTTTGCGTGGGAACTGTGGAACGAAGTGAACGCCGTGCGCGGAACCGGTTGGGACAAGTGGACGCGCGAGATGCTGGCCGAACTGCACGCCCGATTCCCGAAAAACCTGGCTACACAGTCGCTCGGGAGTTTCGATGTAGACCATGTTCGGCCGAACTACCGCATGATCTCCGCGATGGCCGCAAACGATATCGCCCAGGTGCACCGCTATCTGGATTTGGGAGCACGCCTCGATGTGTGTCATGGACCGGTGGACGTGCTCGCCGCCGATGCGGTCGCAGAACTCAAGGCGTTCACAGTAAACAAGCCCATCCTGCTGGCCGAATCCGGAGCTGTTGAGCCTCGCCACACCGGCCCGTTCAAGCTGTACGCAAGGGACAGGGCGGGCATTATTCTGCACGATGTGCTGTTTGCGCCGTTCTTCGCCGGAGCCGCCGGGACCGGTCAGATATGGCATTGGGACAAGTACGTCGACCGCAATGACCTCTGGTGGCAGTTTGGCCGTTTCGCTGAAGCGACCGCCGGCGTTGATCCCGCGGCCGAGCACTTCCAATGCGTCAGGCTGGATAACCGTCGGCTCAGGATCTATGTGCTCAAAGGAGACCGCACGGTGCTGGCCTGGTGTCGGGATAGGCACAATACGTGGAAAAGCGAACTGGCCGAAGGCAAAGAACCGCAAGTGATTCGACAAATGCGTGTGGATTGCTCGGACATTCTCACCCGTCAGATGCAAAATATCTCGATTGAGGCGTACAATCCCTGGACAAATGACCGCTCGCAACTGAAAATGCACGAAGAAACAATCACTTTGCCTGATTTCAGTCGGTCCGTTGTGATTCGCATACAGCGGCCGCCGCAGTAGACAGGGACACAAGAAGGCTATGAAGAAAAGCCTCGAAAAGATAGCACGAGAGGATGGACGCTTCGACCCGGAAGGTGTGCGTTTCGTGTACGAGGGACTGGGCTACACGGCCAGGAAGCTCGCCGACGAACCGCGCCATGTTACCGGCCAGACGCTCTGCGAAGGGCTTCGGCGATTAGCTGTCGAGCGGTGGGGGCGGCTCGCTATGCTTGTACTCGACAACTGGGGAATCTGCACAACACGACACTTCGGCGACATCGTCTATTTGATGATCGATAATAAATGGATGAGCGCCCAGCCGACAGATTCCATTGAAGACTTCGACGACGTCTACGATTTCCAGACAGTCTTCAAGGATCAGTTCGCATTCTGATTCGAATCTATTGTTGTGTCCGTCGTGCCAAATCGAGCCTGTATGCCTGATCGCATCGCCAGCAGAGATGTGGATTTGCATAGCGGACGAATCCGAAGCGCTTGTAGAGACCAATGGCTTCTATGAGTGGTGATGCCGTCTCCAGCGTGATTTCGCGATAGCCCATTTCTCGTGCGCGACTGATCGCATCCTCCAGCATCCGCTTTCCCAATCCTCTGCCGCGGGCAGTCGCGCGCAGATACATCTTGCGAAGCTCGCATATTTCTTCGTTAATCGGATAAAGGCCGTACGTCCCGGCAATGCCGCCGCGCTCTTCCTCAAGAACGAACAGCTTGCCGCCCCGTGCGAAGTATGATCGCTCGATATCTTCGAGATCGCTGTCGATGCCGTCTGGATCCGGTTCGAGACCATACTCGCGCAGAACAGAAAACACCAACGCCGTAATCGCTTCCCGGTCCCGATTGTTGGCTTGCCGAATGTGCATTTCCCGGGGGACCCCCTTGCTGTGATATCTTACGCCTGCCCGCGAATGCCGTCCTCGATTAGCCATTGTCCGCTCGCAACGGCCGCGACCTTTCCGCCCACGCCAACGGTTATCTCCTCTCTGCTCCGTGATGCACGCAGATGCAGCAGCGACGGCCGGTTCATCTCGTAGCCCTGCTCGACCCGGAGCTCGATGCTGTCTCTTCCGAAATAGCGATGCTCAACCAGGTACGCCGCCAGACAGCCGTTGCCGCTGCCTGTGGCTGCATCCTCCTCGATCCCGTCGCACGGATCGAACATGCGCACGTTCAGGTCGTTGTCTCGATCATACGTCTCAGGACAGAACAGAAGCAGACCCTTGGCCTGGCGGTTGGCCACAAACGGAAAGTACTTATCTCGTACGATTCGGGCTTGCTTGATAGCGCCCAGGCTGGTTACGGGAACGATGACAAACCACAACCCCGTCGAGACGTCCTGCACCGGATATCGATGGTCTATGTCGGACTCGTCAAGGCCGAGGATGTCGGCGATTTCCGCATGTTGGATCGTTTCGCCGAATTCGGGCGGATTCTGTTGCATCCAGAGCACATCTGCACCGGTATCCCGGCCGAAAGTCACCGGTATTGGGCCGACGTCCAAATTCAAACAAATTTCGCCGACGCGATGCCCGATTATCTCACGCTGTATGACAAACGCTGTGCCGAGTGTGGGATGGCCGGCAAACGGTACTTCCCGTTTCGGTGTAAAGATGCGCACGTCGTATCCACCCTGACGCGGCTCGTCGGAGCGGACAAACGTCGTCTCTGAGAAGTTGATCTCCTGTGCGATAGACTGCATTTCTTCGACCGACAGCGACCCGGCCCGCAGAAACACCGCAAGCTGATTGCCTGCGTACTTTTGCTCGGCAAAGACGTCCACGATATGAAAGCGCAGATGAGGCATTTCAGGTTTCTCTCTTCATCGACGGGTTACAGCAACAGTGCGCCTGGACTTCTCTCACATTCTCTTCTCGTCTCAATTGCCTCCGTATTCGAGATCATTCGAATCGCACAGTCGCCTGCCTGTCCGGCGGTTTCACATCAAAAAATGACGGATTATCGCTTTGTAGTATTCGACGGCCCTGTCCAGATCAACGATGTCAATATACTCATCCGGCTTGTGGCAGAGTTCTCCTTTGCCCGGACCGAAAATCAGGACCGGAGCCCCGAGCGCGGCAAAAAACGGCCCGTCTGTTGTAAAGCCCACCGCTTTGGTGTGACCAATATCGACCGCATTGCAGAACTGCTGTACGAAGTCGCTGTCAGGGTCGGTCTCCATCGCAGGCACGTGACGCACAACTTCGATCTCTCCTTCGAACTCCCGGTCCGCACGCCTGCATCTATCGAGGATACGTTCGAAATCCGCGATGATTGCGTCGTTCTTCTGGCCGGGCAGAATGCGTATATCGATGCCCATGGTGCAGCCGTCAGGTACGACGTTCATAGTCTTTCCGCCTGCGATTGTGTTAACGCTCATCGAGCAACCGCCCAGCAGCGGATGTGGCTCGCATTCGATCCGGTAACCCTCGAGTTCATCGAGAACCGCCTTCATGGATTGGATCGCATTGATGCCGAGATGCGGTGCCGAACCATGGGCCGCTTTACCTTTGGTGATCACTCTCAGCCACAACATGCCGCGATGCGCAGTCACGATATCGAAATTTGTCGGTTCTGGGATGACAACGCCCGCCGGCGCCGTCGGCCATCCATAGTTGTTGATGAATCGTTCGGCCCCGCAGCTATCCGTTTCTTCGCCGGCCACCGCCGCAAACACAATATCTCCCTGCAATGCAGCATCGCCGACCGCCACGTCGCAGATCGCCTGTATAGCGGCGGCCGTACCGCCTTTCATGTCGGCTGCGCCTCGCCCGTAGACTCTTCCACCGCATTCAATGGCCTCGAAAGGCGGGTATTGCCATGCGGCTTCCCCGGGACCTACGACGTCGATGTGACAGGCGAACAGTAAAGCAGGCTTCTTTCCTGCCGATTTGACGCGAGCTGTGATGTTCGCCCTGTTGTCGCCCCACCGGTCGATGCTGGTCTCTATACTCGCCGTTTGAAAGGCGTTCTGGATCACCTGCGCGGCTTTGTATTCGCCCGTTTCCGCTGTACTCCGGGCCCGAATCAGTTCTTTGAGCAACTCTGTCATGATGTGGTATTATAGTGCCTTGCTGCGGAAAGGAAAAAACATAAAAAATGTGTTGCAGTTTTGCGATCCACTCAACATAATCAGGGGTTCCTGTGTTTGAGGCGTTAAGGAGCACTGATGGGACCTGTATTGACCGGCCTGACAAAACTGCAGAGCGTAGAAAACCGGCTTAGAGCCGCCAAGGCGAAGCTGACAAGATGCAGGCGAAATGTGGTGATTCAGGAAAATCGCGTCAGAAGCCTGCAAAACTCGTTGGAAGCCAAGCAGGAAGAGATTCAACTAACAAAAATCCAGTACGACCGGCTCGAACTCGAACTCAAGAGCAGGGACGAAGAGATTCAGAAACTGCGAGCTTCGCTCAACAGCGCGAAAACCAACAAAGGCTACGCCGCGGTGCTCACCCAGCTTAATACGACCAAGGCGGATAATTCCAAGATAGAGACGCAGTTGCTGGACTTGCTTCGGGACATCGAGACGGATGAGGCCGAATGCAAGGAGATAGTCAGCCAGATCGAAGAGCAGAAAGAGCAACTCGAAACGACTCGCAAAGAGTCGGACGCGCTGGCCAGTAAGTACCAGGCCGAGATCGAAGATATCCAGAAGGAATGGGATGAGGTTGCCAAAGAAATACCCCCGGAAGCGCGTACGCTTTTCGAGCGTGTGGCCGATACTTACGACGGACAGGCGGTGGCAATCGTAGAAGAGCAGGACGGTCGCAAGGGGGGCTATAGTTGCGGCGGGTGTTTCATGGGGATCACCGCAGAATCCGTCAATCTCCTTATGACAAAGGATGACATTATCCGCTGCCCCAATTGCACGCGCATTCTTGTGTTGGAAGAATAGTTCTCCGACTGTCGGCGCAGCCGCTGTTCATGCCTAAGGAGTTAATACGTTGACACGGAAGATCATTGCCTACACCGATGGTGGAAGCAGAGGTAATCCGGGACCCGCCGCCGGTGCGTTCGTCCTGAGCCTGGAGGACGGCACGGCCGTGCAGGCAAAAGGATTCTGCCTCGGCAGGACCACGAATAACGTGGCGGAGTACACGGCCGTCATTCACGCCCTGGAAGCCGCACTGAATTGTAAGGCCCATCAAGTCACGGTCTATAGCGACAGTGAACTGCTGGTTCGCCAGGTCAACGGACGGTACAAGGTCAAGAGCGAACAGATTCGCCCGTTGTTTCGGCGTGCAATGGAGTTGCTCGACAAATTCGATGACTGGCGTGTCGATCACGTTGTGCGCGGTAAGAACAAGGAAGCCGACGCGCTGGTCAATCGGGCTCTGGACGAAGGTCGTGATGTCAGCGAGACGCCGGAAAACAACTGCCGTTCCAACGTTAAGCCGGTCAGGTTGGGCGTGCTGATTAGTGGGGGAGGGCGCACCATGCTCAATATCGCCGAGGCCATCGACCGGCGCGAATTGCCGGCGGAGATTGCAGTGGTGGTCAGTTCGCTCTCCAAAGCCGCCGGCGTCGAACGTGCGAAGAAGGCGGGCCTGGATGTCCGCATCGTGCGAAGGAAAGACTTCGCCGGCATCGACGAGTTCAGCAACCGGATAGAGACCGAATTAATTGCGGCCGATGTCGATCTCGTCGTGCAGGGCGGGTGGCTGTGTCTGTGGAAGATTCCGAAACACTATACGAACCGCGTGATGAACATTCATCCTGCGCTGCTTCCCAGTTTTGGCGGTAAAGGCATGTGGGGCCATCACGTACATGAAGCGGTACTCAAACGAGGCTGCAAAGTCAGCGGCTGCACCGTGCATTTCTGCACCGACCAGTACGACAGCGGACCAATCATCGTACAGCGAACCTGTGAAGTGATGGACGACGATACGCCCGACACGCTGGCGGCAAGAGTCTTCGAACAGGAATGCATCGCGTACCCGCAGGCGATACGGCTGTTTGCCGAGGGCAGACTCCAGGTGCGCGAAGGTATCGTGCGAGTGAAGAAATGATGGGCGAGCGTCGGATGAGATTCCTTCGCAAGCAGGGTCGAGCGAAGTGACGTCGTATGGACAAACGCCAAAAATCAATTCTGGCAGAGTTCCTTACCGTTATTGCCGTTACCGTGCTCGCAGTGGTTGGCATGCTTAATTTCAAGGATTATGTCAACCGCTCCGAGGCGATCAAGGCGATGCGCGTTATGAGCGAAAAGATTGCGGCATACAGGCAGGAGAACGCAATACTGCCGCCCGAAGGCTATATCGAAAAGATCAGGGATAAGTCAACCGGCGGCGTCCGACTCGGACACCTCCAGTACCGCGGCTTCTTCGTTGATCCCATGTCCGAGCCGAATACAATTCTTCTGTTTTCGCAGAAGCAGTACGATTCGTCGTTTCTCGATAACGGCTACATCGTTCTCTTCCTCGACGGCAGCGTTGAGTGGATGGACACGCACACTTTTGAGAAGATGCTGGCAAAACAGCGGACGGATTTCGAAATCCAGATGAGCGATTAGCCTCGTTGCTGCCCGGATCGTCCTCCGCGCAGCGCCGTACGTCTATGCCTGTTGCAGGGCCAGGGCTCCTACTGAGACTTGGCGACTTCCACCTGCTCTTCCTCGGTCTCGGGCTCTTCCAGCTTCTCGCCTTCCAGCTTGAGATGTTCCTCGTCCTGCACGTCGACCTTGATGACGTTCTTCCCTTCGAACTTGCCTGCCAGAACCGATTCCGACAACGGGTCTTCGATGTAATGCTCGATCGCCCTTCGCAGCGGCCTGGCCCCGAATTCGGGGTTGTAGCCCTTGTCGATGAGGAACTCCTTGGCCTGATCGGTCAGTTCCAACTTGAGGCCGTGTTCGGTAAGACGCTTGAATACTTTCGCCAACTCGTAATCGACGATCGATTGCAGGTCTTCCCGGCTCAGAGCCTTGAAGACGATCGTGTCGTCCAGGCGATTGAGGAACTCTGGCCGGAAGTGATGCTCTACCTCCTTCTGCAGCACGTCCTTCATCTTCTCGTAGTTGGATTCCGGCGTCTTCTTGCCGAAACCGAAGCCCGATTGATTCTTGATCAGATCGGCGCCGATGTTGCTCGTCATGATGAGAATGACGTTCTTGAAGTCGATGTTCCGGCCGAAGCTGTCCGTCAACCGGCCCTCGTCCATGATCTGGAGCAGCATGTTGTATACGTCAGGATGCGCCTTTTCGATTTCATCGAGCAACAGTACGCTGTACGGACGCCGACGAACTCTCTCTGTCAGTTGCCCGCCTTCCTCGTAGCCGACATACCCTGGAGGCGCGCCGACCAGTCGGCTGACATTATGCTTCTCCATGAATTCGCTCATGTCGAGCCGGATCAGTGAATTGCGATCGCTGAACATGAACTCTGCAAGCGCCTGGGCCAGCAATGTCTTGCCGACGCCGCTGGGACCGAGGAAAATGAAGCACCCCATAGGCCGGTTCGGGTCCTTCAGCCCGCTTCGACTGCGTCGCACCGCCTTCGCAACCGCCACGATTGCGTCGTGCTGCGAAACAACCGTCCTATGCAGTTCGGATTCGAGCTCAAGCAGCCGCTGCGTCTCTTTCTTCTCCAGACGCGTCAGCGGAACGCCCGTCATGTTGCTTACGACCTCAGCGATGATCTCGTTGTCGACAGTGCCCGTGGCCTCCTTGTTTTCATCGTACCATTTCTTGTGCATCTGCGTCTTGTCGTCCAGAAGCTGCTGAGCTTCGTCGCGCAGCGCCGCCGCTCGCTCGTAATCGGCGTTCTTGACCGCCTCGTCCTTCTCCCGCTGGAGTTTCTCGATCTTCTCTTCGATTTCCGTCAGATCCGGCGGAGGAGTCATATTCTTAAGCCGAACGCGTGCGCCCGATTCATCGATTACGTCGATAGCCTTGTCAGGCAGGCACCTGCCTGTGATGTAGCGTGTGGACAATTCGACCGCCTGGAAAAGGGCCTCATCGGTGAACCGGACCCTGTGATGCGCCTCATATCGGTCGCGCAGACCCCGAAGGATCTCCAGCGCCTCGTCCTTGGACGGCGGATCGACGATGATCGTCTGGAACCGCCGCTCGAGCGCCCCGTCCTTCTCAATGTGCTTGCGATACTCGTCCAGCGTGGTCGCGCCGACGCACTGGACTTCGCCGCGTGCCAGAGCGGGCTTGAGGACGTTGGATGCATCAATGGCCCCTTCGGCCCCGCCGGCACCGACCAGCGTGTGCAGCTCGTCGATGAACAGAACCACGTTCTTGGCTCGCTTCACTTCGTTGATGACGGCCTTGATTCGCTCTTCGAATTGCCCGCGATATTTCGTCCCGGCTACCATCATGGCCAGATCCAGAACGACGATCCGCTTGTCCTTGAGAATCTCCGGCACCTGCTTGTTGATAACCTGCTGGCTGAGCCCTTCGACGATCGCCGTCTTGCCTACGCCCGCCTCTCCAAGCAGAACCGGATTGTTCTTCGTACGCCGGCATAGTATCTGCACCAGCCGTTCGATTTCGTTTTTCCTTCCGATAACGGGATCGAGTTCGCCGTCAATGGCCAACTGCGTCAGGTCCCGGCCGAAACTGTCCAGAGCGGGCGTCTTGCTCTTCTGTTTGCCCCGCCCCATCGACGGCGTCATCTTCATGCCGAGCGCCGCCGGCCCGTCGTCCACGCCCGCGCCGAGAAGGTTCAGAACCTCTTGACGGACGTCCTCCAGCTTGAGCCCCAGAGCCATCAAAACCTGAGCCCCGATACCTTCGCTCTCGCGCAGAAGACCGAGCAGGATATGCTCCGTGCCTACATAATTGTGGTTCAGAGCCCGCGCCTCTTCGATCGCGTACTCGATGACCTTCTTTGCTCGCGGAGTCTGCGGCAGCTTGCCCATCGTGACCATGTCGGGGCCGCTCTTAACCAGCTTCTCCACCTCCAGACGCAGCTTCTTGATGTCCACGTCCAGATTCTTCAGCACGGTCGCCCCCACACCGCTGCCTTCTTTCACCAGCCCAAGCAGGATGTGCTCCGTCCCGATATATTCGTGATTGAATCGCTGGGCTTCCTGATTCGCCAGCGCCATTACTTTCCGTGCGCGATCTGTAAATCTCTCAAACATCGTCTTCCCCAGATTAACACTCGAATGGTGGTCCATCCGAGATTTCCGCAGTTCCTTGTCGTACTGCCGTTTCGTATCCTCTACCTAATACACGTCATGTGCCTGACAGCAATGCGCCATTATATCAGTCGCAAGACTGCTGTCAAACGCTCCTCAATAGCCTAAAAACTCTCTCCCACACCAAATACTACATCTATCTATCCCTCAGTGCAGTCAGATGTTCATTTCTCGGACCATCGTTCATGTTGAATCTGCGTGAGAATTCTATCGTCAAAATACACGCTGGACTTGTCACCTTTTGCCACAAAAACCCTGCTGGCGGCCCAGTTTTGCGGGTCTCATCCGGCAGGACCCGTACAGAACGAAGAACTGGCGGTTCATCGTGCTCGCCGGATTAGGCCTCCTGAATTCATTGGTGCCTTAGCCGTTTGCACATATAATCATACAACGAGATACGTACCGTATTGTTTTGTTCTGGCCATACATAAGGAAGGTGCACTATGAGAGATCATGCATTTGCCGACAACGTCATCTCCACGCTGGTTCTACTAATCATCGTGGGTTTCTTCTTTGCCCGCCTGGCGTGTGCGGCCGACAGGCGTATCGACATCTACCGGGACAACCCCGCCTATTGGCAGTATGCGGGTAAGCCCGTCCTGCTGATAGGCGGAACCGACGACGATAATCTCTTCCAGATGCTGGACTTGCGGGAGCATCTGCAACTGCTCAAGAGCGTAGGGGGCAACTACATCCGCAATACGATGAGTTCACGCAACGACAAGGGGTTCGAAGTCCATGCCTTCGCCCAGATGCCCGATGGCAAATACGATCTGAACAAGTGGAACGAAACCTACTGGCGGCGATTTGAGAATATGCTCAAGCTCACCAGCGACCGCGACATTATCGTGCAGATCGAGGTGTGGGCGACTTTCGACTACTATCGCGACAACTGGGCCGGGCACCCGATGAACCCGAAAAACAACATCAACTACACGGCCGAAGAGACGGGGCTGCCCATAGCGGTCAACAGCCACCCGACGCGGACCGAGAACAGTTTCTTCTGGTCGGTGCCCGCCGAGCGAAATCAAAAGACGGTGCTCAAATACCAGCAGCGCTTCGTGGATAAACTCCTCTCATATTCGCTCCGCTACGGCAACGTCCTCTATTGTATGGATAACGAGACCAGCGTTACGCCCGAGTGGGGCAAGTACTGGTCCGAGTATATAAAGGCAAAAGCGCGAGAGGAGCAGGTAGTGGTCCATACGACGGAGATGTGGGATCCGTGGGATCTTGCACACCGCATGCACAGTGCGACGTTCGACCATCCCGAAACGTATTCCTTCGTCGACATTTCCCAGAACAACCATCAGAAGGGCCGGCAGCACTGGGACAACGCGCAGAGGCAGCGACGCCGAATTGCCGACTACGTTCGGCCGCTGAACAACGTGAAAATCTATGGTGCCGACACCGGCCGCTTCGGCAACGATCGGGACGGCATGGAGCGATTCTGGAGGAATATCTTTGGCGGACTTGCCTCGGCACGTTTTCACCGCCCCGATTCGGGCCTCGGACTTGGTCAGAAGGCGCAGGCCAATATACAGAGCATGCGCATGCTGACAGACAATATGAGCATCTTCACGTGCGCGCCCCACAACGACCTGCTTTCGGACAGGGCGCAGAACGAGGCCTACTGCATTGCCAATCCGGGCAAAGAATACGCGGTATACTTCACCAGTGGCGGTCAGGTGACGCTCGATATCTCAGCCATGAAGAAGAAGGCAAGCGTCCGATGGCTCGACATTCTCGACTGTCAGTGGCGCGACCCCGTCAAAGTCGGACCGCAGGACAAACTCGAACTCAAGTGCCCGGCCAAAGGCTACTGGGCGGTGCTCGTGAAGTAGTCGGACCGGTGCGACACATCGTTTGCCGGCGGCTGCGCCGACAAGTACGGCCGATGAAGATGCTCTGTGCCTGCGATACGGGACGAGTAGGCGAGCATTCGTTGTTCGTTTCGTCTCAGCGCACCAGTACGTGAGGGTCCGCCCAGTTGGCGAGGGCTTGCTTGCCTTCGATCGAAAGGATCAGGCAGTCGATTCCCGTGACGTCGGCCTCGACGATCTGTGAAGGGCTGTCTTTGGTCATCTTCCCGCTGTCATAGACCAGAGAGTCCGGGCCGATGGGATCCTCATTGCGGAGCCTGAATCTGACGGACTCATCGCCCTGGTAGGAGGGATCGAGAGCTGCGACTGCACTGAAGCGGCTGGCTTTGCCGTCGAGTTTGAACATGATTCGGCAGGCGGCTTTGCAGCCGAATCCTTTTTCGTAACTCTTTCCATCAATGACTATGGGCTTGCCGTCGAAGGTCGTGTTGTATTTGGGAGCACTGCCCTGTTTCCAGATGTAATACAGCTCCGGCAGGCTGGTCTTGCCTTTCCGGGTGACTACGTATTTCTCGATGGGCATCGGCCGCGGCAGTGGCAGAGGCTTGCCGGGCGAGCCGACCTTGACGAGCATATGTCCGTGCTCGGGGAGCGATCTGGCGGTAAATGAGCCGGAGTAGCGGCCCAGATCTTTGCGCTGCCAGATGTCTCTCACCTGCTGCCGGCCCTTCAGGCCGATCATGTCCCACGTCACGGTAATGTCCGCGTCCCGACCTCCCTTGTTGAGCAGCAGGACCGCGGTCGTGCCGTCGGAGAGGGGCTTATTGAAGATCTCGTGGTCGCCGTCGTCGTAAACTTTGTACCCCTGAACGCCGCGGGGATCCTGGTTGATGGCGATCAGTTCTTTGTCGGTGAGGATATCTCTGACGCTTGGTGACATGTCTCTCAGGTCATTGCCGGCCATCAGAGGGGCCGCCAGGATGCACCAGAGGGCGAAGTGCGTTCGGTTCTCGATATCCGTCTTAAGATTGCCTACCTGAAGCATGTCCGGATCGTTCCAGTGGCCGGGACCTGCAAACTGCCACAGGCCGTTGAAGGCCGGATGGATGACGATATCGCCGGCCGTGGTGTCGGCACAATAATACACCGAACCCATCCTCGGATGTATGTCGTACGAAGTGCGCCACAGGTGGCCGATCTTGTGGCCGTCCCACGCCCATGACGGATCCGTGTAGTTGGCCATGCTCAGGATCATCGGGCGGCCCGTGTTCAGGATGCACTGTTTGTACAGCCCGAAATCCTGGGAACTCAATCTGCCGTTTATCTCTGCGAAACAACTGTCAAGCTTGATGTAATCAACTCCCCATGCCGCGAAGGTATTCATGTCTTGCTGCTCGTGCCTGAAACTGCCCGGAAACTGCATGCAGGTCGAGTGCCCGCGGTCCTGGTAGATGCCGAATTTCAGGCCCTTGCCGTGAACGTAGTCGGCGACGGCTTTCATGCCGCTGGGGAATTTGTTGGGATCAGCAGGCAGGGCGCCGTCTGCACTGCGTGTGTCTGCCATCCAGCCGTCGTCGAGGACCAGGTACGTATAGCCGGCGTCTCTCATACCGGATGCAACCATCGCGTCCGCTATCCGGCGTATCTTCTGTTCGTCGATATCCCCCTTGAATGCATTCCAACTGTTCCATCCCATCGGTGGCGTCATGGCAAGACGGTGATAGCGGGCCTCCAGACTGCTGTCCCTGTGATCCTCATGCTCGGATGCGTACGAAGTAACACATGACAAAAACGCTGCCATCAGAGCCAAAAACAGGGGTGACTTGTGAAGTTGAGCCGTTTTCATCGGTTATATCCTCGGAGTCATGTAGCCGTTCGCCGGCGTGCAATCGCCATGCATCCATATTATGCGCCGGGCTTTCAGCTTATGGTACAGCAACGACAAGCTCATTTCCAGTCGTGACCGATCATGATGCTTCGAATGTGGCCGGGATAGTTGGCAGCAAGAGGTGAATTGTGAAGACCTGTGCTTCGATGCGGGCCTCGACTTTCGCGTTTAGCACATCCGCCAGCTTCTTTACGACCGCTAGGCCTATGCCGCAGTGCCTGCCTGTGCCGGTTCGTGATTCATCTCTTCGCCAGAAGGAGTCGAAGACGTGGCTCACGTCGTCCGGATGGAGCCGGCATCCGGTGTTCGATATGGACAGTGCTACAGAATTGGCGGAGCATTCGGCTACCGCCCAAATTCGCCCGCCCTTGTCACAGTATTCCACCGCGTTGTCCAGGATATTTGAGACAATCATGCGGAGGTGGTCGGGGTCCGATGTGCAGGACGTGTCCGGGGGGATGCTGTTCTCGAAACTCACATTCTTGTCGTATGCTCTATCGGCAAGGCCCAGCCAGATATCTTCGATCATGTCTCGCAGCACGATGCTCTCAGATTGAGCGGCGACTTCCCGGGCATCCAGTCTGGCGAGCGATAGCAGCGTGTCGATCATCTTCTGCATGCTCGTGGTGATCTTGAGGCAGTCCTGCAAGGCAGCCTGATACTCCTGTGCGTCGCGATTGCGGGAAAGGGACACTTCGATGGATGAGCGAACGCCTGCCAGCGGCGTGCGGAGCTCGTGGGCGACGTCTGCGTTGAAGCGTCGCTCGCGCTCGAAGGAGCTTTTGATTCGCTGCAACAGCGCGTTGAGGCGGTCGCAGATGGGCGCGAGTTCGGAAGGATAGGCCTGTGGCGAAAACGACCGGTGCAAGGCCTTCTCATTCACCGACTCAATTTCAGCGGCCAGCGCATGGACGGGCCGCAAACCTGTTTTCGTCACTCTCCAGCCCACGAGGGCCGACAAGGCGACGACGACCAGCGAGCAGTTGATCAGCAGCCAGCGAAGAAGGCTGAGGGAATCGCGGAGTCCGGACGTGTCGCGAGCCACAGACAGAAGAAGCGGCCCGTCCTCGGGATTCTCGTCGCCTTCGGCTCTGGGGTTGAATTGGTAGTGAATCATGCGGCCCGGCCGGGCGTCGGGCAGCGAGGTATTGCGGACGACGAATGTCTCAGGCATTGCCGCAAGACAAGGCAAGTCCCGTTCGCCCAGCGAAGGAGATCGCAGGATGGATGTGCCGTCATCGAGTCGGAATTGGTAGTACGCTCGGCCGCCTTCCGCCTGGAACTCGGTCATCATTGCGACTTCGACATCGAATTCCAGACGGCTCCGATCATCCTGGAAGATGCGGTCTTGCGCATCGTCTTCGTTCGGATCGATCGTCTCTTTCTCCACGATCGCTGAGAGCATCTTCGCTGTGTTCATCAGAGATGCGTCGAACTGTTCGATCAGCGTGTGGCGAATGATTGCATAAAGAAGCGCTGAGAAGACGGCAAGAAGAACGATCATGCCGATCAATATCCCCAGCAGCAGTCTGGTACGCAGGGACATTCTCATTGGCGGCCTCCGAGTATGTAGCCGCGTCCGCGGACGGTGTGTATCAGGGGTGGTTCGCCGTTCGACTCCAGCTTCTTTCGAAGGTAGCCGACGTAAACGTCGACGACATTGCTCGTTGCGGATGAGTTGAACTCGTAGACGTGTTCCCAGATGTCGGTTCGCGAGACGACTTCGCCGGCGCGGACGGCGAGGTATTCCAGCAGGGCGTATTCACGGGGCGTGACCTAGATGCGAGAGTCGCCTCTGAATACCTGCTGGGTGTTGAGGTCGATTCTGAGGTCTTCGAAGGTGAGTTCGGATTGCTTCTTCCGGTAACTCCTTCGGACCAGGGCGCGAATGCGCGCGAGAAGTTCGTCGAAGTCGAATGGTTTGACGAGATAGTCGTCCGCTCCGGCGTCGAGGCCTTTCACGCGGTCTTCGACGGCGTCTTTGGCCGTGAGGATCAGGACGTGAGTCTGGCGGTTTTCGGAGCGGATTCTCTTTAGAATCGTCAGGCCGTCGATCCCCGGCAGCATCAGGTCCAGGACGATCACGTCGTACTCATTGCCCTGGGCATACCAGAGGCCTTCTTCTCCGTCGCCCGTAACGTCAACGGCGTAGCCGGCTTCGCGCAGACCCTGCTCCAGTGATTTTTGGAGCGGCTCATAATCTTCAACCAGCAGAACTCGCATATCGAAACCAAGACAGAGCAAGACACTGCCGGCGCTGATGCCACAGGCCGGCAGTGTCCGTCTTATCCAGCAGATGTCGATAGTCGCATCGACATTCTCAGGCACTAATCTTCATCATCTTCGTCATCCTCGTCGCCGTCTTCGTCATCGTCCTCGTCATCTTCGTCCTCATCTTCGCCGTCGTCGTCATCGTCATCGTCCTCATCTTCGTCGTCGGCGTCTTCGTCATCATCCTCGTCGTCATCGTCCTCGTCCTCATCATCGTCGTCGGCGTCTTCGTCCAGCTCCTTTTCCAGCAGTTTGCCGTCGGCGGCGATTTCAAGCTCGTATTCCTTGTCGCCTACTTCGATCTCGACGTCGTAGATGACCTTGCCGTCTTCGGTTTCCTTTGTGATCTCTTCGACCTTGCCTTTGCGGGCGTGCTTGAGGATTGTGGCTCGTACAGCCTTGGGGACGTCCTTGATGGAGACTTCTTCTTCATCCTCATCCTCGTCTTCATCGTCGCCGTCGTCATCATCGTCGTCGGCGTCTTCGTCCAGCTCCTTCTCCAGCAGTTTGCCGTTGGCGGCGATTTCAAGCTCGTATTCCTTGTCGCCTACTTCGATCTCGACGTCGTAGATGACCTTGCCGTCTTCGGTTTCCTTTGTGATCTCTTCGACCTTGCCTTTGCGGGCGTGCTTGAGGATTGTGGCTCGTACAGCCTTGGGGACGTCCTTGATGGAGACTTCTTCTTCATCCTCATCCTCGTCTTCATCTCCATCCTCTGATGTGCCTTTCTCGGTTTCCTGCTCGACGATGCGACCGTCGGGGGTCAGGAGCACTTCGTGGCGGGCATCGCCTCTGGTGAACTTGATCTCATAGAGGATCATGGTCTTGCTCTCGCAGGATATTTTGGCGCCCTTGCCGGCCAGTTTCTGTGCGGCTTTCAGTGCAGCGGACGGGAGTTTCTTGGTTGGTATCTGCTCTTCGATTTCCACCAGGTCGCCGGCTTTGGTGACCAGAACGTCCATGTTTGCGCCGGCCTTGGTCTTCCACGAGCCTTCGTAGAAGGTGCTGCCGTGCTCGATTTCCTCGGCGAATTCGGTGATCTCGGCCTTGCGGGCCAGTTTCTTGAGGGTCTTGAGGGCGGCGGCGGGGACCTGCTTCTCCGTTACCTTCCGCTCGATCTCGCCGGAGCCTTTGGACTTCTGCTTGTCCTTGGCGGCATGTGCGGTGGCGCACAGCATTGCGATCAGAGCTGCGACAATTGTGAGTCTCAAGTGTGCCTGTCTCATTGTTCTCTCCTTTGAAAAAAGACTTTGCTTCCACCTGATAACGTAATCAGGCTAACCATTGGGCAAAATAATATCGAGATGAAAATGAGAGGATCGTGAGAATGCCGGGAATTGTGATTTTCCGTGGCTACTGCGATTTGTACGTTGTCTGTGTGAGTAATCAAGCGGGGCGGCATGCAGGATTGTGGTGCCTGTCGGTGTGCGGAGATTGATAATTCGGCGCACGCGATTATAATCGCCTGGGGTATGGCAAAGCAGCGCAGAATATACTCGGTCGGGCAGGTCAATCAACTCGTGAAGGCGGCGTTGGAAGAGATTCTGCCGCCAAGGCTGATCGTTCGCGGCGAAATCAGCGACTGGAAACGCCATTCATCCGGCCACTGCTATTTCTCCCTCAAGGACGAAACGGGGGTCCTGCCCTGCGTGATGTGGGCGAGCAAGTATCGCAGCGTGAAGTTCAAAGTCGAGGACGGCATGGCCGTGCTGGCCACCGGCTTCGTGGACGTCTACACAGTGGGCGGCAAATACCAGCTCTATGTCGAGAAGCTCGAGCCCGAAGGAGTCGGAGCCCTGCAACTGGCCTTCGAGCAAATGGTGGCGAAACTGCGAGCCGAAGGCCTCTTCGAGGACGCGCACAAGAAACCTCTGCCCGCCTACCCTATGCGTATTGCCGTTTTGACCAGCGAAACCGGCGCCGCCGTCCGCGATATTACCGAAAGCGTGATGAACCGCTGGCCCTGCGCCAAGCTGCTCCTGTATCCGGTACCCGTACAGGGCGCAAAAGCGGCCGAGAGAATCGCCGCAGCCCTGCGGGACGTCAACCGCCGCAACGCCGCCCTGAGGCTCGATGTCCTGATCGTTGGAAGGGGAGGCGGTTCGCTGGAGGACCTCTGGGCGTTCAATGAGGAGCCTGTCGCCAGAGCGATTTTCGAGTCGGAGATTCCCGTCATCAGTGCGGTCGGACACGAAGTCGATACCACAATCGCAGATCTGGTGGCCGATGCCAGGGCCTCCACTCCCACCAGGGCCGGTGTCGCCGCAGTCCCCGACGTGCGGGATGTGCTGGCGGACCTCGCGCATCGAGAGCGCATTCTCAACAACGATATGCGGGCGAGGATCGGGCTTGCGAGACAGAGCATGGAGACGGTTCTGGCCAGCCGGGTCTTTCGCGAACCCGGTTCGATTGTGTTGCAGGCCGAGCAGCAGGTTGACGAGGCATCGATGCGAATGGCCGAGGCGATGCGAGAGGTGATCGCTCGTGCGAAGGAGCGGCTTTCGCACGCTTACGAGCGCATCATTCAGATCGAGCCGCATCGGCTGATGGGCCGCAGGCTGGTGGAGTTGAACCACTTCGAGAACCGCGCGGCCGTCGCAATGCAGCAGCGATTCGGCCGCGCGCAGATCGACCTGACCGCGCGCTATACGACGCTCGCAACGGCGGTCACAACAGTCATGAACAAGTCGAACGTACGGCTGACCGCCGTCTCGAACCGCCTCGAAGCACTCGATCCTAAATCGGTCCTCCACCGCGGCTACAGCATTACAGTCGACAAACAATCGGGCCGTGTCGTAAAAAGTCCCGAGGACGTTCAGGTCGGCCGGACAATTGTCACGGAACTGGCCGGTGAAAAGAAGATCGAAAGCGAAGTCAAAGAGATGGACGCGAGCGAATGACCGAGCCGCAAACCGCGGAGGGGTGATAGAATGCAAGGTGAAATATGGCTCAGAACAACAAGAAACAGAACGACCTCAGCAAGATGAGTTTTGAAGAGTCGATTGAAAGCCTGACTGAGATTGTCGGCAAGATCGAACAGGGGGAAATCCCGCTCCAGGAAAGCCTCGAGCAGTATGAGCGCGGAATGTCGCTGATAAAACACTGTCGCGGCATCCTGCAGAAGGCCGAGAAGCGGATTGAGAAGATCTCCGCCGAGCGGGACGAAAAAGAATATGATGATGACGCCGGCGTCGAAGCTGCCGGCGCCGCCGAGAACGAGCCCGAGGACGATGAAGATGCGCTGTTTTGAAATGTATGTGCAGAAGCTTGAACCAGATCCGGAGGTATAGACATGCGATACGTACCCTGTCTGCTTGCAGGCATTACGTTGACGTTTGCTTTCTTTAAGCCGTGCGCAGCCGCGCACCCATGGCCGCAGGATAGCTGGCAACGGGCCGAACCCGAAGACGTGGGTATGGATGGGAAGATGCTGGCCAAAGCGCGGGCCTGCGCGCTGACCGGCGAGGGCTCCGGGATGATTACCCGGCACGGCAGGCTCGTCATGCAATGGGGCGACCAGGCCAGACGATACGATCTCAAATCGAGCACCAAGGCCATCGGCGTGACGGCGGTGGGATTGGCGCTGAAGGACGGTAAGTTCGAGAGCCTCCACGAGTCGGCGGCCAGGTATCATCCAGGCCTCGGCGTGCCTCCCGAGGACAATAGGTCCACCGGATGGCTTGACGACATAACGCTCTTTCACCTGGCGACGCAGACGGCCGGCTTCGACAAACCCGGCGGCTACACGAAGCTGATGTTCGAGCCGGGCACGAAATGGTCGTACAGCGACGGCGGGCCGAACTGGCTGGCCGAGTGCGTGACGCTCGTGTATCAGCGGGATTTGCAGGAGTTGATGTTCGATCGCGTCTTCGGGCCGATAGGCATCAAGCGAAGTGAGCTGAGGTGGCGCGGCAACGCGTATCGGGATAAGAGTATTGAGGGCGTCGCCCGGCGGGAGTTCGGGTCGGGGATACATGCGAATGCGAACGCCATGGCGCGCATCGGCTATTTGTATCTGCGGCGGGGGCGGTGGCAGGAAAAGCAGCTTTTTCCGTCCTGGTTTGTGGATGCGGCCCGCGTGGTGCCGAATCAGATTCGCGGCCTGCCTGTGGTCAGGAAGGAAAGCTACTTCGATGCTTCGGACCATTACGGCCTGCTCTGGTGGAACAACGCCGATGGCGAAATGCCCAACGTGCCGCGGGATGCATACTGGTCCTGGGGATTGTACGACAGCCTGATCGTCGTGATTCCGAGCCTCGATATCGTAGCCGGCCGGGCGGGCAAGTCGCTCAACAAACAGCGAAACTCACACTATGGATCGATCGAACCCTTCATCGAGCCGATTGCGATGTCCGTAACCGGGCAAAGCGGCCCGCTGCCGCCGTATCCCCCCAGCCCTGTCATAACGGACATCAAGTGGGCGCCGGTCGAATCTATCGTAAGGCTGGCTTCCGGCAGCGATAACTGGCCCATCACCTGGGCGGACGACGATTGCCTGTATACCGCTTACGGCGACGGGTGGGGATTCAAGCCGAAGGTGGACAGCAAGCTGAGCCTCGGGATCGCCAAAGTCACCGGTTCGCCGCCCGATGTCAAAGGCGTTAACATTCGCACAAAGACCGGCGAGCGACTCGGAGGGGGCTCGTCCGGCGCAAAGGCCGGCGGCATGCTCTGCGTCGACGGCGTGCTGTATATGCTGGTGCGCAATACGGCCAATGCCCAGGTGGCCTGGTCGCAGGATCACGGCAGGACGTGGCGCTGGTGCGACTGGAAATTCGACCTGAGCTTCGGTGCGCCGACGTTCCTCAACTTCGGCAAAGACTATGCCGCCGCCCGCGATGAATATGTGTACGTCTACTCGCTCGATAGCGACAGTGCGTACGATCCCGCCGATCGCATGGTGATGGCCCGCGTGCCGAAGGACAAGATCCGCGTTCGCGATGCATACGAGTTCCTCGTCGGCCTCGATGGCTCGGACAAACCAATCTGGACCACGGACATTCGCGACCGCGGTGCCGTTTTCGTCAATCCCGGCCGGTGCTATCGCAGCGGAATCACGTACAACCCCGCTCTCAAGCGTTACCTCTGGTGCCAGACGCTGCCTGCCAGTACGGACAGCCGCGGCCCGCGATTCCAGGGCGGCTTCGGCATCTACGATGCCCCCGAACCCTGGGGACCCTGGACGACGGTATACTACAATGAGAACTGGGACACCGGCCCGGGCGAGACAAGCAGCCTGCCCACGAAGTGGATGAGCCCCGACGGCAAAACGGTCCATCTGCTGTTCTCAGGCGATGACTGCTTCTCAATTCGCAAAGCGAGGTTGATAGTGAGTGACTGACAGCGGTAACCTCCCGCACGCTTATTGTGTGAACAGAAGGGGAAACGATGTCGGAGGCCTTTTTGGACTCCAAGCTGCGGTATTTGTCATTTGTGCTGGCGACGTCTATTCTTGTGGGGGGAGGGTGCAGCTATGGGCCGGTTAATAGTGGTAGTGTCTTGCGGGATCGTGGGGTTGAGCGGATTGATCCTAATGACGGGCCGTTTGTGATTGAGAGTGTGGAGAAGGCGGGTGCCGACGGGAATGAGCCGGAGGAGATACGTGTTGTCAAATGGAAGAAGACTCGGGTCACGGGGAGCCTGTTGCGGGATCGGGGTCTGTGGCTGAAGTACCAGTGGTGGTATTTCAACAGGTTCAGTCAGCCGGCGGTGGAGGTTGAGATGCCGGGGGGGCACAGATGTACGGCGATGCTGGATACGGGCTTTTCGGGGGCTGTGTATGTCAACGATCTGGTGGTGAGGCAGAGTGATCTGGCGGTGTTTCCGATGGGCGCGCATTCTGATACGGGGTGCGGGCAGGGGTACTGTGAGATTGAAGGCATGAAGATCGGGACGGTGACGGTTGAGAATCCGCCGTGTTGGTACGAGCAGAGACACTGGCAGCTTCGAGTGTTGGGGGTTCCGCTGTATCGGCACAAGACCGTACTGATCGGGATGGGGATGATCGGCAAGTTCTCGCATGTTCTGTTTGACAATGCTAACCGGCGGGCCAGGCTGAGTCCGCATGAGCAGTTCGAGCCCAATGAGCCGTCACGGTGGGTGCGCATTCCGTTTGTCGTCGAGCGGGAGAATGGCGGGTTGCGAATGATGGTTGATATATCTCTGGGCGGGCACAATATCCATGTCGAGTTCGACACTTGCGGCGCCAAGCCGGGGCTGATACTGCGCGATGATGTGTGGCAGCGTGTGAGCGGTAGTGTGGACGTGCGAGGAGGGGGCAAGGCACTGCATCCTTCTTACCAGTTCGGGTGGCACTGGTGTCGTCGGTATACGCTGCCTGAGTTGCAGATGGGCGAGCTGGCTCTGGAGAGGACGAAGGTGGATGTTTTGCCTGCGGGGAGCAAATTCGGGAAGGAATTCGAGGGGATACTGACGCTCGATGCCTTCAGGGAGACGGCGGTTGTTCTGGATTTCAAACGCAGCGTTATCTGGATCAGGAAGTGACGGTGTTGTCGGCCGTGTTCTGTTTGACCTACCTGGGGTTTCCTCACTTGTAGAGTGTCGGGCGGCAAAGTGGGGGGAGTTTGATTGTCCGGCCGGAGGGGGGCTCTTCGATAATCATGTGATACTTCTCCGGGTCGGTGCCAACGGCGCCGCGGATAGCTTCTTTGCCTATGGGCATTGGCTGGTCGATCATGTTGGCGAGGAGGAAGTTGGGGGTGTTTTCGATTCTGAAGAGGGTGCTGCCTTCGCGGGCTGAGGCGTTGCCGCCGTAGCCAAAGAGGCGGATGTTGTCGGAGTTTCTGATCCAGAGGATGTAGGTGTTGCCTTCGCTTTTTAGGCCATAGATCGAGACGTTGCAGGAGTCGGCGATTTCCATATTTGCTTTGCTGCGGACGCCTTCGGGACAGGTATGATAGAACGCGAGCGGTTCGGATGTGCCTTCTATGAGAATCTGGCGATAGCCGGTGTCGCCGAGACCTACGCCTGATTCGAAATTGTACCATTTACCGCCGCCGCTGTTCGTGATCTGTACCAGGGGCCAGGAGCGGGGGCCGTGTGGGGCGGATCTTCTGCCGTAGCCGGAGAAGGGCATGAGGAGGAAGTCGACGTCGCGGACGATGGAGTGGCGGCCTGCACGCCAGTGGAGTGTGTAGGCGCGGGGCAGTTCATAGGGAGTGTAGATGCCGCAGAAGGCCATGGTGGTTGTGGCTGATTTGTCGTCTGGGGTCTGGACGAGCGGTCTCGTTTCGCTGGCGAAGTAGGGCTCGTCGGGGTGGGCGGCGAGAATTGAGAATCGCTTGCCGATGCCGATCAGTTTTGTATTGGAGCGAAGGTGGAGGGTTCTTGTCAGGCGGTAGACGCCTTTGGGAAGGAAGATGATTTGGTTTTCGTCTACGGCTTTCTGGAGGGCTGAGGTGTCGTCGGTGAGGCCGTCGCCTTTGGCGTTGTATGGTGGGGATTTGACGTTGACGGCGTTCGGTGACTGCCATGAGGGGAAGTTGTCGGGCCAGAGGTGTTGGCTCTGGAGGTCTTGCGGCGGGGCTTTGTCGGGCTCGGCTTTGAACAGCGTGCGGGAGGCTTTGACGCCGTCGAGGTAGATTGATGTTTCATACTGCAGGCCTTTGTAGGGGGCGGGCTTTATGCTTTGGGCGTATTCTTCGGTGTGGGTCCAGTCTTCGGCGTTTCCTTCGGTCTTGTCGCCGCCCGGGGTCTCGGCGAGGATTGCTGCGTTCTTTGCGAAGACGCTGTGAAGATAGAAACTGCGGTTGGCGGCGATCAGAGTGTTGTCGGGATCGGGCTTGTCAAACGAGACCTCAGAGTCAACGAGCGTAAGAGGGCCCTGGAAGTGGACGTTCCATTCAGGGGCGATCTTGATTGTGGGGCCGGGGGTGGTGGATCGGATCTTGAGGCCGACGGCGCAGAGGGCTTGGCGACCTCCGTAAATGATCGCGTGCCTCCGCTGGTTTATCAACGTTATTCCCGTAATGGTCGGAGCGGGCTGGGTCTGTCGGAGATCCATGCCGATCTGGCCACCGATGATGGTGATGCCGGCGTGGCTGCCGCCGGAGCCGCAGCCGCCTTCGACGCCGGTCAGGCCGTGGGTGGCGTCGATAGTGCAATCCTGTATGCCGGAGCCCTGGGCGCCGCGGAGCCGGATGGCGACGGCGCCGGGGTTGCCCCGGCCTATCGTGATGTTGAGGCCGATGAACACCTGGTTGAAGCAGATGTTTGGCTGGGGCTGGTCCGGCTTGTCGAGATTGCGGGCCCAGAAGTGGATTACGTATTTGGGATGCTCGGGGTCGTCGTAGCCGGCGGAGTTGGGGGCGAGGAGTATCGTCGGTCGGGGCTTGCCGGGGCGATTGTCACCGACGAGGGTGCACGGAAACTGGCCGGCGCCGGTGAGTTTGCCATGCTGGCGGCGGTAGAAGCCCTGGATGCATGAGATCGTGTCGGAGATGCGATAAGTGCCGGATGGGAAGAAGCAGACCATTTGATGGTCGCGTGCGAAGTTGACGGCGTGCTGGACTGCTTCCGTTGAGTCTTTGGATCCGGTTGGGTCGGCGTTGAGGGGTTCTGCGGTGACATCGACGAAGCCAAGTTCGGCCAACTTTCTATTGGCAAGCTCGGAGGGGACGGTGAGATTGAGCAGGTCCTTGATGGGCGAGTGGATCGTGTCGTGGATGTAGGGCTGGGAATGTGCTATTGGGTTTATGACCAGTAGCAGTATGATGACGGTGCGTTTGTTCATGGGCGGGGACCTGTGCTGCGGTTGTTACTTCTTGAGTTCTTTTGACGTTGCGAGGGCTATGACTCGGCCCTGGTCGCCTACCGCGCAGTAGAAGTGGTAGACGATGCCATCGTGCTTGATGACCCACGGCTTGTGGGCGTAGGTTTTGTCGTACGGTTCGGAGGGCTCGACGAGGTCGGGGCCGGTCCATTTCGTCCAGTGGACAAGGTCATACGAGCAGGCGAAGGTGTCGAATGCCTTGGGTCGCCAGAAGGCGCCGAAGTAGAACATGACCCAGATACTCCCGATGCGTGTGATCTGTGGGTCGCCGGAAATGCCTTTGCCGTTGTCGATGACGGGCTCGCGGCCGTAGCGGAGCCAGTGTGTCATATCGTCCGAGACGGCCATCCCGATGCGCTCGTAGCCCTGGTTAGGCTTGCCGTTGTAGAACATCACGAAAGGGTAGCCGAGTGTCTTGTCGTGGTCGTAGATGATGTGGCTTTTGTATTGGGTAAGCATCTCGAATTTGCGAACGTCCGGCTGGTCGCGCGAGAGAACGGGCTCATCCAAACGCATCCACTCATCCGGCTCTGTCGGGTCTTGCGTCCACGCGATGCCAATGGCAAGCGGATCGCTCTCGTAGCCCTTGAGGGCGCCGCCGAGATAGGAGAGCCAGTATTTGCCGTCGTATTTCTGCAGTCCATACGACCCGCCCCACGTATGGTCCTGCAGGGCGATGTAGCCGGCGGTCTGCATCGCGTCCCACCGGCCTGGCGTGAACGTCATGATCTTGCCGAGGGGGTGCCAGTCGACCAGATCGGTGCTCTCGGCCAGGGCCGTTTCGTAGCCGGCGCCGTCGAAAATGATGTACATCATATACCACTTGTCGCCGTGGCGAAAAACGCTTGGGCAATCGAGCTTGCGGCCGTTCTCGCCCTTGAGGATTATCCCGTACTTGTGGGGCGTCCTCACCTGCTCGTAGATTCGCCGCATCGTCTGCTCGCTCACGTCTCTGCCGTCTGAACGAGCCGGAATAATCTGCCTCCCGCCCTCGGCGCAAAACCCAAAAGATGTCATCAGCGAGAGTCCGAAGAACAGGGCTGATAGTCCGGCCGGTTTCTTCATATAGGCTGTCTCCGATCCGACGGAATCGTCAATTTGCCCCTGCATTGTACTACACGCCAGGGGGCAATTCATAGCATGAAGCGGCCTCGGGCCGGCGGAATTTTGTTGAATTGGAGCGTTTGCCGCGGTAAAAAGAGCCTTCGCCGCGAGCGTGGCGGAACTGGCAGACGCGCAAGGTTTAGGTCCTTGTGTCCTTCGGGACGTGGAGGTTCGACTCCTCTCGCTCGCAATTCACTGCAGGGAGAACCACGTGCGATTCCTCAAGGCCCGTCCTTCCGCATCGGACCGCCATATCTGCTGTCTGCCATCGATGAGCGGGCAAGCTCCCGCGCCGGCCATTGCAGACAACAAACTCTTTGTGCGGACCGCCTGCCATCTATACGCAATAGGCGAATGAACTGCCCGGGCGTGCAGGATAGCTGCCTCCAGATTACTGCGCAGATATCCTCACGTGTTTGTTGCGCCGCTTCTGTGAAACCTCTCACGCGAACCGTCACTTGCCCCGTGCAACAGTGTCAGCCGTGCGCACACAGCGGACGTAGTTGTGGATGCGGATTTGGTCCGCCTGTGGACCGAGACCTCGAGGATACCGTCTCGGATCGCCGGCTTTGGGGTCGCTCCGCTGCGCCCCTGCGCCGTGAGCGTTGACCGAGACGCGCCCCGTGCGCCGGTCGTGCGCGGACGCCTGCCCGAAGCATACGTATATCCCAAAACCGTTCTCGACGTGCGTTGTGCCCGTCCAGAACCAGGATTCGGTTTCGCTGATTTCAAATATCGGATCGATTGCAGCGCTCCGGCCTGCGCGATCCACGGCGTCCGGAGCCCGCGAATAATCGACAATACTCTGCAACTCCTTGGCGTTCGGCATCCTCCAGTCGTTGTGACCGGCGTACTGAAGATTCTCGGCGTAGCGCAAAGCGCTTTGCCAGTTCATAGCCCGGCCGCTGTCGGTTTGCGTCCACATAAGTCCCGTCGCCCGATCCGTGATCGTGCCGTCGCCGTTATCCACGAAGTCATTCTTGCCGTACGCACGACTTCCTCGCACGCATCGTACGAAGGACCGTTTCGTCGGTCCGCCTCCGCGCCCGATTGGATAGGATTTGATCCGTCCGTCGGCGAAGTTGAAGCCGAACGCCGATTGGTCCCCGCGCATGGTTCTTCCGACGTACTCGTTCGAAGACCAGTACTGAGCGTCCATGATCCGATGGCCCCCGGAGGTGTCAGGATATTCGAAATCGAAATACCGCGTGTCGATGTATGGCGTCTCTGTGTGCTGGTTCCCGTAGAACATCGCAAGCGAGTAGAGTTCCTTGATCATCGGCAATCGCCAGTCATCATGGCCCGCCAGAACGAGCTGCTCGGCGTACCGCCGCGCATCATCCCACGCGTAATGTTCAAATGTGGGCGTCTGCTGCCACATCAAACCCGTCTTGAGGTCGGTAATCGTGCCGTCCCCATTGTCCTGATATGACGGTTCAGGCCCGTCGTAATTTGCATCCTGTCCGTAGAACGCTTCACCCGGCCGTGGACAGTCAATCTCGCCGCGATTGCCGTAGCACTTGGTCTGGCCGGTGTCGACCACCGCATACGTATAATCGCCGCTCGCCTCACAAATCGGACAAAGTGCGTACAGTACCGCTGCCATGAACAGCTCGACCGTTCCCACTCGTGCCATTTGCTTTGCCATCATTGCACCTGCCTGTAATCGTTCACCCCGTTTCTTGCTGACCTATACGTTCTACCGGGATAGTGACAAAGCGCGGGCCGGAAGTTACAGTCCGGCATGGAAAACTGTGCGACCTTCAAAACGTACGATCCGCTCGAAGCCGGACCGTGGTAGGGGTTCATCCGGCTTACGGCCGGTGCACTTCCAGATAGAATTCGTGATCGCGATACGTATCCACGTCCGGGTAGCCGTCGGTGGTGGGCGATAGAGAATAACGATCGCGCCCCGTCCCAAAAAGCGATTCGCCGATTAGTCTGTTTCTGATCGCCGCCTCCATAGGGGCACTGTCCTGCTTCACTATCGTCGGCGGAAGCGTGCCGTCGCCCTCGCGGCGCAATCCCCAACCACCGGGATACGCGTCCCACGAACCCGTCAGAGCCGGTGCCGCTCCGTGCGAGGCGGCATTGTCGTTCGCCAGCGTAAAGGCGCGTTCCGCCCCCGGTTCTTCGAAGCCGACCATGAATGCGTATCGCCGTCCCGCCCTGCACAGGATCTCATCGGCCCCCAGCAGGTCCCATCGAATGTACACAAGTTTGCCTGCATCCCCGTTGACGCGCCGGCCTTCGAAATCCCGGGTCCGCGGCACATCCGGAAACACCCCGCCGTGCACCACACGAATCGGTTCGTAGCGAACGCCATCGATGAAATCGTCGCACCGATGATTGTCCGAAAAGCCATGCTTGGATTTCGTACCCTTCGGCGTTCCGCTGTCGTTGATCCGCGGCGTGCCTTGGACTTCGAAGAACTGAATGAATACCCTCGCTCCCGGCGCGCCGGCTTTGACGGCGTTGTCCGAAGGTCCCGTGCGCAGCACGATCGCATCGAGCCGAAAATCCTTCTCGGGCGTGAAAACCTGCCCCAGATCGCGGTTCCGCTGGTAATAGCCTTTGTCCTTCCAGATCAAATGCTCCCTGCTCGTATTGCGCACGCTCGTGCTGCCCCCCATATTCGCCTTCGATTGCTTGATCGGCACGCGTCTCGGATCGGGCTCGTATTCCTTGCCCAGTACGACTAATCTCAGCCGGCCGGGATTCTCGAACCATTCGACGCCCAGCTTCTTGTACTCTTCGCAGTTTGCGACGATGTCGAGATCCCCGTCCCGATCTACGTCATCGAAAAAGAAGTTGTCCCATTTCTCGCCGTCGAATCGCCCTCTGCCTGCAAAACCGTCCGACCATTTGATCACGTCGCATGCCCAGTTCCCGGGCTCGACCCCGCGACCGAAGCGGCTCATCGCGATTATCGCAGCCTTCTCGGCCGGAAAGTGCCCGTCGTTGTGAATCAATCCGCTGATGATCTCCTTGCGGCCGTCGCCATTGAGATCGGCCGTAGCAATAGGACGCGAACGCCAGACAGCATATTGCGGCTTGGCTAATTCGATTCTCTCGAATTGCGTCCGCTCTGTTGCCTTGTTACGGAACAGCAGTATCTTGTCGTTGAGTTGCGACAGAATGTCCGCATGCCCGTCGTTGTCGATATCGCTGATGTGAACGCCCGGCTTGGTGTAAAATGCCTCGCTCTCATAGAGAACGTGTCCGGGCCACGGCTGTCTCTGCTGTGAAGAGCCCTTGCCCGGATTCTCGTACCAGAGAACGTTCTTGCCGCCTTTTGGCGTACCCCAGTCGGCATTGGCCAGGGCGATATCGGTGTCGCCGTCCCCGTCTATATCGCCGAGATCGAAGCCGTGCCCGCTGACGATATCTCCGTCGATATCGTGCACCTTCCACGCCGCCATCTCCCGTCGCCGACGAGCGTCCCGGGGCGCTTCCGCCCAGATAACTCCCACACTCGCAATGGAAGGATCCGGATTGTCGTATGCGGGCGTCGCGTGCCGTGCCTGCCGGCCCCCCGCGACCAGATCCAACGCTCCATCCTGATTGATATCGCAGCTTCTTATAAACAGGTAATTCCCCAGTTCCACCGAACCCGGGATGAAGTCGCTGTTCCTCCACGCGTCCGTTTGATGCATCTGTTTCCCCTCGCCCGGGTTCCAGATAATCGTGATACCGGCCGTCTCACCCTCGCCTTCATGTCCGTGCGCAACGGCGATGTCCGGCCGACCGTCCCCGTCGAAATCCCCCGCGCACGAACTCTCCGCCCGATCGAATGTCCCCGCCAGTATGGTCGGCCAGGCCTCCTTCGCCTTATCCGCCCCCGGATGCAGGACCACCACGATCTTGCCCGTGTCTTCGAAGTTCGTTACGTAGTCCGTGCGCCCGTCGCGATTGAAGTCCGCCGGGTCCAGACCGTTGCACAATCGCGTGTCCTTGTATATCTGATGCCGCACCCATTCGGACGACGCCCCCATGCAACTCGTGACGACGGTTAACACGATCAACAAGCCTGACTTCATTTCTTTCTCCAAGCGTAAATTATCCGGAACGTTCTTCTAAACATCCTCATGCCGCCGATCCCGCGCGAGCCGCCCGTCCGGCGATTTCGATAATACGACCGGCTATTTTTCCCGGCCCGCCACGAGCAGCTTGTCGCAGACGAACCGCGTAATCCCCGCCCAGCCGTGGTAGCGCTGCTTCTCGCATTCCACGTTGTCCGCCCAGTAATAGCTCTCGACGCCGAGGTCCTGCAAACGTTTGTGCAGGTGCTCGCCGAACTTCGGATGATGCGTGGCGTTGCCCTTGTCCGCAGCCGGAATGACGTCCTTCTGCCCGCCGTACACCAGCAGCATCGGCGGATCATCCGCACTGGCCCATTCATACGCCGAGAACTCCTCGATCCAGGGGATGATGGTGTCGCGGTGTTCGAGGAAGTACTCGAAGCTGTCCTCCTTCCTGCCGTAATCATCTCGCGTAAAGAAAGCATGCGCGCCGTACGTGATCTGCGGAATCCATCGGCGCATCTGCTTCGGATCCAGCGACGTTTGCGCCTGCACGGGAAAGGCGCAGGCCACACGCGTGGACTGCCGGGAAACCGGATCGTCGCTGTCCGGATCGGCCATGTCATCGTGCATTGCCAGCCAGCAGGTCGTCGCCCCGCCCGCGCTGCCGCCGGTGACTGCAATACGATCCGTATCGAGCCCCAGCTCCTTCGACTTATATCGCAGATACTGAAGTGCCCGCGCCGCGTCATACAAAGGCGCAGCCACGGGCGGATGCATCGCAGGATACTCCCGCGCGTTGCTCACAAACCGATAGTTGAACGAAACCACCGCAAATCCCAGGTCCGTCCATTTCGGAACGTCGCGGTTGACTCCTTCCTTGTCCAGCGCCCCCCAGCCGCCGCCGTGTATGTACAGAACCACCGGCAGTGGCTCCGTACCGCGGTCATCGGGGTAGTAGATATCCATCGTATGCTGCCAGTGTGGCCCGTAGTGCATGGACCGAATATCGGGCGGTATCTTCTTTTCCTCAACTCCGATTAGCTCGAGCCGGCAGTGCACCGGCCCGCCTTCGAATCCCATTTCTGCTTCGAACGTCTTGCGATCCTCGGAAATCTTCACCATCTTCCCGCTGAACAGCAGCGTGTGATCCGTTGTGAGTTTGGCCAGATCGGCAAAACGAATGCTCCGCACCGGAACAACCTTGCGCAGCTTCAAATCCTCGCTCGCCGCCCCGGCCGGACCCATCCGCGAAATGCGATACGTGTACCGCCCCCAGACGCTGTTCGGCGTCATCTCAAAGCGCTCGGCTGTCACGTTCTCCACTTTTCCGCTGAACGTGAAATCGCCGGGCAGAATATCGTCGGGCGTAACAAACCAGCCGTTCTGATTGCCCACGAGCGGTCCTTCCTCCGGCGGGATGTACCAGTCAATCGGCCACTCGCCAACCGTGGCTTTCTCCATCATCGAAGTCCCCGCCCCCGCCGGGCAAATCACCACCACACCCGCGATGAACGCTGCCATTATCACTGCAAATCTGTGCGTGCCCATGTTCGTCCCTTCCTGTCTGTCTGACCTCAATATGCGGCTTCCGCAAAGAGTGACTTGCTTCGCGTCGCTGCTCATGCAATTGTACGCAAACACCGCCACTTGGGCAATGTCATTTACCCGCCGTGGTGCGGTTCTGTCCGTGTGCCGGATGCTGCCGTTATCAAGTGCGGGACGAGACCCGCCAGGCGCCTGGCGGACTCGTAGTTCTGGCTGCTCGCACCCGCAGACGCATTGGGGTAATGCGTGCAGAAGAGGATCGCCTTTTTGCGTGTGGGTTTGGATTTCGCCGAACGGCAGTCGCAGATCTATCGCTTGTTCAGGATCTCATACGAAAGGCGGTTGTCCCGGTCAGATCGCGAAAAGGCCGCCGAATTGCTCGATCGCAAGTGGCTGATGATGCGGGATATCTTCGAAAGAACCGCTATGCGGCGAATGTCTTGGCGATGTGCTGGGGCCAGTGGGGACGCTTCGGAAGGCTCGGCTGGGAAGGGTCCTCCGAGCAGGCGAAACGAATGGCCGGCGCCAAGTGATGCCGCGGCCGAACGGCTAACTTACCAGCCGCTTCTTCAGCCTTCGTACGGCCAACCATCCGACCACGAGGATAAAAACCGCAATATACAACAGATCGAGCAGCAGAGCCGCGCGGTAGCTGTTCATGCAGATGGCCCGGACCAGCCGGGCCGCGTGCGTCAGAGGGAGAATCTCCGCAATCGGTCGGACGAACGCCGGCAGATTTTCGAGCGGGAAGACCACGCCTGAGAAGAAGAACATCGGAGAGATAAAGCCTGTGAAATAGAAGCTGAAGTGGTTGATCGTCTTGACAAAAGACGTGATCAGCAGCGAAAGCGTTGCAAACATCACGGCCGTAAAGAAACCCACGAACGGAGCCGGCAGACTGTCAGGCAGCCTGGTGATCCCGAACAGCGACAGTATGATCAGCACCGCCAGCGAGAAGAAGAAGCCCTTCGTGCCCGCCCAGATGATCTCGCCCACAATCAGATCGTTGACGGTCATCGGCGCTGCCAGCATCCCGTCATACACCTTCTCGAACTCCAGACGGATAAACGTCCCGAAGCTGCACTCAAAAGCCGAGGTAAACATGGCCGTTGTGACAAGAAGCCCCGTGCCCAGATACTCGATATACTCCACCCCGCCCACCGGTTCGCTGATGTACTTGCCGAGTCCCAGTCCGATGCCCGCCAGGAAGATCAGCGGTTCGAGAAAAGGGGGCAAACCGTTGCTTACAAGATTTCTGATGTACACGCGCATGTGCCTGAACCAGACGCCGTAGAGCCTGCAATGCAACGGAGGGTACTTCTGCATATTACTGTCTGTCACTCAGATGCCTCCCCGTAGCCTTCAGGAACAAATCCTCGAGGTTCGTGTGTCGTATCAGATGGTCGATGTCTTTCAGATGGCGGTCCGCCAGCTCCCTGAGCCTTTCGAAATCGTTGGAATAGTACCGCCTCGTATCCGCTCCCCGGTCGATTCGGACGCCTTCTCCCGCATGACGATCGAGCGCCGACGTCGCATCGCAGTCCATGACTTCCAGCACGTGCTCTTCGATATTGCGTTGCAGCATTTCTTTCGGCGGTCCCTCCATGATCTTCCCGCCCTTGTGCATGATGAGCAGGCGGTCGCAGAGCTGAAACGCTTCTTCCATGTAATGCGTGGTCAGCAGTACGGTCGTTCCCTGTCTCTGCAACTGGCGGATCTTGTCCCAGATCAGGTGGCGCACCTGCGGATCGAGTCCCGTCGTAGGTTCGTCGAGTATCAGCAGCCGGGGATTGTTCAACAGCGCCCTTGCGATAACCAGCCGCCGCTTCATGCCCCCCGATAGCTCCCGCATCTTCGACCCCGCTTTCTCCGTAAGCTCGAGAAAGCGCAGAAGATACTCGATGCGCTCCTTTGCCACTTTGCCGGGCATATTGTAAAAGCGCGAATAAACCCGCAGGTTCTGAACGACGTTCAGTTCGTCATCGAGATTGTCCTCCTGCTGCACCACGCCGGAGAGGTGTTTGATCGCCAGTTCATTATCCGCCGGGTCGTAGCCGAAAACCCGCACCCTGTCGTTGGCGTCTCTGTCTCTCAGGCATTTGCCGTAGATCATCTTCATCACGGTTGTCTTGCCCGCCCCGTTCGGGCCGAGGAAACCGAAACAACTGCCGGCCTCCACCGAGAAACTCAGACCGCTCACCGCCTTCGTCTTGCCAAAGGTCTTGCTGATGTCTTGCACTGTGATTATCGTCTTTTCCATGATGCTCGATCGCCTGCCAAAACGGCTGTAGGGCACATCCGTCCTGCAAATCGCGATATGATACAGTATTTGAGCGGAAATGAAAGCAGGACCGGAAGCGGTTCCGGTCGCTGCCTCGCTCGCAATCCCGGACCGGAAACCCGCCTGTCCGCTGGCCCGGCCTCACGATGTAAGGATGGAAATAACCGTCCAAATACGGTAGCCTCTTGTTGTTGTGATCGTTGTCTGGAGTTTGGAGCTTATGCAATACAGCAGTATTTCGCGTTGGGTATGCGTGTTTGCCGTGGCGTTCTGCTGCTCTTGCGCACGAATCAACCATCAGCATACGCCGAACGACGAGCCCGTTACCGCCATCCTTGGCGCGTTCGACAAGGAGGTCGTATTGCTCGCCGACCGCCTCCTCGCTCCGCGGGAGCACGTCATCGAAGGCATTCGATTTGTCCGCGGCCGGCTCGAGGGCCGCAATGTCGTGATCGTCTGGACCGGGATCGGCAAGGTCAATGCGGCCATGACCACGACCCTGCTGCTCGAGCACTTCAAGCCCTCCGAAGTGATCTTCACCGGCATTGCCGGAGGAGTGAATCCCGAACTGCACCCGGGAGATATCGTCATCGCCGCCCGAGTCGCCCATCACGACATGGGCACGCTCTACCCCGATGCCCTCTATTACCGCGGCGTCCAAAACCGCCTGACGGGCTGGCGGAATCCCGTCTTCTTCGAGGCGGACGAGCGGCTGTTGTCACTGGCTCGCAGGGCCGCCCGCTCCGTCGAACTGGCCCCCGTCCGACTCGTCGACGGCGAACATACGCCGCAGATTATCGAAGGTGTCGTCGTGACCGGAGACGTCTTCGTCGCTTCAACCAGCAAGGGTGAAGAACTGCGGCAGCGTCTCGAAGCAGACGCCGTCGAGATGGAAGGCGCCGCAGTAGCACAACTCTGCTTCCAGCGGGATGTGCCGTGCCTGGTCATACGCAGCCTCAGCGACAAGGCCGATGAGGGGGCCGTACAGGACAAGCAGACGTTCTATATCCTCGCCGCCGAAAACTCATCGCACTTGGTGGGCGAAATAGTGAACCGCATGAGCACGCCGCCTCTCGCCGGGAGTCAGCCCGCTCCGGCAGCGCCGAACACGAAAAACAATTAGATTCGAAGGGACGTGCACCGAACCCAAGGGGAGAACGATATGAGCGACCCGATAGAACAGCAGGACAAATCGAAAACGCGGATTCGTACCGAACTCGTCGCGGGCGTCACCACGTTTCTCACGATGGCATATATCATCTTCGCCAACCCCAACATTCTCAGCGTCACGGGCATGAACAAGGAGGCCCTGATCGCCGTTACGTGCATCGTCAGCGCCGTCGCCAGCATTCTCGTCGGCCTGGTTGCCAACGCTCCGATTGCCATGGCCCCGGGCATGGGACTAAACGCCTTCTTCGCCTACCTTGTCGTTTCGGGCAGGATGGACTGGCAGACGGCCCTCGGTGCGGTGTTTATCTCGGGATTGGTTTTCCTTATCCTCACGCTCGTCGGCCTGCGCAAACGTCTGGTCGAAGCCATTCCCGAGTCGCTGGTTTCCGCCATCGCCGTCGGCATCGGTCTGTTCATTACCTTCATGGGCCTGGTTAATCTCGGTATCGTCGTTGCCGACGAGCATACGCTTGTCACCGCCGGACCGCTGACCCCGTCTGTCCTGATCGGCCTGTTCGGCCTGCTGGTCATGCTGTTCTTCGAAGTCAGGCGATGGACTGGCGGCCTCGTCGTGGGGATTCTGCTCGCGACCGCTCTCGCCGCCGTCTTCGGCCGGGTCGAACTGCCCGACCAACTGGTCTCGCTTAATCTGAACCTTCAGGCCGTTTCGCTCAAACTCGATATCTGGGGCGCCCTCAAGTGGGGCTTCGTCGGCAGCATCTTCACCCTGATGTTCATCGACATGTTCGACAGCGTCGGCACTCTCGTCGCCTGTTGTCACCAGGCGGGCATGTCTGACCGCGACAACCAGATTCGCGGCCTCGACAGGCTTCTCGGAATTGATGCCATCGCCACCATGATCGGCGCCGTGTTCGGAACGTCGACGACAACTTCCTATATCGAGTCGGCTGCCGGCATCGAGCAGGGCGGCCGCACCGGCCTGACCGCTGTCACCACCGGTCTGCTCTTTCTTCTGGCCGTCCTGTTCGTTCCGCTGATCGGTATGGTCCCGCCGTATGCCACCGCGCCCGCATTGCTGATGGTCGGTCTGTTCATGATGAAAGAGGTGCGCCGCATCGACTTCGGCGACATGGAACAGGCCTTTCCCGCCTTTATCATCATGGTGATGATCGCGTTGAGTTACAGCATCAGTACGGGCCTGGCCTTCGGTTTCGTCTCCCACGTCGTGACGAAGGTCGTCTCAGGCAAAGCCGGACAAATCAAGGGAGCCATGTGGATCATAGCCGTACTCTCGGTGGCGTTCCTTGCAATTGACGAATTGCCGCGACTGATCGATTATCTCCAGAACTGGTCGGCGGCGGGCGGCGTCTCCGATTTCAGCCCGGCGGTCCGGCCGATCAGTTAACCGTATTCCTGCCCGGGCATCAGGTGCATCGCGCCGCGCCGGTTTTTTGGTTGCTGATTCGCCTGCCGGCGTTAACAATACAAACTTGGATGAAGAACAAACGTTTAGCAGCACTTAATGAAGGAGAGTTGCAATGGGTCAGATATTCCTCGGTGTGAATCTCGAATACGTGCGCCACGAAGACAAACCGCTCCACTGGGGCGTTGAAAAAGCGGCGCAGCTTGGCTATGAATACGTCGAACCATGGGTGCATCTCGGCCGCGGCCTGATGAGCGAGGCGGGCTACTTCGCCACCATTTCCATGTCGGACGATCCCTACAAAGTAAAACGAATATGCGAGAAGGCCGGCGTCAAACTCTCGGCCCTCTCGTCGCATACGCCGCTGTGCAAGCCCGACATCAGCGTCGAATACCTCAGACAGTCAATCCGCTTCGCCGCCGAATGCGGCGCCCCGGTCGTCACAACGGATGAGGGACCCAAGCCCGAGTGGACCACCGAGCAGGAGGATTTCGTGCTGATGCGGTACGCTCTCGCCGAAGCTGCCGCGGTCGCCGAACCGCGTGGTATCAAAATCGGCCTCGAACCCCACCAGCAATACAGCAAGACCGAAGCAGGACTCGACCGCATATACGACCTGGTCGATTCGCCCGCTATCGGCATCAATTTCGATACGGGCAACAGTTACCTCTCGGGTGGCGACCCGATCGCCTGGCTCGACCATGTCAAGGATCGCCTCGTGCATTTGCACGCCAAGGATATTTCCATTCAACAGTCCGAAGACGAGCGCGGCAAGGTCACGGGTACGCCCGCCGGCTGTGCCTGTGGAGACGGCGTCGTGGATTGGAAAAAAGTGATCGAAGTCTGCAAAAACGCCCCGAACGACATCGTTTTCAGCGTCGAATGTGGCACGGTTGCACAGGCCGAAAAAAGCATCGAATACTTGAAGAAGTTGCTGTAGAACTCTGCGCACGACGACAAAGCGGCGTGACGCGGGAGCAACGGGGAAAACGTTACCTCCTGCGCCTGCCCATGCCGGCTCGGCCGCAGCCGTACCGCATCTCTGCTCCCGTCAGTCGATGCCTCATGACATATGTAGCTTGGAAGGGACCAATATGAAGACCAACATTCTGCTCACAGCGATCGCCAGGAACGTATGCGTCGGCCTCGTCGTGCTGTTAATCTGTGCGTCGTCCGGATGCATGTCGGTTCACACATACAAGAGCAGTATAGGAGTCACTCATGATGCCCAGGGGGCCGCCCTGGAGGTTGACGGCCGTGTTCTGGCCCGCTACTGGTACGAATCGGTCCCCTATAAACCCTACGTGCGGGAGCTTAACTCGCCTTCTGGTGTAAATGTGGTGCGCGACAATGTCCCCGACCACCTCCACCATCACGGCCTGATGTACGCTGTCGCAGTCGACGGCGTCAATTTCTGGGAAGAACAGAAACAGCCCGGCGTGCAGAAGAACCTTGGCGTTGGAGACATCGTGCGGATTGGCGATATGAAAATGGCCGGTATTCAACAGAAACTGAACTGGATCAAATCCGAAGCCGGTGAAGTCCTGTTGAACGAGCAACGGGAGGTCAAAGTTCAGTTAGTGAAGTCTCAAGGCGCAACCCTCCTGACATGGAATACGATACTGGCAGTTCCGGAGGGCGGGCAATCCGCCACACTCAGCGGCAGCCACTACTTCGGGCTCGGCATGCGTTTTGTCGAATCCATGGACGCCGTCGGTGCATTCAGTAATGCGGACAATAAACCGGGCCGGATATTCCGCGGGCAGGAACGTCTGGTCGAATCCGACTGGTGTGCCTACGCCGCCGAAGCCGACGGCAAACCGGTCACCGTCGCCATGTTTGGCGATCCTGCTAATACCCGCCACCCGACGACCTGGTTCACAATGGCCAAACCCTTTGCCTACCTCTCAGCGACGCTGAACCTCCACGAAGAGCCTTTGCAAATAGCATCCGGCCGGCCGTTGAATCTCCGATATGGCGTGGCCGTCTGGGATGGACATGTGGGAAATCAGGCCATTGAGAGCCTCTATGAAACGTGGCTGAAGAAGGCCTCCAAATAGACTCTTCCTGGCGGCATGTTGCCGACTTCCACGCTCCCACGCCTTGCCGTGCGCCTCTGTACAATGGGCCAGGCAGAGGAATCGACGTGAATGGACCCAGTGGCGATCCCAAATCTGCGGTTGCACATCGCCGGCATATTGATAAGCTGTTATCCACGTATGCAAAACAGACGGACACCAATAACCCGAAAGGAGCCCGAACGATGAATACGAAAGTTCATATTATGCTGGTCTTCGCCGTCCTCACGCTTGTCCCAACCGCACAGGCCGAAGACGACCGAACAGCCGAGATCCGCGAAAGACGCCACAGAATCGAGCAGTTGCGCATGGAAGCCCGCCAAGCCGAAGAAAAGGCCGAGTTGTTGCGCCTGGAGGCCGGAGAAATCGAGCGGCAGCTTGCCGAAGAGAATGCCGCAGAGTCCGCGACGTTTCATGCCGAGCAGGTATACGCACAACTGGCCGATCTGGAAGAAAAGGCGGCCCAGGCCGAGCGCGAGGGACGGCCGGAAGTTGCCCGCGAGATTCGCAGGAACATGGATAGGCTCGCACGCAAGGTGCCCGCCGGCAGAATACGTATCGAGAAATGGGACGTCGACAAGTTCGACCGGCGGGAACCGCGCCCGGACAATCGGGAGGCCGGCAAACTGCTGGCTAGAATCGAAGGCGTCGGACGAGCGCTCCGGCCGGAACGGTATCCTGAGGCTCATCACGCCGAGCACGAACAAGCCGAGCGCCGACATGTCGAACGGGAATTGGACAGACTGAGAGAACTCGCCGAACGAGCCGAGCGCCAAGGACGTCCCGCCGAAGCACGGGAACTCCACCAGGAACTCCGCCGCCTCGAACACAAGGCCGCTTCGTCCGAACCGCGACCCCGCAAAGACCCCTTGCATCAGGCGGAACTCCACCTCGAAGAGATCGAAAACCGCATGCGGGATGCAAGGCAGCGGGGCGACCGGGACGCTGTGCACGCTCTTGAGGTTGAGGCCCGAGATATACGCCTTATGATGGAGACAGAACGCGAAAACCGCCGAATGGCTGAGAAACTGCAAGCCATGGAGCGCGAACTGGCCGAATTGAACGAAGCCGCTGAAATAGCCGCACGCGAAGGTCGACAGGATGAGGCACGCCGACTCCACGACGAAGCGATGCATTTCTCACGCGAAATCGAAGAACGTCACCATGCGATGCAGCAGCGCGGGCGCCGGCAGGCCCGACATCATTTGGAACGGCTGAAACATGAAGCACGCCATGCCGAAGAGCAGGGCCGCCATGATGATGCAGGTCGCCTGCGGGCCGAGCTCGAAGAAGTTGAAAGACACCTCCGCCGGGACAAGCACCGTCACCGGATGGCCGAAGTCGCCGGCCGCCTCCATAGAGTTATGGAGCAGGTCAGCCATGCATACGAGCAGGCACTGGAGCATGAAGATTACGATAGGGCCGAGCAGCTCTGTCGGCTCACGGGCCGAGCCGTCGAACAGATTGAGTCGCGGTTCGAAAAAGAACAGCCCGTTCGCCCTGAATCGCCGCGCGAGCGATCGGAAAATCCCTCCTCGCCCCCGTCGGCCGAAAGACACGTTGGCGTCATGCTCAGGGTGCCTCCCCAGGCGCAACTGAATCCGAGGGAAACACGCCGGGAGAAAGACGAACTGAAGCGCACGGCCGAGCAACTCGAAGAAAAAGGCTGGCGGGAAGAAGCCGATATCATCCGCCGCGAGATCGACATCATGGATCGCCAGACTCGCGAGCGCCCGGAGGAACATCGTCGCCGCGGCACAAGCAGAGCCGACGCAAGGGACGAATCCGCCCCGCAAGATAGCGTGGAACGAATAACCGATTGGCAGATTCCGGCCACATCGCAGGGCACAGGACCCGTTGCAGCGCCCGGCAACCTCGAAAGACAGGTCCGGACGCTGGCCGAGGCCGTCGACCATCTCCGCCGCGAAATGGGTGAGCTGCGCCAAATGGTCAAAAAGAAAGTCCGTTGACAGCCTCGTAAGGTTGAGTGCCCGCTTTCCATATGTGCCCGGATGCATTCCGCAGCGTTGGCCGCAGTAGCTCTATGGCCCCGTAATGCTATCGGACGGTTGCCGCGTATTCATCGTAAGTCCATTTCCTGCAAGGGGCTATGCGCCAAGCCTTCCCCGCGCGCCGAGCGATTTCAATTGACTCATGGGCTGCCATATGATACCATATATGCGTATGGTAGGTGTCTGTTCTGTGCGCTGAGATTCGTACACAGAAAGTGAGTAGGGTGTATAAGTTGTCATATCTCACTGCTGGTTCGCCGGCCCGGTACGTTGTGCAGGTTCTGATCGTGCAGATGCGCCGCTCTGGCTGCTCCACTATGCCATATGTTTGAATATCGGAAAAGCTGCTCAGTTGCTTGCCGGGCAGAGCAAACGTGGCTCGACCCCGAAAAGCAGGCAGCACGCGGCAGCGAGACTTGAATCTAACCGGATGAATGACAGAAACGACAAACGAAGCTTCGACTGGGCAGGCCGTAGAATCCTTCTGGTTGGAGATGTCGAAAGGGTATTCCTCGATGCCGTCGCCATCGAAGATGACCATGTGGCGGTTTGCGACGATCTTCTCGATGGCGTTGACGCCTCGGCCGAGGAAGATTTCTGCGCCGTCGGTGTGGTGTTGTCGACTGCGAGAAGCGGTCTGGCCTGTGCCCTCGAGGCGTTGCGCGACAACTGCGACGGCCGCATCATTCTTCTGGCCCAGATGCACGAAGAACCGTCCGCCATCAACCTTGCCCGTTCCGGTGCAAACGGCAGCCGCCTCGCCGATGACTACGTAATATGCCCCACCCGCTTTTCCGATTTCCTCAAATCGCTTTCCTCTCTGATGATCGCACCCGCCGCGCAACCGCCCGCGGTGGCTGTGTCCAGTTCGCAGACGGCTGTCGCCCGGCCCGCGCATTCCGACCAGACCCTCCGAAAACGAATCGAGGTGCTCGAAAAACTCGCCACTGAGGACGATCTGACCGGTCTGAAGAATCGTCGATACATCTGGGAATTCGCCCGACAAATCATCGAACGGGCCAAAAAGATGAAGGGACGCGTGACGCTCCTGCTTTTCGATATCGACAACTTCAAACGATACAATGACAACTACGGCCACAGTGCCGGCGACGCTATCTTGAAACAGACCGCCGCGCTCATCCAGCAATGCTGCCGAAAACACGATGTAGTCGGACGAATCGGAGGAGATGAATTCGCGGTGCTCTTCTGGGATGACCCCAAACGCCGGCAGAACTCTTCGAAGCAGGAACGACGCTCGACCGGAGCCGATCACCCAACCGAGGCAATCCTGGTGGCCAAACGGCTGGTCCGGGAACTGGAACAAACAGACCTCGCCGACTTCGGCGATCTGGGCCCCGGCGGCAAAGGCGTGCTCGCTGTCAGCGGCGGACTTGCAAGTTTCCCGCGGGACGGCGCAACGATCGAACAAATATTCGAACAGGCGGACAAAGCCCTCCTGCAGGCCAAACGCAGCGGCAAGAACCGAATATACCTCGTTGGCACGCCGAGCGGCGACATTGCTAAGATGTAGTCATCGATATGGACAAGCCCGCAGCCTCGCACGCGACAAAACCACCCTCTGGATTTATCCGCCGCAGAATCTCCATGCACTCCTTCTCCGCTGAAGAAGACCTGACCTGGCCCTCTATCGTCAGTTGAGCCTCTCGGTCTGCGTCGGTCCCATCAGTCTGTACCGGATACCTCTCCACTGAATCGTACGCCCGAATGCCGACGAAACAATCAGCCCCAACATCAGAATCGACCAAAGCCACGACAAGCCGATATCCGCCCACGCCGCTGCCCGCATCTGGTCGCGATACGCTTCGAGCATCTTGCCAATCATCCGCTGCCGTACCAGCGCTCGAACAATCTGGCAAAGCACGAACGTCGCCGGCACCGCCGCATACAGCCAGAATCGCTCCGCACCAACGCTGGCTGCATAGATCGCCGCAATCAGCCCGCCCCAGAGCCCAATCACCGAGAAAAGGCTGCTCACCAGCCCGAAGACCCACGTTCCCGGCCGTGTGATGCGCGTAATAAGAAACTGACGCCGCCCGAATTCCAGCAAACCGGACCAGTTCGTGCTCTCATGAGTCGCCACGATACATGCCGGTATGAAGGCCAGCTTCATCCCCGCCTTCTTGACCGCATACGTCAGCGACAGATCGTCGCTCAGGGCGTGCTCCCACATCCCTTCGAGCCCGATCTTCTCGAACGTCTCGATGGTGATGGCCATCGAACCGCCCCACGCCTGATTGAACGGCGTGTTGCCCAGCAACTGAGCGACCTTTGCATTCATGGACGAAAGGGCCAGCGACGCCAGGTTGTTCCGCCCCGGCACAAACCATCGATACCCCGTTGCCGCTCCGTATCGGTCCTGCCGAAGCGGCCACAACAGATGCCGAAGCCAAGTCGCTCGCAGACAGGCATCGGAATCCCCGAAGGCCAGCGCGTCAACATCCTTCGGTGCATTGCGATAGCAGTACAGCAGATTGTGCACCTTCTGCCCGCTCGACGTCGCCTTGCCCGCAACCAGAATCCGCACGCCCTGGGCCTTCGAACGCTCCGACAACTTATCCTTCAGTGTATGTAATCGCTCGTAAGCCGCATCGCCCTCATCCTCCACAACGAACCACAACAGGAAATTGTCATAATCCTGATCGTAGAAAGAAGCGATGTTCTGGTCGAAATTCTCGTCCAGCCCCTTGCAGGGCACGATCACAAGCGTCCGCAATTCGCACCACAACCGCGGCTTGCCGAACTTCACCAGGTTAAAACGGTAGTTGTTCCACGCCTGCAACAGAAAGAACAACTGTATGCCGATGGCGGTTGCTGCAATGTAGTCGTACCAGTACATCGATGGAGGCTTGCCTTTCTCCTCATGCCGATCCACGTTTCTGTCACCCGCCGCGGCGACGACCGCAACACGGAGCAGGATTTTACCGCATCGAGCGGTTTTTGCACGCGAAAACCGGCCCCGAACGTGGGCGAACGATAAAACCGGACGAACGAACCCCCGCAAACGGCCGCCGGACAGCCCCCGTCAGGAAATGGAAGTCAACGGGACAATCGACTCAACAAGCTCGTCGGCCGTGTATGACCTGCCAAGATCGATTGGCAAGAGCGTTCCGTGATTGTGTTCGCAGGCCAGGATTATGCAATTCCTGCCCGTCTTGCACCACCCCTGCTCTTGTGGCTGATGGCCGAGCACGAAAACATCGACATCGAACGCCTCGCCCATCTTGTCGAGCAACTCCTGACTGTGCCGCCGCCCCCACGTCAGCAGATACGCCGAGCCCGGCCGCACCAGATCGTTGATCTTCAAAGGCCTGCTCATGATCCCCGGATCGAATTTCTCCACGTTCCGATCCGCCGGCAACGAATGCGATACCCATATCCTGTTCGCACACCGAATCGCCAGCGGCTGCGAGAACAGAAACTGCTGCAACGCGAGCATCACCTGCCTGTTTGCTCCGTCGAACTCCGCCTCCATCGCCAACTGCATCGAACGGTTCATCTCCTTGCCGTTCTTCATGACTTCCGTGTTGTTGATCACCGCCGTATCGTGATTGCCCAGAATCATATGCACCTGATCCGGATACTCCAGCTTGTATCGGATCACGTCGAAAAGCAGCTTGTACGACAGACAGCCGCCCTGCGGGTCCTCGGGCCCGCCGTGTATGATCTCGTGCAGAACCACGTGCCTGTCACTGTGGTTCGCCAGATCGGCGTACGCCGCGATGCGTTCGAAATTGCGCCGATGCCCGTGAATATCGCCCGTGGCAATAAGACTGCCTTCGCTGGGAAGTTCGATGACATTGCCACGGCGGAACGTGTCCGTGCTGTTGGCCTCAGCGCCCGTTTTCAGCAGATTTATGATTGTTTGAGGCATGCCTGTTGTTCTTGAGTTTGCCGCCGAAAATGTTGTGGACCATCAGATCCAGTCGTTGAATCACCGCCATCATATTCGATGGCCGATTGACCGGATCCTCCTCAATGCAGTCCATTACGAGCCTCGACAGACTCGCAGGCAACTGCGGCTTGATTTCATGTGGACTGCGGCGAGGTTCGACAACCGGAATGCCGAACTTGTTCTTCTTCGGAATCAGTGTCGGAGCGTGCTTTCCCGTCAGCGCCCAGTACATCGTCGCCCCGAGATTGAAGATGTCGGTTTTCGGACCCAGCGGCTTGCGCTTCACCTGCTCCGGTGCGATATAATCCGGCGTGCCCTGAATCCGCGACTTCACCGTGCCGATCTTGCAGCTCTGACCCAGATCGATGATCTTGATGCTTCCCGACTTGCTCAAAAGGATGTTGTTCGGCTTCATATCGCAATGCACGAACCCCTGCTGATGCATCGCATTCATTGCCGTCGCCACCAGCCGGAACAACAGCAGAACATCACCGAGACTCAGCGTCGAGCACGTTTCCAGGTTCCTGCCCTCGAAATACTCCATCGAAAGCAGTACTTCCCGCGTCTTGAACATGCTCCGCACCTTCCGGAGCTTGTAGCACTTGCGGATGTAGGGATGATCCACCCGCCGCGCCACGCGATATTCGGTCTCCACCTGCTCGAAAACCCGCACATCCTCCGGTTTTTCGTAAATCACCCGCTTCAGCGCAACCCGGCTCTCGTCCTCTTCGTCCGTCGCCAGGTAGATCGTGCTGCGCGCACCGGTCCCGATCCGCTTGAGAATCGTAAAACCGCCTATGTCCAGTATGTCTTTTGCCATCGTAAAACGAAAACTCCGGGCCGCGATACCACCGCCACCTCTATCAGATGCGCTTTAACAGCCGGATGTTCCGGCAAATCTTCGCATCGCCTGTACTGCTCCAGAGTATAGGACGTATCATACCGTCCATCCTTCCAAAGTTTATGCATCGGTGCCCAAAATGCGCACAATCCTGTATATATCGAACCGTGGAGTGCTTCACTTGAGCAGCCGGGAACCCGGTATTATACAGAAATCCCGCTGAAATTCCACCCTCGTCCCGTTTTTTTCCTATTCTCCCACTCTCCCCAGATATCACTTGACAAAATCCCCGAAATCCGGATAATGCTCCACACTGATACCGACGACAACCCTTATCTGGGACGCCGTCGCGTGTTTCCCCGATAGCTCAATTGGTAGAGCGAGCGGCTGTTAACCGCTAGGTTGTAGGTTCGAGCCCTACTCGGGGAGTTTGGATAACACTGAGAGGCAATTCTGGACGTACGTTTTAGAGAATCGGGCCGGGGGATTCTACATAGGCTCGACGCAGGATCTGCAGACCCGCCTTTCGCAGCATAACGATCCGGGGGCGAAGACCAGCAAATATTGTCCAAAGAATGGCCCTTGGACTTTGGTCTGGAAAGAGGCCTTCGCAACGAGGGGGCAGGCAATGCAACGTGAGAAATTCATAAAGAGCCGCAAATCCGCCGCCTGGATCAGGCGGTACCTGCTGAAAAGGTAGAGCGAGTCCCGATGTACATCGGGATTAACCGCTAGGTTGTAGGTTCGAGTCCTACTCGGGGAGTTCTAAGTCCTTGCGAGAGAAGGGTTTGCAGTCCCATGCATAATCAACCCCTCAACTCCTTTACCGTTTTGGCGTCTGCTCGTTCAGGTTGCGGCGGATTGTAACGTCTTGACAGCTACGGCTTTGCGACCGAGTTCAAACCTTCAACCTGCTTACTCCGCGCCGCTCGTTTGAACGTCTGATTGAACTGGTGTTGGCGGCTGTGATCGGGTGTTGTGTCACCAGCCGGCTGCTTACCGGGCGGAGCAATCGACAGTCTGCTCAGTAAGTCAACTGATGTGAGGCACGGTATTGTCGGGGAGTGCAGCCACAAAGGGATTTGAATGCAACGTTGAATCTGCTCAGCGAGTTGAATCCGGAGGTGTAAGCGATTTCGAGTATCTTCTTGTTTGTGGTCACCAGCATCCGTTGTGCGTGCTGCACGCGATGCTGGATGATGAAGTTGTTCACCGTAATACCGAATGTCCGCCTGAACAGGTCCCCTGCATAGTCCGGATGCAGGTTCACTGCTTCGGCCACATCGGCGACGCGGATTCGTCTTGTATAGTTCTGGGCAATGAACTTGGCCATCGGCTCAATGTTGCTTGTGCATGGCGTGCCCACCGGTCTTTGACTGCGGTCGATTGATGTGCCGTTGGCCGGTGTAGCCTCGTCTGCGACATTGTCGGCAAGGCGGAGCAGTCGCGCCTTGATCTCAAGCAGTACGATTTCGTGAAAACGCGTTGAGTCGCAGTTGATATCCTGGTGCCACTTCTCGAATAGCGCCTTGTCCGGGTACGACCGGGATAACGCCCGTTCCTGAATCAGCCGACCGCTCAGGATTCGCTTGACAAGGTTCTCGGGAAGAGCCCAATTAAGCAGCCAGGGAAGAGGCAGCGTTATAACCGTATAAGAAGTTACGTCTTCATATCCCACGATCTGGTGCGGTGTAGTCGCCCAGAACAGTGCGGGTCTGCCGCCTTGAATGGTGATTCGCTGGCCCCAAAAGAGATACGTCAGTCGGCCCCGCTCGAGGTAATTCAATTCGACCTCGGTGTGCTTGTCTGGACGCGGCATCAGGGCGGGCTGCCAACGCTCACACGTAAAGCCATATTGTGCAAACTCTGCGCGTCTTGGGTCAAACTGCTTCATCAATCCAGGAATACGACAGCATATTGCAGAAATCAAGGAAGAAATCACTGTATTCAGACTGTATCATCGTCGATGGTTGTACTGCATCAGTCGATAACCGAATACTGAAGATGGAAGGCGTACCCATGAAAAGGAATCTGTTGCGTGTTCTCCTGATTGCAGTCGCTCTCAGCGTTGGTTCCAATGCAACGGCAGCGAAAGTTGAATCCAAACCCACCGATGGCAGACTGCGCGTGATTATGATGTCGGACTTTCCGCCCATCAATGTTGTCAAGGGCGGCAATGTGCCCAACAATCAGAAAAGCGACCCCGACGACATGCAGTCGATGGTCCGCTTCCTGTTGTACGCCAATGAGTTTGACGTCGAAGGGTTGATTGCCGGCGCAGGTACATTTGCCATGGAAGCTCACAAGAAGCACATACTGGGCGTACTCGACCGTTACGAGAAGGTGTATGGAAACTTGAAGAAGCATGATCCCGATTATCCCACGGCAGATTACCTGCGTTCAGTTACCTATGAGGGCCTGGGTAATAATCATGGTCTTAGCATTAAATGGGGCGGAAAAGGTCAATCCTGGTCCGACATCATTGGTGAGGACCTGGACAGTGAGGCTTCGAATGCGATCATTGCTGCCGCAGACGAACCTGATCCACGGCCCCTGTGGATCGGCGTCTGGGGTACGCCGCGAGAGGTTTCCCAGGCCATTTGGAGGATTCGAAAGGATCGGAGCGAGGCCGAGTTCAAGGCGTTCATCGGCAAGCTTCGCATCTTCCTGATCGCCTGCCAAGACGCTACGCACGGCTGGCTCATGGATGAGTTCCCTGAGTTGTTTATTATCGAATCAAGAAAGACGTATCAGGGTTTCTTCGGAGGGCGTGATCCGATCTCGAACCTGGCCTGGGTCAACAAGAACATTCGCAATAACCACGGACCTCTCTGTGATATATACCCGCATGAAGGGATGGCGTGTACCGGGGTCTGCGAAGGAGATTCACCGACGTTCATGTATCTGGTCAGCGCCAATCGCGGGATCAACAATCCCGAAGATCCCACGCAACCCAGTTGGGGTGGGCAATACAAACGCAAGCCTGATACTAACCATTATGTCGATGGTCCCGGCGGATCGAGCATTTCCAGGTGGCGTAAGGACTTCCAGAAGGAATTTGCGCAGCGTGCAGACTGGTGTGTCAGCCATGCAACTGAGTCGGGTGTGGCGACACCTGAACCGATTCAATCAACACCGGAGCCGGATAGAGCAACGAGCAACCGACGGGACGGCTGGTACAGAATTGTGGCTTCGAGTTTCGACAGTTCGGGCGGCTCTCTGGAGGCATCGGGCGATAATCTTTACTACGTGAAGCCCAATGCGTGGGTACAGTACGACGGTGTGGACCTGCATACCGGAACAAAGATGATTCAGATGAACGTAGCCAACAGCGGCGGAGACTCGGCGATTGAAGTCTGGGTGGGCGGCAAGAAGATCGGCACTCTGAACGTGACCGGCACGGGCGGCTGGAATGACTACCAGACGCAGTCGCTGACGTTGAACGCTCCTCAGAAGGGCATGCAGAATGTGAAGCTCGTTTTTGTAAACGGCAACGTGAATATGGACTGGTTCATCTTCTCAGCGTCAAAGCAGACGACACCTGAGAAGGCTCCGGAGCCGGCAGCCGCCACACAAGCGAGCAGGAGACCTGCCGCCAGAAGCCGGAAGCCGCGCGGGCCGATATGGGATAAGCCCCGGATCATCAACACCACCGACCTCGGCGCCGATCCCGACGACGAGCAATCCATGGTGCGTTTTCTGGTGTGCTCCAACGAGTTCGATACCGAGGGCTTGGTTGTTGCGACCGGTTGCTGGAAACAGAGCCAAAGCTCGACGGCCATGCTTGATAAGATCGTCAACGCTTACGAAAAGGTGTATGACAATCTGACAGCACATGCCGATGGTTATCCTAGCCCCCAATACCTGAAGTCCATTTCGGTCATGGGCCAGAGGGGCTATGGCATGGGTGACGTCGGCGACGGCAAGGACAGCCCCGGTTCCGAGATCATCATCGCCGCAGTGGACAAAGACGATCCGCGTCCGGTCTGGGTGACCGGCTGGGGAGGCGTCAATAACGTGGCGCAGGCGGTCTGGAAGGTCCGGGAGACGCGTTCCAGGGCCGAGTTTGAGAAATTCCTGAGCAAGCTGCGTGTATTTGACATCCTGGGTCAGGACGATGCCGGGGCCTGGTTGGCGAAGAATTTCCCCGACCTCTTCTACATCCGCGCGACAGGGGTCTATGGTTGGCAGCCTCCGAAGAATGGTTCCTACCAGAAGAATGACATCCAAAGCCATGGGCCACTGGGAGCTGTATACCCAAATACGAAATGGGCGACCGAAGGCGATACGCCGGCTTTTATGCATGTCTATCCCAATGGTCTTAACGATCCTGACCAGATTGATCAGGGTGGCTGGGGCGGCCGTTTCAGTTTCGATAAGAAGCGCGGCATTCGAGGCATGTCGGGGGTCACAAGGATAAGCAAGAATGCGGAGACGCAGTACGATCCATACTACATGTACGGCAATACGCCGGAAGGGGCCGGGGCGATTAAACGCTGGAGTAGCGGCTACAACAATGACTTTCAAGCCCGTATGGACTGGACGATGACCGGTGATTACTCGAAAGCCAATCACCATCCAATCGCCGTTGTCAACGGCGACACTACCCGGCAGGTCCTTGAAGTGTCGGCTTCTCCCGGTTCCAGCGTAGTGCTCAACACGGCTGGTTCCGGAGATCCCGACGACAATTCACTGACCTACAGGTGGTCCTATTACAATGAACCCAGTTCCTATAGTGGGTCTCTGACTGTGCAAGACAGCACTTCGGCTTCGGCCACTGTAGCAATCCCGTCTAATGCGCGCGGTAAGAACATTCACATTATTCTGGAACTCTGTGACAACGGTTCTCCCAATCTCTACGCTTATCGCCGCGTGATTATCAATGTCCAGTGACTTGATGTTTCGCCGAAGAACAGGGCCGGTTGGTCTCCCTGTGCAAGTCGCTAAGAATCTGCAGAATCGCTCTCCACTGGGCTACCGTTTTGTACCGTTTTGCGCTTCGAATACCGCGATAACGTGCGAAAAAACGCGAAGGGATGCCAAGCCTTACGAAAATCACGAAACCCGCTAAGCTCGACTTTTGCCATTTTAGGCTGCTGTAAGATGGAGACAAATTGCATTG
>CAZGMJ010000003.1:0-198566 GCA_964526785.1 uncultured Pirellulales bacterium
CCAATCGACACCCTTCTACATGGACTCGGGTGTCGTCCCGAGCGAGTGGAACGAGCCGAGGGAGCTCCCATCGAATGAACAAACATGAAAAACAAAGCCAATGTCAACATAGGAAATCTACGCGCAGACCTAACATCTACCACGCATTATCTCGATGGACAGATGCACGGATGCCTTTTCGAAGAAACAAACCCAATGTGAGTTTGGGTAAGATGCGATACTGTGCCGACTTTACCAATTGTGCCGCCGCAACAGCGCAATCAAAAACAAAGCCAATCGTCCGCCGAATCACTCCGGCTGTTGGGGCGCTACAGGTTCTCCCGGACGTATGCGACGGCGTTATTGAAGATGGTCATTCCGTCGATATCGACGTCGCGTTTGCGGGTCCAGTGGGGGTGCTGCGTGGTTCGGACGAATCGTTCGGGGTGGGGCATGAGGCCCATTACCCGTCCGGTGGCGTCGGTCAGTCCGGCTATCGCGGCCATCGAGCCGTTCGGATTGACGGGGTAGGCGCCTTCGTTGCCGTCGGCGTCGACGTATTTGTACGCCACGTGCCCGCCCTGCTCGAGTGCAGCGAGGGCCGCGTCGTCTCTGGTAACGACCTTTCCCTCGCCGTGCGCGACGGGCAGGTATATCCGCCTGCCCTGCTCGATAAAGACGCATCGCTCGGCGTGCGGTTCGAGGTACACCCAGCGGTCCTCGAACTTGCCGCTGTCGTTATACGTGATCGTTACGGCCTGGCCGTTGTCGGCGGCATCCTCATCCGAGCCGGCCGTAGCGCTCACTCCGGGCAGGATTCCGGCCTTGACGAGCACCTGGAAGCCGTTGCAGATGCCGAGGACGAGCTTGCCGTCGGCGATGAAGCGGTCGACGGAGGTCTTGAGATGGTGCATCATCTGGTTGGCGAGGATCCTGCCGGCCGCGACGTCGTCGCCGTAACTGAAACCGCCGGGGATGACGAGTATGTGGCAGTCGTCGAGCACGGCCGGGTTCTCGATGATTCGATTGATGTGCAGCCGCTCGGCCCCGGCGCCCGCCAGCTCGAGCGCGTACTGCGTCTCTCGGTCGCAATTGATCCCCGCCGCCCGCAAGATTACCGCTTTAACGTCCACGATGTTCCACCTTCTGATTATCCGAATATCGATTGGGTTGTCCGGGCCTACCAGTCAAACGTCCGCTGCCACGCCTGCTTGAGCGAGGCGATTTCGGCGTTGATGACCTGCCGGCCTTCTTCCGATTTGACCACGAGCCGCTCGTCGCCGCTGACCTTGCCGATCTGGCCGAACGGCAGATTCAGCATCAGCTTTGCAAATGCGTCGTACTTTTCGGGCTCGACCTCCACGACGTACCGCGAATTCGACTCGCTAAACAACTGCGAATCGACGCGCACGCAGTCCCGGGTCCGCGGCAGGCCCCGCAGATCGGCCTCGATGCCGAGCCCGCCGGCGAAGGCCATTTCCGCCAGCGCCACGGCCAGGCCGCCTTCGGAGCAGTCGTGGCAGCTTCGCACGAGCCCGCCGGCGATCGCCTCGGCCATGCGGGCCGCGATCTTCGGGGCGGTATCGAGCGACAGTTGCGGGACGCTCGCGCCCAGTTGGCCGTGCAGCTTGTAGTAGTGCGAGCCGCCGAGTTCGTTGGCGGTCTGTCCGACGACGAACAGCAGGTTGCCCGCCTGCTTGGCGTCCATCGTGACGCACGCGGCGACGTCGTCGACGAGGGAGATGGCGCTGATCAGCAGCGTTGACGGGATGCTGATCGTGGTGCCGTCGTCGCAGGCGAACTCGTTGTTGAGCGAGTCCTTGCCGGAGATGAACGGCGCGCCGTAGGCCATGGCGCCGTCGTAGCAGGCCTGGGCGGCGCGGACGAGCGAGCCGAGCGTTTCGGGGCGGGTGCAGTCGCCCCAGCAGAAGTTGTCCAGCAGGGCTATGCGATCCGCCCTGCCGCCGACGCAGATGAGGTTGCGAACGGCCTCGTCGATGCCGGCCAGGGCCATCCAATAGGGGTCGATGTCGCCGTAGAGCGGATTCATGCCGCAACTGATGGCGATGCCTCTGGCCGAGTCGAGCCTGGGCTGGATGACCGCGGCGTCGCTCGGGCCGTCGTTGCAGACGCCGGTGAGCGGTTTGACGACCGAGCCGCCCTGGACTTCGTGATCGTACTGGCGAATGACCCATTCCTTGCTCGCCACGTTGCACGAGGCCAGGATTTCGTGCAGGGCTTCGTTGCAGCTCTCGGGCTCCGGCAGGCCGGGCTCGCTGACTTTCGGGCTGGTCCAGACGGCCCGGCGCGAATACTTCGGCACGCCGTCGTGCAGGAACTCCATGTCGAGTTCGCAGACCTGCCGGCCGTTGTATCGCAGGCGGAGCTTGCGGTCGTCCGTGAATCTGCCGATGACGGTCGATTCGACGTTCTCGTCGGCGAATATCTGCGTGACGGCGTCGATGTTCTCGGGCCTGACGGAGATGACCATTCGCTCCTGGGCCTCGCTGATCCAGATTTCGGTGTAGCTCAGGCCGGCGTACTTGAGCGGGACTTTGTCGAGATCGACCTCGGCGCCGAGCTGCTCGCCCATCTCGCCGACGGCGCTGCTGAGGCCGCCGGCGCCGCAGTCGGTGATGGCTTCGTAGAGGTTGCGCTCGTTGGCCTGGACGAGGACGTCGAGCATCTTCTTTTCGGTGATGGCGTTGCCGATCTGCACGGCGTGCGAGAAGACGGTTTCGTGCTCGTGCGTCATCTGGCCGCTGGAGAAGGTGGCGCCGTGGATGCCGTCGCGTCCGGTGCGGCCGCCGACGACGACGATGAGGTCGCCGGTGTTGGCGTGCTTGAAGCACCTGGTCTTGTCCATGATGCCGACGTTGCCGCAGTAGACCAGCGGGTTGGCCAGGTAGCGGTCGTCGAAGTAGATGGCGCCGTTGACGGTGGGGATGCCCATGCGGTTGCCGTAGTCGCGGACGCCGGAGACGACGCCCTTCATGATGCGTCGCGGATGGAGGACGCCCTTGGGGACGTCTTCGGCGGCCATGTCTGGGCGGCCGAAGCAGAAGATGTCCGTATTGGCGACGGGTCGGGCCCCCATGCCCGTTCCCATGGGGTCGCGGATGACGCCGCCGATGCCCGTGGCGGCTCCGCCGTAAGGATCGAGCGCCGAGGGATGGTTGTGCGTCTCGACCTTGAAGCAGACGGCCGATTCGTCGTCGAACGCAATGACGCCGGCGTTGTCGGCGAAGACGGAGATGCACCAGGGCTTGTTCAGGTCCTGCGTGGCCTTGAAGACGGTCTCCTTGAGCAGGTTGTCGAAGTGCAGTTGCTCGCCGTCGAGGGACATGTCCACGGAACTCTTGAGCGTCTTGTGCACGCAGTGCTCGCTCCAGGTCTGGGCGAGGGTTTCGAGTTCGACGTCGGTCGGGTCGCGGCCGGCGTCCCGGTAGTACTGCTGGATGGTTCGCATCTCGACGGCGTTGAGGAACAGGTCCTTTTCCCTGCTCAACTGCACGAGGCCGTCTTCATCCAGGCCGCGGATGGGCCAGTGCACCAGTTCGAATTCGTAGGGGCTGAGATGCGGGCTGGGCGGTTCCTGCGCATCGCCGATCAGGACGGTCTCGATGCAGTCGTTGGCCAGGATTTTGCGGGCGATGGTCTCGGTCTGGTTTCTGTTGATCTCGCCGAGCAGGAGGTACTTGCGGGCGGTCCGGACGCTTGCCACCGTCCGGCCCATATCGGCGATTGCGGCGGTGACGGACTGGGCGACCGGATCGGTGACGCCGCTTTTGAGATGGACTTCCACGAGCGTGGCCCTGGCGAGTCCGGCGGGGGCTTTGCTGCGTCCGATGTAGTACTCTTCGCACACCGGGTCGGTCAGCAGTTCACCGGCTACGCGGCGGGCGAAGTCCTCGTCGAAATCCGCTTCGATCAGAAACACCCTGGCCGACTGGACGGCCTGGACAACATTGATTCCAAGCTCCCGGACATCTTCAAGAACGCCGGCCCCGTCCACATCCGGGAAGCCGGGTCGATTGAATACCTCAAAACGCCATTGCCTCACTGTGTCTTTCCTTCCTTGTCAAAACTGTATCGACACCAACGCCGAGTCCTTACCTCCGAGATGCAAACCGCGATTACGCCTTCATACGATGCATCCGGTGTTACGACAACAGTTCCTTCCTTCTCATCTTGAGGTTGATCAGTTTTCTGCGTTTCTCCCTGGCCGCTTCGAGCAGCGCGGTGACTTCTTCGACCTGCTCCTTTTCCAGGGCGGCCTTCAGTCGCTCCATCTGCGCAATCGTTCGGCCCAGCGCCTCGACCACGTTCTGCGCGTTGGTCACGAGGATATCGGCCCAGATATTTGCGGGGCCCGACGCGACGCGGGAGGTATCGATGAAACCCTTGCCGGAGAACGCCAGGTGCTCGCTGGTGTTGGCGTTTATCAGCGAGGCGGCCATAGCATGGGGTAAATGACTGACGTTGGCGAATACTTCGTCGTGTTCAGGCGGCGTCAATCGTTTGACGATACATCCGAGAGCGGTCCAGAAGTCATCGAGTCGACGCACGATGGGCCTGCCGGTTCCATCGGGAATGGTCAGTATGCACATGGCCTGATAGAACAGGTCGTCCCTGGCGAATTCAACGCCCCGCTGCTCGGAGCCTGCGATGGGATGCGAACCGACATAATGCACCGTCGAAGGGAGTTTCTCAGCGGCCCATCTGTGCGGCAGAACCTTGGTCGAGCCGACATCGGTTACGATGCAGTCCTGCGGCAGCGCATCGGCGATCTGCTCGAATACAGCGGGGAAGGTGCGAATCGGTGTTGCGAGTATGACGAGGTCGGCCGAGGCGACGCTCTGTTTAATATCGTCGAGCATTTCGATGCCAACGAGCAGGTCCCGGGCCTTGCGGCGGGTCGAGGCGCGATGCGAGTAACCAACCACCTTCACGCCCGGCTTTGCGCGCAAAACGGCCAGTGCGATGGAACCGCCGAGCAATCCGGCACCGATTATCGTAACTTGCCTTAACTCCTTCACGGGAAAGACCTTACAGAAGAAACAACCGCAAAACCATTTATCAAAAAATAATTGACGCCCCTCCGAATGTCAATTTTTTTCTTTGATTTGGCCGATCAAAATGATAGCATTTGCCATTTAGAGCAGACGTGAATTCATACTACAATTCGATACGTGTAGACAATGTATGCCCGCAGTAATGGGCTGTTTTTTTGCCTGCAGCAGGCAGAGCGAAGGAGCCCGGGCGTTTTGCGGTGCGTCAGAGGCGCACCGGGCGCGGCACGGTTTGACGGCAATCGAACAGAATACGAACACACGCGGCTTCGAACAGCCGACTATGATACAAAGACCGAATGGCTGAAAAATTCAACAATATCAGCAACGGCGACCACCTCGACTTCGAGCAGAAGGTCGCAGACCTGGATCGCCAGATAGCGGAACTCAAGAAACTGGCCATGGCCAAGGGAATCGACTATTCGGCCGAGGTTCGCAAGCTCCAGCGCGAGCAGATAGGCGAACTCAAGCGCTTGTACTCGAACCTCAGCGCCTGGCAAACGGTGCAGGTGGCGCGGCATCCGAAGCGGCCGCTGTTGAGCGACTACCTGGATTTGATGGTCAAGGATTTCCGCGAGCTTCACGGCGACCGCTGTTTCGGAGACGACCCAGCCATCGTCACGGGATTGGGCCACATCGGCAGAGAGCGTGTTTTAATCGTCGGCCAGAACAAAGGCAGAACGACCAAAGAGAAGATCGCGTGCAGTTTCGGCTGTCCGAATCCCGAGGGATACCGCAAGGCACTGGCCAAGATGAAGTTTGCGGAGAAGTTCGGGCTGCCTATTGTGACATTGATCGATACGCCCGGCGCCTATCCCGGCATCGGCGCCGAAGAGCGGGGGCAGGCACAGGCGATCGCGGTAAATCTGCAGAAGATGTCGCAATTGCGGGTACCCATCATTTGCATCGTGATCGGCGAGGGCGGATCGGGCGGCGCGCTCGGTATCGGCGTCGGCGATCGACTGGCGATCCTGGAATTCGCTTACTATTCAGTGATCTCGCCGGAGGGGTGCGCCGCGATTCTCTGGCGTGACGGGGCACAGGCGCCGCTTGCCGCCGAGGCTTTGAAGCTGACGAGCAAGGACCTTCGGAAGCTCGGTCTGGTGGATGCAGTTATTCGCGAGCCGCTTGGGGGTGCACACAGAAGCCTGCACGACACCGTTTACAACGTCGAACAGTATATCACGCGAACGTTGCGAGAACTCAAGCGTATGCGTCTCGGCGACCTTCTGGACAATCGTTACACACGTTTGCGTACGATCGGGGCGAGTCCGACGGAGCAACTGCGTATCAAGACCAAACCAACGGTGGAGAGAATACGGGCAGCCGTAGATTCAATCCCATCGAAAACCGACGAGATCACTGCGGATATGTAGAAAGCCGCCATCCCCGGCGGATGTCGCACCCGCAGCGACGGATTACCAACCAAAACGATCTTCGCGCCGGCGGCGCATCTTCCGTTCCCAGGGCCGGACGCGCTAGACTGTGCGCAAGACCCGGCCTGATGAGTCCAAAATAGTCTTGGCGCTGTCGCATGATTGCGGTATGCTATTGTTGCGTCGGTACAGTACCGGCCGGGACGGTGATGTTAAGATTGTTTTGAGTCAAGCCTCGCAGGAAAGGAGAACAAGATGATGAAGAAACTGGTGGCCCTATCACTGTTGACATTCTCTAGTTGTTCGCTCGTTTTGACGGGCGGCTGCAACGAAGGGACCCAACAGCAGGCAGAGGTAGAGAACCTCAGAGCGGAACTGGAGGCCACGAAGGCGGAGCGGGACGAATTCAAGAGCCAAAGCGATCAACTGCAACAGCAACTCGACAAGTTACAGCAGGAACTCGACGCGATCGCGGGAACGAAAGACAAACTTCAGGTGCAGGTTCAGGAACTGACCAGCTCTCGCGACAAGCTCAAGAACGACGTCGAATCTCTGACGGCTTCACGAAACGCGCTACAGAAGCAGGTGGAGGAGTTGACGGCATCTCGGGACGATTTGCTCGAAGCACGAGACGCGGCCGTAGCCAAGGCGAGAGAGGCTCAGGGACAGATCGAGAATCTGACGGCAAAGCTTGAAGCCCAGGCACAAAAGGTCGACGATCTGCAGACTCAGTTGAAACAGGTCCAGGAGGTGGTGAAGAGCCTGCAAGACGTGATTGGGCCACAGCAATAGATCACAAGCATTCGGCCGGGGCGTGTTCGCAGCGGGACACGCTCCGGCGGAAAGCTTAGAGCCAGAAGGAACGCATAACGAAAACCGAGACTAGTCTTCTTCCCAGCCAAGGCCGGCAATGCACAGATTACTGACCAAACTCTTCGGTTTTCTTCTGGCTTCGTTCCTTCGATTCTGCGGTCGCACCAACAAGCTGTCTATTACGCGCGGAGACGTTTTCGAAGATCACGTCGAACAAGGTAAAAGCATCTTTGCGTTCTGGCACAGCCGGCTGTTTTTTCTGGTCTATTACTATCATCACAAGGCTCCACGGCGCAAGATATCGATCCTCGTGAGTATGAGTCGGGACGGCGATTACGGGGTGGCTCTGGCCGAGAGACTGCGCCAGGATTATGTGCGCGGTTCGACGAGCAAGGGCGGCCCCCAAGCCATCCGTAAACTCGCTTCGCAAATCGCCAAAGGAGACAACGTCGCCATCACGCCGGACGGGCCGCGAGGGCCTGCACGTGCGGTCAACGAAGGCGTTATCCGACTGGCCCAACTGACCGGGGCCAGGATCATACCGGTAAGCTATCAAGCAACTCGCAAACGCATCCTCAAGAGTTGGGACGGCTTTTTGATGGTCAAGCCTTTCGGCAGGGTACATCTGGCGTTTGCGGACCCTATAGAGGTGCCACGGCGACTCACAGTGGAGCAGGTGGAAGCGTATCGCGGACAGTTGCAGGAGACGCTGCTCGGTTTGGATCGGAAGTGCGCCGAAGAACTGGGGCTCGATCCGAATAAGGAGTGAGGACACAGATCACGCGATGGAAAAATGAGGCAGGCATCCCTGCCCACCCCACACCATACGCATAGTCAGCTTTTTCTGTTTCCCACACCGAAAGACATCATTGCTATATACCGACGCACGCCAAGGCTTTTTGGGCGTCATCAGTCGGTTTTGATCTCTCTGGGATCTTCGCCCTGTTCGATAGCTGTAATCTTATCGACTCTCCGCTGGTGCCTGCCGCCGCTAAAGGGCGTATCCAGCCAGACCTCCACGATCTTTCGGAGCAGGACCTCTCCGATCTGATCGCCGGAGACGCACAAAACGTTGGCATCGTTATGATCGCGAGAGATGCCGGCAGTAAGTTCATCGTTGCATAATCCGGCCCGCACGCCGGGCAGTTTGTTGGCGGTGATGCACATGCCGATACCCGTGGCGCAGGCAAGAATCGCACGGTCGGCATCACCGTCTGAGACCGCTTTCGAGGCACTATACGCATAATCCGGGTAATCCGCCGGATCCTGACTGCTCGTGCCGTAGTCTATACATTCATGGCCAAGCTCGGCGATCGTCGCCTTGATCCATTCCTTGGCTTTGAACCCTCGATGGTCACTTCCAACGGCTACCTTCATATCTTTAACTCACTGACAAATTCTACTACTGCCTCTTCAATCAGATCAGCACACCGGTCATAGACCTGCTGCGGCTGACCTATCGGGTCACCTACCCCGTTTTCCGCCAGCAGTCTGCAACGTCCAGCCGCATCCGGAGCAATCTCCAGTACGGCGGCAACGTGATGCCTTTCCATCCCAAAGACAAGATCGCTACCAGCGATCAATTCACGCGACAAACCACGGCTGGCATGAGAACGGATATCCACGTCTCTGGCGGCACATGCAATCACCGATTCGGTGCTCGCAGCAAGGTTCTCAATACCCAATGTGCCCGCCGACAGCACCTTATACCCCATCGCTTCGAGTTGGTCAACCTGACAACCCAGTTTTTGCGCCAAATATTTCCTGAAGAGGCCCTCGGCCATCGGACTTCGGCAACTGTTTCCGCTGCATACGAAGAGGAACTGGACCTGCGCCATTTGTTCGACTTCCAGTTTGCTGTACACACCTTCACGGAGCACTTCGAGGCCGGCGCTGCCTGTCTTGACCACCGTGCTGCTGCGGCCGTATCGACAGGGTCCGCCGTCAAGGACCATATCGAGGCGTCCATCGAGTTGGGCCAGGACACCGGCGGCGTCGGTGGCGGGTTGTTTTCCCGTTACGTTGGCACTGGGAGCCACGATCGCACCTGTTGCCTTTTCCAACAAGCCGGCGGCTATTGGGTTGCTCGGACAGCGGACCCCGATGAAACCATCGTGATAGAGAGCGTCGCATACGCCGCGGCCGAGGTTCTGCCGTAATTGTGCCAAGTTGTCCTCGTCAACCTGGAATACTATCGTCAACGGCCCGGGCCAGCCTTTACGCACCAGGGAGCGCGGGCGGAGCGTCATGTCGGGCACATATCGGGCAATCCGCCCGGGATCACCGATGTGCAGCGTGTAGAACTTGTCCTGCGTTCGCTCCTTGACGCGATCGAGTCTTTCCAGCGAATCGGGGGCGACCCTGCAACCGATACCATAGACAGTCTCGGTGGGAAATGCGACGAGTCCGCCGGCGTCCAGCAAGGCGGCCGCCTCGGCCAGGACATCCTGATCGGCATCGGATGCAGTGAGTTTGATCACTTTGGTTTCCATGAGGCGCACAGAATACTCGATTGAAGTACATTACGCAAGTTCTGGCGCGTGCGGGCCTGTTTGCGGGGCAATACTGCTGGATAAAGAGGACGAGGTGGATTATTGTTGATCAGGCGCCGGTATCGGCTGTGAGCGTGCCGGTGTCCGGGTACAGGCATTACGAACCATATAGAAACGGAGAAGACGAATGAAACGGGCTTGTGTGTTGTTGGCGACTGTTCTGTTGGTTGTTTCGGGATGTACGACGAATCGCTGGAACCATCCGATCTATGAAGCGGATGTTGTTGTGTACGGCGGGACTTCGGCGGGCGTCATGGCGGCTACGCAGGTAGCGCAGATGGGCAAATCCGTACTGATCGTATGCCCGGACCGACATCTTGGCGGGCTTTCGTCCGGCGGGCTGGGTTGGACCGATACGGGAAACAAGGAGGTGATCGGCGGTCTCGCTCGCCAGTTCTACCATCGCATCTGGCGGCATTATCAGAGCGAGGATGCGTGGACGTGGCAGGCACAGTCGGAGTACGGCAATCGCGGCCAGGGCACGCCGGCCATCGACGGCAAGGAGCGGACGATGTGGATCTTCGAGCCGCACGCAGCCGAGGGTGTTTTCGAGGATTTCATTGCGGAGAACAATATACGGGTGCACCGGGATCGCTGGCTGGACCGCAGTGACGGCGTGGTGAAGGAGGACGGGCGGATCGTGTCGATACGAATGCTCAGCGGCGAGACGTATCGCGGACGGATGTTCATCGATGCGACGTACGAGGGCGATGTTATGGCCGCGGCGGAGGTTTCGTATCATGTGGGGCGGGAGGCGAGCAGCACATACGGCGAGACGTGGAACGGGGTGCAGAAGGACGCACGGCATCACGGGCACAATTTCATGAAGCCCGTCGATCCGTATGTGGTGCCGGGGGATCCGACGAGCGGGTTGCTGCCGCGGATTTCGGGAGAGGACCCGGGTGCAAATGGAGAGGGGGACCGCCGGGTGCAGGCGTACTGCTATCGCATGTGTTTGACGGACCATCCGGAGAACAGGCGGGAATTCGCGAAGTCCAAGGGGTACGATGCGCGGCAATATGAGTTGCTGCTGCGGGTTTACGATACGGGTTGGCGAGAGACGTTTCACAAGTTCGATCCGATCCCAAATCGCAAGACCGATACGAACAACCACGGGCCGTTCAGCACGGACAATATCGGGATGAACTACGATTACCCGGAGGGTTCGTATGCGGAGCGACGGCGGATTCTGGACGAGCATCAGAGATATCAGAAGGGGCTGATGTATTTTATTGCGAACGATCCGCGGGTGCCCCGGGAGGTGCAGGAGGAGATGCAGCAATGGGGGCTGGCGAAGGACGAGTTCGTGGATAACGGGAACTGGCCGCACCAGATATATGTTCGCGAGGCCAGGCGGATGATCGGGGAGTATGTGATGACCGAGCACGATGTTCTGGTGCGACGCGAGACGCCGGAGTCGGTGGGGATGGGTTCGTATACGATGGATTCGCACCACGTGCAGCGGTATGTGACGCCGGAGGGGCATGTGCAGAACGAGGGGGATATCGGAGTCAAGACGCCTGAGCCATACAGGATTGCATACGGGTCGCTGTGTCCGAAGAAGCAGGAGTGCGAGAATCTGCTGGTGCCGGTTTGCGTATCGAGTTCGCACATTGCGTTCGGGTCTATCCGGATGGAGCCGGTCTTTATGATTCTGGGCCAGAGCGCGGCGACGGCGGCCGTGCAGGCTATTGACGCGAATTGTGCGGTGCAGGACGTTGACTATGCGAAGCTTCGCGAGCGGTTGATCGAGGACGGCCAGCGGCTTTGAGTCGGCTGTTCATCCACGAACTTGTGTAAGGGTCGATCGAGATTGCATTGCACGGGTGCGTACCCATACATGCGGTGTATTGGTAGTTGCGGGCAAAGCAAGTGTGCAGGGGAAATGGCCGCTCATGGCGACGGTGGACGAGATTCTGGAAGAATTGAAGGCGAGCGGGCGGGCGGAACGGCTTGAGGGGATAGCTCGGTACGGGATTCGTACGCACAATCGGCTTGGCGTGCACATGCCCGATTTGCGGCGGATTGCGAAGCAGGCTGGTAAGGACCATAGTCTCGCTACAGCTTTGTGGCAAACGGGTATTGGCGAGGCCCGCATTGTCGCGTCCCTTGTGGGCGAAGCAAACAAGCTGACCGAGGCACAGATGGACAGGTGGGCGAATGACTTCGATTCGTGGGATGTGTGCGACCAGGTCTGCATGAATCTGTTTGACAAGACACCTCTGGCGTGGAAGAAGATTCGGGAGTGGGCGACTGGCGATGCGGAGTTTGTCCGGCGGGCAGCATTTGCGTTGATTGCGGCGCTGGCCGCACACGACAAGCAGACGGACGACAAGAGGTTTATCGCCCTGCTGGACCTGATCGAAGGGGCTGTGACGGATGAACGGAAGTACGTTAAGAAGGCGGTGAACTGGGCACTTCGCGGGATTGGCAAGCGAAACGGAGCTCTTAATGCGGCCGCAATTCGGAAGGCAGAGAAGATCTGGGAGATCGATTCCAAGGCCGCGAAGTGGATCGCTTCGGACGCTTTGCGCGAACTGAGGAGCGAGAAGGTGCAGAGGCGGTTGAAAGGGTAGACTGGAACGGTTCCCGCTGGGCTACGGCGGGCTCTTACGGCCCGGATCGGCGTCGGTGTCCGCGTTCGGCTGCTTCTTCTTCCACGCGCGGACGTAGTCGATGCGGTAGGTGGAGGGCAGGTGGTCGTCGTCGGGCATGCCGAACCAGTCGGGCATTGTTTCACTGTCGAAGTTGAGCGTTAGTTGTTGATGCCAGTGCGTGTTTTCGACCCAGCGAACGAGGACGCCGTCGAAGTACCAGCGGATTTTGTCTTCGTCCCATTCGAGGGCATAGACGTGATAGTCGTCGGCGAGGTTCGCGGGGGCAATCCAGGCGGCGTGGGCGGACCAGTGGTCTTTTTCGGTGGGCGTGTGGAAGACGTGCACGTTCATGTTGTACTTCTTTTCGAAGCCCGGGGCGGCGCCGCCGATTTCGAAAACGTCGATTTCGGTCCAGCGTTCGGGCGTGTTGTGGTAGAACCAGAAGGAGCTGGAGCCGGCGGATTTCATGGGTTTGGCCCTGATTTCGAAGTAGCCGTACCGGACTTTGGTTTTGCTCTGGACGGCGGCGGAGGTGTAGGTGTGGTAGCCCTTGTCGCGGGGCATGTCGGGGGCTTCCTCTTTGCGCATGGTCAGGCAGAGTTTCCCGTTTTCGATGGTGACGTTCTGGTCCCAGAAGTACGCGGGCTTGCGGCCCAGCCAGCGCGGGTTTTTGGGCCACCACCTGGTTTCGTCCAGCGTGGTTGCCTCGAATTCGTCGCTCATCGGTTCGAAGCGGACCCAGTCGCCCTCGTTGTTCTGATCGGAGAGCGGGAGAGCATCGGTGGTGCGTATGGGCTTGTCGGGCAATTTGCCTTTGCGAAGCCAGCTTTGGGGGCGGGTCTTCGGTGCGGCCAGTGCGGGCAGCGCCAGCACCACAACGGCGGCGAGAATTGCGGCATTGGTGCGCGGGTTTGCGAAAGGCTTAATCTGGTTGCGGCCTGTCATGGGGCACCTCCATTGTGACATCGTTGGCAACGCCGTGTATGAGTTTCCAGAGTCGGGCCAGAGCGTTGACCAGAATGGAGAGGAACACGGAGGCGTACAGGGCGAGTACAGTAGCCGAGAGGATATACGCCCAGAGCGAACCGTTCTTGTTCACGGCCTGCTCCATGCCGCCGTAGGGTCGGATCATGGCGGCGAACAGGAGGAGCGTCGCGGCCATGAAGATAATCGCCCAGTTTCGGATGCGGACGCGGATGGCATCCATAAGCACGCCGACTATTGCGAAGGGCACGGCGCCGGCGAGCGTCGTCATGAGACGGAAAGGCGCGTCGCGTACGCTTTCGGCCAGGCGGAAGAAGGTTAGCAGGTGTATCCACGTCCCGGCGATGCAGGAGAGGATATACATGGCGTGCTCGTCGCCCGTGTGGTACGAGTGCGCATAGGACGCGATGGCCCAGATTGCAGGCAAGGCAAAGAGAAAGAATGTCCGGCGGTCGTTCACAGTGCTCTATTATCGTGTGCGGGCCGGCAATATCAACCGATTTTTGCGTATGTCGCTCAATGGGTTCGGGCAGTCGATCAGAAGCCACTGGTGAGAATGGCTGCTGGAGTGGTTATGGATGTATCACAGTACACTGACAGTCCGAGTCAGTTGTCTGATCCAAATGCTCCGTCGCCGAGGACTGTGTGCGCATGGGAGACCCGTTAGATGCGTCAACACCTACCCTGTCCGCCAGATCCATTAGCGTTCTGGTGATTGCTCAGGACCGCCCGCTTTCTCCGCTATAACCACGTCGAATTCACGGGTATTTCTGATCAATTCGCTCGTAATCACCGTCACCTTGGCTTTCACCGCTCCCGTCTTGCCACCTATCTGGATGCGACCATCCTTAATCCTTTTATGGGTGTCGTTGACATACGCCTTTACGTCCACAATATCCGCTGCCGCAGGTGGAGACACCTCAAACGGAATGTTGGCCGAGCCATAGCTGACATTCTCCGCACTCTTCGCTATTGTAATCGATGGCTTGCGAGCCAGTAGTTGCTGATAGGTCAAAGCTGGTTTTTTAAGAATGGCTGAATCGATCTTCTGCGCAAGGGGCAATCCCTCGCTTGCCAGCTCACCGCGTGCTCTGATAATAACCGCAATATTGTCACGAATGAACTTTACTTGTACGCTCCCGTTGCGGTATTGCCCACGGAACCCAATCGTACCAAGGCCTTCCACGCGGTTGGATTCGGAATATAATGCTGCAAGTGCGATGTTTCCCATGCTACTCGTACAATCATCGACTAACAGGTACTCCAGAGCCGCCTCAGTATTGGGTGCGTTACATATTTTCACTATTAGCTCACCCGATATAGGGTATATTTTGGATTTTATATTTGGATCCAAGCGACTTTCTTCATACTCCTTTTCGTTGAAGTTCACCAATCGATCTGCAGAGAATTTACAGGCTCCCCCAATCCAGCCTTGATCTTTGAAGTTCCCCCTGCCAACCGACCGATGCTTCCTCGAAATCAAACCAGGGTTTGACAGCCAGCTTTCATCTATTACACACCCTCTTCGCAACTTGCTCAATTTAGGCAGTGTCGGGAACTCCACCATCTCCCGAAGAACTGCAGGACGCCCTTCAAGCCAGGCAGGCATTTTGTAGTAACCCCCGCTCGACGATGCAGGCGATCCGTACACCAATGGATCAACCGGCATCGTTAGAAAGCATAGAGCAAACAAACAGGTTATCATTTCATGTTTTTTCTTCATTGTGATACTCCTTGTATATTATATGTTTTCTTTATTCATCAACAACATAGAAAGGGTAACTTGCAGGTGCTCCAACACTGCAGGCAGAAACATCGTCAATCAAAATACCCTTATAGGTTGTCCATTCAAGGTTACCCATATCTGTACTTTGGACCGGTAAGGCATCTGGGTCGGCATCCACATCTGCCTGCGGAAGTGAGGCATCCCAAATCTTGTTATTATGTACTGCAAAACTATGGTTGAGGACATATGATCTCGTGGATGTAGGAGGGTCATATGCCGAATCTCCATTGACAATTGGATTACTATCGTACTTCCATTGAGTGTAGAAGAAATTGTTGGTCCATAAGATGCATCCTAATGGCCGTATGCAATTCACATACATCAAGCCACTAGATGGAAATGCGACGTGGTAATTCGCTCCACACCCCAATGCATTAGCATATATGACTTCAGCCTGTGCCATATCATGGCAATTGACAGTGCCAATGTTAGGGTATGCATTGAGCCAGGACGTAAGCTTGAAAGTTGGACCGGTTGTGTATCCTGGTGCTCTATCTTTCGTATCGTATACACGATTAGTACTAAAGTCAAAGTCCACCCATATTTTCTCCATTGCCTGTTCTGGAGTCGTGGCCCCCGCTATAGACATATTAACGCTGCAGACGTCATCTAACACCCCCAGCCACGGTTGAGCCTGTGGAGCCGTGGGTGTATGCGCTCGAACCAGCGCAATAAATACCCTCTGCATCAACTCGTCCGCATCATCGTGGCATCGAGTCTTGGATAGAACCACGGCCTTGATGAAGGAATGGTGCTCACCATAGATGAAAGCTGCCTTCGCTACAGTTGTTCCGTCCATCTCCATCCTGCTGTATACCACAATCGGATTGGGCCCGTCCTAACGGCAACTTTCTATCCACTTGTCACATAAGCGATAGCCCCGCTTCCCGCGCTTCTGTCCGAGTAATACAGACCCGACCCTACTCTGGAATAGGCCACTACCATGATCAAATACCTTTGTTGGCAATAGCCGAAGCGATCAAATACTCTAAATGGGTAATAGAAATGGTTTTTTTAATTCACGATAGCAGCCACGTCATTCATCTTCTCTTTCTCAATGCCAACCAGCCAAGGCCGGCTACGACTATTCCAACAACCGACCAAACAGCAGCAAGCGCAGTCCAAGATGTCTTTCTTGACGTTTTCTCCGCTGCTCCTTCGTCTTGCGATTCTTGTGATAGGCTAAACGGTGTATCCACTGAATCACCAGTATCTGCTGGCACATCGGATTTAGCGGGCGCGTCTTCAGGCCCATCCGATTGAGTCATCCCGCTCTTCATCCGATCCTTGTGCGCCTCCCACCAATCATTCCATTGCTGCTGAACAGACTCGAGGTTTTTTGCTGAGTCATCGGGATTGTATTCGGTGAAGGCGCCTTTTATCTTCAGGTCAGTGGCAAGTGTACCCAGAGTGGTCTTCGTGAAGCTTCGGACAAGTCGGTCTTCATCAGTTATCATCGGGATTAGACTCGGAATCGCTGTCGCCGGTTCAGCGTACCTGAGGAAACGCGCCGAATAGCCTCTGATCTCTGGTTCGGTACTGTCTATGAGTGACAAAGCACCCTTGCTGAGCCTTCTGAGCATGCCAAACCGCTGTCGTGATATCTCTCGCGGGATCTTTGGATAACGAGGTCCACCGGAAGGCGCAGACCAAAGATGCCCTCCTAGGGCATACTGCATTGCCGTGAACTGCAGCAGAGGATTGGATGACGCAATGTACTGCTCGCATAAGTCCACTCTCCGATCAAGGTCCTCAGCGTTCTCGACCGTGAGTATTTCTTTGACGAGCCCCACGACACTCTCCAGGCCAGCTTCTTCTTGGATTCTGGCATGGGCGTACATGTACTTCGACTCGGGCCCGGTCTTCAGCTCGCGAGGCCACTTTGCCTGGTCACCCACTCCCAGAAGCTGTGCCACCCCGTTGGGATCGACCGCCTTCAAGAACAGAAGAACAGCCTCACCGTCCCTAAACTGTGGATCAGGCACTTCAAACCATGATTGGAACTCGATTCTCAGCGTTTCGTAATGCTCGCCTTTCAGCATCTCATCGATGTCTAAGATGATCTCCTCTGCATCTAGGGATACGGTTCCCTTCGCAATCCAAGGTGCATCATGCACAAGCTCAGGCAATGTCTTCCACACAATACTCGCATGAGCATCCACGAATGAAAAGGACACAACGAAACACAGCAAGACTTTTGCTGCTATCTTATTCACATCCATTTCAACTCCAAATCAATCACTATATTTCTTATTCGTCGCGTGTTGCTTCCCGGGATTGCCCCAGTCAGTTTCCCAATAATCGTGTTCTGCAGTATTCTCGGCAGCATTGGCAGCAGGTTCAATCCAAGCCGGATTTTCGTCCTCATATTCATCAGGGATGTTGTCATCCTCAGCGGGATCATCGTCGTTCAAGTCAACATCATCTGAGCCAGCATAGCCCACTTCACTAAGATCGCTCACCTCATCCGTCCCCTCTCCGCCCTCGGAAGCGCACGAACCACCCCAGCCAAAATCACCCGGCGTTTGAGAAAGCCATTCCCAGTAGTCTTCCCCGTCGCCGAAAGCCCAAAGCCATTGGCGGATGCCATACTGCCAGTCTGGTAGGCGTGCGTAAACAGAGAAATCGTCATCAGACGATCTTATTCCAGGCTGAAAACTGCATGCCATGGGGATGGTGGTGCCCCCACACCTGCCGGCGTTCATGGCGAGCATTTCATGACCGCCATGAACGCAGAACACGTCGGCTGTCGTATCATAATGCCACATGCTAAAATCCATATAGGCTATGGGAGCCACGTTGCATGCCAGCAGAGTTCCCACAGACAGAGTTAACCAGACTGTTGTTGAAAGGATAAGTGTTCGTTTCATTGCTCGCTCCATGCTCGATATCTCTTTATCATTGTCTTTTGTGCAGCTTCATACGGCTCCCATTTCTTCAGGGTGGCTTCTGCGATACCGACGCCTCTATAATCCGGATAATCGGCGATTAACTTGCGGCATGCCTGGCGCACCCTCTGCACAGCCCTGGCCTTGGGGACTTGCTGCAACTGTATCATCCGCTCAATACTGCGGATAATAGACAATTGAGCGCGGCCTGCGTGCATGAAGTCGGGCCATCTTTCCACGACCGTCTCGTACTTCTCTATCGCTTCAGGGTATTGGCCGCGCTGCCAATAGCATTCGCCCGCGAAGAAGTGCGCCTCGGCTGTGTGAAACTCCGTCTCCGGAAGCTCGTCAATGATTCGCTGCCACATGGCCAAACAGCGGTCCGCACTTTTCTGATATTCCTGTGCCGATTGCTCTCCACGAGCGACCGCCATGGCATGCCAGCATCCTTCGGCCATAATCGTGGCCACTTCAATGAATCCGGGGTCCGCTTTGTGCCTGTCCCACAACTCGGCAAACAAGGCTTCTGCGCCTTGTGCGTCGCCATTGAGAAGCCTGTGGTTTGCGAGATTTGCCTGTGCGAGGAGGCCGAACCGGCCGTTGCGTTCCTTCTGCGTGACGAATTCGTACAATTCACCGGCTTTGGCCCTGTCGGCCCAGTTGAGCTTTCGGGCAACCTGATATGCGGCTTCGCCAACTCGAGGATGCTTGCTGAACTTCTCCAGGAGTTTGGCGATGCCCGCGTTTCGCGCCTGCGGATCCCGCAGTCCGATGCTCCCAAGAATCGCCTCCCGCTGTGACCAGATCGCCTGATCGCTTTCGGGATACTGATCTGCAATGTGCTGATGGAGTTCTCGTGCGGTCTCGAACCGTTGCCTGTTCTTATGCCCTTCGGCCACCGTAGCGAGTACCTCCACGAAATCCTGATGTTCAGCATAATGTCGGATGAAACCCTCGGTTGCTGCGTCAGCCGCGTCAAAATCCCCCAACTTCAGGCTGGCCAGGATGATTCCTCGCTGGGAATAGATGGCCCGCTCGTTGTCGGGCCAGGTGTCGACTACGTGCTGGTACAGAGTCCGCGCGTTTTCCCAGTCTTCCACCTTCCGGCAGCACCATGCGACCTGCCCGACGGCTTCAGCGGCTCGGCTGTCATCGGGGTAATCATTGAGCAGCCTCTCGGTATTGACCCATGCGGCGTCTTCATCGCCGGCGAAGGTATCGGCTATCGCCTGGCCCATGACCAGCCAGATCGCGTCGGGGCGTTCGGGCTGTTCTTCGAGAATCTGGCGGTACAGGCCTTTGGCTTCCTTGGCTTTGCCGAACTTGTGGCAATTCTCGGCGATTTCGTGAATCGCGTGCGGCAGGCGTGCGTGATCGGCGTAATCGGTCAGTATGCCTGCGATTGCGGCCTTTGCGGCCGGCTGTTTGTCGTCCTGGGCCGTAAGGACCGCTGCGAGCTTGCGGGCCGCACCGAAACGCTTTTCAGGATCGCCGGCTTGATCCAGCATTCCCTGGTAGACCTGCTCGGCCTGTGCGAACTGCTTCTTGATACACAGCCGCTCGGCCATCTTTTCCTGTGCGGCCAGATCATCCGCCCCGACAACAGAGACGGCGGATACCAGCACCGCGGCCAGCGCCCACATTAACAGATATCGTTTCCTCGCCATGATTGCGACCTCCTGAAAAGTATTACAAAAACACGATAACGTTCCGTAGATCAGTGCGTCTATATACATGCCGTTTGGCAGAGCAAAATGTTGATCAGATTTCTGCCGATTTTCCGAACTTTCTTCAAATTGTTCTTCTGTGCTGACTTCTTTTTAGGCGCAGAGCCTGTGCACCTTGCCATACGGGGCGTTTACCGTCTCGCCCGTCCGCAATTTCAGACACTACCCATACGCGCGCTATTTCGGCCGCCATGGCCGACAAATCGTTGAATGATCTCGCCTTGCGCCGATTGCACGGATGATGGGGTCGTGTTTGGCAACCGCTCAGGTTCCTCTCATTGGCACTCCCTGCAAGCCAACCTGTATCCTCTCGACTGCGCCTGGGGCTCTCGCACGGGCAACCACGGTGCGCAATCACATATTCAATGCTGATAACGCTACCATATATCTACAATGTGTCAAGTTAGGAAAACGGAAGAAAATCGCGTCGGCCGCATTTAGGGTGACAGACGTATGTCACAGTAATAAGAAGCAACCCTGTTTTCAGGCCAAAAAGCGGGGTTTGCGAGCAGAAGAAGTTTTGCGGATTTTCGTATTTCTTTCGATGTGTGTGCGTCGGGGCGTCGCTTTGCGGCAGCATTTGCATCGAGGCGGTCCGTTTGTTCGGGGCCGGGAGAAGAGACAGGTGCACATCAATTGCGGATAATCGTAGCGAGAACATGGGCGAGCGGTCAGGCGGGCGGGTTGCGGGTACGGTACGGAGTGTTTTTGTGGGCGGGTGCATTGATATTCGGCCGGGCATTGCGGAAGGCGGGGCAGGCGATTAAGATAGATGTGTGTCGGGCGCGACGGACGGGCGGGATGCGGAAGAGGATCGCGGCCGGCGGCGGTAGTAGTAACAGGCAAGTTAGGCAGCGCTTTTAGAGACGACGGATATGGCGAAGAAGAAGACAAGCGAACCAGAGCCGTTCGAGACGGTCGAGCCGATCGGGGCACGGGTGCTGATTCGCAAGGACGAGGACAAGAAAGAGACCAAGGGCGGTATCCAGTTGCCGGACAATATCGAGATTCCGACGATTACGGGCCGGGTGGTGACGATATCAGCCGAGGTGGAGCACTGCGAGGATATTCCGCTGCGGCGGTACGACAAGGTGCTGTTCAATCCGAAGGGGGCGATTCCGGTGGATTTCGAGGGCAGCAATCGGTTGTTCGTGGTGGATGTCGAGAACGTGGTGGCGGTTTTTCGCAAGTGAGAACGGCCGGGCGAGGTGCTTCGGGATGAATGGTGCGCGACGGCTATGCGGCAGGATTGCAGCGGGGGCCGCGGTTTGTCTGTTGGCGGTTGCGTGCGGGTGCGGCCCGGCAGCGAGAGCGGAAATGCAGCGGGAGCCACTGGAGTTCATCGAGGTAAGCGAGGACGGCACGCATTTCGTGGGGGCAGCGTCGGGCAGACGATTTGTCGCGTGGGGGTTCAATTACGACCACGACGCAGAGGGGCGGCTGATTGAGGACTACTGGGAGGATGCGTGGGGGACGGTGGTCGAGGATTTTCGGGAGATGCGGGCGCTGGGGGCGAATGTGGTGCGGGTGCATTTACAACTCGGGCGTTTGATGGAGGCACCGGAAGCGGCGAATGAAACGGCTCTGGCCCGTCTGGTGGATATGGTGAAGCTGGCGGAGGAAACGGGGCTCTATATCGATGTGACGGGACTGGGGTGCTATCATAAGGAAGATGTGCCGCAGTGGTATGAGGCCATGGGCGAGTCGCAGCGGTGGGAGGTGCAGGCGAGGTTCTGGGAGGCGGTGGCTCGGACGTGTGCGGAAAGCCCGGCGATATTCTGCTACGACCTCATGAACGAACCCATTTTGGCGGGAGCAAAGAAGAAGGAAACCGAATGGCTGGCAGGCGAGTTCGGCGGCAAATACTTTGTCCAGCGCATAACCCTCGACCTCGCAGGCCGAACACGCCAGCAGATTGCCAAAGCCTGGGTCGAAAAGCTCGTCGCCGCAATACGCACCCACGACAAAGACCACATGATCACCATCGGCGCCATCCCCTGGGCCCACACGTGGCCGAGCGCCAAGCCGCTGTTCTACTGCCCGGAGGTCAGCCGGAATCTGGACTTTGTCAGCGTGCACTTCTATCCGCACAAGGGTGAAGTCGAGAAAGCGCTGCGGGCATTGTCGGTGTACGAGATCGGCAAGCCGCTTGTGGTAGAGGAAATGTTTCCGCTGCGCTGCAGCATTGAGGAACTGGATGCTTTTGTCGACGGATCGCGCGGGATTGCGGACGGGTACATCGGGTTTTACTGGGGCGAGCGGCTGGATAAAGGATTGGGCACGGATATGACTATCGCAGAGGCTGTTACGGGGCGGTGGCTGAGATACTTTCATTCGAAGAGGCCGGAGGTTGTCGGCGGCTACAGGGAGGAGGGACAGTAGTGCGTGCGGTGCGCAAGTATCGGCGATCGGTCATGCTGACGCTGGTTCTCGTCGCGCTCGGTGCAGCAGTATGCCGGGGTGTTGTTTCCTCGCAAATTGTGTCGGGCAATAGTCCAGGGTATTTCGTGATTCAGGTTGTAGATATGCAGACGGGGCGCGGCGTGCCGCTGGTCGAATTACGGACGACGAACAATGTTCGATATTATACGGACAGCGGCGGGATTGTCGTCTTTCGTGAGCCCGGGCTGATGGATGAGGAAGTGTTCTTTCATGTGTCGAGTCATGGGTATCGGTATCCGGTGGATGGTTTCGGGTATCGGGGGGTGCGGTTACGGACGGAGGCCGGGGCGACGGCAAGGATCGAGATCGAGCGGATCAACGTCGCCGAGCGACTGTATCGCGTGACGGGTCAGGGGATCTATCGCGACAGCATACTGGCGGGCCGATCGGTTCCTGTAGAGGAGGCTGCGCTTAACGGCAAAGTCATGGGGCAGGATTCCGTATTTACGTGCCTTTATGGGGGTCGATTGTTCTGGATGTGGGGGGATACGAACAGACCGTCGTATCCTCTGGGGAATTTTGAGATGTCGGGAGCGTTTTCCGATCTGCCCGGGTGCGGCGGACTTAATCCGGATATGGGCGTAAATCTTGAATACATCGTCGGCGACGACGGATTCAGCAGGCCGATCTGCCCTCTGGACGAACCGGGCGTGGTTTGGCTCGACGGGTTGATGAGCGTTGAGGGGCCCGAGGGTGGCAAACGCATGGTGGCGCATTTTGCACGGCTTAGGGGGCTCGGCGAAGTGCTCGAACGGGGTATTGTTGCGTTCGACGATGGCAGCCGGACGTTCAGGCCGGTGTTTCGAGGCGAGCCGGATGCGGCTGCGTTTACGAATACAGCCCACGCATTTGGTGTGCGATCAGGGGGCAGCGACTACTACTATTTCAGCAGTCCTTCGCCGCTGGCTGTGCGGATGCGGGTGAAGGCGACGTGGAAATGCGTTACCGACCCTAATCGCTACGAGATTCTTGCTGCCCGCGAAGGACAATCCCCGAGGGCGTCCTGCATGCATCTCGGCGCAAAGAGCGACGAGGCCGTATACTGCTGGATGAGTTTTGGAGAACTGAAGCGAAGCGGCGGGAGGGATGTTGAGAACCTCGGCGAGGAGCTCAGGCAAGAGCGGAAGCGGGCGCGCATAGCGGACATAGAGACAGGCAAGGCGGTGTCGCCACATAACGGGACGGTGTACTACAATGCGTATCGCGGGCGGTGGATTGCGATCTTCGTACAGGAAGGCGGGGAATCTTCGTATCTTGGCGAGGTGTGGTACGGGGAGGCCGATACGCCGGCGGGGCCGTGGGGCTATGCGCGGCGCATAGTGACACACGACGGGTACTCTTTCTATAACCCCAAGCAGCATCCCTACTTCGATCAGGCAGGCGGAGGCAGGGTGTATTTCGAAGGGACGTACTCATGCACGTTCTCACGCTCTTCGGAGTATCCAACACCGCGTTATGATTACAACCAGATCATGTATCGGCTGGATTTGAGCGACAAACGCCTGGCCCTGCCTGTTGCGGTTTACCGGGTGCGGACCGGCGATCATGGAACGGCTTATATGCTGCACGGACAGATCCAGGAGAGCGGATTGTGGAACAACGTTGAAGGCATACCCTTCTACGCTTTCGAGCCTGACAGAGCGACGGGAGAACTGGCGCCGGTGTATGCGCAGAGGGCTTCATCGCTGAACCATCAAGCCGCACGGCTGACAACCAAGCGGCCTGTGTCTTCTGCGCAGCCGTTGTTCTGTGCATTACCGACGCAGGCGGACAATCCATGCGTTGTCGGGCTGTATGAATACCGATCCAAGGAATCGGATCAATGCATCTATTCCACGAGGCCCGATGTACATCGCGGAGAGTGGGACCGTGCGGACGAACCGCTTTGCTGCGTGTGGAAACCGCCGGGCGGGATTCTATTGTACGACGGCGGGGCTAAACCGCTCTCGATGCACTGAGAAACGCCTCGATGTTCTGCGTGGAGACGTCCGGGGGCATGCCGCCGCCACAGGAGAGGATCAGGCGGGACTTGTCGTCTATAGAATGGAGGGCCTCGGCTACCGCATTCTCAACGTCGTGCGGCATTCCTGCGGCCAAAACATCACGCGGGGGGATATTACCCAGCAGCGTCACTGAGTCGCCCGCAAGCTCGCGCATTTGCGGGAGGCTGTGGTCATGGCTGAAGTTGAAGAGGTTCACGCCGAGATCGGACAGGTGCGGGGCACAGACGAGGCCCGCGGCATCATTATGGAAGAAGCGAACGCTCGCGTCGATAGCCTCGAAGGTGCGTTTCAGATAGGGCCCGGCAAATGTCTGAAAATCGCTGTCGCCGATGAATCCGACGATGTCATCGAGAACGAGAACGCCGTCGATGGAGTCGAAAGTGTGGGCTTGCAGCTTGATCCAGTCGACCAGGTACGCGGTTATCGTATCGAGCAGTTGGTGAACCTGGTCGGGATTCATTTGCGTGGCCATCAGCAGTTCGGTTGTTCCCATCAGAAAGGAGGCAACGTTCAACGGACCTCTGGCAACGGCGAAGCGAATGGCGTGGCCCTGCTGCTCGATGCGGGCCTGTGTATGCTGCAGGCGGCGCAAGACGAACGGCGCCAGGCCGTCGGATGCGGGATTCGGCGCGGCCAGATCAGCCACCTGCGCGAGATCGGCGATGGTCTTGTCGGCAAACGGCAGGTCGTTTTCATGCCAGGTGCATTTGGCGCCGAAGGCGGACGGTTCGGTACACATGCCGAACTCGGACCAGAAGCCGGGCAGGAAGATGATGTCGGGAAAGTTCGTGCAGGCCTTGAGGTTGGCGTCCAGCCACATCTTTTCGGACACATAGTAGTCGAGTACGGACATTCCCGCCCAGCCCGGCAGCCAGGGGCTGTCAATGATAAAACCGACGGGCAGCGGATCGATTCGCTGCCCATCGATTACAGCCAACAGTTGTTTCCATTGTTCTGTGGTCATGCTGTCCTGGGCTTCTTACGGGCGTAGTGGACGACGACGCATAGCGCGACAAAGAGGACGAGCAGGATGATACCCAGCCAGCGGAGTTTGGACCACAGACTCCAGACGCTGCCGAAGGTGGCGGCGCCGGCGGCCAGGGCCATCAGGATGTTCCAGATAACGCGGCGGCCTCCTCTGGGCATGTCTTTGCCCATAAACGTCTTCTGGTTCATCAGGAAGAAGAACGCGAAGTATGCGATCGGCAGCAACACCATTGCGAAAACTGACGTGGGGACGGCCAGATACGGGGCCGCGTCTTTCCAGAAGAACGGACCGAGCGCCCCGACAACCACCATCATGCTGCCGATACGCTGGGGCCATCCCCGGGCGGGCTTGTTGAGCAGTTCACAGAAGCACAGGCCGTTGATGGTCATGAGCATCGTTGCGGCGCTGAGTGCCATGCCGATCACACCGATACCGAAGAGATATTGAGCGACGACGGGACCGGTCAGCGGTGTCAGCGTCTCGGCGAGATTGAACGCATCGCGTTTGACGAGCATCGCGGCCATTCGCTTATCCGCCCAGGGCAATGCCTCTATCCTGGCGTCCAAGACGGCTTGCAGTTGCTCTTTCACCGCCGGCGAGAGATTATCGTAATCACCAGTGATAAAGGCTTCGAAACGCTCATCCTCTGCGACCAACTCGTGCAAAGCCCTATCTTTCAAGATGCCATTGTAAGGGCCCACAAGGTTGGGAGCGGGTTCGGCAGTGATTTCTCCGCCCGGTTCGGTGGCAACGAGGCCCTGGGCCGGTTCAGCATGGAACTGGCTGCCCGAGGCGATAACCACACAGCCGGTAGCGATCATAAATGGAATGAACAATCCGGTGGACAGATCGAAGATCGCCAGGCCGCGGAAGTCCCGGTCCCAGCCCTTTCGCAGCATGGAGTACGGCAGGAGGAAGGTCATATTGATGCCAACGGCGGTGGCTGCGGCACTGATCATGACGTCTCGCTGCTGGCCGACGATCATATTCGTCCAGAAGGATTGGAACGGTTGAGCCACCTGTTTAATGAACGGCATAATCTCATCGGTCGGCCGCATGAAGAGACCCAGGTCGGGAATCAGGCCGCTGAGTATATTGCCCCAGACGATTCTGCCTTCGAGGCTCAGCTTGATAACGACCCCAATGAAGCTCAGGACGATGAGACTGACAATAGACTTGATCATTATCTCAAATATTTTCACGCCCTTGCCACCGGCGCTATAGGTCAGTGTTGCGGTCAGTGCAATCGCGAGGAAGATCGCACCGGCGATCATCTTTCCCTGTATCTCGCCAACACCGGACTCCGGACCGATCAGGCCGGGCAGGAGATTCTGGCGAATCGCGGCGGTACCGAGCGCAAACTGCGGCAGCGACCAGACGAGGTTCGCCATCATCGAAGCGAGCAACCACCCCCACCCAAGGACCGGGCTGACGTGCTCATTAATCGGCCGCAGGGGACGCTCGCCGATGGATAGCGTGACATAGGCGATAGCGCTGAGCATGACGATACCGAGTATCATCGCGACCGGCTGAAGCCACATAAAGCTGAAGCCAACGAGCACACCGAGGTACAGACTCGACGAAAGCGAACCGCCGCCGAGCGTAATGCCCGATTGCAGCCAGCCGGGTCCGGAGAGGCGTGCATACGTCTTGAACGTAGCCCAACGGCCCTTGCTCTGAGCGGTCAGGATCTTCGTCCGATCCTGTTCGATCTCGGGATTCATGTGCATGACCTGCTGCTTTTCAGCGGGCGTCGGAACCGGTTTGTCTGCCATTTTCTCGGCCTCCTGTTTCAGTCCGTATGCGTGTTCTTCGATTCGATATACTGCTTTATCTCGATCACCATGTCGGGGTCTGTCTCGAACGGCAGACAGCCCGTTCCTATGCAAATTCGGCGTGTATTCTGTGCAAGAGCGACTACTCTGTCAACTTCCTTTTTGGCGTCCTCCAGGTTTTTCGATATCAGGGGGCGCGGGTCCATGTTGATGCGGACTTCGACTTCGGGGTGCGTCCGCATCTTCTCCATGAAGGCCGCCTGGTCGGTCGCAACGGGACAGCACAGGTATCCGGTCCCCGTCTGGAGGATGTAGTCGAGTATGGGATAGGTATCCCCGCCGAGAATGCAGGGAACCGGGTGGCCGACGACATCGGCGGTCTGCCGCATGATAGCGATCAACGCCGGCAACTCGACGTCGCGGAACTGATCGGGCGAAAGCAACGGCGGAGCGGCGGCGGACTCGAAAAAGGCGATATTCAGTCCATGCTGCGCAACAGCTCTGCAGAACTCCACCTGTCCCCGGACGAGGTGCTCCAGGGCGGCGAGGACAGCCGCCGGATCGGCGAAGACTTCACACAGCAGATTCTCAAAACCCATCAGGTTGGTCGCGAGCGAGAAAGGGCCGCTGAGCGGCACTCGCACATCAGCATGGGGGCACTCCTGCCGTATCCTGCGAGCGACACCGAGCACCATTGGCACCCGACCGTCCCGCGCGGGATCGAACGGCGCGAGGTTCAGCAGTTGACGTGTGGATGAAAACGGATGTCTCGATATTGCCGGGATGCCATTGCCCGAGGGTTCTGCGACTTCGGCACCGTACGCTTCGGCCTCCAGATTGTATATGTCAATGCCGACTACAATGGGCCGGTGTTCGTAGAGACGCCAGGCCTTGATGTGAGCCTTTGCCATCAGATCGGCGTCCCGCGAGGCGCGCCAGGGGCTGGTCTCAACGACCCGTGCAGCATGTTCATAAATGGAAGGAGCAAATCGCATTTTGGATGTAACTCACGTTGACCAGATCATTGATTGTGCTTCGGTGCTTCGGGGTCTCGCCGTCGGCGCCTGATTTCCCTTATTACTGCGGCGTTGTCCAGATCGGCGTCGCCGGCACGGATGGCTTGTTCGAGAAGGTCCAGATGCACTGTGGAGAGCGGCAATTCCTGTCCCGCCTGCCGGGCATACTTGAGCATAAGCGAAATGTCCTTTCGGTGCTGGCGAATCCGCGATTGGGGCGAAAAATCGCCGCTGAGCATCTTGTCGCCCTTGGCATCCATCGCCATCGAGTATGCAGGCGAAACCCTGAGCATTCTCAGGAACATCTCCAAATCAAGGCCCAGCTTTTCGGCAAACACAAGTCCTTCGGCCAGCACCGTCCGATTGAGTCCCAGGATAAGATTGCTCGCCAGTTTGGCCCTGGAACCGGCACCCGTAGGGCCAAAATGGAAGACGTTCCCGGACAGGGCATCCAGAATGTCACGACATGCTGCGAGGTCGTCCTGCCGTCCACCGACCATCAGCGCAACATCGCGCCGCCGCATCTGATTGCTCGATCCCGAGACAGTCGCATCCATAAACGCGACACCGCGAGTTCTCAGTCGATCGGCCAAAGCAACCGCGGCGTCAGGATCGCCGGTGGTGGTATCGATGATATACTGCGGCAGCCGGTCCGATGTGCAGATACCGTCAGAGCCTTCAACAACGTCGAGGACGGCCTCACTGTCGGGCAGCGACAGGACAATACGGTCCGCGGCATGGGCAACGTGCGCCGGGGAATCGGCGGACCAGCCACCGAGATTACGCAGGTCGCTCATTCTTTCCGGATCGATATCGAAGCCAACGACCTGGAATTCCCGCGACGCCAGCACCTCGGCGATAGCCGAGCCCAGCAGGCCCAAACCGACAAGGCCGACGGTGGCGGTATCGCTTTGTTGCGGATTTGATACATTCATGGCGTCGGTCTACAATCGCAGAAGTGCATACATCACTGCCACACATGCCAGGCAAATCGCGAGGGTAATCAGAAATCCTATGGTCGATTGAGCACTGGGCTTGACGATGAAGAGCCCCCCCGCCGTTATGAGGCGTCGATCTTCGGGCACGGCTCGGTCGAGCGGCAATTTCAGATCGTCTTCACGGCCTATCGGCGTGTAGATACGAGTGTAGAAGTCGTCAACGATTTCGGGCGACGGCGCCCTGGTCAGAAGGCTGCCCACCACGCCGCCGGCAACACCCGTCAGCAACGGTGCTGCGATAGTCGTCAGGCGAGTGAATACGAGTCTTGTTGCATCGCCGCCGCCGGTCCATCCAAGGATGCCGACACTTTCGAGCCAGCGCAGAATGCCGGCATCGGCAGACCACACGCGGATACCTTCGTCGATTGTGAGCAGGCCGCTTTGGACCATGTCGATCTGGCTCCATGCGACGAAGTATCGCGTCAGCAGGAAGACTGTCGAGGCGAGAATTGCGGCGGCGAAAACGCCCGCCGTGTTCATGCGTCGCCAGAGAATACCCATCGCCGTGCAAATGCCGATCAGGCTGAGGATGTTGAAGTAGTCCAGCAGGGCCTTGACGATGCTGCTTCTCATGGCAATGGCGATGCAAAGCGCCATCAGGGCGATAACGACGCCCACCCGACGGGTAACGTTTACGAGTTGCTCGTCGGTGGCGTCGGGTCTGATATAGGTGCGGTATATGTTCTGAGAAAAGAGTCCTGCGACGGTAACCTGCACGGCGTCACCGGAGGACATGGCGGCGGCCATGACGCAGGCGAGCATTACGCCCTGCAGCACCGGGGACAGGAGCAGACGAATCGAATCGCCGAAGGCCGTTTCGGGATTGACGATGGAGCCTGAGTTGATCAGATATGCCAGCCAGGCGAGTCCGAGCAGAGACCAGCCGATGGTGCAGATGCGTTTGAGTACGTTGCCATAGGTGAAGCCGACGCGGCCCTGCCACTCGCTCTTTCCGGCTCCACAGACACTCATGAGGTGGGGAAAAGCCAGTGCGGTCAGCGGTGCGTTAATGCAGAGCAGCAGAACGGTCCAGATATCGAAGGAGCGCGGATCAAAAAGCCGGAGGACGGTCGCATCCTGAATTTCCCGCGCAGCGAGCGTGTCGAGCATACCGCGGATGCCTCCGACCTCAGGCAAGCGCAGTGCGGCGGGAATCGCAATGAATGACAGGGCAATGATCATTAGTCCCTGAATCGTGTCGGTACGAATCGCGGCGATAATACCGCCCCAGTAGCTGTACACGAGGAAGACCGCGGTCGAGACGAGTAGGATTCCGAAGAACCACGGGTCGCTTTCCTTGCCCATCATGCCCTGGACGGTCCGAGTGGTTGCGAGCATGACTCCGCCGAGGAAAACGATCATGCCGGCGGAGGCGACGATAATGTAGAGGATACTGGCGGCTTTGCCGAAGCGTTTTTCGTAGAAGTCCGCCATGGTCAGGTATCGCATGCGGCGAACGACGGGCGCGATGATCCAGTAGAACGGGGTTCCAAAGAGCCACATCCAGGATATCCATACGCCGGAAGCTCCGGTCTTGACGGTAGCGGTGACTACACCGGCGGCGTTTCCGGGATGCGTACCCGCGCCGAAAGCGTGCATAACCATCGAAAACGAGCCAAAACGGCGATTACCGAGCAGGTAGCCTTCCTGGCTGGCCGTTCCCCGTTTGGACCACCAGCCCATGAGGAGCATTCCGATGAAGTACAGTACGAGAACGATCCAGATGGCGTAATGTAGGCCAAGCAACTGCATACAAGCATCCTCACAACCACATCTATGTCCGGCGGCCTGGCAGATCGCAGCGACTTACATGCGTTCTACAGGCACTTCCGCACCGGCTCTTTCGGCGGAAACGTAGGCGGAGTATATCGTAAGGATGCAGTCGGCGGCAAGGGTGCTGTTGCTTTCGATGGGTTCGCCGTACGCGATGCCGCGGTAGAAGGCCTCCATTTCCTGCGGATAGCCCGTGAACCAGTCCTCGTCGGGCGACGGCGTCTGCCAGCCCTGTTTGGTGCCGATCTTCTCGACGGTGTAGATGTCCTTGAAGTATGCTTCGGCGGGGTTGTACGTCTGCATCGCAGTGTTCGGATTGATGTTGCAGATGCTGCGATGGTTATTGGCGGAGACTTCGAGCCAGTTGTGGATGCCGCCGAGGATGATGTCCGAGGCAAAGATGTCAGCGATGGTGCCATCCTCGAAGACGATGTGCATGGCGGAGAAATCGTCAATGTCGTGGTAATCGCATCGAATGTGGCCTTTGTCTTCGAAGTTTTCAAGCCGCGTGATGGCGTGGGTCCGCGCCGAGACGGCTTTCGGGCGGATGGGTTTTCCGTTGCGTACGTTGCCTTCGACTCCTTTGAGGTACAAAGCCGCCGTGAGCGGGTGACAGCCCTTGCCGATCATGACGCCGCCGCCGGAGAACTTCCAGTAGGCGTAAGTTGCGGCGTGCGACCCTGAGTGGGCCTCTTCGCCGTGAATCCAGAGTATTTGCGAGCCGGTCTTTTCGACGATCTCGCGTTCCTTCTGGATGGACGGGGCGTAGACCCAGTTTTCAGCGTACAGGATGCTGCCCTTGCTGTTCTTTTCGGCATCGAGCATTCGCTGCACGCTGGCGACGGCGTGGTTCAGGGCGTCCTGTTTGGGAAATGTATCGCCGTTGAAGTCGTCGGAGCCGTCGCCAAAGTAGCCGGTCAGGGGTTTTTCGACGATGGCGAACTTATCCTGCTGAAGTGCAGCGACGGCAATCGGCTCGTGGGCTACGGGCGGCGTGCACACATGGACGACGTCCACGTCAGCGATCAGCTTTTCGAGGCTGTCGTATGCCGTGATCGATCTTTTCTTCGCATACCGGGCGGCCTGGTCGGAGTCGACGGCGTAGACACCGCGGACGTCCACATCGGTGTTGTATACCTTCTTGAGCGATTCGAAATGAAAGGTAGCTGCAAAACCCGCTCCGACAATGCCCGTTCTTACAGTCTTCTTCTTCATCGGCCTTCCCTAAAAATGTGAGCAGCGGGCATGTTGCCTGTGCCCGCTGCCATTAAAGATACGATTGGATGTAAATAGTCTCACAAGTCCAACGGAGAAACGTAATCGCCCTTCTTCTGCTGCAACTCTTGCAGTCTTTGGCGCTGCTGGCCCAGAATATCGAACAACACAGGCGGAGCACCCGGCACATTCTCGCGGTGGTATTTCTCCACTCTGTCCATCTTCGCCAGGTTCTCCGGCACACGAATGGTGAATTGCTTCACATAGTCTTGCTGACTGTAGTCCTTGCCAAGTGTTTCCTTGAACAACGGCACAAGGTCCTCATACCTGGGCAGCATGCCGGTCGGCCCTTCAATCGCGTCCACTTCACCGTGCACACGAAGTTCCATCCACTTGACCCACACGTGCTTGTCACGCACGCCGTTGACGAACTTACCGTCCTGGTCGCGCAGAAAGTAGTTGACCCCGAAGACCAGCGGCGCGTCTGCGACCTTTTTGCCGAACTCCAGGTTATTGCGTATATACTTGCCCAGCGGAATCGCCACGAAGTCCTGAATACTCATCAGGTTGATCTCAGGCACGCCTTCCTTCCCCACGGTGGCGAATGTCGTTTCGGTTTCCAGCGAAGCGCCATAAGCAATAATGCCGTGATCCCAACTGTAACTCTGCTGGCATGGCACGTACGCCTTTGGATCGCGACCGCCGTACATAATCACCGACAGATCCACGCCCGCCGGATTCTCCAGTTCCGGATCGCAGTTTGCCAGTGCGTCCAGTGTCACGGCATATCGAGCGTTCTTATGGGCACACGGGATTTCCTTGCCTTCGGCATCTTTCTTCCCTTTGTGCCACTTGCCGGTGAAGTTCTCGCCTTCCTCCGGGATGTCCTCGCCCATGCCCAGCCAGTACGGGTTGCCGTCTTTGACCAGCACGTTCGAGAAAATCACCTCGCCCGGCTTGTGCAGCACGTCCCAGATCACCGGATCGTCGTCGGAATTCACGTTCTGAATGATGCCGAAAATACCTGCTTCGGCATTGGCCGCCATGCACTTGCCATCGACCGCACGGAAGTAGGCAATGTCGTCACCGAGAATCAACTCGCCCGGCAGCATCGCCGTCGAAGTCTTCCCGCACGCACTCGGAAACGCGCCCGCCATATAGGTCTTGCGGCCGCCTTTGCCCTTTACGCCCATCAGGAACATGTGCTCGACCAGCCAGCCCTCACGATCGGCCTTGCGGATGGTCAGCCGGAGTGCCAACTTCTTCAGGCCCACCGTGTTCCCCGCGTACTGCGTATTGACACTATAGACTTTGTTCGTGTTATGATCGATGTAGATGCGCTTATTGTCAACGTCAGCGCTCACATTGCGGTCATCGACTCTGCCACTCGAGTGCAGCGTGGCAAAGAACTCCACATCTTCATCCCTGGCGGCCTGCTGCTTCATATTCTCATAGCCGGGTCGATACAGCAGGTCCAGGGCGTGCGAAACGTAGAATGAATCGGTGCACTCTACACACGATATGCTGAACGGCGAATCGTTCGGCCCGAGCGTCAGGAACCGCACGGCCATAGTACGCCCCTTCATGGAGCCTTTGAGCAGTCCGCGGACCTCCGCCAGGCCCTTGTCGCGATCCATCTGATTGAGCGCCTTGCTCAATTCTTCGCCCTGGGGGACCAGATACTTTGTTACGGTCCGATCACGTCCCTGGTCCGTCGGTCCGTCAAAATGAATCGTGTGTCCCTCAATCGCCAGCGGCTTTTCCTCTTCCAGCTCTTTTGCCATTTCACGTGTATGTTTCATATCTTGAGCCGAATCGGTGCCGACCCACACGGCATCCGGCTCGCACAGTTCAACAGCATCGGCCACGAACGCGTGCAATTTGGGACTGGGTACAGCCATCAATCTGTCGTAATGTTCGGCAGTCAATTTTTCTTTTAGCAGATTTAAGTTCATGCGCACCTGTTACCTCCAAAAAATCAATTATGGACGTTGAAAGAATCGAAAGATTCTAACAATGCGGCACAGGGCCGTCAAAGGGTATTTTGAAAAAAAGGCAAGCGATTCAATAGGAATTGCCTGCAAAGCACCTGAGAGAGCCGGTTCAGAGGCTTACAGGGGCGGTGAGGCGGTAATTCCGGCTACGCACACCTGATCCGGGAGCAGCCGGCGGACGCCGGTATCCCGCGGCCGCAAAACAACGAGCGGTCCGCCTGACATGCGATATGTCAACGGGCGCCGGCGGCGTCATACCATTCGCTCTGCAGCCACATGTCAGCGGCCGGCAGGACGTCTTCCAGCTCAAACGCGAAGGCATTGTCCCATTGCTCCGTATTCTCGGCCTGTATCGCCTCGGCCTTCTTGCTGTTCCTGATGCGGGGATTGTCGAAGTACGGTCCCCAGCGACGAACGGCTCGTTTTCGGAGGTATTGCATGATTACAGGCATGTGTACGGCCGGTTCGATCCTGCGTCTGCCGTTGGTGCCATCGGGATACACGACGCTGAGTATCTTGCCCGCCTCCCATTCATGCAGCGCGATCTCGAGTTTCATTACGAAGCCGTAGCGGTCGAGGACATCCAGGCTGGGGATCGGACAGGAGACGGGGCGGGCGTCCCTGCACTGTGCAATAGACGGAACCAGCCAGGGCGTGATGTATCCGTCATCGAGGCCTATATCGAAGTTGCGTTTCTTCATGGAGAGGAATATGAGGTTGTACGACCACCAGAGGCCGCGTACCTCATTCGACGCTTTGCGGGAGACTTTGCCGGACTGGCCCCCCAGTCTGGCGACCTCTTGATCCAGCAGGACCGTCATGGCGTCGCTGAAGGAACGGTCGGGATCGCGCAGGGCCCGGACGGCCAGTCGCGTTCCCAGCACGTTGGAAAACGTATCTTCCCAGGAGAATGCGGACTCGAATTCAGACAGCACGCCGAGCGTTTTGTATCCGAACCAGGTGAGAACTTCATGCCAGGTCAGGGCCGTGAATGCAAAGTGCTGGGCCAAGGCGATGGAGACTTCATGGCATATCTCCTCACGCCGGCGGTCGGATAACTGCCTCCAGTTCACGGGATATGCGAGCGTCACATGGTATACCGACGGTTCATACAGCTTGAATTTGAACTGCGTGTTGCCTTCCAGCAGGTTCCGGCGGGTTCGATATGCAATGTTTGCTGTCCAATCCGCAGCCTTGCGCAAATGTGCGATATCGATGTGGCCGCCGCGGCAGGTGTAGATGATCCCCGTGCGTTCGCTTCCATCGGGAATGTACGTGTGGTTGCCGAGATTGTCCGAGTCCAGGAAGGTGGTTCCCATCGTTGCGGTGGCAACCGTTGCGCTTCGCATGACGTGGGGCCAGCGAGATGCTTCGCGTTCTTCGAGAAATCGAGCCGATGCGGCATTGGCAAGAAGTAAGCCGGCAAAAAATGCTCCGTACAGTATGCGTTTCGCGGGGGGCCTGCAAATCCTGTACAGTTCACTCATCCCTGATGTCCTGCCACTGACAACAACATATCCTCTGCGGTGAATCCGATTCCGGTCGGCGCGTTGACGGGTGCGAGACCTTTGCATTTGCCCCATGCGAGCGGGCTCGGTCTGCATGAGCGATCCGGCTATTGACCTTGAAAACCGGCCGTTCCGGCAATGCCGCCAGCCACAATGCACAACAGAATACCGTATACGAAGGAGAATGCAACGGGTAATTGGGCCAGCGAGACAATGCGGCGAATCGTCAGGCGAGACTGCACGCGACCTGTTGTCTCGGACCAATGGCGATTTTATTTCACTTTACACGGCTCAGCAGTTTCTGGTAGAATTTCAGATATCGAGCAAAGGAAAATCACGCTATTTCTACTGGGTTTTGATACACAGCTTCGTGGCCGGTAAAATACATATTGACGTCGAACGATGCAAAGGATGCGGCCTGTGCGTGCAGGTATGTCGCACGGGCAGTATCCAGATCTCGAAGCAGTCCAACAAGAAGGGCTATTTCCCCGCCGAGCCTTCGGGAGGGCCGTGCTCGGGCTGCGCGATGTGCGCGATTGTGTGTCCCGATGCGGTAATAGAGGTCGTACGGAACGCGTCGAATACGATTGAATCGGTGCCGGCCAAGGGGAGCAAGGGCGAGCAGAGCTTAGCCAAGGAGAGAAAGTGAGCGAAAGGATTCTAATGTGCGGCAATGAGGCGCTGGCGGAGGCAGCGATCATTGCAGGCTGCGACGCATACTTCGGCTACCCGATCACTCCGCAGAACGAGGTGACGGCATACATGGCGCGAAGAATGCCGGAAGAGGGGCGTGCATTCGTTCAAAGCGAAAGCGAGGTGGCTGCGATAAACATGGTTTTCGGGGCCGCGGCTACCGGCAAACGAGCAATGACCAGTTCGTCGAGTCCGGGGATCAGCCTGATGCAGGAGGGGCTGAGTTACATGGCGGGTGCGGAGTTGCCTGCAGTTGTCGTTAACGTGATGCGAGGCGGGCCCGGACTGGGCAATATCGCTCCTTCGCAGGGGGATTATTTCCAGGCGACACGGGGAGGCGGACACGGGGACTACCGAACGATCGTCCTGGGACCGTCCACTGTGCAGGAACTGGCGGACTGCATGCCACTGGCGTTCGATCTTGCCGACCAGTATCAGATAACGGCAATGGTGCTCGCGGACGGCATTCTGGGACAGATGATGGAGCCTATCGTGCTGGAGAAAAAGCCGCGAAGGAAGCTTCCCAGAAAGGACTGGGCTTTGACGGGCGCTGAGGACCGGGAGCAACGGATCGTCCGTTCGCTCTGGCTGGCCGAGGGTTCGCTGGAAGCACACTGCAACAAACTGCAGCGCAAGTATGACGAGATTCAGGAAAACGAGGTTTTGTGCGAGGAGCACGAGGTCGAGGACGCGGAGGTTGTGCTGGTAGCGTATGGTGTGGCGGCCCGGATTGTGCATACAGCGGTGGATATGGCGAGACAGGAAGGAATCAAGGCGGGACTGATCAGACCGATCACATTGTGGCCGTTTCCGATCGAGCAGGTCAGCCGGGCGACCGATGGGGCCGGATCGTTTCTTGTGGTCGAGATGAGTACGGGACAAATGGTTGAGGATGTGAAACTGGCGGTGAGCGGAAGAACACCGGTGCAGCTTCACGGACGACCGGGCGGCGGAGTCCCAACGGTCGAGGAGGTCCTGGAGAAAATCCGGCAATTGAGCGTATCGTCCGAGACTGTCGGCAGGTAGTATGGGGGTTTTATGGCAATAACGGCAGCGGAAATGATGGCACGAGAGAATACCAAGCCTGTGTTTGAGCGAACCGGACTGCTGAAGGACTGTCCGACGCATTATTGTCCCGGGTGCGGACACGGTATCGCACATCGTCTGGTGGCCGAGGCGATTGACGAGTTAGGCATCCGCGGGCGGACTCTGGGAATCGCGCCGGTGGGTTGTGCCGTTTTACTGTACGACTATATTGACGTCGATACAGTGGAGGTTGCCCACGGGCGGGCGCCGGCGGTCGCAACGGGTATGAAGCGAACGAACCCGGACAAGATCGTTTTTTCCTATCAGGGTGACGGGGATCTGGCGTCGATCGGAACTGCGGAAATCATTCATGCGGCTCATCGAGGCGAGCGGATCACGGTCGTTTTCATCAACAACGCAGTGTTCGGAATGACGGGCGGCCAGATGGCTCCGACGACGACGATCGGCCAGGTCACCGCGACGACTCCCCTGGGGCGGGAACCTGCGGAACAGGGATATCCTCTGTTGATATCGGAGATTCTGGCGGGTCTGCCCGGAACCGTGTACGTCGAACGCTGCGCGATGAGCAGTGTGGCCCGGATACGGCACACGAAGAAGGCCATCCGACACGCGTTCGAGCTTCAGGTTGCAAATGCACCGGGCCTGGCACTGGTCGAGGTACTCTCGCCCTGCCCGACATACTGGCGCAAGCCGCCGGCGCGGGCAATGGAGTGGATTGAGAACGAGATGACGAAGGTCTTCCCGCTCGGACGGCTCAAGGGTTAGACATGGCAACGAATGGATTGTACGAAGAAGTGGTTATTGCGGGCTTCGGCGGCCAGGGTGTGATCCTGGCGGGCAAACTGCTGGCGCAGACGGCGATGATGGCGAACAAGGAAGTGACGTATATGCCGTCGTATGGTGCGGAGGTTCGAGGCGGAACCGCCAATTGCATGGTAGTCATCGCGGAGGAACTAATCGCGTGCCCGGTTGTGAGCAGGCCGAGTTCTGTAGTCGTGATGAACAAGGCGTCGTTCGAGAAGTTCGCTCCCCGCCTGCGGCCCGGAGGATTGATGATACTAAACAGTTCGCTGGTGGACACCGAACCCGATGCGGACAAGGGATTTGACGTTGTGGCTATTCCTTTGGACGATATCGCGGGCGAGTTGGGCAGTCCCAAGAGCGCGAATATGGTGGCGATTGGGGCATATCTGGAGAAGCGAGGCCTTTTCGGTCCGCAAGCGGCCGCAGAGGCGCTGCCAAAGGTGCTGGCGGAGCGATATCACATTACGCTGCCGGCGAACATCGAAGCGCTCAAACGGGGCGCCGAGTTTACGAAGGCGTGCACCGCCTGAACCGAAAGCGCAAACTACACGGACGGAGATATGGGCTTGCAGGAATCAGGCAACACAGGAATTCGGAGCATGGTGTTCGAGCGGATGAGCACCAAAGGTCGACGCGGGTTTTCTTTACGGATGGCCCCGATGATCGACATGATATTCCTGCTGCTGATCTTCTTTCTCGTAGCGGCCAAATGGCGGCCACAGGAGGAGTTTCTGCCCTTCCGGTTGCCGGCGGCGCGGGCCGCAAGTCCTGCGGTGGGCAGGCTGGAACCGTTGCGATTGCACGTCTCGCAGACGGCGGAAGGGTGCATGGTGCGGATTGACTCGTATGCTCTGATATCCCTGCGAAAGGAGTCCTTTGCCGAGGATCTGAGCCGTCTGATGACGCAGACCGAACGGATCATGCGGGCGCAGCGACGTGTAACGAGCGATCCGATGGAGATTGCGTGCGAAGAGGAAGTCTCGTGGGATTACGTGGCCCGGATCTACAATGTGCTCTGCACGGCGGGCTTGAGCGATATCACCTTTCTGATTACCGAATGATTCGGCCCATGACCGCAATAGTACCGCAGCAGAATCATCAGACTCGAAGCATGCCCGGAGGATGGTTTGCGGCGCGTTTCGGCGTCCCACACCGGCGACGGACCGCCCTGCTCGTTCTGATCTGCCTGCTCAGTGTTCCGGCAGTGTGCGCCGAGAATCCGCCGACGGCGGAAGACATCGCGGCATTGAGAAAAGAAACGCAGACGGTCGTCGCGCGATTCATGACAGGGACTTTTCAGATTTGGATGCAATACGCATACAGCGGTCGTTTCCTGAGCGAGCGGGAGCGGGAGCAACTGCAATTCTCGGCAATAGAGGCACAGGCGGCTCTTGCAAATATCGCTGAGTCCCAGCGGAAGACCAGGGCGCTCATAGAGCAGTATGAAGGAGAAGACTGGGACGTACTTTACGGAGAGACCGGTTTGTGGCGTAGGCTATCGGGCGACATCTATGTCACCGCGGCGAGTCGCTGCGAGATCGGGCTTTATGAGGCCCTGGCGGCCGACGAAGATGACAGACAAGCGATAGCTGAGCGAATTGCGCAGGATGTTCGCAAGCTTGATGAAACCTACGATACGGCATTGCTCGATCTTTTGCGGGCCCGGACAATGGCGGCGACGGGAGCAGACCAACGGCACGTGCGTGAAGCTCTGGAAGAAGCAGAGGGGCATCCTGATGTTCGCCCCGTGACGGCGTTCCGGGCAGCTATCGAGCAAATCCGTCTATCGGTGCCGACGTCGACACAGGAGTTTGACGGATTGCTCGAGCAATTGCAGGGAAGCGAACTGGCGAACGATACGGAACTGTTGCTTTCGTTGACGTTCGTGTTGCGGCACCACGGCAATACAGATGCACTGGCGAACGTGTTATCGAGACGCTCTGAACTTGCAGATGTTTTCGGTCAACTGGCGATGGCAGACCTGACGCATATGCTTGAACAGAATGCATTTGAAATCGAAGAGATAGCACCCATTGAGGCGGATCTTGCATGCGTGGCAATGTTGAAGAAGATAACGGCCACCCGTGCAGAACTTGCGAAGCGATTTGCGGAATCAGAACGACTGCGCAGTGCTGCGACTCTGTACGCCTGTGGCGCGGCGATGGCGGAGACCGAACCGGCGCGGGCGTGCCGACTGCTTGTTGAAGCGGGCAGGATTCAGCGCGAGCAGTCGAATCAGTGGCTGGGATTGACCGGCGAGACAATAGTGAGGGAATCTATGGAAGTGGCGCAGCGTTGTTTTGCAGCCCAGAGATGCGAGCCGGAACTCGTCGTCGAAACGGTCGAACAGGGGCAGATGATGCTGGAGGGGCCGGTTGATTTGCACGTTCAATACACATATTCGCTGGCACTGATGGAAGCTGGACAAAGAGAGAAGGGCATGGAAGTGTTGGCGGGACTGGCTAAGAGCGAGCAGACCGGTACGCCTGAGTCGCTTCGAAGCACGATTCTGACTACCTATTCGCAATTGCTCATAGCAGAAGAAGCGGAGGCCCAAATGCAAGGCGTCGTGGCGTTGCTGAATGAGAAGAAGATCGAGAGCGATCCGAATCTTTGCGTGTGGAGGTCGCTGGCTTTGCAGCGCATGGGCAAGGCGAGCGAAGCGATACGCTCGATGACGGCGATCGAGCAGGCTGGTTTGTGCGAGCATGCGGCCACCGCGCTGGGATTGCTTGCAGAGATCGTCGGGCAGATCGAACGCTACGATCTGTCGGGCAAAGAGATAAATACTCTGGGTACGGATGGGGTCAGGCTTGCACGGTTCTGCTATCGCTGCCTGAACGGTGCAGAGAAGCGACTGGCAGGTCTATATGCGGCCGAAGCGCAGGTACTGGGCAACAGCAGCGATGCCGAAAAACTGCTCGGGGCCAGGCGATTCCTCGATGAATTCGTCGGGCGGGAGTCCAGGGATATTGAGGCGGTTCGATGCCGTGCCCGACTGGCGATGGCACACTATGAATACATGGACGCCGCGGCGGACTGGCGGCGATTGGCCTCGGCGCATGAGCGTTCAGGCGGGATCGACGGCGAGAACTCGTGGCTATGGTGGCGTGCGAAGTATTATGAGTTGTTGTGCTGCGCCGAATCGGGGCGGTTCGATCAATCCCAGTTGCTCCATACGATCAACGTTCTGCAGGCCGTGGGTGATCTGTCGGCACCGTGGAAGGCGAAATTCAGCGAACTGGCGGGTCGCCTGCGATCCGGCGGCCGATAGCGGGATGCAGGCCGAAAGTCCAAACGAAGAGCAATGACAGGGCACAGAGCCTTGACTTTCGGTTTGACAGGCGGGTTCTCAAGCGGTTATATTCGCGCCCGAATTGTAAGTGCTCCGCCTGCCGGGTTTTGCAAGGTTACGACAACGTTTTCAGGAGGATTCTTCGTGACAGCCAAACGTGTCTTTTTCATTCTGGCAGCCCTTTTGACCATATTCGCACTTTCGCAAACGGGCTGCCGAGAGTCCGATGCGACAGGCGATTCCCAGACGGGGCGGGTACTGATCGTAACGGGAATTGACTATCCCGGGCATAAGTGGAAAGAGACGGCGCCGGCGCTGGCTGAGGTGCTGGGCCAGGATGAGCGTCTCAAAGTGGAAGTCGTGACGGAACCGGCGTATCTGGCCTCGCCCGAACTGAATACATACGACACGGTCGTGCTGCACTTTATGAACTGGGAGAGCCCCGATCCCGGCCCGGAAGCGAGAGAGGGTCTGGCGAACTTCGTTCGGGAAGGCGGCGGTCTGTTCGTCGTGCATTTCGCCTGCGGGGCTTTTCAGGGTTGGGACGAGTACGAGGAGATTACAGGGCCTGTGTGGGATCCGAATCTGCGGGCGCACGACCCTCGAGGACCGTTCATGGTCGAGAAAACCGACGTGGAGCACCCGATTACGGCGGGGATGGAGGCGTTCGAGACCGACGACGAGCTGTATACGTGCCTGGCGGGAGATGTTCCCATTACGACACTGGCCCACGCAAAGTCCAAAGTGGACGGCAAATACTACCCGATGGCTTTTACGCTGCAATACGGCAAGGGACGAGTGTTCAACAGTCCCCTGGGGCACGACGTCGGGGCGATCATGAATCCCTATGTGGCGGAGCTGTTTCGGCGAGGTTGTGCGTGGACGGCAGGATTGCCTCTTGAGGGCGAGTTCGAGCCTAAGCTTAAGAAGATTGCCTTTATCGCGGGCAAGCCCAGTCATGGCGAAGGCAATCATGAATGGGACAAGGATGCCCTGTTTCTCAAGCAATGTCTTGATAGTGCGGCAAATATCGAACCTCTGGATATCGTGATTCATAACGATGGGTGGCCCGAAGATGCTTCGGCACTGGATGATGCCGACGCTGTGGTCTTTCTTGCCGACGGCCACGAGATGCACCCGCTCAAAGCGCCCGAAAGATTCGCCAAGATTCAGGAACTAGCGGACAAGGGTGTGGGACTGGCTTTTCTGCACTACTGCATCGAGCCGCCGAATCAGGAGGCGGAGGACGATTTTCTCCAATGGATGGGCGGCTACTACGAGCGGGGATTTTCGCAGAATCCGATCAACAAGACACCCGTGACCATTGCCACGACCGACCATCCGATCTGTCGGGGCTGCGGCGGGTATGCAACGGAGGACGAATGGTATTTCGACATCCGCTTCAAGCCCGAAGTACAGGATGTGACGATTCTCATGACGGGCAAGCTGCCGCCGTACGATCCCAAGGATAAGGCGCTGGCCTGGGCAACCGAACGGGAGGACGGTGGACGAGGGTTCGGCTTCTCCGGCGGGCATTATCATACGAACTGGCACATGGAGCCGTTCCGCAAGCCGGTGCTCAATGCAATTCTGTGGACGGCGAAGGCAGAGGTACCGCAGGAGGGAGTCAAATCGGTGCAACCCTGGCGGTTCGTGAGTATTCCGGATTTCCTGAACGTCGATCTGGAGTATCCGCAGGCGGGATGGGAGGACACGCTGGACTACGTGCTGAAGGCTGTCAAGGCGGAGAATCCCGAGTTTGTGCTGGTGGCGGGCGATCTGGTGATGGGCAGATGGCCGGACAAAGACAGCATCAAGGAGTACGCAGAGAAGTATTACACGGCATGGAAACAGCGAATGGATGCGCACGGTCTGAAGTATTACACCGCCATCGGGGATCATGAGATCGGCGACAATCCGTGGCCCGAAGAGAAAGCGGAACTCGTGTCGTACTTCAAGCGCCAGTTTCAAAGACATCTGAAGATGCCGCTCAATGGGCCGTATCGAATGCGGGGCACGGCCTTCTGGTTACTCCATGAGAATACGCTGTTTGTCGCGGTCGACGTATTCGAAAAGGGTGAGGGCCCTCAGGGCGGCATCGTGCCGAAGGTCACGGGCGAGCAACTGGAATGGTTCAATACGATAATTGCCCAGAATAACGGCGTGGAGCACATCGTCGTAATGGGCCATACCCCGGTACTCGGCCCGGTAGCGAAGGAAAGCTCAAGCGGCCTGATGCTGGAGGGTGGTGCGGATTCGCCCTTCTGGCAGGCAATGAAGGACAACGGGGTGGACATGTATTTGTGCGGCGAGGTCCATGCGATAACATGCACGCGCGAGGACGGTGTGATGCAGATTGCGCACGGCGGGTTGTTCGGCTACAACGAGAAGGTGAATTATCTGGTGGGCACTGTGCACGACGATCGAATCGAGCTGGAGCTTAAGGAACTCAGCATTGTCAACAGCGGCGAGAAGCTGTGGCAGTCCGGGAATAATCGTCCATTCGAAAAGGTAACCATTATGGACGAGGCAAAGAGGAAAGGCTTTGTCACGGTGGGCGAGTGCGTACTCGACAAGAAGGGCAAAAAGACCGCGGTCAAGGATGCGAGCGGATTTTTTGAAGACAGTGCAAAGTGAGTCATTCTTTTCAAACCTCTGATTAAGGAGAGAAAAGTGAAGATCGGATTTCACACGGACGCATTCAACACCTCGTACAAGGACTTCGAGGCATGTCTGGAATGGGCACAGAAGAACGACGTGCACTATATCGAGTGCGGGCTGATCGACGGCGTCAGTTGGATACACGGTCTGGGCTATCAGCCCCACGTAGCGATGTACGAGGATCCCATGCTGCTGCGGCAAAAGATGGAGCAGTACGGCGTGCAGTTCTCGCAGGTGGACGCGGCCTATCCGCTGTCGGGCAAGGACGGCCCCGTGCGCGGCGTGCCTTATGTGCTCAAGGCGATCCAGTGGGCGAATCTGATTGGCTGTCCCTGTGTGGACACGACCGACGGCATGAACAAACCCGAGGGGCTGACCGACGACGAAGCGATGGACATGATGAAGCGGAGCTACGAGCAGATCATGACAGTAGCTGACGCGCACAAGATGCTGGTGAACATCGAGCCGCACGGTTATTTCACCACACGGCCGGAGATGATGTCCCGGATGCTGGAATTCTGCGACAGCCCGTTTCTCGGTCTGAACATGGACACGGGCAACACCTTTATTGCGGGGCAGGATCCGGTGGCGTATCTCGAACAGTTCATCGAGCGGGTCGCTCATGTACACATCAAGGACGTCAGCGAATCGCTCGCCGCGAGCGTACGGGGCGAGGAGACGGGTATAGCGGTAAGCCAGTGTGCGATCGGCGAGGGCGTGAACGCGGATAACATCAAGAAATGTCTTCAGATTCTGCGCGATCACGGATATACGGGAGCTTTAAGCATGGAGTGCGAGGGCGAGGGCGGACCGATGATAGAGCGTTCGCTCGAATGGCTGCGCGTGACGCTGGCGGAACTGGACATCGAGGCCGAGTAAGGATATGATCCGGTCCGGCTTGCAGTTGATCAACTTTAACAGTCCCGCCAGTGGGGTACATGGCGGGCCCAACACGGCACACGTCAAAGGAGAACAGGAATGAAAGTCGGATTCAATCTGCTGTTGTGGAACGCGTTTATCACTGAAGACGAGCATCCCGTTATCGAGAAACTCAAGAAGACCGGCTTTGACGGCGTCGAAGTACCGGTATTCGGCGGAGAGGTGGAGCACTATGAAAAGCTGGGCAAAGTAATCAAGGACAACGATCTGGCCTGTGCGGCGGTAACGATTATCCCCGATGAGGAGCATAATCCGGTCAGTCCTGATGCAAAGCATCGCGCCGGCGGCGTCGAACACATGAAGTGGGCGATCGACTGCTGCGAGGCGCTGGGGGCCGAGGTATTGAGCGGACCGTTTTACCAAGTCCTGGGCAGTTTCACGGGCCAGCCACCGACCGAGGAAGAGAAGCAGTGGGCGGCGGAAGTGCATCGCGATGCGGCTGAGTACGCCGCCAAAGCGAATGTTGCGCTGGGGGTGGAGTTTCTCAATCGCTTCGAGTGTTATTTTCTGAACACGCTGGAGGCTTCGGCCGAGCATGTCAAGCGGGTCAACCATCCGAATTTCGGCGTCCTGTTCGACACATTCCACGCCAACATCGAAGAGAGCGATCCGGTGGGCTGCATCGGCAAGCATATCGACGCGATCAAGCACGTACATACCAGCGAGAACCATCGCGGCATGCCCGGCACGGGCCACGTGGACTGGGCGGGAACGTTCAAGGCTCTCAAGTCCAACGGATACGACGGCTGGCTGGTTACCGAAGCATTCGGCAATTCTCTGCCCGAGTTGGCGGCGACGACATGCGTGTGGCGCGATTACTACGAAGGCATTGACGATGTGCCGGCGCAGACGCTGAAGTTCATCAAAGAGGGCTGGGAGGCTGCGTGAGTTGTGGCCGAAGCATGAAAGCCTGGAGGTTTCGACATGCCGGGAAGATTGCAGATGACCCGTTAGAGCAACTGGTGGCGTAGCTTTTGCCGTACCGTTGAAGAATGGAGGAATACAGATGTTTGTACGAAACGTCCGATCGCTCTGGATGGTCGCGCTTATCGTGTTTATTGCGGCCTCCGGGGCAATTGCACAGAAACCGGAGTTCACGCCCATCTTCGACGGCAACAGCCTTGATGGCTGGAAATCGCCCGAGATGAAATACTGGTCGGTTGAGGATGGTGCGATCACCGCACAATCAAGCGAACAGAATCCAGCGACGGCAAATCAGTTTCTGGTGTGGCAATACGGCGAACTGGATGATTTCGAATTGAAACTGAAGTATCGTATTACGGGCACAGAGTCTGCGAATTCCGGAATTCAGATTCGCAGCGCCGTACCGCCGGACGGACACGTTGCGGGCTATCAGGCGGACATTGATCGAAGCGGCCGGTATAGCGGCGCGCTGTACGATGAGCACGGACGCGGCATGCTGGCCGAGCGCGGACAGAAGAGTGTGATCGGTTCAGACGGCAGGAAGAGCAGTAGTTCCATCGGTAACGCCGCAGATTTGTTCGCGAACATCAACAAGAACGGGTGGAATGAGTATCACATCATCGCCCGCGGCGAGCACATCACGCTGAAGATCAACGGCAAGACCACGGCGGAGGTAATCGATCGGGACAAGGAGAACCAGGACCTCTCGGGCGTGCTCGCACTGCAGTTGCACAGCGGGCCGCCGATGAAAGTGCAGTTCAAGGACATCCAGCTAAAGCGTCTGCCTCTCGAAGGCCGCAAGAAGGTTGTGCTGGTTGCAGGGCGGCCGAGCCATGGATTCAGCGGGCACGAGCACAATGCAGGGTGTCTGCTCTTGGGCAAGTTGCTCAACGAGTCCATGACCAATATGCACGCGACGGTTTACACCAACGGCTGGCCGAAAGATCCGACTGCATTCGACAATGCGGACGGAATTGCGATCTTCTGCGACGGAGGCGGCGGGCACGTAGCGATGCGGCACATGGAAGAGGTGGATGCGATGGCGAGGGACGGTATGGGGATTGCATTTTTGCACTACGCCGTGGAGTTGCCGAAAGGCACGGCGGGCAATTACGCGCTGGACTGGGTCGGGGGCTACTTCGAGACGTACTGGTCGGTGAATCCGCACTGGCGGGCGGAGTTCAAGACGCTCCCCGAACATCCGATCACGCGGGGCATCGAACCGTTCTACATGGATGACGAGTGGTATTATCACATGCGGTTCCGCGAGAACATGAAGGGCGTTACGCCAATCCTCAGCGCCATCCCACCGGAGAAGACACGACAAAGACGGGACGGCGCACACAGCGGCAATCCACATGTGCGAGCAAGAAACGGAATGGCCGAGCACGTGGCGTGGGCTTACGAGCGTCCGGATGGAGGGCGGGGCTTCGGCTTTACCGGCGGGCACTGGCACTGGAGTTGGGCGAGCGACGATTTTCGGAACGTCGTGCTAAACGCACTGGTCTGGATATGCGGACAGGAAGTTCCCGAGGATGGAGTGCAGTCGCGAAGACCGTCGCTTGAGGAACTGCTTGAGAACCAGGACTACGATCCGCCGCGTAACTGGAACCAGAGAAAGGCCAAGATCATGGCCGATATCAAGGCGTGGAATAGCGATTAGCGGCTGTTAGCGGGCGCTACGCGTCGGGCAATCTCTGATCAGGCTATCGGCAACGAGAGTGCGGTGCCACGGGTTTATTGTGCGCACTTCGACCGGCAAGCCAATCGCCGGACAATCTGAGGTATCGATATCGAAACTCCGGAGGCAGACGATGAGGACGCGAAACGTGATTCTGGCAACAATCATGCTCTACTTGGGATCGCCGGCGTATGGAGGTGGTTTGATTGACCTGGACGGCAGGTGGGAGTATCCACACTATCTGACGTGGCGGCCTGGGAACGGGCAGGCGTGCGATGTGAATCCGCCCAGGTTTTCGTGGCCGCACGAGCCGCAGGTTATCCCGGAGAGCAGCAATATCCCCGTGCGGGAGTTCACCCTGCAGCTTTCTCGCGACGGTGACTTTGCAGAGCCCGAGATTAGCATTCGCACGCCGTACAACTTCTACAACGCAATCGGCGTACTGGAGGATACGAAGTGGCACTGGCGGATAGGGTGGGATGTGGGAACCGACCGGGAGGTGTGGAGCGTAGTACGGAGCTTCACATTCGCCCGCGATGCGGTGACGTGGGACCGGCGGGTTATTACGAATGCGGCGGGTTTGCTGGCTTCCCAGGAACGCCCGCGGCTGGGACCATCGGGAGGCGACTGGGAGCGATGGCGCGGTTCTCTTGAGAAGAACGAACCGACGCGCACATGGCTGAAGGACACTCTCAATCTGGCACAGAAGGTGACGAGGCGGCCTTGGTGGCGAGCGTTTCCGGCGAGCGATGTCAAAGGCAAGACGGAGTATGACGATCAGCAGTTCATGAGGATAGGGTCTGAGATCGCACTTGCTTCGTTCGCATATCGCCTGACGGGTGAGAAACAGTATGAACGAGCGAAGGACCTTGCGCTGGCTTTGGCGAGATTTCCCAAGGGCGGGTTGTCGTCACCGGAGTATCACGGGGCTCGGCGCAAGTGGCCGACGCGAATCACCGAGTATCTGGCATTGTGTTACGATTGGTTGTATAAGGATTTGAGTGAGGCGGAACGGCAGACACTTCTACACTCGATCGAATGGCGTCTGCGGGCCACATTTCTGGAGAAGGCGTCATGGCGAATGGGGGATAGAGTCGCCAGACAGGGCGCGAGCGTGTTCTGCCAGAGTCATCCTTATGAGGGTTTTATGTGGTCAATGCCCGGGGTCCTGCTGACGGCGGGTGATCTCGATTTGGCGGACGAGCTCCTGCCCCTGTGCCTGCATTACCTGACGGGTGTGACAAGTGCGCACGGGCCGGATGAAGGGTGGAATGAGGGAGTGGGCTACGGCGGATGGAAGGGGCAGAGTATGCTGGGGGCGTCGCTCTATGTGGCGCATCTGCTGCCTCAACTGAAGCTCGGACGCAATCCATATTATGTGCGGCTGGGTGAATGGTACAGTCATTTGATGCCTCTGGGGATTCGGAGATTGTCGTTCGGTGATTACTCGGCGACGCCGGAGCGGCACTGGGGCACGCAGCGAAACAACGCGAGGATGCTGGCGTGGCTTACCGGCGAGGGGCGATTTGAGTATCGTGACAGGGCAATCAGCAATAAGATCGGCGATGGTTCCGGGGGGCGCGGATGGCTCGATCTGCTATCGGCCGCTCAATGGCAGAAACCGCAAACAGTGCGAGACAGCGGCACGTCGGCGGTGTTTCCGGAGGCGGGATGGGTCATGGTGAGTACGGGGGATCATTCGGACTGGAAGGCCTTTGACGAGTCGGTCGGGATGATATTTCAGTGTCGGCCGCGAGGTGGATTCAGCCATTCGTACCGCGCGGAGAACGACTTCGTATGGCACGCATACGGACAGACGCTCAGCGCCGGCGGGGGTGGGACTGCGTACCCGGATCCGCACTCGAGACATTCGCTGAGCCATAACGTGATGCTCATCAACGGCGAGGGGCAGGAGTGGGAGCCACGTTCGCCCGACTATCCGTTTGTCGGAAGGCTGTTGGCATATGAGGAGACAGACGGGTACACGTATTGGGTCGGGGAGGCGACGCATGCCTACCAGAGCGTCGAAGGGCTGCTGCGGTGGCATCGGCACGTAGTGTTTGTCGAGGGCAAGTGGTTCGCGATTTACGATGATGTAGCGATGCGGCCGGGAGCAGAGCCGGCCAAGTTCTCGTGGCTGTTTCATGTGGCCCCCGATGTACCACTGCGTCTGTTCAAGAATGACGCAGGTTTTTCGTATCGGATGAGAGATGTACATGCGAAGGTGGTTTTCGCAAAGAAGCGGAATGATCTGGAACTCGCGAACTTGCGTGACCGAGATGGATATAAGAATCCGATCACGGGAGAGAATATGTACGAACGAGCCGTAAATCGCGTCGAATCCAAAGGCAAGAAACTGACCGACAAGCAGATCATGAGCCACAATATCTCCCTCACTAATACCAAGCCTACGCGGGAGTGGAGTCTGTTGACGGTGCTTACGGCGTGGCGTGAAGGCGAGTCTGAGCCGAGGGTGAGCTTAGACGGACATGGTGCTGTCGCGGTGTCGTGGGGGGCCGGCAAAGGAAGAAAGGTGTCTTTCGACCCGGCCGTTCGAGCAGATATTGTAATGGATGTTGCCAGGATTCGGCGGCACGCACTGGCGACGGAACCGGAGGTTCTGCCGCCCGAGGGAAGGCGGGAGACTGTAAGCCTGGGCAGGGCTCGGTACGACGTTGACTGGCTGGCCAAGGAGGATTTCGAGCGCCCCGACTGGACATCACGCTGGTTTGCGGAGGGCAACTCTGAGATTAAGGTTCGCGACGGCAGACTCCACATCCGTAATCTTCATGAAGGCAAAGCAAATGTGGCAACGGTTTGGTTTCGGCCGGAGTTGCCTGCAAATGTGATTGTGCGATTCACATCGAAGGCTATTGAGCCGGCAGAGAAGAACGCGGCAAATCTGAATTTGTTTCTGCATGCACGAGAGAATAACGGCGAACCGGTCACATTCGGGCGGAGCGGGCAGTATAGAGAGTACCATACGTTTGCGAACTACATCGTGACTTTCGTCGGCGGATACCGGCCGGGGTGGAGCCGGGCACGGCGCAATCCGGGGTTCAATCTGCTGCACGAGGCTGAAGTTCGCTCCGAGGTCGGGCAAGAGTATGATATTGCCGTGGCCTTCTATGAGGGGAGGCTGCGATACTATATCAACGGCAGGCTCATCCATGACATAGTCGACCCGAAGCCTCTAGCGGGCGGGAAGTTTGCAATTCGCACGTGGAGCACGAACGCATGGTGGGACGACGTACAATTCGGCGAGATCATGAAAGCAGAGAATAGATGACAGGGAAGCGTGCAGAAATGAGAGACATGAAGACTGCCAAGCGAATTGTCCTTTTATGCTCGGTCGCGTTGCTCACCTCGATCGGTTCTGTGGGAAAGTGTGGGGACTGGCGGAATATTCGCAACGGCCTGGAGATCCCGAGCGAGGGGTATGCGGACCAGCCGTACGTAGTTATTACAAAGGACGGGGATTGGCTCTGTACGTTAACAACGGGCCGCGGACGCGAGGGAGATATCGGCCAGCACGTCGTGGCGGCGATCAGTTCAGACAAGGGCAGGACGTGGTCGGAACTGATTGATATTGAGCCGGCGGACGGGCCCGAGGCGTCGTGGGCAATGCCGCTGGTGACGCCAAGCGGGCGAGTTTATGCATTTTACGACTATAACGGCAACAACGTGCGGACTCTGCCGAACGGCAAGAAGATCCGGGCGGATATGCTGGGCTGGTACTGCTATCGGTATTCCGATGACAGCGGCCGGACATGGTCGAAGCGCTTCAGACTGCCTGTGCGCGTAACGGCCTGCGACCGGGCGAATGACTGGAACGGAGCAGTTCAAATCATGTGGGGGATAGGCAAACCGATCAGTTTTGACGGCTCGCTCATGTTTGCCTTCACGAAGCTTGGCAGGTATATGCTGGACAACGGCGAGGGGTGGTTCTTCCGGTCCGACAATATTCTCACCGAGCGGGAAGTGTCGAAGATTCGGTGGGAGATGCTGCCGGAGGGACAGCACGGCGTACGTAATGAACAATTTGGGTCCGTTCAGGAAGAGCACAACGTTGTGGTGCTAAGCAACGGCGATCTGTACTGTATGTATCGCACGACGACAGGCCATCCGATTCATTGCTACAGCCGAGACGGCGGGCGGAGATGGTCGAAGCCTGAGATTGCCACATATGCCCCGGGCGGACAGCCATTCAAGCACCCGCGTGCGTGTCCGCGAATATGGAGAGCAAAGAACGGCCGGTTCCTCTTCTGGTTTCATAATCACGGGGGCAAAGACTATAGGGAGCGCAATCCGGCATGGGTCTGCGGCGGCATCGAGAAGGACGGCTTCATATACTGGTCGCAGCCTGAAATTCTGTTGTACGACCCCGACCCTGAGACCCGGATCAGCTATCCGGACCTGATCGAGCAGAACGGACGGTATTGGGTGACGGAGACGCAGAAGGAGATTGCCCGCGTGCACGAAATCGATCGGGGGCTTTTCGAGGGGCTATGGAGACAGGGCGAAGTGAATGAACCGGCGCATACCGGCATGGAAATGCTGTTGCGAAAGAGCGGCCTGGGGCCGGGACGCCAGATGGATATGGTGAGCTTGCCCGCTCTCGATGCAGGCGGCGGATTCAGCATAGGACTTTGGGTGCGTTGCGACGGGATTGACAGCGACACTGTGCTACTGGATAGCCGGGACGACCGGGGACGAGGGATTTGTATACGCACAACAGAGGTGGCAACGGCGCGAATCGAGATCAGCGACGGCACAGGGACGGCAGCATGGGACTGTGATCCGGGCGCGTTCGATAAGAAAGGGCTGCATCACGTCGTGTTCATCGTGGACGGCGGACCGAAGATTATCAGTGTTGTCGCAGACGGCGTTTTGTGCGACGGCGGCGAGCACCGGCAATATGGGTGGGGGCGCTTTCGAGCCGAGCTCGGCAATGTTTCGGGCAAGACACTCAGGATTGGCGGTTCCCCGCAGGGCTCCCTGGAAGGACTGCGCATTTACGATCGGGCGATGCGCACGTCGGAGGCGATTGGCAACTTCCGAGCAGGCCCGCCGTAGACGCCTGAAATTACCTGTCTGCAATGGGCAGCGGGCATTGCAACCGGCCCAGTGTGCCGGCTTCGCCGATCTGTTTGCCATCGGCAAAGATAAGAAGGCCCTTGCCCATTTCGTACTTGTTTCCCGTCTTATCCCATACGATCGTAATGAGGCGGTTGTGGTATGGGATGTTGTCGAGGCAGAACCAGTCCCAGGTATCATCGGGCACCAGGGGATTGACTTCGACGGTGTTGTCCGCACGGGGACGCAGGCCAATCAGCCCACTGATAACAAGGTCACAGTAGGTGGAATGGTTGTAGTCTTTGCCGCGTTCGATTCCGCCTTTGCCCTGGTTCCAAGTTCCGTCCTTCCAGCTCTTGAGGCGCGTGCGGGAGATCCAGTCGCCGGTGAGAGGATTGAGGTTTTCGTCGATCCATGGGACGATCTTGCCGTTGTCGCGTTTGAGGCGATGGCTGCTGGTGTAGATTCGGAGCATTTCGAAGTAATCCGCCTTATCGACTACGTCCTGGTCGTAGTTGTTGAGCAGGTTTGCCATGGCGGTGAGGGTGATTGATGTGGCGAAGGGCCAGCTTGGGCCGTTCCATTGGCACTCGTGGCCTTGATAGGAGACAGCGAAACGGGGGTGGCGCTGTTCGGTGGTGGTCGGGCCGAAGGGGGCGTAGAAACCTTTTGGATCCATCAGTTGCTTCCAGGCGGATTCGTAGCCGGGGTCGGGGAGGTTGGCGTACCAAGGGGTGTAGCCGTGCAGTTCGCGGACGTCGACGCGCTGGTCCTTGTCGCGGGGCAGGGTCTTGAAGAATTGGGCATCGGTATCCCAGAGTTTGGTCTGGACGAGGTGCTTGAGCTTCTTTGCTCTGGCCTCGTATCGGTCGGCGATATCCGACTTACCGGCGAGTTCCGCGATATTTGCGATTGCCAAGGCGTCGGCGTACATGTAGGAATTGATGGTGGCGCGCTTGCCGCTGCCTCCGACGGAGACTTCCATGCCGTCACGGTCGTCGATCTGCCAGAAGAGGCCGTCGGGTTCCTGTCTGGCCTTTTGCCATTGCTTGTAGTTCTCGATAAGATCGGGCAGCAGGTCGATTACGTGAGTCTGGTCCCTGGTCACCATATATCTGGCCCAGAATGCGTCGGCGGCCCAGAAGCTGTAGCTGCGGACGCTGCCGCCCTTGCGAAACCAGAATTCGGCGTAGTCGTCGAGGTACTTCGGGTTGCGGAGCCAGCGGCCTTCGTAGAAATGGTGACCTGCGGGGCAGTTGATCGTGTTGTGTTTGCCGGACCAGTTGACCTTCGGGAGGAACTCGGTGATGACGAAGCCGTCGGGCGTATGCTTGATGTGCTTGCGGTAGGTCCACCAGCGAAAATAGTAGGTGCGCTCGACGTCCGGGTCAGGGCATTCGAACAAAGGGATATTGCCGCGAAGAAACCGCCATGCCTTGTCGTTGGGAATGTGCTGCATGTAGAGCTCTTCGTCGTCTGCATTGAATCGGTCGATGTAATGCTTGAAAGACCCGGGCCGCAAGACAAGACCGCCCTGCTCCCGGGCGGGAGTAATGCGGACGGCCTGCCCCCCGCCGGCCGGGAGTTTTGCCTTCAGCGTGGAGGATGCATCCACGATGCGTTTCTCTATGACAACGTGCGTGCGGGTATCGTCGTCCAGGTCCGCGTCGGAATAGACATATGCCTCATACTTGCGGTCCGGATCAAGAAACGAGAGCGGGATGTTCCGTTCGCGAGCGTTCAGGCCGTTCATGGTACCGAGGAACCACTGATTCCCGCTGCGACGCGCAATCGTTATGTACTCGCCGATCTCGCCGTGGATGACGCGCGTGTCATCCCACACGGTGGGGACATGCTCGAAGAACTCGATTTCCGGCTCGCCCTGGTATGCCGATGGCCGGTCGTACCAGAAGAGGAATTGAAACGGGCTGTAATAGACCACGGAGGCCGCAAGCTGATGAGCGTGCGTGGTCTTGATGCGATCGTTATAGTAGCAGACGGTGTAGTCACCGGCACCGCAGAGCATGCGGGTGAACGGCAGGATGAGATTCTCCTCGGCCGTCGGCATGCACTCGTTACCACGGATGCCCTCCTGCGTCATGAGGTTGGGATATGTTCGGCTATAGCCGGTCGGGCGGTATTCATCGTGGATGTCTACCATTAGATGATGCCTGGCGGCCTTGCGTACCGCCTCGTGCAGCCACGTGGTCCACTGCTGCGAACCAACGCGAACAAAGCCGTACTTGACGCCCTTGATCCCCCACTTCTCGTAGAGCGGGAGAATCTCGTCGAGTTGGCGTTCGAGGGCCCTGCGGTTGACATAGACAAGAATGCCAATGCCTTTCTTTCCGGCATAGTCAATAACTTCGTGCAGATCGAGCGGGCCCGGCGAGCGTTTGGGATCGACGGAGATCGTGGTTGCATCGGATTTCTCGTCATACTCGTGGCCGTACCAGCCGGCATCGTATTCGACATACTGAAGATTGTGTGCGACGGCGAAATCGACACAGGCTTTGCCGCCCTCGGTGGTGAGCGTGACTTCGCGGATGACTTTGCCCGGCTTGATCCAGGAGGTATCAGGTATTGCGCATGGCTCGTTGAGATTCAGCAGCAGGTAGTTGCGCTCGAGCAACTGGCCCGGCGAATCACCAAGCATGATGAACCGCCACGGGGTGGTAAACGGAGCAGAAGCGCGGACCTCGCCGGCAAGCGAACTGACCAGCGCACATTTCGTGTCGGCAACCGGCGATAGGCGCATTCGGGCGTAATCCACCAGCGCAGCCTCTCCGACCGCGGCATAACACTCATCGCTGATTCTGATTGTCAGCGGCCGTTCGCAGTTCTTCCTGATTTCGCTGAGGGGGACTTCGCTGTAGACGCCCTGAGCAGAATAGACCGCCCAGGCCGTATGGTCACCCATGAAGCGGAACTGTGTGTTCTCGGCACTGATTATGAAATCGTTGAGATGTTCCTGGGCGGGGATTTCGTAGCGGAAAGCGGCACCCTCGTCGTATGCGCGGAAGGTCAGTCGCAGCTTTCTGCGAGACTGATGGCTCTGTTCGAGCTCCACCACCAACTGATTGAAATTGTCCGGTATCGTGCTGCGCTCGCCATACACAGGCTTCCAGGTTCCGCTGTGTGTTGCGCGCTTGGTTTCGCCGATCCGAAATCCCTTTTGAAGGGCCGGTCCGTCCTCGAACAGTAGACCAAGCGGGGAATTCACCACGACCGGTGTGCCTCGATAATGCACGCTATAGACGGGACAATCGCCGCCGCTCGGCATGTCAACGAGATCGAAGGCGAGAACCACGTTGCCGTCCGGCGACCGGACCACGTGCGCCGCCGGCGCACAGCAGGCCAGACAAATGCATACTGTAAAGCAGAAAAGCCCGACATGGAAAGCTCTGTTGTTCATTCGGTCCGATCCCCATCAAAAAAGCACAACACTGCTCGAAATCTTTGGGGTCAATGTACCACGCGACAGGCTTTCAGACAACCTACTGGTACAGGACCGCGATTACCGTAATCGTGTTGAAGAGGAAATGAATGAAGATCGGGCGAAGCAGCGAACCACTTTTTTCGTAGGAGTAGCCAAGAGCGAGGCTGAGCACAAACAGCGCGGGCCAATGCCCCATATCGGCGTGGACGATTGCAAAGAGCAGCGATGTGATACCGATTGCGGGCCAGGCTGAACCGCCCTTTCCCGCAATGCCCTCCGGTTTCGGTTCCTGCCCCGGTGCCGCTTCGGACTGCCCGGCATCAGGCACGAAAGCCGCCGGGCCGTACATCAGTACCGATCGTATCAGCGTCTGAAGCATACCGCGAAAGAGCAGTTCCTCCACCAGCGGAGCCATGATCGAAGCGACCACGACAATCGAAACCCGCAGCAGCAGATTCGAGTGTTCCGTGATCAGACGCAGTCCTTCATGTTGGGGCATTTCATAGTCTTCGCCCCAGATCAATTGCGCGGCCTTGATAGTCAACAACATGGCCGCCATGATGATGGGCCAAACCGCAAGCAGGTTCAGCAGTGCAATCCCGAGGTCCCTGGGTGCGGCGGCGATGCGCAGTCCGAATCCCGTGAGGCCGTTGCGGAAGTGCCGGCGGGCAGCCACCAGCGTCATAACGGAAACCCCCACCGATGCGACAACATACGCCGTATTCCCCAGTGTGGCCTTTTGCCATTCGGGCAGGTCTTCAGCGAGCGACTGAACGGCAACGACGAGCAGTTGAGCCGGAGCGAACCACATGAAAAGCAGCAGGAACGGCATGTAGAACGGCAGGTCGTTCGGACGCTCGGGCGCATCTGCGAGCGATCTTCTCCCGAAACTCGTGCGCAGCAGCCAGACACCCAGGAGCACGGCACCCCCGGCGGCGATCCCATGCTCGACGGTTAATCCTTCAGCAAATTGCGATATGTATTCCGGGAACATCGCTTCCACATGTTATCGGCTTCGGCCTCTACAACGGCCGCTTCAAAGGTCAGGGTTGCAAATTCAGCCGTCTTGTATTAGATTGGCCCTTCGTTTTCAAGGAAAATAGACTATGGATGTATTTCACATTGACGGTCCGGTCCGGCTGCAGGGAAGTGTTGATGTCAACGGATCGAAGAACGCTTCTCTTCCGATAATGGCGGCGGCGATCCTTGCGCCGGGCGAGTCCGTATTGTCGAGAGTCCCCAATCTTTCGGACATATCCGTGTGCGCAGAACTGCTTGGTGCGCTGGGTTGTCGCATGAAGCGGGGATCGAACAACGAGATGCGTATCGACGCGACGACCGTGGACAATCCCGTCGGGGAATATGAGATTGTCCGTCGAATGCGCGCGAGCATCTGTATTCTCGGCCCCCTGCTCGCGCGGTGCGGCAAAGCGGAAGTCTCCATGCCGGGAGGCTGCGCTATCGGCGATCGGCCGGTGAACCTGCACGTCCGCGGCCTGTGTGCGCTGGGCGCCCAGATTCATCTGAAGAACGGGTATATCATAGCAGAGGCCCCGAAGGGCCTGCATGGAGCGGAAATCTTCATGGGCGGGCCATTTGGCTCAACCGTGCTGGGGACGGCCAATGTGCTGATGGCCGCAGTACTGGCAAAGGGCAGAACCGTCATTGAGTCCGCGGCCTGCGAACCCGAGATCGCAGACCTAGCGCGTCTGCTGAACAAGATGGGCGCCAAAATCCAGGGGATCGGTTCGCCCAGGCTGGTAATCGACGGTGTTCCGCAATTGTGTCCGGTCGAGCATCGCATGATTGCGGATCGTATCGAGGCGGGCACATTCATGGTGGCGGCTGGCGTTACCGCGGGTGAGTTGCATCTGAAGGACTGCTGCCTAGACGACATGATGGCCGTGGTTCATAAACTGCGTGCGATGGGCGTAACGGTTGACAAGCAAGGCAGGGGTTGCGTTGCGGCCGGGCACAGGCCGATCAAGCCGGCGGATGTGACGACCCAGCCATATCCCGGTTTTCCCACGGACCTGCAGGCGCAGTTCATGGTTATGCTGGCTCTGGCCGAGGGCAACAGCGTGGTTATAGAGAAGATCTTCCCCGACCGGTTCATGCACGTGGCGGAACTCAATCGCATGGCCGCCAATTTGCGCAAGGAAGGGCCGGCGGTTATAGTCGCGGGCGTCGAGAAGCTGATCGCCGCACCGGTTATGGCGTCGGACCTGCGGGCCTCTGCGGCGCTCGTGCTGGCGGGCCTGGCGGCCGAGGGGACAACGATTGTCAACAGGGTGTACCACATCGACCGGGGATACGAACGAATCGAAGAGCGGCTCAATCCGCTTGGTGCCAGAATACTGCGAGAAGACGCATAGCAGAAAGCTGCCGCTGTTCGTCGGACGCTTCAAGGAATCACCAAATGAAGGACTCCCGCAAGATACTGACCAGCGTGCTGTCAACACTGGCGTTGCTGGTCATTGCAGTGCTTGTCTTCGTGGATCTTTTTGCAGATAAACGAATTGAGCAGGCCGTTGAGACGGCCGCGAGCAACGCCCTGACCGTCGGCGTAGACGTTAACAGCGTCGATCTGCGGCTGACCAAGGGCAAGCTGGTCCTGCATGACCTGACCATCGGCAATCCGCAGGGATACCAACAGGCGAAGATGGCCGATGTTCGGCGCACGAGAATATACATGGACAGCGGTTCGCTGTTGAGCGAAGAGGTGCGCATCAAAGATATCAAGATCGAAGACGTCGAGTTCGTGCTCGAGCAGAAGGGTCTGTCCAATAATCTGCAGCAGGTTCTTGAAGAGATACGCAAGAGACCGCGGGAAGAACAGTCCGGCGGCAAACAACTGCACATCGATATGCTGCGCATTTACGGGGTGCGTGTGAAACTTCGCGTACCCGCTATGGCAGCGGACAAAGACGTCGTGACGCTGGATTTGGATCCCATCGTCATGGAGAATATCGGAAGCAAGAAGAAGCTCGATACTGAGGATTTGACGGCAGAGATATTTCTGGCGATTATCGACGGCGTAGTCGAACAAGGCGGCGGGACGATACCGTCGGAAGTGCTCAGGGGCATGTCATCGACCATGACGAAGATGCTGGAGATAGGCAAGGGCATGCTGTCGGGCGGCATGTCCATTACCGGCGAATTGCTCAACGGCACGGGGCAGATCGGAAAGAGTCTGCTGGAAGGGGCGGCTCGAATGCTGCCTCAAGAGGCGAACAGACCGTGATTTGGTCGCCCTGACCGCTGACGCTATTCGGCTGAGGCCGGGCAGCACTGTTGATTTGGCCGGCGTATATTTGGAGCGGACTGTTGTTGAGGCAATTGAGCTGGCGAAAGATACTGGCAGGCCTGTTCTTTTTCGCAGCCATTTGCGCGGCTGTCTGGTCGGTTTCACGAGAGAGCACGGACACGTCCGGCCAATTGCCCTGGTACAGCATAGTGCCCCCCCTGCTTGCCATTACGTTGGCGTTTGTCACGCAAAAGGTGGTGCCAAGTCTCGGAGTCGCGATTGCAGCCGGTGCCTTTCTGAGCGAAGTTCCCGGCGCAGCACTCGATATCGGGGCATGGGCGGAGGGATCGGGACGAATCGTCAAATTGTTTTGGAATACCATTCGGGATGTCGGGAACATCCAGATTCTCGTGTTCATTCCGTTGATCTTCGTGACGATCGAACTGGTTATTCGCTCCGGTGGATTTCAGGGAATCCTTAGATGGCTCGCGCGCTGCATCCGCGGCAGGCGGTCCGCCCAGGGTGCGACCGGTCTGATGGGGGTTCTTTGCTTCATCGACGACTACGCCAATGCCATGATCGTGGGTTCGATGATGCAGCCGATCACGGATCGTTTCAGAATCAGCCGACAGAAACTGGCGTTCCTCGTCGATGCAACCAGCGCACCGATCGCGGGACTGGCGGTGATCAGTACGTGGATCGCCTACGAGGTCGGTCTGCTCGGAGACATAGCCGCCCAACTCGCCATCGACAAGAACGGCTATTCGATGTTCTTCGATGCACTGGCGTACCGATTCTACTGCTGGTTGATGATTGCATTTGTGTTCCTGCATATCGCTCTACGGCGGGATTTCGGCCCCATGCGGAAGGCAGAAGAGTCTGTTGACAATGAGAATCCCGAGTCGCCGCGTGGCCGGGTCATGCCCATGCGTATCGACGGCGAAGCACCGGCACATCCGAGAGCAATCAACGCGATTCTACCGCTCGGCGGGCTGCTCGTATTCCACATCACAGGACTGTGGGTGGACGGCGGCGGCCCGCAGTTGCTGCAGGAAGGCGGATCATTATGGAGCACCTCGTACTGGCGTCATGTCATTAGCGCCGCCGAGAACACGCATATTATCCTCGATATGGCAGGACTGTTCGGTTTGATAACCGCCCTGTTTTGCGCGATTCTTTTTGCTGCATTGAGCGCCCGGGATATCCGGAAATGTTTTGTCAGGGGCCTGCGCAGAGCAGCCATTCCCATCGTTATCCTGATTCTGGCCTGGACGCTGAAGAGTTCCTGCAGCGACCTTGGCACGGGTCGGTTCCTGACCTCCATGCTCGCGGGGAAAGTGCCGGCATGGCTGTTTCCTCCGATTGTTTTTGTCGTCGCTTCGATTACTTCTTTCGCCACGGGCACCAGTTACGGCACGATGGCCATTCTCATACCGACGGCGACCCCCATTGCCTTTGCGCTCGACGGTGAGGTCTACGGTTTGATTACGATCATGAGCATCGGCGCGGTGCTCGACGGAGCCATTTTCGGCGACCACTGCTCTCCCATCTCCGATACGACTATCATGAGTTCGATGGCAACGTCTTGCGATTTGATGGCACACGTGCGAACCCAACTGCCCTACAGCGTATGCGTGGCCACGATTGCACTGCTACTGGCCTATTTGCCAAGCGGACTCGGGCTGCCATCATGGCTGAGTCTGGCGATTGCAGTTGCGGGGCTTTTCTTGCTGCTCGTGATGGTTCCGGCGCGTGTGAGATCAACTTGCGATCGCACGATGTAGGATCGGGCGAGGGTCAAGATGCCTGACCGCCGGCTCTATTGTTCCATAACTCGGGTGCGGAAATTCTCGATTTTGTGGAACGTCATGTAGTTCGCATCGTGGTAGTTGTGCGCCCCGCCGAGGCCGTCGTCGTAGGCGGTGCGGGAGACGGCAATGATGTCCCTGCCCTCAAACAGCCAATCGACGTATTGAAAACCGTGCTTCTCACGATCGGGATGATGGAGAACGATCGATCGAACGGTCCATTGCTTCAGATCAGGCGAACATACGAGCGCCAGCGTGTTGCGGGTGCCGCCGGGATTCGGGTTTCGCTCACTATCCGGGATGTAGTTGGTCAGGGACCAGTAGAGCTTCGAGGCCGGATCGAAGCGAATCGTGAACTTCTTGCACCCGCCCGGAAAATCGATGAAACCCTCCTGAGGATCGAAGACAGCCTTTTTCCCATCGGCAGATACCCTGATCACCGCAGCCTTGCCGCCATCGGGCTTGACATCGACGCGGAGGATATTGACTATGTCCCCATCGGGCGTCACGACGGCATTCCCTTCGAGCCAGCCGCCGAAGCTACCGTCGAGCCAGTCCGGATTGCGGGCAATGCGGTTGCTACACGTCCAGTTATCGGCTTTGAGCCAATCCGCATCCAGCGGCGCGGACATCATGAATGCGCGGAAATGATTTCCCCAATCACCCTGGCCCATCGCATCCTCCATAGCGCGCCAGATGCGGCCGTTATGGAATTTCACGGGAACCGGCGCGCAATGATATCTGGCGCCGGTGAGCAGCAGACCGCTGTCTCCATCGGTTGGGACTGTCCAGGTCTGGCCGCCATCGGTGGAGCGCCGAATCACGGCGTCTCCATGACGCTTGCTGACTCCCATCAGGTACGCATTGCCCTGGTACACAAACAACGTCGACCACCACTGCCCTTCCACTACGGTTACCCTGTCCCACGTCTCGCCTTTGTCGACGGATCGATGGACGCATGTGCGGCTGTATGACGACCCGGGTCCAAAAATGTCGTGGGATGCCAGATACCGGCCGTCCGGCAGAACCGCAATGGCGGGCGAACCGATGTACTTTCGGGACCGGGCGGGAATATGGTCAATGATTGTGCCTGGAACCATCGAATGATCCGCAGCGGCAGCCTGCAATGGAGCTACCGGAATGGCAACCGCTGGCAACAGGGTGCCGACGATGGCAAAGGCCAGCGTACATTTTTTGATATGACAATGTGTTGGCATGTTTCTACCCTCTTGTTCTATTTCTACTTGCGATGGTTCACCCGAGGAATAGCTAACTGCTGCAACGGGTAACCGGGCATGATTGTAGCCCGCGAGGCGTGTGAAAACAATGGTCGATTGAACGACGCATGGGCGAGGACGCGCACAGACAAATGCGACGAGTCAAGCAGCCACATGGAAAAAAGGGTCGGCGACAGGTAAGAGTATGTTCAGGCATCCAGAACAGGCCGATAATGTGCGTTCGATGCAAAAGTGATGGGGCTTCGAATCGTCATTTCGCAGATTCCCGGAGCTCGCCGAGAAAGCGCCGTATCAGTTGCGGCACCGATATGCTACTGCAACGAGCATCGGTCGACCAGCCAAACTCGCGTTCAAATCCACTTGCGACATGCCGTCCCCCAGTGCGAGGCGGATGTGCTTTCCACTGACAACCGAGGGGATGGATATCTTCATATCCGGTGCGAAGTCTTCCATCCGGGACTTGAAACCTCCGGCCAGAATATTGGTGATTTCCCCATACGCATCATGCAACTCCGCCTGCTCGACCGGCTCATCAGGCTCCATCATCAGCATCGCCCGTACCATTTTCTCGACGCTCGGGCGGCCGCACAGAACCGAGAATGCCCCCTGCATGCCGCCCGTAAACGTTATGGTGCAAATCATGGGGGATTCCTCGTCATCCCCCTGCCTCTCAGTCGCCCTCTCTACGGGCATGGGTATCATCGTCTCAAATGCCTCGCGCGTGCTGTCCCAGATGTAGTCTTCTATTAGCGCTGATTCAACCATGGCCACCCCATTGAGCTATCCATCCACGAAAGTCGAACGATTCTGAATGTTTCTGTCGGCATAATTGGCGGGCTTCTTTTGTCCGGCAGCGTGCACCGGCAGACAGCAATCGCCCGCATCTGACACGGTTGAATACCCTCAGACCGTATATATATCGGCCAGTTGTGCCCTTCAGTCCCTATTGTCCGATATTACGGCCTCTTTGGCCCTGCAAACGCTACTTGCGCTCGATAGGAGGCCGAACACCTGCGAATCGGGCAAAAAAGGCAATTATGGCAAAAAAGTTATTGCCGATAGGGCCTTTGACGATTATTATAGCTGGCTTGGCTATAATGATTGAACGCTGCCAAAGCTCAGTTGCAGATTTTTGAGACGAAGACAATGGCTTTGATGAGATTAGCGAACCGTGCAGAGTAAGGCTCACCAAGTGATGACGGTGGTATTCTGCACATGTGGTAGCTTGGAGCTTAGTGGCTTTGCTTCAACGCCGAACGGCGAACGAGGTTGTGTTGGACCGGAGGCAGATGATGTAGCTTAGGACAGACTACAACCTCTGTTTGATGTCGGCATACCGCGAGCCGGTCTTGCACAGGGCGCGACCGAAGGTTGCCCCAGGCAAGCCAAGACGCGGGTTGAAGTGGAGACTTTTGGGTTTCCACTTTTTTTATTCGACGATACACAGTACGTCGGACTTTGAACAAGCAAATAGTGCCGGATTAGAGAGAACAGACGATGAATCAGGAATTGCTACGGATTGTAGAGAACATCGCACGCGACAAGAACATCGACAAGGAGTCCATATTTGTAGATCTTGAAGAAGCGATGATATCTGCAGCGCGGAAGCATTTCGGCGAACCCGAGAGCGATATTGTTGTGCATATCGACCGCGGCACGGGTGAAATCAGCGCTTTTCGCGATGAAGTTCAGATCGACATCAAGCAACTCGGCCGTATTCCCGCCCAGACGGCCAAACAGGTTATGATACAGAAGATTCGAGCTGACGAGCGAGACAGCATATACTCCGAATTCGTGCAGCGCAAAGGGGAAATCATCAGCGGCACGGTGGTGCGGTACGAAGGCGGGACACTGATCGTCAGCCTCGACCACTGGACCGAGGGCTTCATGCCCAAGGGCGAGCAGATTATGGGCCAGACGCACCGACCCGGCGAGCGCGTCCGATGCCTCATCATCGACGTTAAGGAAACCGCCAGCCAGGTGAAGATTATTCTCTCACGAACCCATCCGGATTTCATTCGCCGGCTCTTCGAGTTGGAAGTGCCTGAAATAGCCGAGAACATCATCGAAGTGAAGGCGCTGGCACGCGAAGCGGGCTATCGAACGAAGGTGGCGGTTACTACGTATGACGACAAGGTGGATCCTGTCGGAGCATGCGTGGGCGTTCGCGGCAGCAGGATCAAAAACATCGTCGATGAGCTCGGCGGTGAAAAGATCGACATTGTGCGATGGAATGATTCGTCGCAGGTGCTCGTTGCCAACGCCCTGATGCCCGCACGCGTCAGCGAGATAGCGTTGTGCTTCGAACTCGGACGCGCGACGGTGGTGGTCGACGAAGACCAGTTGAGTCTCGCTATCGGCAAACACGGACAGAATGTCCGGTTGGCCGCCCGTTTGAGCGGCTGGGACATCGATATCCTCACGCCCGAGGAGTACAACCAGGGCATCGAACGCCTCACTGAGTGCGTCAAGGGCGTCGAGGGGGCCGATGATACGACCGTGGACAAGCTTATAGCACTGGGCGTCATTTCCGTACTCGATCTGGATGACGTGGGCGTCGAACCTCTGGTCACCGAACTGGGTGTGGAACAGGAACTTGCACGGAGGCTGGTGCAGGCCGCCGGTGAAGTCGCCAAGGAGCTTTCCAGCGAAAACGAACAGCAGAATCAGGTCGAAGACGTCCTGAGCAAGGAAAGCGACGCGGTTCAAGATGATGCCTGACGCAGCGGTTCTTCGGCTGAACACGTTAGCAACAATGTGAATTAGGTACAACACAGGAGGCTTTTTTGGCTTCAACACGAGTTTACAAACTGGCCAAGGAGCTTGGGGTCAAGAGTTCTGCAATCGTGAACAAGTGCAAGGACGAGGACTTACCGGTCAAGAATCACATGTCGGTCATCTCGGCGGGTCTGGCGGCGACCATTCGTGAATGGTTCAGCGAGGGCGAGAACGTTACGACAGTGGAGACCGCAGGAAAGGTGGACCTCGAGAAGGTTCGCGTCCGCAAGAAGCCCAAGCGAACGCCTCCCAAGAAGAAAGCCGCTCAAGCGGAAGCGCAGCCGGCCGCTGAAGAGGTGGAAACCAAAGCGGAGGAGGCCGAAGAACCTGAGGCAGCGGCACCTGAGGTTGAAGCAGCCGAGCCGGCACCGCCCAAGACGGAGAAAGCAAGGAAAGTCGCCGAGGCGCCGACCGAGCAGGCTCCTGCAGTTGAAGAACCGGCTCAAGAAGAGGAAGAGAAGCCGACAGAAGAGTCGCCTGACACGACAGAACCCCAGGCAAAACCGACCCCCAAGACTGAGCCCGAAGTAAAGAAGAAACCCTCCGAAGCGAAGAAGGAAGAAAAGCCAAAGGAAGAGCCAATCGTACCGGTCGGACCGATCATGGACAAGCCGGAACCGGCCAAACTCAGCGGGCCGCAAGTGGTTCGAATCGAAGAGCCTGAACCGATACGACCGTCCCGACCACGGTCCCGTCCTCGGTACGATGCTCCGATCACCCAACCATTGATGCCCGGCATTGAGCCAGCTGCCTCCGGCCCTTCAACCGGTAAACGCGGTGGGAAACGCAAGGATCGGACCCATGGGCGCAGAAAAGACGATAAGGCTGCCGGCCCTGCCGGCAAAGGCAAGCGTGGCGGCAAGTGGCGTCAGCGAGATATCGAGGAACGGAAAGCCCGTCTCAGCGCAGCCGGCGGCGAGGGACTGCGTCTTCGACCGACACGCCGCGTGACCTCCAAGGCTCAGCGAGAGGCTGCGTCGAAGCGTCGCCCGAGCAAAGCAACGGTAAGCGAACCGGTAACGGTCAAAGACCTCTCCGCTGCCCTGGCGGTTAAAGCCTCGGAGATTATCGCCAAACTTATGCAACAGGGCGTAATGGCAACGGCCAATCAGGCAATCAGCAACGAAGCGGCCGAACTGATCGCCCTCGAGTTTGACGTCGAACTCGAAGTGGTACAAAAGGCCAGTCTCGATGAAGAGATTCGCGAGGAATTTGAAAAGCGCGAACGCAAGAACCTCAAGAAACGTTCGGTTGTGGCCGCGATGCTGGGCCACGTGGATCACGGCAAGACCAGCCTGCTGGACAAGATACGTTCGACGCAGGTTGCAGACGGCGAGGCCGGCGGCATTACTCAGCACATAGGTGCATCGCAGATTACGTTCGGCGGAAAGAAAGTGACATTTCTGGACACGCCCGGCCATGAAGCGTTCACGGCTATGCGGACCAGAGGGGCCAACATGACGGACGTCGTTGTTCTCGTAGTGGCGGCCGACGACGGTGTCATGCCGCAGACGGCCGAGGCTATCGCCCACTGCAAGGCAGCCAATGTACCGATTCTGGTCGCGCTGAACAAGATCGATCTTCCAGGTTGCGATATCAACCGGATCTATGCTCAGTTGGCCGAACATGAACTGGTTCCCACCGAGTGGGGCGGCGACACCGACGTCGTGAAAACAAGTGCGACAACCGGGGAAGGCGTAACCGATCTGTTGGAGCACCTCGACCTGATGGGTGAATTGCTGGAGTTCAAAGCCGACGACAGCATTCCCGCAACAGGCTGGGTGGTCGAAGCAAAGATGTCCTCCCAACGGGGACCGACGGCCACGCTTCTGATAAAGGAAGGCGTTCTGAAAAAGGGGGATGTGGTCCTTGCGGGCGAGGCGTACGGGCGAGTCAAACAGTTGCGAGACAGCTTCAGCAACATCATTAAGAAAGCGACAAGTTCCACGCCCGTGGAAATCATCGGACTCAGCGACGTGCCTCAGGCGGGTGAGCGATTCTACTGTCTGGAGGATATCAACCGCGCCAAGGCTGTTGCGGAGGAAACCCAGGCCCAATCCCGCGAAAGTTCGCTCGCCGAACGAACGCAGGTAACGCTGGACAATCTGTTCAGTCAGATTGAGGCGGGCAAGGCTGAGACGCTCAATCTGATCATTCGGGCGGATGTACAGGGTTCGGTGGACGTATTGAAGAAGTACCTTTCGGATCTCAGCACCGAAGAAGTGAAAATCGCCATCCTGCACGCCGCTCCGGGCGGCATAACCGAAGGCGATGTCGTGCTCGCAGAAGCCTCCAACGCGATTATCATCGGGTTCAATGTGGTGGCGGATGAGCAGGCCAGTCGCACCGCCGAAGCATGCGGAGTGGAGATTCGCCTCTACAACGTCATCTATCGCATTACAGAGGACCTGCAGCAATCCATGGTCGGCATGCTCGCACCGGAAGAGAAAGAGGAAAGCCTCGGCCGTGCCGTGGTCAGGCAGACTTTCAAGATCTCGCGCCTCGGCACCGTCGCCGGTTGCTACGTCACCAGCGGCGTGGCCGCAAAACGAGCCAAAGCCCGTCTGATACGCGATAACGTGGTTATCAAGGACGACTTGCACATCGAAACACTCAAGCACTTCAAGGACGACGCGCGTGAGGTCAAGACCGGCCTGGAGTGCGGAATCAAGATCGCCAAGTTCGACGACATCAAGGTGGACGACGTGCTGGAGTTCTACGAAATCGTCAAAGTAGCGAGAACCCTTTCCTAAGAAGATCAAAGACCATGACAACGCGAAGACAGCAAAAGGTTGCGAGGGTCGTAAAAGAGGCTGTCAGCGACGCGATCGCCAATCATCTCAGCGATCCTCGTATCGAGGGTTTTGTCAGCGTAACCCGGGTGGAGATGGCGGCCGATCTGCGAAGCAGCGACGTCTATCTCAGTGTCTTCGGCGCGAACGAAGCGGCACAGCAAAAGACGCTTGCGGCCATCGGTCATGCCAAGAGGCGGATCCAGTCCCTCGTGGCCGGCAGGCTGCACAGCAAGTTTTGTCCCACCCTGCGATTCTGCAGAGATGAGCAATTCAAGAAGACACTGGAGACAATGAATCTCATCGATCAGGTCGCAGACGAGATTGATGATGACGAAGACCACCAAAGGGACGACGGCTCGTTCGATGGGGAGGCGGATCAGTTTTAGCTCGGCCCGGATGCAGATGGCTAGCGCGAGGCTCATATGAAGGACAGCAAGCAATACTCATCAAAGATTCAGAAACTATACCGTTCTCTCAAGCGAAAGTCTTCGAAGGTGGACAAACTCTACTTCGAAGAACCGGCCGACGCTGTCGTATATGCGGTCCTTGCCGAGCATCTAACGGAGAAGGACACACAATCGGCCATGAAGCGATTCGACGACTACTTCGTTGACCTTAACGATCTTCGTGTGGCCCGCGCCGAGGAGGTTATCGATCTAATCGGCAAAGACACGCCGGAATCTCGCGCTGCAGCGGCGGCACTATCAACACTGCTGGGGGGAATCTTCAACAAGTACCATCGGATGAGTATGGATGCGCTCAAGAAGATCGGCAAGCGTCCCGCCAAAGCCAGTCTTGAGAAAATGGAGGGCGTGAGCCCGTTTGTGGTCGATTTCTGCATGGTGACGTCATTACAGGGACATGCCATCCCTCTGACCAAGACCATGCTCGAGTATCTCAAGGAAAACGAACTGGTGTATCCGGAGGCTACCGAACGCGAGGTAGAAGGCTTTTTGGCCAAACAGGTTTCCGCCAAAAACGGGTATGAATTCTACGTGTTGCTGCGGGAAGAAAGCGAATCCAAATCGAAGAAGAAGACCCGCAGACAAACCAAGAGCACGGGGCGAAAGAGCACTACCAAAAAGAAACCCACAAAGAAGAAGAGGACCAAGACGACGCAGAAGAAGACGGCCCGTCGCAAAACGTCCAGGAAGGTCGCGAAACGCAAGTCCACTGGAACGACCACAAAGAAGACCAAAAAGAAAAAGAAGAAGAAATGAGCAAGCGTGCGGCAATTAACGCAGGTTTGACCAGTCCACAGGAGTAGCATGTCAGAAAAGAAATTGAAACTCGGCATACCCGCGGGGAGTCTACAGAAGGCAACCATTGCACTGTTCGACAAAGCAGGTTTCCACATACGGGACAGCGAACGCAGTTATCTGCCCAAGGTTGACGACGAGGACCTTCGGCTCACTTCTCTGCGAGCGCAGGAGATGAGTCGCTACGTGGCGGACGGCGTTCTGGATGCAGGCATAACAGGCTACGACTGGGTCGTAGAGAACGGTTCGGACGTGGTTGAAGTGTGCGAGCTTACATACAGCAAGCGCACCCGCAATCCCGCCAGATGGGTCCTCGCTGTGCCGAATGAATCAGAGGTGACCCAGCCGGAGCAGCTTGCCGGCGGCATTATCGCAACAGAACTGGTCAATGGCACGAAGAAGTACTTCGAGAACAAGGGGATTGACGTTCAAGTCGAGTTCAGTTGGGGCGCCACTGAAGTGAAAGCCCGCCTCGTGGACGCCATCGTGGACGTCACGGAAACAGGTCGTTCGCTGAGAGCCAACGACCTGCGAATTATCGATACCGTCATTACGTCGACGACTCGCTTTATCGCCAACAAGGAGGCCTGGGCCGACGACTTCAAACGCAAGAAGATCGAGAACATAACGATGCTCCTGCTGGCTGCGATCGAAGCGGAAAGCAAGGTCGGTCTCAAGATGAATATCCCGAAGGGAAACCTCCAGTCCGTACTGGACCTCCTGCCGGCGGAAAAGAGTCCCACGGTGTCGGAGCTGGCGGACAACGAATACGTGGCCATCGAGGTCATCATTGAGGACAGGATTGAGCGTTCGCTCGTCCCCGCCCTCAAGCGAGCGGGAGCTTCCGGGATAATCACCTATCCGCTGAACAAGATCATCCATTGAGCCGATACCGTGCTGGGATCGAGCGTGGCGATCAATTGTTCTCGACGTATTTGAATTCGGCGAAGAATCCATCGGGTCGGCTGACGCCGTACGTAGCTGAAAGTCCGAAATACTTTTTCACAGCATCGAAATCCGGTAACAGGCTGAAATCGAAGACCTTCATGGCCTGCGGGGGCAGCATGATATTGGGCCCGAGCTTCAATGTCACCGAATTATCATCGGAACCGGTCGCCTCCGTCTGCTGAGAAGCCGCCTGTTTGAGCATTTGCCACAGGAACTTGCCGGAAACGGCGGTGTTCTCAAAACCGGCCATACCGGCTGCGGATGGAATCTGTGCCTTGGCGCGGGTGAACCACGCAGCCCGACCGAGTGACTGGTCCGAAGGAGTCGTCAGCACGCGAATTGCACGCTCCACCGAAGTTTCCGGACCAAACAGCAAATGCGTATCGGTAACAGCCAGCGCCATCCTGGGAATCGGCATAACCGGCGCCGACGGGCCAGGACCGGCCGCCATTCGCGTCGCACCAACAGACGACCGTGATGGTGCGGCGGGATTCATCCGGGGCATAAACATCGATAGATCGATCAGATAGAGCGTATGGCCCAGAAGTTCGCGCGTGGTAGAGCCGTCCTGCCCGGGTAGAAACTGGGAGTGCAACCGGCTGACCGATCTTTCCAGGCCTGTCCGGTTCGTTTGAGCGACCGCAATCAAATTGGTCGTCTGCATCGGAGCAGCGTCATTTGCGGCATTCTCGTCTAAACGCTGCGTAACGGTCAGTTGCGAGCCCAGATAGGCGAAAACATCCTTTCTCAGGGTCACGCCTGGATCGCCCTGCGGACTCGGCGGCACCAGCGGCATGTTCATCAAGGCCGCAATCTGGGGATTAATGCCGGCGGCGATCTTGTAGATCTCATCGAAAGCGCCTGCGAAGTCGATATTGATCTGGAACATCGACAGGACATCCTCGGAGACAAAGCGAGGCGCCTCGATTGGCAGCGACTTAAGATCCAGTATCTTGCTGACGCCTGTCTTCGGACCGTCTATCTGCAGGAAGGCCTGGCCATACGAGTATTCCCGTGCCGAGGGGGCAAGTTTGCCCGGGCCAAGCTTGAGAGAAAGCGACATGAACTTGTCCAGTCCCAGCGCCCCGATGATTGCCTTGGGAGGCGCCGTTTTGGCCGCGGCAAGGGCCGTGTCCATAATGCGATTGATGTCCACGAATACATTCACATGACCCGGTGAATAGGGCGCCAGGGACTTGTGGGCATTCATGTAGCTTGTCTCGCCCGCCAGCGTCCCACTGCCCGCTCCCTTGATCTGCGCGACCGCGAATCGCAGCGTCTCGGCGTTAGTGGCGATCATCAGCCAATCTTGGTCCATCGTGTAGCTCAGTGACTCTTCAGACGACGGGCCAACGGTCTTAATCGTGAGACCTCGATACTCCTCGTCCTGAATACGCGCGTCCTCATCGGCGGCTTTCTGCAGAATCTCATCTATCGAGTCCTTCACTCTGTCAATAGCATCGCCCCACTGTGTAATAGCCAGCAACTGTCCGCTCTTGGACAGATCGCTGCCAGCTTGCGGCTGTTTCAATACGACGGCAAAAGCGACTTTTCCCTGAGGCAGCGCCTCGATATCCATAATCGTCTGCAGCACGCCTTCACTACTGTTGGCAAGTTCACTCCGGAGATTCTCTTTGACATGGTCGACAAACGCCTTCATTGTCGGATCGTGCAGGAGTTTGTAGAAGGACATGTGGCGGCATTGCCCCTGGAACACCGAAAAATCTTCGCACTCAACAAGAGCAATAGTCTCCGGCGGAACAATCTTCGCCGCCGGTGGCAGCGCCGCCGCAGAAATGCCACAGATACCCAAAACCAGAGCGACGGCAACCATCACATTCATGTGCCAGCGTCTGCAATTCACCAATCTCGTTGTAATGTCTCTCATGTAATCACCTCAGTGTCCGTGGCGAGCGTACGGGCGTGCAGCCTCCGGGCGCAATCTCCGCTTCGCCTGTTTGCAATAGTCCCTGAACATTCACAACTGTTACCGGCTATTTTCTCCCAGCAGTTCACACGGATCGCCTTCATTGCGTCTGCGATCCGGCTGTATGTATCGATAGCCCGTATTGGGATTATCCTTGTCGTACGCGAACGCTTCGCGGTTGTCAATGAAATGCTTGACGTAATCCACGGGTATCGCAAAGCCGAGTCCGCCGTAGAAGACATATCCCATGTTTGTAACTCCGACCACTTCTCCCGCCAGATTGAACAGAGGGCCGCCTGAATTGCCGGGATTGATGTCCGTATTTGTTTGGATATACACGAGCCCCTCGAAGGCGCGATTTGTGGTGCTGATCACGCCGTCGGTGACGGTTCGCTCCAGTCCCAGCGGATTGCCGATAGCAAAGACATGCTGCCCGACCTCTACGTCCCGGATGTCGCCCATGTACACCGGCTTGACCCTGTAGTCTCCCAGATCGTCAACCTGCAGAAGGGCCAGGTCGATAAATGGATTGATCGCGCGTATCCTGACCTTCTTGAACGTCGTTCTCTCGAATCCCATATCGGTCTTGCGGAAGACAATTACCTCAATCTTCGTCTCCCTTTCGATTACGTGATAGTTGGTGATAACGTATCCATCGGTGTTGACAAAGAATCCGGAACCGGACCCGCCTGGACTGACCACTTTGACTACGGCTTCGCTCACCATATTTACACACTGGGAGATCGTCTTGATCTGCAGGTCCGCAGTTCGATACAGGCGGGATTGGTTTTTTTCCAGTGACCCAGGCGCATCATCTTCTGCAACGTCCTGCTGGGCACCGGCCTCTGCGCGTTCGTATTCGAGAATCTTATCCCGCGGAATTGCCAGAAGCGTTATGCCGATGTCGAGATAGAGCTTGTCGGGTCTTTCGGCAACGATTTCCCCTGTCAGCATCTGCCCCTCTTTGAGTACCACCCTATCGGCGAAGCATTTCGTCTGTCTTGCAGCGCCGCAAAGTACCAGCACAAAGACGGCAAGGCGCAGAGCCAATTGACACGCCTGCTCGTCGGGCTTGACGTTAGTCCTTCGCCCTTTCAGAATCCCGGACATACATTCCCTCTCATTTTATTTCCGAAAAAAACGTTCATCGTCCCGGCCTGCGGCAAAACAGGATGCTGCAAGCCCAACGACGATTCGCATGTTTCTGCACATCACAAGCATGATAAACGCATGCGTTCTCGCTTACAAACACAATTTATTCGCTCCGCCCTTTGAGGCAGGCTGTCCGACCCGATATCCCATTGGGACTTGGTTCTTAGGGGCCAAAACGGTATAATGGCCTGCCAAGAGATTACAGACCACTTGACAATTACAGTTTAGACAAGGAGCGTACAACCCATGCTACATCGCGCAAACCGAGGAGCATCCGTTCCAGCAATTCTTTTTATCATGCTTTCTGTTTGCACGCCATTTGTCCACAGCGAGGATAAATCGCCTGTCGTCGGCAGGATAGGGGATCACACGATCAGCGTCGAAGAACTCCGGAACAGAATCATGATGGAGCTGAAGCCCGCCGATCTTGGCGGACGCGACACAGATGGCAAACCCGTCAGGGCGAAAGAAGTCCTCAAAACCATGCTGGCGGAAAAAGCGATGAGCATGGAGGGGCGGAAACTGGGTTTGCTCAGACAGGACCGCGTATACTCCATGATCCGCCAACGGGCCAATCGGGCGATTGTCAACAAACTGCTTCAGCACCATCTAAAAGAGAACCTGAACATCACACAGCAAGAGCTCCAGGAAAAGAGGCAGGCAAATCCGGATGCGGACCCGGAGAAGATAGTGCGACAGATCCAGGTCCAGAAGAGTAAGGAACTGCTCGACACATACTACGAGCAGATAATGGACAAGTTCCAAGCGAAGAAGATGGAGGAGCATATGGCGGAGGCAGGCCAGATCTACCGGCGCCTGCTCCTCAATCCAAAGCAAGATCGCAAGGTGGCTTTCGTACGCCGCACGCAAATCGATACCGACCTGACAGCGGAGGAAAGAGAGCTTGCGCTCGCGACCTACGAGGGCGGCGATATTACACTCCAGGACCTGTTGACTCGGATATGCGAAACCGCACCTCCGAGCCGGCCCAGAAACCTGCATACGGCCGAGGGTATCGAGCAATATGTCGATCAGATCATGAAGATGCCACTGCTTGTGGCTGAGGCCAAATCACTCGGACTGGACCAGGACCCTGAAATACAGAAGAACATCCGCCAGATGGAGGATTCCAGGCTTCTGGGTGAAATGAGACGCGTCAAGAGCAGCCAGGTCCCCCAGCCCGACGCCAACGAAATCCGCGAGTACTTTGACAAGAACCAAGGCGAGTTCCGGCGCAGACAGATTAAGATCAATGAGATATGGACCGAGGACCGCGCCGAAGCCGAGAAAGCCAAAGAGTTACTTGAAGAGGGAAAAGACTTCGAGCAGGTCAAACAGGAGTACACGCTAAACAAAGAGTTCGGCCCGCGCACCGTTTCGCTGTCTTCCGAGGGCATCTTGTGGGAACGACTCTGGTCCAGCGACCCTGATACTGTCGTCGGCCCGATTCGCGGTTTTTTTCAGGATGCTCTCAAGTGGCGCTTGGTCAAAATCCTCGAAAAAGATCCCGGCGAGGTTCCTGAATATGACGAAAGTACGGCCAGCAAGGTCAAGTGGCATATCTTACGTGAGAGGACAAACGAAGCCTTGAAGCGGTTCCAGAATGAACTGCTTGAGAAGTATTCGTACGAAATCTATGAGGACCATCTTGAAGGCGTCAAGGTTCCGGATATGTCATAGCTTTCCTGCGTAATCAGAGCGAGGAGAATTCCCGTTCGACTTGCTGCGATGCTGGATGGCAGGTGTCGTTACGATCGCCGTCTGTGACTGGCACCACAATGTTTCGGTCTGCAGCAACGGAAGCCGCCTGTGAACGGGGAGCTTAAGTTCCGATAATAAGCGTCTTAGGAAAGCGCGTTTGCAAGTTCTGGTTGAGACACGCGGCCTTTTGGCTGACGCTGGGACGACTCTGCTCGCATTGCCGGCGCCCAAATCCTGGCGGCATCGGCCATACCAAATCGTTGCCATTTGCCCTACCTCTGGCTATTCCCCCAGCCACTCCTTCAAAGCCCCCTAACTGTTTCCTAATAATATCCTAAGAAATATCTAACAAAACACTGATACACTATGTTGGGTAGTTAGCCACTGATACAGGCTGACAACGAGGTGTGTAGTAGGCTTTGGGGCCAAAGAACCGCAGGCTGTACGTTGGATTCGAGCGGATAGCTGCGCCTTGAACGTACGGGCTCTCCCCTCACCTCCCAATGTTCGGATTCGCTATGAATCGTAGTTGCAACTGATCCATGGATACGAAGTTCAACGTATTTGAGACTTTGGAGATCGCCGAAAAGGTGGAACGCGACGGCGGTGCACAATACGTCAACGCAGCCCCAAAGTTCAGGAGCCGGCAAATGCGGGACATTCTGTATCGGCTCGCTTCCTGGAAAGGCAAGCACGCACGAAGTCTGGCAAACAAACGCAAGCTGTATTCGAAAAAGACAGGCGAGTTTGGAAGATTCGACCCCGACAACTACGTGCTTTCCAATCCCAGGGTAATGGCTGCCCTGGTGATGGCAATGGGCAAGGCGCAACCACTGCCTTGTCGGCAATTGACAGGCAGCGAAAGCCAGAAGGATATCCTGAAGAACGCTATCGCCAGGGAGCGTGAGGCCGTGACTTTTTACCGTGGCCTCAAAGCATTCGCTCAGGACCCCACGTGTGAGTCGATTGTGGAAGACATTATCGCTGAAGGCACTCGGCACATCGCGGACCTGACGGAGATGCTCGGCAGGGCACACATGTGTTTTGACGGGTTGAACACGTAATGATGCGTCAACAGAACATAGAGACTATATGCACGGGTCCTTCGGGACGCCGTAAAAACTATTTGCAGTGGAAGCTTGATTTCGCCCGCCGAGCGGAGAACGACCGGCGAGGCGATTTGTACAGGAGGTGCTTATGTACACGGTCCATTTGCTTAGGAAGATAGGCGCTTTGGAGCAAACATACGGGAGTGTCGTATTCGACGGCAACATGGTAACTTACAGAGGTCTGACTTCGGTGTTCGAGAAACAACTGGATCGGGGCATTCTATCGCAGGATGGACGTAGATACACTCCCTCGGACGGAATTGAGTTTCTTCGCAACCTCCGTACGGCTTACCGCGATCCGTCGTTGCGGGCAACCAACGTCACAGAAACGCAATAGCGTCGTCTCCCCAATCGCTTATAGGCTGCAAAGCTATACAACAGGCGGTTTGCGCTACATCACAGCGTCCAACCGGCTCGATATTCCCGGCGCAGAAAGGCATTCGCCTCTCGATCGTTCACGATGCGCATCGCCCGGCGGTCCCACTCAATCGGTCCGCCGGTGAACATTGCCACGTTGCCCAGCAGAACCATCTCGGTCAGCGGCCCTGAAATCTCGAATCGGGAACATGCGGGCCTGCCGCCTTTGCATGCTTCGATCCAGTCGTCCTCGTGCCGACTTGCCTTGCCCCACTGGCGTTTGCCCTTCAGACGCGGGATCGTCTGTTTCGGCGGACTGTACGACTGTCTCAGCGACTCCGGAATGAACCGCGGTCCCGCCTGGCCCGGATTGGTTCCCGCCGTCAGCGCCCCGAACGTCAACTTGCCTTTGTCGCCAACGAAGATGGTGCCGTTGCTGCCCAGGAACTCTCGCGTATCGGGCAATTCCTTCGGGCGGGCAGGCCGTCTGCCTCCATCGTACCACGTAATTGTCACGGGCGGCATCTGCCCGCGAGCACCGACGCGATAGTGAATCGTCGAAGCACGCGGATAGCCGTGCTCGGTCAAGCCGACGGCGTCGGCCTCCACAACGAAACTCGGCGCCTCCGCGAGTTTGAGCGCCCAAAACGCTCCGTCCATCACGTGACACCCCATAGCTCCAAGTGCACCGGTGCCGAACGCTCGCCAGCCTCGCCAGTTGTAAGGATGATAAGCCGATTGGTACGCGCTCTTCTGCGCCGGTCCCAGCCATAGATCCCAATCGAGTTGTGCAGGCACCCTGGCCGCTTCCCGGGGTCGGCGCAAGCCCTGCGGCCACTGCGGGCGATTCGTCCAGCAGTGCACCTCGCGCACCGGACCGATGCAACCGTCCCAAATCCACTCGCATGTGCTGCGAATCGTAGGCCCGGAATACCGTTCATTGCCCATCTGCGTCGCCACGCCGGTTTCTTCCGCCAGTTGCGCCAGTCGTCGAACCTCCCATACATCATGGGCGAGGGGCATTTGCGTATAGACGTGTTTTCCATGCTTCATGGCAGCCGCGGTGACAACTGCATGCGTGTGATCGGGCGTCGCCACTATGACTGCATCGATACTCTTTTCGCGATCCAGCATCCGCCGATAGTCTTTGTAGCGTGCGGCGTTCGGATAGCGTTGAAACGTCACGCCCGCTATATTCCAGTCGACATCGCACAGGGCCACGATGTTCTGGTCCTGGCATGCAGTCACATTGTCGGCGCCCATGGCTCCGAGCCCCACTGCCGCGATGTTGAGCTTTTCGCTGGGGGGCTGTTTACCACTTCCGGCCAACACATTAGCCGGCACAATCGAAAACACGGCAACAGCGGCGGCGCCACCCAACAGCCGCCGTCTCGACACCGATGCGGATTGCAGTTCCACTCTATCTCCATCCCAACTCATTCGAGTGTCTCCTTGTTTGCTCTCGGCTTTGCGCTCCGGGAAACGGTTCGTACGTATCATGGCTTGGCCCCCCAACAGATCAATCGACCGTCCAGGCCGGACACATAGAGGCGGTTCTTCGCTGCGATCAAACCGTCAAATACCGGAGGACTCTCAAGCTCGTACTCGGCCATCTTCCCACCATCCTGCGTCGAAACGACCCACAGATTCCCACCGAGACGGCCCTCAAAGGCAGCCATTGGATCGTCCTCAGGCACCAGATCAGGCGGACCCGCCAGAAACAGTTTCTGCCCCGCCAGAACCATCGCTCGGGCACGAACCGGCACCTGTGTCGACCATGTGGGTGGAAGCATTCGTGAAAAGCCATCCCCCTTTTCCCGTCCGATGGCTGTCGGTCGCAGAACCATTTCGTTGGTATTCACATCGGCGAACAACTCATAGCCGTCTTTGCCCGGCCAGAAGCGAGGGCTGTGACCCTGGCGGGTTGTAAACACGTGCAGGCCGTACGTCATCTCATCGTCGAAGACCAGAATCTGTCCGACCTTCGGCGCGTTGTAGCCGAAATAGTATCCCGGCCAACGGCTGCCATATGTCCAGTAATTTCGGTCGAACCATGAGGTGTCCAGAAAACCCGCGTTGGACATCAAATGCCTGCTGACCCGCCGGTCGCCGAGCTTTGTAAGCCGCGGCGTTTCCTTCCGTGTAAGATCCGGAGCCAGCCGAACGAAATACATGTAGATGTCGGCACCGTCGCCCACCAGAAGATCGGACCTGGCTCCTTCCATATCGAACGGCCGGCCCGCCTCGTGTTGTACGTCCGGCCGCGGACTATCGAATCGCCGTTCATGCAGCACTTTGCCCGTCGCAGGATTCAGGCCATACACCCAGATTCCGCCATCGAGAAATGACGATCGCCCTGCCGTACAATAGACAACATCGTTCTGCACCAGCACACTGCCGTGAACGGGCCAGGTGGATTCCAACTGATCGTGAACCACGACCTGCCTTTCCTCGGGCGCCGCCCGAAAGCGCCACGCAAGCCGGCCGTCTTCTTGACGCAGGCAGTACACCCACCCGTCGGTCGAGCCGAACAGCACCAGCCCATGATGCAGCGTGGGCGGCGAATCGATACGGCCACCGGCGGTGTAACTCCAAACGGGTTCTCCTGTGCCGGCATCGAGACATGAAATCGTGTGGGCTTCCTTCTGGGCCACGAGAATGTGTCGTCCGGCAAGGACCGGCGGCGTGATCTTCCCATTGAAATCCCGGGTCCACACAGGTTGTATCTTCACAGGCACATCGCAGCCCGCCCGGCCGCTTCTTCGCGCGTCATGGCGGTACATCGGCCAGTCCGCCGCGACCGCTCCAGCATCGTGCTCGGCGCGCGCCCAGTCATACGCGACCCCGCGTTCCAACATTCGGCGTTCGGCTTTCTTCGGTACTGGTTCTGCGTCGGCCGCGGACAGGGCATTGAACCCCGTCAGTTTGACGCCCGCATAGCAGAAACACTGATGCGGCGGCGCATACAGCAGGCCATTAGCGGGAACGACTCCATGGCCGCACGAAGCTCGCAGCCAGTCGTGCCGCATGTGGTCGTCACCCTGTAGATCAACGTACTCGACACCGCGTTTGGGCAGCAGGAGATACCGCTCGGTCGCCTTGGCCGGATAGCATCGAATATGATGGCCCGGCGTGATAAGACACGGCGACGAGACCTTCTGCCTGACCTTGCCGGTCATCGGATCGCGCCCTTCCGTCACGACGGGCGCGGGCGTCCATAAGAACGTTCGGCCCCGCTCCTGAATATCCGTGAACCAGACCAGGCCGTTGGCTCCGAACAAGCCGAGCCGTCTGTGTATGTTGGGGCCTTTCCAGAGCGCCTCTCCCGTCTTTGCAGCAAACGCCCGCACACCACCCGGGGCCGTCACGAAGACAGCTCCGCCGTAGACCATGAGCAATCCACTGCCCTGATTTGTCGCACACGCGGCCTGCCAGAGCCTGTCTCCATCATCGGCGTTCAGACATATCACCTGTCCTCCATCGTGATAGTAAACCCGGCTATTCGCCAGGGCTAGCGACTCACGTACAAACTGTCTTGATTCTTTCGTCCAGAGCTTTCTGCCGTCCTTCGCGCTTAGCGCCACGACCGATCCCTGAGTATTGTGCTTTCCGCCTCGCGAACCGGCGCAGTGTGCAACTACTCTGTCACCCGCACAGACGATCTCATCCGCCCCCTCGGTGTTCTCCAGCGTGTCCAAGACGTCTCCCGTAGCCGTATCCAGCACATGTACGGGATCGCGTCCCCGCGGGGCCAGGTAGAGCTTCTCTGCGGTAGCCACCAACGACTTCTGCGGCGGTCGTCTTCCGCCAAGCAGCTTTTTCCACAACAGTTTGCCGTTGAATGCGTCGCGCGCCACTATCGTCCAGTACTGAGGCAGCCCAGGTTGGCCTGTCAGGCCCTCATCAATTACGCTGAACAGTCGTCCACCTGCAGACAGAACCAGGTCCACGCTGGAAGAAATCCCGTCGTGGCTTCTGCACCACAGCGGATCGCTCTTCCACTGCAACCGACGGGGCGGCCCCACACCGGTATCCCGAGCGACCCCGTTATTGTCGGAACCGTGCAGGAAGTGCGTCCAGTCGTCGATCGTTTCAGGTCTTTTCTTGATCTTTCTGACCCATCGGCCGGCCTGCTTGAAACACGCCACACCATCGGGACACAGCACCCGCATCACTTCATCCATAGGCACCGACGCAGGTGACTGACACACGATTAAATTCACCAGGTTGCTTGCATACGGCAAGTTTTTGCCATCCCAGCGAGTGACTGATATCGGCCCGTACAGGTTCTTTGAGTGGATGTGTCGTCGAGCGGCATCGATTCGTTCCTCGCTGGTTTCGAGACCTTGAACGAGATATCGCGAATCGGCGCGCAGAGCCGCGGTCAGTTCACCTCCACCGCAACCAACATGAACAACCAGGCCGCCTTCGATATCGGCGGCCTTCAATATCGCGGCCGCTTCGGTCTGGCAGGACTCTTCATCCGTCGCGGCGAGGCAGGCTATCCACAACGGCCACAGAACGAGGATCAAGACGATGGCGCACAACCGTGGATTCGACTTCATCAATGTGTCTCCTGTAGCAAACAGTCATTGGTAAATCAAACAGCTATTCTACCCGTCATCCCGCTCATTCGCAAATGTCTTGGCGGCGATCCCCAGCGCGGCGATTGCGAGTACCTTCCCTGCAGCAGCATACGCAGGATCCGACGCAAGCCAAAGCTCTTTGACATTGCTCCGATACCGCCCCGATAAGGGGCTGCAAGCCTTCGCTGGCATCGCCGCGGTGCCCATGATGAACGGTGCCCTTTTCTCGAATGAGTCGCCGCTGTCGCGCCTGCTGATTATTAACACAAGTATGTTTTCATTCTAATCATTCGCTAATCCGGAGCATGTACTCTGCCGCACAGAATGCTGACTATGGCATCGACAAACCAATCCTTTGGAAAGGGTACATGCCCATGAGAACAGCCGGCGAAAGCATACTGTCTCGCTCCGAGCAATCCCTTATCGATGCAGGCCATCGAGCAGCCTCTGACGAGCGAATACTCCTGGCGAACATGGAGGCTGTCCTGCAGAACGAAAGACAAATCGCCCGCCAGATCAATGTTATGCTTGCGACACAATCGAGAGAAGACCCGGCGAGAATCGATATGATGGAAGCCAAGCTCCGTCTTCACCGGGCCCTTCAGGCGCAGGAAGACTCGCGTGCCGCTTTCCAGAAGAGCATGGAGAATCTCTCAACCGCACTGGAGTTGATCGGTTATCAGATGCAGTCGCGTGCCCTGTCACGGCTTCGGTTGAGCGAAGGATACGCACATACAGGTTTTGCCAACCCGGGTTATTCCATTGAGATGACAGCGCCCGCGGAAAACTGCCGGGCGCGCTCGACGGAGCACTGCGAGGCTTTGGCCCTGGATTGAAGGACTCTGCTGATACGGACGATGGATTCATGGGGACAGTTGCAAGTAGTTAACCAGTCTGAACTGTAATAGGCCGGTTTACGGAAAGGAGGAGTTGATTGTGAGTTTATACGCTACATCGTACAATTGTCACAGGCGGCTGTACGACACATCAGAAGAGGACCGCATACGCCTCGATCTGCTTGACAACCGTGTGCTGACACTTCTTTCGAATCTCGTCAACAACCGCCGACCGCTGCCCATATGTCGCGGACGGCTCTGGCGATGCTACTGTTGTTCGTTCGAAACTGCTGATTTCGAACTAATGGTGCATCACGTTATGAACGTCCACGGCCCCGTGCCGTTCAACGAGGAAGACGAAATCGAACTGTGCGAACTGCGCTCATCATAGCTTGGAGCCCGCTGATGATACCAACGAAATCGTACCGAAGTCAGCGCAGCGAACCTGCACTTTCAAACGGGCGAAAGGGTGACAATTCGCCTGTCGCATAATCAGGGTCGTACGGCTGTGCCGTCCGGCCGGCGGACCGGACTCCAGTAGCCCGGATGCTCGGGAAGCGGGAATTTGGCGGCCAGCTTTTCATCGATGTCAACGCCGAAACCCGGCGCTTCGTTCACGTACATGTATCCGTTCTCGACCCACGGGCAGCCGGAGAAGACCTCCCTGGTCTTGTCGCTGAAGTGTACGCTCTCCTGTATGCCAAAATTCCAGATCGCCAGATCCAGATGTGCGTTAGCTGCATGGCCCACCGGCGAAACATCTCCGGGTCCGTGCCAGGCACTGCGAACGTTGAACCATTCCCCCAGCGATGCAATCTTCCGGGCAACGCTCAAACCGCCGACCTGGGAAATATGCACGCGGATGAAATCGATCAGCCGTTCACTCATCAAACCGACCCACTCATGCGGATTGTTGAACAGTTCGCCCATCGCAATCGGCGTACTGGTCTGTTGGCGAAGCATTTTGAAATAGCCGTTGTCTTCGGGCGAGAACGGGTCCTCGATGAAGAACGGCCGATATTTCTCGAGTTCCTTGACCAGATGGAGAGCATCGATTGGAGGAATGCGCTCGTGGATATCGTGCAGCAGTTCGACGTCCTCTCCACATGTGCTGCGAACATGGTCGAACATCTCGATAGTCCCTCTCACATAGGGCGTGATTTCCATCACCGAATCCGACGAGGCCCCGAAGTCCGCTTCCTTGAAATGCACGTTTTTCGTAAGATGGGGCGAGCCGTAGCCACCGCGCTGAATGCGAATATGTCGGAAACCCCGCTTCATTGCGCTGCGCACGCTCGCCTCGATCTGCTTGAGGCTGTGTCCGCCGCAGTGGGTGTAGCAATCCACCGCAAACCGGCACTTGCCGCCGAACAACTGATAGACGGGCATATTCGCACGTTTTCCCTTGATGTCCCAGAGGGCCTGGTCCAGACCGCTCAGCGCGTTGTTCAGCACCGGTCCGTTTCGCCAGTATGAACTCGTGTAGGCATTCTGCCACATATCTTCGATATTCTCTGCACTGCGCCCTTTTGCAAACGGCGCAAGGTACTTGTCGACCGCTACCTGCACCGCCAGCGGCCGCTGGTTGAAAGTCGCACAGCCCAGTCCATACAGACCGGGCTCGCTCGTCTCGACCTTCACAACACAGAGCCGGATACCTTGCGGCGCGGTGAGCAGCGCTTTGACATTGGTGATCTTCAGTTCGGGCAATCCTCTCGTCGCATCGGCGTACGCCTGTCCCGTGGAGTTGTCACGCGAACCAAGCATTCCCAGCATACCTGCAGCCGCACCGAATCCAAGGTGCCCCATGAAATCACGTCTCTTCATTATCCGTCTCCTTATGATTGTTGTCCGCTGCCGTACCCTGTCGCCCGCGCTGCGGCCCGGCGGGCTTTCGATGCCACCAACTGGCCAGCACCGAACCCGAGACGTTCATCCAGGGCCCGAATATGGCCGGGGCCAGAGCGGCCGGTGCACTATTGAGAACCTGCATAGCCAGACCGGAGGCCATGCCGCCGTTCTGCATCCCCACCTCAAACGCAACGGTCCGGCATGAACTCTCGTCCAGGCGCGCCGCACGAGCGAACCAATAGCCTAGCACATATCCAACGAAATTATGGATAATTGCAGCCAGGATCAGTAAGCCGCCTACCCGCACGAGATCGTCCCGCGAACGCGCTGTGATTATCGCGATGATATAGCAGATGGCGCCCATCGAGATGACAGGCAGGGTCCTGTCCATCCAATTAGCCGGACCGCGCAGCCACACGCGTATAACCAATTGGGCCAGAGCCACGACGCCGATCAGCAACAAGCCGACGATAAGACCGTCCTTTGCCAGCGATGCTTCGCCCAAGCGCACGATACTCGCCGGAGCAAACAGAATCAAAGCAATTGCCCCAGTCACGCACGCCAGGCCAATGGGAGCCAGCACCGAGACCTTTTCAAAGGCTTTGCGTCTGCTGTAGAGCACACGATTGGCGATCAGGCCGGCGGCGATGGGCACGATGATCATATTAATTATCGTGAACATCATGTTCAGGAAGTTGACCTCGATGTACTGTCCGGCAAGTTTTTCCATCAATAACGGCGTCATCAACGGAGAGATCAGCGTCGAGCAGGATGTCATTGTCACCGAAAGTGCGACGTTGCCGCGGGCGAGATATGTCATCAGGTTCGATGCCACGCCGCCCGGGCACGACCCAATCAGCACTACTCCTGCAGCTATCTCGGCGCTGAAGCCGAACGTCTTGGCCAGCGCGAGTCCCGCCAGCGGCATGATTGAGAATTGCAGGATGAAGCCCACGAGTACGGGCCACGGCATTCGAAAAACACGTGCGAAATCGGCGACGCTGAGCGTCGTTCCCATCCCAAACATGATAATCTGGATCAAGGGGATGATCAGTATCTTCAGGTCGACGCCGGCCCAGGTCATAAAGACGCCCGGGTAGAACATCGAGGCGGCGACAAAGGCAAAGACCCAGACCGTAAACGCGAAGCTTCGCAGCGTTGACCGGCTCATGAGGTATAACGCCAGGGACGCAAACAGGACGATGACAGCCGGACCGAGCAAGGCCCCGCGTCCCGTACCCCATGCAACAATCGTTGCAGCCAGGGCCGCCAGGAAGACATATCCGGCGTATGAAAGAATAGCGTTCGCTGTTTTCATGCGCTGTCCCTATCGAGAATCTCGCCGGCTTGTATGAACACCCCGGCCAGTCATCCATGATTCAACCTGTCGAACGTATACCAGCATAACATACGACCGGGATTTGGCAACACCTGCCCGTATCGACTTACTTCACCACGTACCGAGCGAAAAATACGTGCTCGCCACAATTGACTAGTTGGGCACGTTTTGATACACAAGTGTCGCTTCGGCTGAAGAGCTGTGATAACACGGAGGCTTCAACTCAGAGAGATGGTTATTATGTAAATGCGTGAGGGCCCGAGGCTGGACAATGGCGACGGCAGGAGAAACCGCAGCGAAGGGACCAACCGTTCTAGTAAGTGAATAAGCGACAGTTCCGATCAGGAGGGATCTGTTCCAGGGAAGCAGGCGATTGCGCTATCGCGGAATGGCGTGTTGTGTGGAGAATGCGCGCCTCAGATGGATGGTGACGCAAGGCAACAGTAAGGCAGGGACGACGTGAAGAGATATACGAGAGCAGGCAATGTGATGCAGGCGGCGGTGGTCGCCCTGGTGGTGATCGCGACGACGAGCCGGATTGATGCGGTACCGGTAGTGCAGACGGTCGAGACAATAGCCGACCGACTGGTTGCGAACCAAATTGTATCGGGACCTGCGAGCGGCACATGGCCGGGCGAGACAGACTATACCGGCTCGATTGGTGCGGGTCTGATCAGCGCCTTCGAAGCAACCGGCGGCAGCACATACAGAGAGGCCGCCATGCGGGCAGGCCATTACGTTCTTAACGACCATGCGGAGAATCCTTATGGAGACGAAGCGTACCTGCTGGCCCGACTGGAAGAGACGACGGGCGATTCGGCATACGGGGACGCCCTGCGGATGTTTTACGACGGGCTGGAAACTCCGGCCTACATCGAGGACTACATCAACACGGATCCGTCGAATGCAGTCTTTTACATTGCCATGCACAATGTCGCGGCACACATGGCGCAGGTGGTGGATGCGCCGATTTGGCGCAACGGCTTGATTGAATATCTCAGTCGAATAAGCGACGCCGACGCGTATTATCCGGTGATGGGTCTGGGCGTGGCTACCTGGTCGCTGGCGGGGACGGGACCTTTGGACGACACACCAGTCGATCCGGAAGCGAACCCTCAAAGCATCTGGGCGGACGTCACGCTTAGTGATCTGCCTGCAATACTGGCGAGTCATCAGGTAGTGTCGGGACCAGAGGCAGGTGGTTTCTACTACAGGTTTGATCATTCGTCCGGAGGCGGTGATGACGAGATCAGCGGGTACACGGAAGACGCCGTATTCGGCTTACTCGGTCTGGCCGTCGCCAACGATGGCGGCAGATACAACCTGCAAATAGAGGATGCCGCGACAAGGCTGACCTCTTCGGTAGGTAGTGGTGGAATTGTTCGCGAGCATATGGATATAGGCGGGCCGGCCTACTACACATACGCCGGCGAAGTCCTCCAGGCCATTCCCGAACCGGGCTCTCTGCTCCTGCTTGCGGCCGGGAGCATGCTGACAGGACGATGGAGACGCAAAGGAAGGAAAGCAGGACGCCGGCAGGCGTAGAAAAGGAATCACGACAGCACATGAGACCTGCAGGAAGACAATCCGGAGCATTTTGCGGTCGAGTTGCAAGGCGAAAACGACGCATGCCAAGGACGCGGATATCGTTATGCATAGCGGTGTCTGCAGCCGGCCTGGTCCTCGCTTCGCCAGCACACGGAGGCGCTATGAAGGACAGTCCGTACCGATCTGAAGCTTTGGATCGGCCGGGAGCGGTGGGCATATTCGATCCATTCGCGCTGCGAAGGATCCGCGTACCGGTGCGTGGATACGCCCGCATACGGGAGCGGTTGCAGCGAAGAGCCTTGTCGAAGCACGGGAGCAGGCCCGCAATACGGATTCCATATCGGCCGCGTCTGCGAAGTCCATACAAGCCGAAGTTAAGGAGGCATAGATGATCTTCGGGTGCGCGCCGGAGATCTTCGCGTGGCATTATCGGCGGCGTAGAAGTTAAAGAGGATAACACGTTGGAGCACAGGACAGGACAAGGATGTGCGATACATCGCAACAGGGCGACGATGGGATCTGCCTGCATGATAATTGCGTTGTGTCTATGCGCCGGTGGATGCGGCGATCAGGTTGAAGTCACAACCGGGGCTGAACTGACCGCCTTCGAGGCGGCCGGCTGGTCTGCGCCTGAACTCGATACCGACCGGCTTGCACGGGCGGCATCGTGGGGTCCCTATCGTATCGGGCCGGGTGATGTACTCGAAGTAAGCTTGCCGGCAACACTGGACGAGCAGCCTGAAGGTTTGGCACCGAGCGGAGAGCGGCAAACGCGAACTTGCAGAGTGAGTGATCGCGGGACAATCACTCTGAGATTGCCGGGACAAGTCGCCGTTGACGGCATGGCACTCGGCCAGGCGGAGGCCGCTATTGCAGATGCTTACTATCCGCAGTACAGCGTACAACGCCCTGCCATTCATGTTCGCGTGACGGAGCCGCGCTTGTACCGAGCGACCGTTCTCGGAGCAGTCGCGCGTCCGGGAGTGTATCGTCTTTCTCGGGATGCGATGTCCGTAGTTCAACTTCTAATGCAGGCCGGCGGGATCGTCGAAGACGGCGCCGCGTATGTTAAGATCGTACGAGCCGAGTGTACGCACATGGGGCCGACTCCCCTTCCACAACCGCCGGAAGCTTCCGCGCGATTATCGCGAGAATATCCCCGGCAGTCGCAGGCGCAATCAGTTGACCGAATCGATGAAGATCGCCTCAGACTTTCGTTCGTACCACGTGAACACGGCGGCACCGTCGGACATCTAACCGTACGACTCGACGATCGAATTCTGCTCAACCGGCAAATCGACCTCACGAGCCCGTCGGCCAGACAGAGCGCAACCGAAAGTTTACAGCGTCAGACCAATAGCGTCGCGATCGGAGAAGATATAGAGCGGCGATTGGAAGATCTGGCGATTTGCTTGAACGATGAATCGGTCGGTTCAGGCCAAACGCCGCCGCGATTCCAGGCACCGAACAACGAAACCGTCATCCTGCCCATAGCGGGGTCCAACATCCCGTTTTCAGATATGGCGTTGGACCCCGGCGATACCGTCATCGTCGAACCGCTGGCCCCGCCGCTGTTCACGGTGCTCGGCCTGGTTCAGTCGCCCGGCAACTTCGCCTATGCGCCAACAGCCGCATACACGCTGAGCCAGGCCATCGGATTTGCCGGCGGACTGGATCGCACAGCCGAACCGCGATATGCAAGCATTTACCGCCGGACGAAGAACGGAGGAATCGTGCGAGCGGTACTGCCGGTGGACCCCCGAGTGGAACCCGGAGCGGCAGAGACGATGACAACTTTTATTAAGCCGGGCGACATTGCCATAGTGGAGCACACGCCGCGAACGCGGCGAAACGTCATACTGGACCGCATTTTCAGGATCAATTTCGGGTTGTATGCACCGCTGGATGGATTCGACGACGATTGACAGATAAGGATTTGCGATGGAGCACAGGATGCCGGAGGGAGTGCCGCCGGAGGGAGTAACGCCGGAGCACGACGCACAGGCCCGCACGAGAGCGGCGGAGGGTGATAACCGGGCCGTGCGTCTGTGTCCGGCCGCTGACGGCGACGGACCGGCTGCGATTCTGTGGCGGCGTCGATGGACGGTGCTGGCGACTGTCGCGGTCTTTCTGGCGGCAGCGGCAATATATCTAACTCAGGTCCGGCCGCTGTATCGCAGCACAGCGGTGCTGTACGTTGAACGCAGCGGCCCCCGGATTCTCAGTGAATCTGAAGGCGTCATGACGCGGTCCCAGAACTACCTGCATACACAGGCCGAATTGTTGCGTTCGACGCCCATTCTCTCGGCCGCTCTGAATGTCGCCGGCGTACGGCAGTTCGCAACGTTCGAGGGCGTAGCCGACCCGCTGTCATATCTGAAGCGCGAGGGCCTGACCGTCTCCGTAGGCAGGCATGACGATCTGATCCGTCTGTCGTCGATGTCACCCAATTCCACTCAGGCTGCCGCGCTGGTCAATGCAGTCATCGAGGCCTACGTGGTTTATCAAACGAGAACCCAGCAAAGCACCTCGGACAAGATACTCCAGATACTCTATGCGGAAAAGGCGAAGCGCGAAGCCGAACTGAGCGAACGATCAGCGGCACTGGCGAGATTCAGGCAGCAGCACCCGATATCAGCGATGAAAGCTGCGGGTGTCAATGCCACGATGATCGAACTTGAGCGGTTGGCGACGGCGGTAACTGAGGCCCGCGTGGCCCGCAGCCGGACGGAAATCGAACTTTCACAACTGGAGCATCTGGCCGAGGCGGATACCATTTCATGTGAGGCGGCACACGGAGAAGGAAACAAACAGACCGCCCGCCTCGTACAAGAACGAGACGTTATCGAGGCGCGACGTGCGGATGTGCAGCGATGGCTGCGGCAAAGGCGGCGCTATGTCACCGTCGAGCACCCGGACGTCGAGAGGCTTTCGGCCGAGGTTCGGAGGCTAACCGGCCGGATCGCGGAAACCAACGATGCCATTTGGCGCGTTTGTCTGGCCGCCGCGCGAGAGCGATTTGCAGTGGCGACGGCCCAGCAACATGAACTGGAGGGACTTTATCAGCAGCAGCGTCGAATGGCGGCCGAGCACAACAGCGAACTGGCGGAATATGCAGCGCTGCAGTCGCAATACGAGCGGGCCCGGGGCTCATGCGATGTGCTTGAACAGCGGATCCGAGAACTGAATGTGGCCGAAAACGCCGGGGCGCTGAATATCACGGTGCTGGAGCCGGCCGCGGCCGCCGAGCAACCTTGCGAGCCTCAAAAGGCGCAGGTGCTGTCAATCGCGCTGGTGGTTTCCATCGCGCTCGGCTGCGGGTTGGCCGTAGCGCGCGAGCGGCTGGATCACCGCTTCCACCTGGCCGATCAGGTCGGTACGGAATTGGATCTGCCGGTGCTGGGCCTCGTCTCGGGCTTGAAGGCTGCGTCGGACCCGTCGCAAAGAGCGACGCTGATGCATGCAGAGCCGCAGTCGGCCCACGTCCAGCCATTTCGAGCCATTCGCACATCGCTGCTGCTCAAGGGAAAAGGCAGGCGGGCTCAGGTCATGCTGCTCACTTCACCGACCAGCGGCGACGGCAAGACCACGCTCGTGAGCAACATTGCAATTGCGCTGGCGGAGGCGGGAAAACGCGTTCTGCTTATTGACGCGGATTTGCGGAAGTGCGCTCTGCACAGGGTCTTCACGATGGCATTGGAACCGGGTCTGGCCAAAGTGCTCACGGGACGCGCCCCAATCGAGCGAGCGATTCGTACGACATACATCGAACGGCTCGATCTGCTCAGCGGTGGGTCGACGGATATTGACCCATCCCGGCTGTTTCACAGCCCGCAGTTCGAACAGACACTGGCAGCGCTGCGGTCGCGCTACGACCATATCTGCATCGATGCACCGCCCGTGCTGCCGGTGAGCGACGCATATGTGCTGGCCGCACTTAGCGATGGCGTCGTGCTGGTGGTGCGCGCAGGAAAGTCGCGGCGGCGTGATTGCATTCGGGCGCGGGATGGGCTGCTCGGAGTCGGCGCCAATATACTCGGGCTGGCAGTCAACGATGCAAATGCGCGACCGCCCCGATACGCATACTATCGCAAAGCAAGCCGGGCTCCCGCAAGGTCGGAACAATGCAGTGACAGTTCGCCGCTGGTAGCCGCAAGCAGGACAGCCGGCGGCAATGGCGACGGAAGAGACAGAAAACACACCCGTAGTGAAACTTCGGAGAATCGCTGATGCGGCTGCGTAACGCGACAATCGATTGCGAGCGGCCATTGACTCGACTGCTGGATATCGCGACTGAGGCGTCGCTGCTGTGTCTGATTGCCTTTGCGCCTCTGGCATACGGTGCGGTCGAGGCGTGGAGCGAAGAAATCGTACTCGCGCTGGCGGCGATAACGAGCATTTCCGCAGCGGTGCGATTCTGCATTACTGCGGAGCGCCCGACTGCACTGCCGCGGTCGTGGATGTTTCCCGGTCTTCTGTTGGCGCTGGCGGCATTTCAGCTTGTCCAGCTTCCAGGCGGACTCGCAAGAGTTGTCTCGCCCGGAACAGCCGCAATGAAGACGCATCTCATGTCCGATCTGCCGGATAGTCACGCACCTGAAACAATGGCGATCAGCTTCTATCCGAACGCGACCAGGCACGACCTGCGGCTGCTTTTCGCCGTCGCGACGGTCTTCGCAACCACCTCGATTTTCTACCGTGACGACAAACGGATTCGAAGGTTGCTGATCACGATTGTGACTACAGGCACAGTGGTAGCACTGTCGGCTCTGGCGCAGAGTTGCTTTGGCATCGGGGTGGTGCATCGCGCGACGCATTTGCCCCGCACAGCCCATGCATCGGGGCCGTTCGTGAATCACAACCACTTCGCGCAATTCGTGAATCTGTCCACGGGTGCGGCCCTGGGGCTATTGCTGCTGGGCCTGCATCAAGCCGACGATGCGTTCGGTCCGGTCCAAATGGCAATGCGCAGGCGGTCCATCGGCCATGTTTCGCGTCTGGCATGGCTCAGCGGCCTGGCAATAGTGTTTCTCGTCACCGCAGTCTTTTTGTCACTGAGCCGGGGCGGTATGATCGCTATACTGGCAGGCAGTACGGTTGTGACGGTTCTGCTGATTCGCAGGAGGCTGCGGCATGTCGGGGCAAGTCTGCTGCTGATGCTCGGCACAGCGGCCTTTGCATGCGTCCTGTACATCGGATTCGATGGGGTCTGGCAGCGGGCGGCGAGCCTGGCTGAACTGCGTCAGGCCGACACCGGGCGATGGGCGCTGATCGTCGATTCGCTGGGCATCTGGCGTTGCTTCCCGCTGTTCGGGATCGGGCTGGGGACGCACGCGATGGTCTTCGGCGCATTCGACAGTTCCACAGTGGGATCGCTGGCGGGCTTCGTGGAGAACGAATACGTACAGATGCTCGAGGAGACGGGCATCGTCGGTTTTGCCCTGGCGACGTGCCTGGTAATGTGCATCATGCGGTCAGTGCGTCGATCGCTGACAAGCCCGCACGCAACGCATTGTTGTTGCGGCATCGGCATCGCCTTCGGCCTGACTGCCGTGGCGGTTCACAGCATGACCGACTTCGGGCTTCGCATACCGGCGGTCGGACTGCCCGCCGCGGTTCTTGCCGGACTTGCGGTGGCGATGGGTTCCCCACGAAAAGCAAGCTGTAAGCAACGTTCGCTGAGACCTGTGACGCACCGGAACTGGATGCATCGACGATTCGCTCGGGTGGCCCTGGCGACGGTGTTGACCGGCATGTGGGTGTGGATTTTGTGTGGTGCCGATGCGGCCAGGTGCGCCGAGGGACATTGGCATCGCGCACGGCAGATCGAGCGGAAACTGGCCGGACGCAACCGTCAAGGCTCCGACACCGAATATACAGAGCTGATCCGGACGGCCGCGGCCGCGGTCGATTCTGAGCCGGGAAACGTCGAGTACCGCTATGCCTTAAGTGCTGCTCGCTGGCGAGCGATGCGGGGGGATAATTCGAATCGAATCGCCGCAGAGTTGAGCGACGTCGAACGGGAAATGGTCGAGCGAATCGTGGGCGAACTGCATAAATGCAGGAGACTCGCTCCGACATTCGCGCCGCCGCTGTCTCTGGCCGGGCAACTGGAACGATTCGTCCTCGGCAGGGCCGTGGGAGCAAAGCACATTCGCCGGGCCTGCGAACTGGCGCCGTGCAATGCGGAGGTGGTTTTCGCAGCGGGTATTCTTGATGTCGAAGAGGGTCGCACGGCCGATGCGGAGAGGCGCTTTGTACGCGCGATGCGGCTCAACGCGCACCTGTTCGGCGATGCTGCGCAGGTCTGTATCACGAGACTCAACCGAACAGATCTGGCGATAGACCTGGCGGGGGGTGACATCGAACGGCTTGAACTGCTGCTCGAATATATCGACACGACGGAGCAGCAAGAAACCGCTCGGCTGGTTCAAGACCGGCTGTTTGATGCGTTACAAGCGGCATGTGCCCGCTACGACTGCCCCGGCCGTATGCACGCGCAGTTGGGTCAGATGCATCTGGACCGGGCGCAATTTGCCCGCGCCATCGCTTGCCTCCGCAGGGCGCTGGCGCAGGCACCGGCTTGCGCGTCGTGGCGATTTGCCCTGGCCCGGGCCCTGGCGGGCACCGCCAAACGCGATGCGGCGATCGAGCAGGCCCGCGTCGCCCTGACGCTCGATCCGGAGCGTGCGGACATTCGGGCTTTCATCGCGCAACAGGCCGTCGCGATGGGAACGCACGCATCCGCAAGAACGACACAGTGACACGAGCGGGGGAGTTGGCGGCGTCCGACTGACAATCGGTGGATGTGCACCGACGGGGACGGAGTCTGCGCACATTGAGAAAGCTATGGGCATTACAGAAATCACATGTGACTTGACGAACCGGCTTGAGCAGTCGGGGCCGGACGTTTGGCTCTGCTTCGCGGCGTTCGCTGGAGCAGGCCTGTTGACGCTGATCGCGACGCCTGTTGCCGCACGGCTGGCCGGAGCATACGGGATTGTCGATGTCCCTGGGGCACGCAGTGCGCACGACAAACCCATTCCGTGTATCGGCGGAGCGGCGATCTTGGGCTGCGTAGCTGCGACGCTGGCTCTCGTGGCAGTCTGGTTCGGACCAACGTGCTTTCGTATTATGATTAACTTACAAGCAATGGCCGTCGCTCTTGCTGCAGCCGGCATTTTCGGACTGGGGCTCGTCGATGATGCCGCGCATCTGCGTGCGCGAACGAAGTTGCTGGCAGAGGTGCTCATCGCCCTGGGCCTTTGCGTCGTGCGGCTGACGCTTCCCGTTGCGCAGTGGCTGGGCCTAACCGAAAACGTGTGGTGGATTGACTGGCCTGTTACTATCGTGTGGGTAGTCGCCATCACGAACGCCCTGAACCTCGCCGACGGGCTCGACGGGCTTGCGGCGGGTGTCGGCGTTACGGCGTGCGTCGCCCTCGCCGTCTGCGGCATTGCCGACGGACACGTCGCCGTGGCCCTGGCGATGGCATGTCTGTGCGGGGGCCTGTGCGGCTTCTGGGTCTACAACGCACATCCCGCGCGCGTCTTTCTTGGCGACGGCGGCAGCCTGCTCGCAGGATTTGGCATAGCTGCTGCCTCGATGGCATGCGCGGCCGGCACGCGGAGTATGGCCCAACCAGCGATCGTTGTTGCGATCCTCAGTGTCCCGCTTCTTGATATGGCGCTGGCGGTCGTGCGGCGGTTCTCGCAGCGGCGGACCATTTTCTCACCCGACCGCCAGCACATTCACCACCGTTTGATTGACGGGGGTCTGAGTCCCCGGCGGGCTGTTGGAATTCTGCATGGCATGGCGTTGTTCGGTGCGATTCTGGGTATGGGCGTACGGGCTGCGGGCACGGCCGAGGCGGGGCTGCTCTTCATGTGCGTTCTTGCAGCGGATCTGCGGCTGTTCCGCCGGGCCGGTGCGCTGCACATACGACAGATTGCCGCCGGCATCAAATGCAGGTTCGCAATCCGCCGCCGGTCCCGCAGGGAGCTTGCACGGTTCGAGACGGCGCGACTGCGATTGAGCCGGGTGAGAACTCTGGGCGCCTGGCGAGCGGCCTTTTCCAGGGCCGCGGCAGATCTTAACGTGCGGGACCTCTCGCTCTCGCTCGAAGGCAGCGACCCCAACGCCATCCGATCGAAAGTCCTGCTCCGAGATGGCGAGCAGGGCATTTGCGGTCGACACCGTGACATCGCTCGCGTACGGATGCCGGTTCACACTTTGAATTCACCTCATGCCGCGGAACTGAACTTGACGATCGAGCGCAACGGGTCGTTCGAAGCGGCGGGAAGAACGGCGATGCTGCTCGGGCGCCTGCTTGACGAATATCCGCCCGGCGAACTGTTCGCCTCCTCTGAGGTTTTCGAGCAGAGACCACAACACAGCAGGCCCGTTCGGCCGGAATTGCGAGTGGTTCATTTTGGACGGATGCCAAGCCGGGCATGCACTGAATGCAGCCGGAGGGAGGCAGAGTCATCGAGCCTCTAAGGATGCACACAAACGTCGCGTGGTCCGGGGCCGGAAGCCTCGTATTCGCCGCGAGCCAGTGGGTCGTGGTCGTAGCGGTGGCGAAGATTATCGGGGCTGAGGCGCTCGGGCGGTACGCCCTGGGACTGGCGATCGCCGCTCCCGTCTTCGCCCTGACGGGGATGCAGCTCAAGGCCGTGCTTGGGACCGACGTCCGCGCCGAGTTCGCATTCAACGATTACCTGCGCACCCGGTTGTGGTTTTCGTGTCTGGGTCTGGGCGTCATCGCCGCGGCAACGCTTGCCGTTGAATCCTCTGCGACGCGAATCGTCGTGCTCGCCGTTGGCGCGGTAAAGGCCGTTGAGAGTCTCAGTGACATCACATGCGGCGTCTTCCAGAAGCGCCGGCGCATGGACCGCATCGCCCGTTCGCTGCTATATCGCGCCGTTCTCGGTGCGCCCGCTTTCGCCGCTGCCGCCCTGCTCTCGGGCAGTATCGTGGCGGGCATCGCGGCAATGGGCGTCTGCTGGGCCGGCGTCCTGATCGCCCACGACCTGCCCGTCGCCCGAGCGCTCGAAGGGGCCGCACGCAGTTCGGGCGGCCGGGTCCGGCATATCGTGCGGCGGACCTGGCCGATGGCAGCAGCTCTTGCGGTGGGCACGCTGACAGCCGCGGCGCCGCGATTGCTCCTCCAACGCTGCCATGGCGAGGCGGCGGTCGGAATCTACTCGGCGTTATTCTACGGCGTGACGGCCAACCTGCTGATCGCCACGGCGGTGGCGCAAGCGGCGGCCCCGCGAATCGCACAGGGCTTCGCAGGCGGCAGCGGCTTCCAGCCGCGTCTTTTCGCGACGGTATCCCTGTGGGCGGCCGGGCTCGGCGCGGTCCTGCTGCTCGGAGCGGCCTGCCTGGGCAAGCCGCTTCTCTCGGCTGTCTACACGCCGGCGTTCGCCGAACACTATCGCACCTTCGTCCTGCTGTCGGCGGCGGGCATCCCGGCGGGCCTGGCCTGCATCTGCGACTACGCCCTGATCGCGATGCGCTTCGGCGCCGGGCGCATAATCAACAACGCAGCCGGGGCCCTGCTGGCAACCGGCGCCGGCCTGCTGCTGATCCCGCGGCTGGCAGTCGCCGGCGCCGCCCTGTCGTACGTCGTCGGCGCGTGCAGCCTCTGCCTCGGCGGCCTGGCCTGCATCGCGTCAGCTTCCTGGGAACAGAACCGGTGCACAAAACCCATATGTCACTCTATCGAAACAACCTGACCGCCCTACCGCTGGTCTGCACGGCCGCGGCGTTGATCGTATGCCTCGGCGCCTGCGTCGTCGGCCGCGAGTCGTTCAACGGCCCGGCGATCCGTCTGAGCACCGTCGCGACGCTCATCGCCCTGGCGGCCGTCTGCCCGGACGCTCTGCGCACCGGGCGCATCGGTCCGGTCGTGCTGCTGGCGGGCGTACTGCTGAGTTTCTGGCTCGGCGCCTGGCGCTGTATGTCACGCGCTTACGCCCCCGCCTCGGCGACGCTCTGGTCCGAGTTCGGCGGTCTCTGGCCGGCGCGCACCGTCGCCCGGGCCATTCTCTACGTCAGCCTCTTTCAATTCGTGTCCCTGGCCGCATGCTTCGCCGCGCCTCCGCTGCGGCGTCCCGCGGTCCTGCTGCGCCGTCTGGACCGCCCGGTCGGCCACGACCTCCGCGTCCCGCTCGTCTTCCTCGCGATCGCGGCGATGTTCGCCGTGCTGCTGATCCGAAGCGGTGGCTCGCCGTCCGGCCTGCTCGATATCCTCGCCGGCTCGCGCACCGCCTCGGCAAGCGCCCGACGAATCGGCCCGCTGATGCACGTCGTCTGGCTCGGCTACTGCGGCGTCGCGATCGGCCTGTCGGACCTGCTGCTGACCCGCCGCCCGCTGCGCATCCGTCTTATCCTGGCGTGCATCGTCGCGGCCGGAGCAATCGTCGTGCTCGCTGACGGCACGCGCCACCGCCTGCTCTACGTCTTCGGCCCGCCCTGCCTGATCCTGCTGCACCTGTCCGTCGCCCGCGGCCGCCGCTACCGCTGGATCCTCCCGGCCGCGGTCCTGTTCTGCGTCGCCGCGTACCAGGGCCAGTCGCTCTGCCGCGACACCGGCTGGCGCACGCTCGCGTCGCACGACCGCCGCGACCTGCTGCACCTCAGCGGCACCGACCAGTTCCAGCCGCTGCTCTACGCCCTCGAGCTAATGGGCGCACGCGGCCGCCACCTCCACACGCCCGCCTGGCCGTTCTTCCTGACGCACTGGGTCCCGCGCCGCCTCTGGCCCGCCAAGCCGCACCAGCCCGCCCTCGAGCTGTTCAGCCGCACCCGCACAGGCGCCGCCGAGCTCGCCGTCCGCAACGCCACTCCCTCGCTTCTCGGCCAGTACCACATCAACTGGGGCGTCTTCGGCGTCGCGTGGATCGCATTGTGCATGGGCCTGGCCGCCGGCCTCCTCGACCGCCTCGCACGCGACGGACCGCTCACGGACGCACCATTCGCATGGACCCTGCTCGGCATGCTCTGGGCCTTCCTCGCCGCGTCCTTTCGCGCCCTGAGCCCCCAGTACCTCCTCATGCCGCTGCTCGCGGCCGGCGCCGCCGAAATCCACCACCACGCCGCAACAAAATTCGCACCCAAAAACCCGAAAAAACAGAAGACGCCGACAGGAAAGAAAACAGCGTGAATATCGCGTGCATCGCAGCAACCCGCTCCTTCCACCACCGCCAGATCGGCGGGACAGACGCGTTCTTCAGGAGAATCGCACGCAGGCTTGCGGGAAGCGGACACCGGGTTACGTTTATGTATTATCCCGCTGCAGAGCCGCGCCGTGCAACACAGCCGGCGGGCATAGATGTCTGCTATTATGAATCTTTTGAACAAATGCTCCGCGCACTTGACAATTTCGATGGATCAGTTCTGATTAATGCCATAAGAGCGTCAGATCGCTTGCAGTGGATTCATTTTCGTCACCGTCACCGCAAGCGGCTTCGGTTCTTCATGGTCTATTCCCTGTTTCCCGATACCGCCTATGGCCGCCTCAGGCATTTTCTGGAAACCAGACTTTATCCCTGCAATGGCGGCTGCATTTGCATGTCCGGCCGGATTGCGAACTACCTCGGCGAGCGCCACCGTCGGGCCCGTGCACTACTGCCGCCTGTTCCGCATGAGTACTTTCGCCGGCCAACGGAAAAGTCGCTCACCGGGTCCATCGTAGTCGCCTACATCGGCCGATTGGAACTGGGAAAAGGGGCTATGGAAGCTATAGATATTCTCGAACACCTGTGCCGCCGTGAGGATATTGACGCTCGCGTTCACGCCTATGCTTTTGACGGCGACGAAAGCGCCGAACCTCTGCGAGAACGCCTTTCCAAGAACAACCGGATCACCTGCCATGAAACGGTACATCAAGGATGGAATCCGCGTGTCGAGCAGCAAATGGCCGAAGTGCTGGGCGATATCGATGTTTTGCTACTACCCTATCGTCGCGTCAGTTCGTCCATTGATACGCCCCTGCTGCTCTTGGAAGGCATGGCGAGTCTGTGCTGCTGCATCACCCGAGGCGGCGGAGACATACCTGAGGTCTATGGCGAAAGTCCGTTTCTCATTGCAGGGCGCGGGCACGACGAGTTCGTGGCCGAGGCATGCGACGTCATCACTGGTGGCGGACGATCCATGATCGCCAAAGAGCGAGAACGGTTGGTACAGAGGAGGAACGCCCTGAAGTTCGATGTCTCAACCACGGCAGACAGACTCATTCGCATTCTGGAGGAGCCGCAATGAGAGAAGGGATCAACCCAAAAACAGGCGAACTGGCAGAAGTGCTCCGAGCTGTGCTGTCGGCACTGAGTGAGACGGCGGTTCCCTTCTGCATATTGCGCAATTATGAGCATCTGCCCGATTACACAACGCACGACGTGGACATCCTGATAGCACTCGGACGATTGAAGCAGGCGAGAGAAACTGTTCGGCGGGCTGCGAGTGGTTGTGGCTGGAGGTTGGCTGCGGAAAAATGCGGAAGAGTAGAAACAAGTATGTACTTCTATTGCGACAGTTCGGAGACAGTCCAGTACCTGACGTTCGATTTGGTTACTGATCTGCGGTGGGGTTGGATGCCTACGGTGAATGTGTCGCACATCTTTGAGACATGTCGAATTTACAACGGTATTCCTGTAGCGTCAGGCGGTTGCGATGCTGCTATGCGTTTGGCGAAAGCCTTGCTCAGAGGATTGCCGATCAAGAGCAAAGCCCGCCGGAAGATCCGGGATGGTGCCCGCTCCGGCCCAGCCGATTTCCTCAGAACTTTCAATGGTTTTGTCGATCCCGCCCTCGCATCGGAGATTCTGAGCCTTTGTCAGAACGGTGACTTCGAGCAACTCGCGAGCCTGCGCAGGCGGTTGTGCCTGAGCGTGTTCAAGAACGCGCATTGCAGGCAGTTCCTGCAAAACTCCGCACGATTGTGTGGGTACACATACGATCGAGCAATGCGACATCGAGCACCCCTTGGAGTATGCGTAGCCTTTCTTGGCCCGGACGGAGCCGGTAAAACCACACTCACAAGATCATTGGCACAACACGAGGGCATCCTCTTCTGGCGAGGATGTCGGATATACCACCATGAATTCGGGATACTGCCGCGGTTGAGGAACGTCGCCAAGCCCCTTGTATCTCTATGGCCCAACAAAAGAAGGCGATTTGAAATGCAGGGCCAAACGGATGAGCCGAACGGCCCGCTCAAATCGTTGGTGAATCTGGCGTATTACAGCATCGACTACGCCGCTGGTCGCCTCGTGCTTTGGCGACTACGCCGTACGGGCAGGCTTGTACTATTCGATCGCTATTTCTACGACGCGTATTTCCAGCAAGGGTACCGGAATACGCCGCGATGGCTGATCGATGTCTTCGCGCTGTTCGTGCCGAAACCGGATGTGGTGATTGTACTGCAGGCGAATGCAAGAGATATTCACAGAAGAAAACCCGAGCTGTCAGTTAGGGAATTGGAGAGACAGTTGGCCGTGGCTGGAGAACTGCAGGAAAGACTCAGTGGTCGAGTTCCGGTGGTCGCTGTCAGGACAAACGCATCGCACGAATCGTCAAGGCGAGAGATTTGCACAGCTATTCTGCATGCACTTGCGCGCAGGAATTATGACCGTGATGGACGCACCGTTGCACATGATGCTGCCCCTGCGATGGAGTCATCCCAATGAGAATATGTCATGCGACCAACTCACTGACGCGTACGGGCGGCGGCACAGCACAGGTGGTCTGGGCTCTGGCATCAAAGCAGGCTCACCTGGGTGACAGTGTCCGCGTTCTGGGGCTTGCCGATCCGTACGACCACATCGACCATCCGGCCGAATGCCTCATGAGATATGACGTGGAAGTCTTCGAGAGAAGTGGGCCGCATCGCCTCGGCTGGTCTGCATCTCTGCACGGCCGGATGCTCGGCTCACAGTTCATCGACACCACAGATGTGGTGCACCAGCACGGGATATGGTCGATGCTTTCACACAGCGTGTCCCGTTTCAGCGGGACATCCGGCAAGCCGGTCATTATTTCCGTACACGGCATGCTTGGGCCGACGGCGATGAAGACAGGACGTATCCGCAAACGGATCTTCAGGGCGCTGGTCGAACGAGGCAATCTGACCGGCGCTTCCTGCCTTCACGCATTAAATGTCCAGGAGGCGGAGAACATGCGGCGCTATGGGCTCGATAATCCGGTTGCGGTAATTCCAAACGGCGTCGATATACACCGCCGGGGGAAGTTGGCTGACAGAGAAGCATTTTACGCGTTGTGTCCCGAGGCTCGCCGGCGGCGGTGTATCTTGTATCTATCCAGACTGCATCGGCTCAAGGGCCTCTATGAAATGATCGACGGATGGGCGAGCGTGCCCCGGCGTCTCCGCCGCAATTGGCTGCTGATCGTGGCAGGCGGCGGCTCGAAGCGTTTGGTCGGTCGTCTTGTTTGTCGGGATCTGCGGTCCGATCCGGGTTCCGGCGTGCGGTTTGTGGGCCCGCTGTACGGGCGCGAGAAACGGGCGGCGTTGTCGGCCGTCGATGCGTTCGTGCTGCCGTCGCTGAGCGAGGGCTTTCCCATGGCCCTGCTGGAGGCGATGGCGGCGGGCCTGCCCGCGATCGCAACCAGGGCGTGCAACTTCCCTGCGATCGAGCGGTGCCAGGCGGGTTGGGTGGCCGAAACGACGATTCGGTCCATCGCGCGGGCATTCGAGGATTGCCTGTCGCTGTCCGACGTGCAGCGCCGCCGAATGGGGCGAAACGGACGGAATCTCGTGCGGCGCCGGTACACATGGGACGCGGCCGCGGGGCGGATGCGCCGAGTGTATGCGTGGCTGCTGGGCGAGGGGCCCCGGCCGGAAAGCGTGGTGTTGCCATGAAGTGGTTGGAAAAACGAACGAACGCCGGAGACGATGCGAACCGCCCTGCGTGCGAGCGGCGGATGCAGGGACGCCAGGCGTCCGCGATCGATGTCGCGGCCGAGTATGAGCCGATCCAGCGTTCGCAACTGCCGGTGCGCGTTAAGCTCTTGATGGCGTTGTGGCGCGTGATCGAGTGCACGGCGTTTGGTCTGTCTCCTGGGTATCTGGTTTTCTGGCGTCGTTTTTTACTTCGTTGTTTCGGCGGACGGATCGCTTCGACGGCATCGGTTCGTCGTACGTCGCGGATCGCGTGTCCGTGGAACCTGACGATGGGTCCGCAGTCGTCGCTGGGCGAGCGGTCGCGGGCCTGCTGCCTTGCGCCGATCGTCATCGGCGAGCGGGCGTGCGTCGGGGCGGACGTCTTTCTGCTGACCGGGGGGCACGACCCCCGCGACCCCGCCTTCGGACTGACGCGCCGGCCGATCGTCGTCGGACCGGGCGCGTGGCTGGCGACGCGATGCACGGTCCTGCCGGGCGTGCGCATCGGAGCGTTGTGCGTGATCGGGGCCGGGGCGGTCGTCTCCCGCGATACGCCCGAGCGAACCGTCTGTGCGGGAAACCCGTGCAGAGTCGTCGGACTGCGCCGATGGAGGGACGCGAGCGATGGTCTCGGTCTGCATTCTGACGCTTAACGAGCAGCGGGACCTGCCGGGGTGCCTGGCGGCGGCGGCATGGTCGGACGACGTGGTCGTGTTCGATTCGGGCAGTACGGACGGCACGGCGGCAATCGCACGGGCCGCGGGTGCGCGCCTCTTCGTCCGGCCGTTCGACAACTACGCCGACCAGCGAAACGCCGCACTCAACGACGTGCCCTACCGCCACGAGTGGGTCCTGATGGCGGACGCCGACGAACGCTGGCCGGTCGCGATCTTCGACGAGATCCGCAGCGTGCTGGCCCGGCCGGAAAGCCGCGGGCTGTGCATCGGGCACTTCCGCAGGATCGACGTCGTCGCCGGCCGCCGACTGCGACGCAGCACGGGCTATCCGACGTGGACCGGCAGGCTGCTGCGACGTGGACGCGTGCGGATCGAACGCCGGATCAACGAGCAGTACCGCACCGACGGCGGCAAGGCCTTCTTCCGCAGCCACTTCGTGCACTACCCGCTGAGCAAGGGCGTCGAGCACTGGATCGCACGCCACAACCGCTACTCCTCCATGGAGGCCGAGGCGATCGCCCAGCGGGTCGATGCGGGCGTGCCGTGGCGCGGGCTGCTCTCGCGCGACCCCACCCGCCGCCGCCGTGCGCTCAAACGCCTGGCGTACCGCATGCCATGTCGGCCGCTGCTGGCGTTCGCGTACCTCTACGTGCTCCGGCTTGGATTGCTCGACGGCAGGCCCGGCCTGATGTACTGCCGAATGCGGGCCATGTACGAACGCATGATCGATCTCAAGCTCCGCGAAATCCGCACCGAACGCGGACGTGCCGCCGCGAATCAAGAACGCAGCAAGGCGGCCTATGCGGCCCAGGGCGACAGGCAATAGATGACACCACGTTCAGCCGGGCAGCGCCTGCATTCGAACCGGCCAGACCCGGCTGATCTTTAGAACCGATGCGAATCCTCCTGATCAATCAATACTACCCGCCCGATACCGCCGCGACGGGCCAGCTCCTCAGCGACGTCGCCGCCGCCCTCGCACGCGCCGGCCACCAGGTGCACGTGCTCTGCAGCACAGCTTCATACGACGGACGCAAGAGCGTGAGCGAACAGGTGCAACCGGACCGCAAGAACCCGCCCCACTCGAACCGGCTTGCCTCGATGCACGCCGAAGCCGCACGAGGCCGGGTGAGCCGCAGGTCCCCGGGGGTGAAAGACTCCCACCGACCGCGCCCCGCCGACGCGGCCGGCCGTATGCCCACGCAACGACCCTGCGCCGCACAGGACAATCAATCGAAAGATCGCAGCGAATCCCAAGGCTGCGTTCACGTTCACCGCGTCACAGCGACCAACCTGGGCAACGCCACGCTAGCCGGACGGCTGCTCGACTACGCGTCCTTCTTCCTGTTCGCGACCATCCGCGCGGTCCGGCTCGGGCGCATGGACGTGTGCATCGCACTAACCACCCCGCCGTATATAGGTCTCATCGGCTCGCTGCTCAAACGCACCCGCGGCACGCGACTGGTCCTGTGGACCATGGATCTGTACCCGGAAATCGCCGCCGCCTGCGCGATCGTCCGCAGCAGCAGTCTGACATATCGAGCCTGTGCCGCTCTCAGCAGGTGTCTCTACTACCAGGCATCGGCGATCATCTCTCTCGGCCAGTGCATGACCGCCAGGCTGATCGAGGCCGGAGTCAACCCGCACAAAATCGTGGCCGTCGACAACTGGGCGCCGGGCGAATGCGTCACACCGATCGACCGTGCCGACTCCCGCCTTCGCCGCGGCCTCGGACTCAACGGCCAGTTCACCATCATGCACGCCGGCAACTTCGGAGCCGGCCATCACCTGCATACGCTCACCCGAAGCCTCGCACAAATCGACCGCAGCAGAAACTGGCGCATCGTCTTTGCAGGCAACACCAGAAGCCGCGACCGCTTCGCCCGGCTGGCATCGGCATCGAACCTCACAGGCGTCCGCCTGACGCCGCCGGTTCCGCTCGACCGGCTCAGCGACTCACTGGCCGCCGGGGACGTCCACGTTGTATCGCAGAAAGAAGGAACCCAGGGATTGCTCGTACCCAGCAAGATCTACGGTCTCATGGCCGCCGGCCGGCCTATCCTCTTCATCGGCCCGGCTGAAACCGAAGCCGCCCGCCTCGTGCGCAGCAGCCGCTGCGGCCTCGTCATCCGTCCCGGCGATCTCGTCGCCACAGAAACTGCCCTGCGACGTTTGGCAGAAGACCTGTCGCACCGCAGGACCATGGGCGCCAACGCTCGCGCGTATTACCTCCGCCATCTCGGCCGTGACCGCAGCGTCCGCCGGATCGTCCGCCTCATCGAGCGTGTCGCCCTCCCGGCCGCATCGCCTCTGTCAGAAGCTGTCGATCCTACTGATTCGTCGCCTCCTCCGACCCCGCCTCGGCGGCAACTCCACAAGCCCCATCCCTAAAGCCCGCTTCATCAAATCGATCGGGTTGTCAACGCCCAGTTTCCGCATAATATGACTGCGATGCACCTCCACGGTCCGAACGGACCGATGCAGGAGATGCGCGATTTCCTTGTTGCTCTTGGCCTCGACGACCAGCCCGAGAATCCGCCGCTCGCTCTTGGTCAAGGGCGTCCCCGCCCAGCGTTCCGGATCGTCGCACTGCTCGAGAATCGATCGGACTTTCCGTTCGAACTCCTCCTCATCGAACGGCTTCTCCATTAGATCCTCGGCCCCCGCCTTCACTGCCGCCACCACGGTCGGTATGTCCGGCTCGGCGGTAACGACCAGTACCGGCAGCCAGGGCGCGATCGCCTTGGCCCTGATAAGCAGACTGTCGCCGTTAAGATCGGGAGTGTGAACATCTGTGATCAGCAGATCGCAATGCTCGCTGTCAAGTTGTTTTAAACACTCATGCCCTTGCAAAAAGCAACGCAGATCCGCGTTAAGACGATCACAGACGCGCTTGGCGGCTTTGCAAATCAGGGGCTCGGTATCGAGAAGAAAAATACACCTCGGCCCGTTGCTCTCCATCACCCTACGATTCCTTTCCCTGCAGGAACGCCTGTCGAGCGCGTCGTCCGAGCGGATGCCGACAGATGATCATATCAGACACAACTAGTCGGATACCGGTCTCTTGAATAACCGCCGCACTCGAAATGCTTCCCGTTCACTCCTCCAGTTTTTTTCATCATCCTCACAACAGTCGTATTCGCAACAGTCTCCTTTCCTGTCGATCCTCTGCTACGAATACCGGCACAGTTTCCTGTGCACTACTCAATCAGCTTATCACATTCAGAACTTGTCGTCAAGAGCAAAGCATAGGATTTTGCTGCCCAAATGCAGTTGCAAAATACATAGCATATTGCTATGATACCACTGTTTTGAGTCGCCGCGCCTTCCGATGTTCGGGGGTGGTTGTGCCGGATTTACATGCGTTCCAAAAGTCTTTTTTCGGAGAATAACCATGAAGTTGGAAAGAATCTATCACTGCATCACACTCAGCGTTGTCCTTTGCCTTCTTATGTTAAGCTTTCCAAAGACTGCACTCGCAGCAGACTGGCCCGTCTACCGCGGTCCGAACCATAACGGCATTACCCAGGAGACCGACTGGAGCGCCGATTGGGGCGCCGATGGGCCGAAGCAGCTCTGGAAGGCCGACATCGGCATCGGCTTTTCTTCTATCGTTGTCAGCGACGGCCGCGTCTTTACCATGGGTAACAACGGCGATAAGACCAACGGCATGGACACTGTCTTTTGCTTCGATGCCGAGACAGGCGAAGAAGAGTGGTCCCACACCTATGCGTGCCCGCTTCAACCGAAATACTACGAAGGCGGTACGCTGGCTACGCCGACGGTAGACGGCAACGTCGTCTATACCATCAGCAAGATGGGCCACATCTTCTGCTTTGACGTTGTATCCGGCAAGATCATTTGGCAGAAGCATGCCCACGACGATCTCGGCTGCGAGTATCCGACGTGGCATTTCTCCGGCTCACCAATGCCATTGGGCGAACTGCTTGTATTTAATCTTGGCGATGCCGGTCTGGCACTGAACAAGAAAACCGGCCAGGTGATCTGGCAAAACGGCAAAGGTGCATGCGGCTACGCGACCCCTGTCCCCTACGTCGAAAACGGCCAACAATGCGTCGCAATCTTCGGCAAGGATTCGGTCATGGGCGTCCGCGTCTCCGATGGAAAAGTGCTGTGGAGCCACAAGCACAAAACCAAATACGACGTCAACGCCTCCGATCCGATCATGACCGGCGACACCGTCTTCATATCTTCGGGCTATGGCCGGGGTTGCCAGAAGATCCACGTCTCGGGCGACGACACGAAAACACTGTGGGAAAACGAGAACATGCGAAACCACATGAACTGCTCGATCTTGTGGAACGCGCACATTTACGGAATCGATGACGGCAGCGGCGGCCAGCTCAGGTGCCTGAGCTTTGCAGACGGGGACGTACAATGGTCGGAGAAGGACACCGGAAAGGGTGCGTTGGTGATGAGCGCCGACGGGCGGATGATCATCATGAGCGACAAGAGTGAGCTGATCATCGCCAAAGCCGACCCGACGGAATTCAAGCTGATCGCCCGCGCTCAGATTCTGCCAAAGGGCAAGTGCTGGACCACACCGACGCTTGCCAACGGCCGCATCTATGCGAGGAATGCCCGCGGCGACATGGCCTGCGTGGACGTCAGCAGCAAATAGCATCGGATTTGCCGGCGAACCCGATAAACATGCACGAACTCACTGATGTGGAATTGATAAGAGGTTATAATATGTCCATGCGATCACGAACCCACAGAACGTTTCCACGGGTCGGTATTCTCGCTCTGCTTGTCGGCGCACTGACCGTGACAGCTACTCTTGCCGCCGATTGGCCGCAGTGGCGAGGACCCCATCGGGACGGGAAATCCTCGGAAACGGGGCTGCTGCAGCAGTGGCCCGACGGAGGTCCCGAATTGCTGTGGGAGATCAATGGACTTGGCAAAGGTTATTCCAGCATGGCTATCGTCGATGGAGTCCTGTACACAATGGGCGATGTCGAGATGGAAAATGATACGGTGCAGTGCGTGCTGGCCTGCGACCTCGCCACCCGCAAGAGGCTTTGGGCCGCAAGAGTCGGCTCCAGGCATCGCGACGGCCCCCGATGCACGCCAACGGTCGAAGGCGATTCCGTCTACGCCGTCGGCACATCCGGAGACGTGGTCGCAGTCGATATCAAAACAGGCGATGTCCGCTGGAGCAGGAACTTCCAGAAGGATCTTGGCGGCGGAGAGAATCCCGGATGGAGGTTCAGCGAGTCGCCCCTGATCGACGGCGATAAGCTGTTGTGCACGCCCGGCGGACACGAAACCGTCATGGCGGCACTGAACAAGCACAACGGCGAGGTGATCTGGAAATGTTCGATGCCGGACATCGGCCCGAAGGGAAAGGAACAGGCGGGCTACTCCTCGATCGTAATCTCCGAAGCATGCGGGGTCCGCCAGTACGTGCAGTTGACCAACGAGGGAGTCGTTGGCGTGCGGGCAAGTGATGGCGAGTTTCTCTGGGGATATAACCGCGTGGCAAATAGCGTGGCGAATATCTCGACGCCTGTCATTGATGGAGACCATGTCTTCTGTACTACAGCATACGGCACCGGCAGCGCTCTGCTCAAACTGGAGCGTGAAGGCGACGGTATCAAAGCCAACGAAGTCTACTGGCTCGACGCCGACACCTTCCAGAACCATCACGGCAACGTGATACGAGTGGGTGAATACATCTATGGCGGCCATGACCATAACAAAGGCAAGCCAACGTGCCTCAAGATGGACACGGGCGAGATCATGTGGAAGCACGATCAACCGGGGGGCGGGTCGGCCGCGATTCTGTATGCAGACGGCCATCTGTACTTCCGCTACCAGAACAACACGGTCGCACTGATCGAAGCAAATCCGAATAAGTACGTTCTCAAGGGCACGTTTGAACTGCCCAAGCGCCCCGGCATGAGCGGTCCGGGCTGGGCCCATCCGGTCGTTGTCGATGCCAAACTCTATATTCGACACGCGGACGTCCTGATGTGCTTCGATGTCAAGGCGAAGTAATGCTGGTTGTGCAGGCCGTGTGAATTGTCCAACCACGGGAGCCAGGCATACGCCCGTTAGCCTGGCAGTCACGGCCCCGCGACGTGGGTTAATGCCCGTATCGGCAAAACCAGCCCAGTGACCTGCGAAGAATTAGTCTGCCTGCCATGAATCAAAAAGACCGATTGGATTTGCGTTGCATTAAGCTCAGTTGCCGTAGAGAACGAAAACACAATGCTGGCGGCAACACCCTGTCATCTGGTATTCTGTGACGGTAGAAGGTCCATTGGTCGCGTTCTGATTCGCGTCAGGCAAGGTGTCTGCCGGGAAGGAACGACAAGGTAATCTGCAGGAGGCTGAAAATGTTGCGACGCGCTGCGACGTTCTTAATGGTATCCGCGCTGGTTCCCATCGTCCTGACAGCCTGCACGCCCGAAGAAGAAGCCGTCACTGGTGATGCAGTTCGCACGGCGGATGCAGGCCGGCAGCCAAGCCTCACTATGTCAGAACCTCTCATCCCCGTTCAATCGCCAGGTGTTCCGCCACGCACGCTGACAGACCACATGGAAGACGTCTCCCTGCTGCACGAACACAAGAAAGTGCGTCTGGAAACCGGCGAACCAGAAGAGACCTATCGCGGCGCGAATCGCCTCATCGGCACAGCAGACAGCTATGTTATATACCGGGCACAGGCCCCGATTCGGATGATCCGGGTACGCGCGTTCCTGCCGGAGGATTCCGACGACCTTCTCTTTTCCGTTTCCGCCGACGGCGAGAAATTCAAACCATTCGATGCGATGAGGGTGGAACAATCCGGGAACCAGCGTGACTCGGCCGGTGGTAAGTCGGTCCTGTACCAAGGCCGACGGATCACCGCGACGGCCCGGTTCATGAAGATCGAGTTCGCCGCCAGGGCGGAGATATCGAAGGTGGAGATAGACTACGGAGGATCAACCCTCAATCTACGGGAAATTGCCGACTTCAGGAAGGAGGCGCGCGAGGAATTGACGCAGAACATCCTGGGATACTGGACCGAGCATTGTGTGGACGAGGTCAACGGCGGATTCGTCGGCCGGGTGACAAACGACAATAGCGTCATGGAGAATGCCCCTAAAGGGCTGGTCCTCAACGCCCGAATTCTCTGGACATACGCGGCGGCGTATCGAATGCAACAGAAGAAGACCCATCTGCGACTGGCCGACCGTGCATACGAATATCTGGTAACGCACTTCTTTGACCGGCTGCACGGCGGCGCCTTCTGGCTGCTGGATGCACAGGGCAATCCAATCGATGACAGCAAAGAAATGTACGGCCAGTCCTTCGTCATCTATGCCCTGGCCGAATATCATCGTGCGACCGGCAATCAACAGGCCCTCTCCAGGGCCAAACAGCTCTTCACTCTGCTCGACGCCAGGTGCCACGATGATGCAAACAAGGGCTACTTCGAGACCTTCACCCGGAATTGGCAGCCGGCACCGAAGGCGCGGCTCGCGAGCGGAGCGGCCAACGAGACCAAGACCATGAACACGCATCTGCACCTGCTCGAGGCCTGGACGAACCTCTATCGCGTATGGAAGAACGACCACCTCTACCATAGACTGCGCGAGCTGATCGACATATTCGCCGAGCACATCATCGATCCCCGGAGCCACCACTTCAAACTGTTCTTTGACGATCAATGGAACTCGACAAAACCTGTCGTTTCATACGGCCACGACATCGAGGGTAGCTGGCTGCTGTGTGAAGCTGCCGAAGTGCTCGGGGACGAAACAGTCATCGAGCATATCAGACCGATCGCACTGAATATGGCCGAGGCAGTCTACGAACGAGGCTTCGACACCGACGGCGGCTTGTTCTATGAAGCCGAGCACCGCACAATCACCATCGCCGCCAGGCACTGGTGGCCTCAGGCGGAAACGGTAGTCGGATTCATCAACGCCTATCAACTCAGCGACAGGCCGGCCTACCTCCAGGCCGCTGTGCAATGCTGGCAGTTCATCCGGCGAGAACAAGTCGATCATGAACATGGCGAATGGTTCTCACTGGCTTCAGATCACGGCAGACGCAACTCTGCCTGGAAAGTATCCGAATGGAAGGCCCCATACCATAACGGCCGGGCGTGCATGGAGACCGTGAGAAGGCTGAACGACGTATTGCAACGCGAACGTTGAGCAAGGCCGTCGCAATTCACGATGTCTTCACGACCAGCGCGCCGGTAGGACAGGCCCTGGCACACTCGATGGCTGCCGTTTTCAGCCCCTCCCGGACCGACTTATTAAATGGCACCGCCACGCGAACGTTGAAGCCGCGGCCGATAAAGGTCAACCCCAGATCCTCGCCCATTTTAGCCGCAATCTGAATGCACAGGCCGCAGTCGATGCACTTGCCCGGTTCGTAGATGATCTCCGGGTGATTGGAATGCTGAACGAACGACTTTCGGTCCGATTTGAATTCACTGTGCCTGGCTCCGTACTGCTGCGAATACTGCCTCAGTTTGCAGTTGAGCGGCTTGCGGCAGTCGCAATGCAGACACCGCTCGGCTTCGGCAACAGCCTCAGCCTTGGTGAACCCTTCTCCAGGCGCCGAAGGCGAAATGCGTTCGGCCCTGCTGGCCTGGCTCAGGAACTCCTCGCCTTCCTCTTCGCTTATCTTGCCGATGCGCGTGTTGAAGGCCGTAGCCGGCCCGGCAACCTCATGGCCCGCCAAATACTGGCAGATGGACTCGGCCGCTTCCTTGCCATCGCCGACGGCGCGGACTGCGAGTTTTCGACTTCGAACGACACCGCCGCCCGCGAACACGCCCGGTAGATTGGTTTGATACGTCTGGCTGTCCACAGCCACACCCTTTGCAGTGGTCTTCAGTCCAAGCGCTTCCGGATCAGTCTTCTCGCTCGATCCGCATGCCACAAAAACGGCATCGAAATCCTTCTGAAGATCCTCCATAGAAACCGCCTGCCCAACGCGGACTCCCTGCTTCAGTTCGACGCCGTCGAGTGTGAGGGTCGCGATCTCCTTCTCGAGCACGTCGCGCGGAAGATCCTCTTCGGGCACGCCGTATTGCAGCATCCCGCCCGGTTTCTCCCGGTCGTCGAAGACCGTACACACAATGCCCTGCTGCCGCAGATAGTAAGCGGCCGACAGTCCCGCCGGCCCCGCCCCCACAATCGCAACACGTTTGCCTGATTCGGCCTTGCACGACGGCCGGTAAGAGTCGCTAGATTCCAGGTCAACGTCCGCTACGTAACGCTTGAGCAGACAGATCGCCACCGCCCCGTCGATAACAGCCCGCCTGCAAGCCTTTTCGCATGGAGCTGGACAGATACGCCCGAGTACCGCTCCAAATGGGATGTCCCGCTTAACCGTTATCAATGCTTCACGCATCTGTCCCGACGCAATCTGGCGAATCATCAGCGGAATGTTCATGTGCGCCGGGCACGTCACATGGCACGGCCCCATGCAGTCGCCCAGATGGTCGCTCAAAAGCAGTTCGAGCGCCGTCTTGCGCGCATCGCGGACTCGCTCGGTATCCGTTCGCACCCGCATGCCCTCAACCGCAACAGCCCCACACGCAGGAACCAGCCCGCCCTTGCCTTCGATCTCCACCACACACACCATGCAACTAGTCGATGGCTCGTAGCCTTTCTTGAAGCACATGGTGGGAATCTCAATGCAGAGCCTCTCGGCGGCATCAAGGATTGTCGCTCCCTCAGGCACCTCAACCGGTTTGTCGTCAATCGTAAGCTTGGGCATAATCATTCAACCTTGACGGCATCCACCGGGCAGATGGTCTTGCACGCACCGCATCGGACGCATTTCTCCGTATCGATTTCGTGTTTCTCATATGGCAAAAACTCGATCGCATCGACCGGGCAACCCTGCGCGCACAGCGTGCACCCGATACAATCATCTGTGATCGAGTATGTGATCAAAGCAGTGCATTTGCCCGCCGGACAGCGCTTTTCGATATGCGCTTCGTACTCCTCCCGGAAATACTTCAGCGTTGAGAGAATCGGGTTCGGGGCCGTGGTCCCGAGTCCGCAAAGACTCGAGTCTTTCACCATGTGCGCCAGATGCTCGAGCCGGTCGACGTCCCCCTTCGTCCCCTCGCCTCGGCACAGCTTCTCCAGTATGTCGAGCATCCGCCGCGTTCCGATACGGCATGGTGTACACCGCCCACAGGACTGATCCTGGGTGAATTCCAGGAAATATCGCGCGATTTCCACCATACAATCCGTTTCATCGAGCACCACCATCCCCCCCGATCCCATCATAGCGCCGAGCGAGGTCAGGCTCTCATAGTCAACCGAGGAATTGGCCAACTCGGCCGGTATGCAACCGCCCGAAGGGCCGCCGACCTGCACAGCCTTGAATTTCAGCCCCCCCGCCACACCACCGCCGATTTCCTCGACGATGTCGCCGATGGTAATACCCATGGGCACTTCGATCAGTCCGCCCCTGGCCACCTTACCGGCCAGCGCGAAGACCTTGGTCCCTTTGCTCTTCCCGGTTCCAAGTTTCGCAAAAGCCTCGGCACCCTCGCGGATGATATAAGGCACAAGTGCATATGTTTCCGCATTGTTGATCAAGGTGGGTTTGCCCCAGAGGCCTTTCTCAGCCGGATACGGCGGCCGCAACACAGGCATACCCCGCCGTCCCTGGATGCTCTGCATCAGAGCCGTCTCTTCTCCGCAGACAAATGCCCCCGCTCCGGCAACGATCTTCAAGTGCAGCGAGAAATCCGTGCCCATGATCGAATCGCCAAGCAGATTGCGCTCCATACACGCATCGATTGCCTGCTGTATGCGCTTCAACGCCAGCGGATACTCGGCCCGGATATAGAGGAAGCCCTCGTTGGCACCGACCGAATGCGCCGCGATGGTCAGTCCCTCGAGAATCCGGAAGGGATATGACTCCATCAGCATGCGATCCATGAACGCACCCGGGTCGCCCTCATCTCCGTTGCAGACGAGATACTTCTTGTCGGCCCCGGCCTTTCGCACAGCCGACCACTTCAGATGCGTCGGGAATCCCGCCCCGCCCCTGCCGCGAAGCCCGCTGCGTTCGATTTCCTGGATCGTCTCTTCCGGGACACTTCTCAGGCATTTGCTCAGGGCCTGATAGCCGCCCTTGCGCTGATACTCATCGAGATCGATAGGATCGATATTGCCGCAATACTCGCTGGCGATATGCACCTGGCGGTTCAGGAAATCCGCCACAGGCTTGTCCCGTACGTTGATCGAGTGCCGGGTCACGGGCTTCTGCGAATCTTCGGTGAGGACCCTGTCGAGCATTCTGGAAACACCGGTTCTCAGTCGCCGCCCTATCTGCCTGGGCTGAAAATGCCGGAGCATAATCCCCTTGGCGTCCTCCGGCTCGACGCGGGCATACAGAAAAGTCCTGTTGTCCGGCAGAACAACTTCGAGTAGCGGAGTCTGGTGACACATACCCACACATCCGACACGTTTGATCGCCACTTCGATGCCGGTCTCATCCATCGCCTGTTCGAGCGCCTCGTGCAGTCTCCCGCTGCCCCGCGCTACACAACAGGACCCGAGTCCCAGTCGAATCTCACCGCCCGGTTGCATCGCATGCTCTTCCAGACGCGATCGCTTGCGCTGTCCTTCCGACTGACGATACTTGAGGAAGTCGTCCAGCACGCTTCCGACCGTATCCGCTGTCAAATGGCCGTAGGTGACCGATCCGATCTGCACGGCCGGAGCGAGCGTGCAGCAACCCAGACACGCAACCTTATCGACTGTGAAAACCTTGTCCGCATCGGTATCTTCCTCTCCTTCAATGCCCAGATGCCGTCGAAAGGCGTCGTATACCTGGCTGGCCCCCTTGACATGGCAGGCTGTCCCGACGCAGACGTTGATCACGTGCTGACCGATGGGACGATGCCGGAACTGGCTGTAAAAACTCGACACGCCCGTGATTGCCGCAGGCGTTATGTCCGTCAAATCGCAGACCCGTTGCAGGGCCTCCTGAGGAAGATACCCGTAATGCCCCTGCACCGCCTGAAGCATCTCCAGGACCTTCTCTGATCCCGTGCCGATATTCTCCACGGCCTGATCGACAAATGTCAAATCCAAGTCTTCCATTAGCGCATCAATTCGTTATGTGCTACTGCCCCTCGACCTGTTCACGTATACAGTACAAATTGCTCAGCCCCCGAATATACATCCGGCCGTCGGCAAAGGCGGGTGAAGCCCGGACTTTCTCACCCAGTTCGCACGTACCCAGTTCCTTATATTCCGCCCCGGCCTCAAGAATATGGGTCTTGCCTTCCTCGCTGATAATATAGACCCGATCCCCCACCAGGCTGGGCGACGCACGAAGACTCTCCCGCGTATCCTGCTCGAAGAGCAGTTTGCCGTCGCTAACGTCATAACAGGTTATATACCCTTCGCTTTCGAGCATATAGATGACTTCACCATCGCTCAGCGGCGAGACAATGTCGGGAGCGCCTTCTTCCATTCGCCAGGCAATATGCGTTTCGCTCACGTCCCCCTCCCCGTCGGGCTTGATCGCAACAAGCTGCGAGTACGGCTCGATGGCAAATATATAGCCACCCGCATAGATGGGCGACGGCGCGACATCGCCGGCCACGCATTCAGCCCGCCATATCTCCGTGCCGTCCGAAGGGTTATACGCAATCACATAAGGATCCGCGACAGTAATCAGTTGGGGCTCGTCGTTCACGTATACCACGACCGGCGAAGTCCACGAATTCGGAACCGAGCGCTTCGCCTCCCATGCGAGGTTTCCCGTCGCACCCTCGAAGGCAAAGACCCTGGACTTGTCCTCATCGCCGTACCCCTGGTCGAACTGGACGATAACGAGGTTCTCATACATTTCCAGCGAAGACGCATATCCGTACACGTTGTCGGGAATGCCGAGGCTCTTTTCCCACACTTTCTTTCCCTCGAAGTCGAACGCGGCCAGATCGCCCGTTGCAAAGATCGCATACGCCCGCCGGCCGTCCGTAACCATCGTGTTGGCGGCATAGCCGGTATCCTCCATAATCTCGAACGGCTCGCCCCCCGCAGGCTTCGTGCGAGTGACGTCACCCGTCCAGAGAAGTTCGCCCGAAGTGCCATCGTAGCAGAATACCTGAAGCTTCGTATCATTCCCGCCCGACAGGAACACACGATCCCCCCATACGACCGGGGAATTGAACCCGATAACGGGCACTTCGCTCTTCCACAGCACGTTTTTGCCGCTCGCACCGTCCCATTCGCTCGGGATGTTCGTATAGGGGCTGACGCCGCCCCCGCCGGGACCACGGAAGCGATACCACTGCGCCGCGTACTCCTGACGACTCGGCGGCGGAACGACGACGGGGTCGGCCGGCTCCTCCTCTTCATCCGCCACCAGCTCGATACTCGGAGTTATCGCAAGCAGCACAACTATAAAAGACACGAACACCAGCCCAAATCCTGCAACAGCCCACCTGCTTCGCAACGCATCGGCAATCTGCTGCTCTCGTTTGTCGGGCTGAGGACCGGGCCGGGGAACCTCGTGAGTGAGAAACGTTCGGGCTACCAGGCCGCCTAACAGCACAACAACGCCGCCAAGCAGCATATACGCACCAATATGCGAAAACTGCCACCGTCGCAGATTGTTCTGCCGAAAATCCAGATCGAGTTGGCGAATCGTCTCCAGCAACCGCTCGTTCGAAGGCTGCTCCTGCGCCAGAACCTTCAACTCCTCCATTTGCACTTCCAGCGTGCTCTCAGCAATTTTCGTTTGCACGTAATTCACAAGCAGAACAATAACCACAACTGCACAGAAAATGCCTGCAACAATCGATGTTGCCGAGGCGCACAGTCGCCATTGAGCTATGTCCTGTTCTCTTTTCTCTTTGTCTGTCGCGTCGCTTTTCATAGGTTCTTGCCGGTTTCCTCCCGCTCTTTCTGCAATCGTAGATGTTCTCTGGGGCAGTATTCGAAACAGCGACCGCAGGCAAAACATCCTGCCGGGTCGGCTTCGTAGTCCGTTCTCTTATACCAGATGCCCGACTTAATGAACTTCAGGGCGATAATCAACCCAATGAAGCCGCCGGCAAACCAGCCGCCGAATCGGAAATCCGCACGTATGTCCTTCGCCTCAGCGTACAAATCGCTCGTCGTCCTGCCCGTGGCCCGAAACGCGTCGCTTGCATCGGTCGTACCCTGGACTTTGCCTTCGTTCTCGAGTTGCACGCGCTCCGCCAGTCGCACGGTTGCATGGGCCCGCGCCGTCACAGGACTCAGCAGCGAGCCCAACCAGCCAAGCAGCAACACCAGCACCGGCAGCGAGACAATCCCAATCGTCAGCAACTGCTTGCTCCTCGCATACTCGCGTGCAGGCCAGTTGACGGTCGGCTTGTTGATGGCGCCGAACGGACAGGCATCTTCACACAGTCGGCACTGAATGCACTCATCCGGCGTGATACTCACCCGCTTGCGCGACAGTCGCGAGCACTGCCTCAGCACAACGCCGTACGGACACAGGAATCGGCAATACGGCCTGCCCACGAACATCCCGATTACCAGAAGACATCCCCCGAAAACCAGAATATTCAGATTGCCGCTGAGTCGGAAGAAAGAAATGAAAGGGTCGTACCTGCAGATAATAAAGGCGCTGCCCGTGACAACGAACAAGACCGCCGCCGCGAGATAGACGTACGCCAGAGTCCGCAGGCCGCTCTCCAGCCAACCGGGCACGCGCACCGGTTTCCACAAAACCACGTCCTGAATTGCACCGAGCGGACAGACGGCCGCACAGAAAGTCCGGCCATGAAAGAGCGTACTGACCAACGGGATGATGAAAAACAGCAGCACCGCCGCCGGTAGAATATATGTACTGTCCGACATGGCAAGCGAAACGTTCTGCACCGCGCCGATAGAACAAACGCAGCCGAGCCGCCAGAAGCCGAAATAGAGCAACGAAAACACTACCGCCGCGAATACCGCCTTGCGGCTGCGCTTCTTGTGAACCAGATACGCAACCACGCCCAGAGCGATTATCAGCACACCGACATCCAGGTATTCGAAGAAGAGTTCCCGCGGGCCCGGTGTGGTCGGATGGGGCATCTCGTATTCCTGCTCGAACTGCGGCGGGGGAAAACGCTCAACCGCACCCGCAACCGAACTCAAACAGAGCGCCACGAGCAGGCTTATTCTCAGGGCGGACGGGCTCGACATTATCAGTGCCCCTCCTTGAGCAGGTAGGGATCGGATGCCGGAACACGCCTGAATGCCTGCGACGGGCACGCGGCGGCTATGGAACACTCGTTGCAATTCACACACAGATTGTGACGCACCTGCAATTGAAGTGAGCCGTTACCGAATGCATTGCAGCCTTTGACGCATTTCCCGCAGCCGTTGCACAGAGACTCATCGATTGTATATTCATAGTAAGGCTCTTCAATGAACCGCCGTTCGATAGCACCCATAGGACAAAGCTGATTCTCGGCTGCTTCCGTAATATCGAGGGGATTCGAATTGAAGAAGCCGAAACATATCTTGCAGTATCCGCAGATGGGATGATTGTGCACGCATCGCACCGCTGAATCCGCCAGCACGCAGTGCGTGGCGCAGTTGCCGCAGGCCACACATGTGTACGGATCGATCTGCCAGACGGTGTCATCTTTACCGACTTCGCCGAGTACGTGCCCCGTCAGTATGCCCAGGCCTGCCAGACTCGCACCCCACAGCGAATCCCGCAGAAGACGGCGTCTTGTCATGTTGTCGTTTTGTTCTTGTGCCATTCTTGCTCTTTCGCAGATTCTCTAAATGACCGTGCCGCAGGTAGTTCGCAACCGTCCCACAAGCCGCACTCCCGGCAAAAACCATTGCCCGCACAATCAGTCCTGCCCGTCAATTTGCTGCGCGTGGCCAACAGGAAACCGCCGCCAACCCCGCACAGTCCGTACGCTCCCCAGCGCAGCATCTTCGTCAACGCGCTTCTTCGGTCTCTTATGCTCCCGCCACGCTCTCTCATGTCCCTGCCTTTCGCGAGAATATCCTCACTTCATTGTTTATGGTGTTGAGCACAAAGATACGGCCATTGGAATCCACGGCCACGTCAAAACCGCCCGACTGACACTGCTCGGGAAACTGACAAATCTTCACCGGCCCGTCCACACCCAACTGCTCGGGTCCCGCTACCACACCGACGAAATCTCCTAGCGGATCGTATAGTTTGGCTCGAATCAGCCCTTTCTCCACCGTGACGAAACTCTCATCGGGCAGGATCGCAAAATTAACGGGGTTGCAGCACCCGCAGAACCCGTCGATCGTCCCGGAGAATCTACCCCACGAAAACTCCAGATCGCCCCGGTACGTGTAGGCTTCAATTCGATGGTTGCCCGGATTGATAACCCGGAGCAGTCCGTCCGGCGCAATCGTCAGATCGAAATATGGCGTAGGTATGAGAAAGCCCGGTATGTTCCGCTGTTCGTCCTTCTCGCCGATTTTCTTCAGCAGATCGCCCGCCCCGTTGTAGTGCAGGACGACGCGATTCCCGGCATCGGCGACGAAAATATCATTTCCGTCAACAGCGATGCTCGTCAGCAGAGCTCTATCGTTGCGCTGCTCCCACCTGGCCAGTCGCTCACCCTGGCGGTTATACACCTCAACATGCCCGGACAGGCCGACATAAATGACTCCCTCGGCATCTACCGCCACTGGACGGGGCGCTTCGCTTAATTCGATTTCCCCCACGGCATTGCCCGTCGGATCGAATATGCGAATTGCGGCATCCCCGCTGACGTACACATTGTCTGCCGAATCGATAGTAATGCACCGAGCCTTGTCGAAGCCCGTCTTGAGCAGTAAACCCTCCCGCTCGTACAAAACGAGATTCGGATCGATTTGGGCCATTTCGCCGACGTCATAAATAAATGGCTTGGAGAGCTTGTTCCCCTTGCGACCCGTCGAGTCATATCGCAGAACCGCAACCAGCGCCACCACCATAGCAACAGCCACCGTTACCGGTATCAGAAATCGATATATTGTCGAACCGTGTCTTTGTCTCATATCTGCTTTTCTTTTTCGATCGCACCAGCCCGACACCGCGCCAATGGACGTCCACTCAATTGGCACCGGCGATCTTCTGTCCTTCACTGATGTCCAGACAGGCCATCTTGTTCATATCCCTGACGATCAACCGGCCTGCGACAAATGCCATCGGCCCCCAGGCCTCAGGACCTTCGAGCACTTTGGCCTGGTCGATCTGATTGTAGCCGGCGGTCGTCGCTTCCGCCATTGTCAGCACCCCATCATCATCCATGACGTAAATTCGCCCGTCAGCTATCGCGTAAGGTCCCAACCCGAATTTGTGAGCGCTCGAACTCGTCCAGACCACCTCGCCGTCCAGATTCAGGCAGGCCAACTGACTGTCGGCATTGACGCCATATATGTGCCCTTCATACAGAACGGGCGTCTGCTGCGGCGAACCATAGACATCGGCCTCAAGCGAAAACAGCGGTGCGGCACTGAATCCGTCGCCTTCGGATGCGATCTGCAGCATCATACTGCCCGCATTGTAGCCGCCTGAAAGAAACAGCTTCCCTTGCCCTACGTACAAAGGCGTGGGCACGTTCGCAATGCGGATCTTCCATTCGGTCGTTTCCCACAGCAAACTGCCATCGTCGGCCGAGACCCCCACAACTCCGCCGCTGGCGCAATAAACGTACATGCGCCGCCCCTCGAACTCGATCGGCACCACGGATGAGTGCGTCATATCCCAGTTCTGAGGATTTGGTGTCTCCCACAGGACCTTCCCGCTGTTGCAGTCAACCGCCATCATCAGGACGTCTTCGCCGCCTACGCCGAGAATAAGCTTGTCCTCCTCAATCAAAGGGCATTGACCCGCGTACCAGGCGGGCACCTTTGTGCCATAATCCCGCACCAGGTCGATCAGCCACTTGAACTCGCCGGTATTCGGATCGAGACAGGTCACATGGCACTTCGGCCCCATGGTGATGAGGTAATCATCCTTAATCGTCGGTATCGTCCGGCTCATACCATGATTTCGCTTTATCTTGACCGGATAAGAATAGCGCCATATATCCTGCCCATCAGCCAGGGAAAGGCATCGTATGGCATCCGCCAGCTTCTCCTCATCATAATCCATGACATAAACGCGTCCATCCCGCACCGCAGCCCCCGCATATCCCATCCCCACATCAATCAACCACAACTGCGGCGGCCCCCCTTCCGGCCACTTATCCGCCAGAGCTGCGTCGCCCTTCCAGATAGCATCACGATCCGAACCTCGAAATTGCGGCCACGCACCCGGAATTTCAGCCGGCTTTCCGTCGAAATTGACCAGTTGCCCCTCCACTCGGCCTGCATTCGGATCGGTTGAAACCGAAGGCGAGTTTTCCGGTATCGGCAAACGCACCTCCAGTTGCCCGGCGGCGTCGGGCCACATCGGACCCAGCCACAGGTACAGCAGGACCGCTCCAAGGACAGCGAGTCCTCCCGGTACAGCTATCATTTTCGGGGAATTCTTCATCTTCCAGGGAGTCTCTGACGGGCCGTTATTCGTTTCGGATGGCGTCCAGCATGGTTCCCTTCAGCGCCAGGGTCGAAGCCAGCCAAATCCAGATCAAACCGCTGATCGCTATTGCGGCAATGGTCGGTAATAGTGAATTATACGGAATATCCGATCCCGGCGAGTCAATGGCAGGGCCGACCGCCACAACCGCCGCTACCAGACCGCAAACCAATCCAGCCAACATAAGCCCCCAATGTTCGTAGAAAACCATGCGTTTAAGGGTATCTTTGTCGAAACCTACGGCTTGTAGCATACCAAGTTCGCCGCGTCTTTCAAGTATATTACGCAGGACCACCAGCCCCAGCCCGATGCTGCCGAGAACGAGCGAAAGGCCGCCAAGTGTCTGGAATATAGAGAGATACATATTCTGGACCGTGCTGAATTCGGCTAGTCTTTGCCTGGTATCAGTAATCGAAAGACCGTAGTCCACCATACGGCGTCGAAAAGCACCTGCCACCGCTTCTATCCGCTCTTCCGGGGCGTCTATCAGCAGAATTCGGTAACCTTCCTCTGAGGGATACCGCTCAACGAAATCGTCTTCACTGATCACCAGGCCGCCCTGCAGTATCGAATTCTTCAGCATTCCCACAATGCGGACGCGAAAAGAACGCCCCTCTTCATCCGCCAATTCGATCTCATCGCCGAGCGATTTCCCGAGTGCCCAGTACACAGTCGCGTAATCGCCCACAGCCGGAACCACATCGCTCCCCACATCTTCTTCCAGCACGCTCCAGCCGTCTTCGATATCGAACGGTTCGGCCATATCCCTGAAAACAAACGCGCCTCGCTCCGCCAGTTCCTCCGTTTTGACGCCGAACAAAGGGGGAACCTGAGCACGATTCAAATTGAAGCAACTCGCATCATCCCCCTCCCGCAGCCGCATCTGCACAACCCGCACGCCTTGCAGCACCTCATCATCGAAGCCCAGTTCCGCTCGCGTATCATCGTCATTTAGATCGTGAATGACCGGTAGCGACGATTCTCCATAAAGAGCGAACCCCCCGGTACCGGAATCACGTTTGAGGATCTGCCCGACCGGGTCCTTGCGATTCGCTCCGACAGCAATGGTCAGAAATATGCCGCAGGCCAGCAACGCCACAACAGCCACGCTTCGCCCGGTCCGCCTGCTCGTGTTGCGAATACCCAGCCCCGCAAGCGAAACGAGAGGACGCGCATATCGGGCTCGCAGCCTCGTCAGGATGGCATGCGTAATCGCCAGCCCCGAAATCAAGAGTAACGCCCCTGCTCCGAAGAACGCTCCTGAAGCCGCACCGCTGTCACCCCCACCGAATCCGAGCAGCACACCGACTGCCCCAAGAACTCCAATGACCGCTATCGCAGGTGCATATCTTCCTCGCGACCGGCCAGGTGATGCCGCCCCCTGCATTTCGAGCTGGCCGGCCAGAAGTTCTCGTGCAGACCTGGTAACCTGCTTACGCAGCGCCAAATACATCGCCCCCAGCGAGACCAGAACCGCTATGGCGGGCCCCTGAAACAGGGTAATCGTATCAATGTGGAACGCGATCTGAGATCCCGCTATCGCCCCGCTCCAGACGGTAGTCAACGCATAGATCATTACGTCTGCATACAGCAGTCCCGCCAGCGCTCCGACCGCCGATCCGATGACAGACAAAACCATCCCTTCGGTGCAGAACAGCAGCTTGAGTTGTCGCGGCGACAATCCAAACGCTTTTAACATGCCGATTTGCTCGGCGCGGCTTTCCACGCCGAAAACGAAAACCAGACCCGTAAGCAGCACTGCGGCCACTACCAGAAAGACACTCAAACCTACAAAAAGCTGCGTAAAGTCCGTTGAACCGCCCCCGGCCTGCATTCCCTGTTCGCGAACCGGTCGAAAAAACAAACCCATCGTTGCAGGATCAATCTGATCGAGCAGGCTTTCCGCAATAGAATCGCGTGAAGTGGCTCCTGCCGGATAGCGTACCGCGGTGAGACTCCCATATCGATTGGCCCACATCGCCTCAGCGGCATTAAGTGTCACAAATGCCTTGGGTGTGCCGCGGTACTGGTCCCAGTAGTCTTCGTCCTTATCTCTGATGCGATCCAAATCGATCGGTATGCCCGAATCCCAGTCGCGGCAATTCTCCGCATCGGCCAGGCCCGGAAAGTCGGGCATCAGATTCGGGTCGAGCGCCGGTCCTGCCAGTGGCACGACGGAACGAACCTTGAAACTCCTCCTGGCCTCGATCAGTTCACGCATCGAACCAAGAACGTAGTAAACCATTTCCACCCGTTCACCCTCACGGACTCCCAAATCATCCGCAAGCCACTGATTGACAACGATTTCATCGTCCGTCATCTCGGTCTGAACGAGGGCATTCGGATCGTCCGCGGGCGTCAAACCCGCCACCATGGAAAAAGGAGTCGCCTGCTCGCCGGCCGTGATGCTGTTCACGAAGTACGTCAGAATCGCCTGAGCACCGTCCTGCATATCAAGGGCCGCATCCGCGACCGAATCACCAATGAATACGCGTTTGCTCCGCAGTTCGAACACGTCCCGCCGGTCAAGCCGGCGCAATTCAAGTTCGGCATCCGCCAACTGCCACTGATCCCTGATCCCGTCGTCGAGGGCGTCAACCGAAATCGATTGATCGCCCTTGCCTGCCGCCAGAAGAACGTTGGCCTGCCGCTCACGGCCCAACTGCTGCTGCAACCACTGCAATGGCACAAAGGCGTTAAGCGGCGCGATCTGATTGGCCTGCAGGTTAAAGCGGCCGAACTCGCCTGCAGATGCCACCGCTTTCACCGGCAGTCGAAACGCCGTCGAAAGTCCGGTATCGGGGGTCAGAGGCAAATCCCTGGACATCTGCCCCGGCTGTTCCATACGAAGCACCACATCGTCGCCCGCCTCCACTGCGATGCGATCGGCCAGTTTGGTATTGAGCACGACTCCCTCCCGGCCGCCGGCAAACAGATCCGGCCCCGGGCCGACCGCATAGAAACGATCATCCACCCCGTATATCTCGATGCGGTTGGCGCGATCGGAACCGTCGCCGCTCGCGATCATGCCGCGTACGTGCAGCAGCGGCGCGACCCGTCCGTCGAGACTGCTCGAAAGATCATCGGCCAAAGCCTCCCTGAAGAACCGACCTCGCGCAACCAGTGCATGATCCACGTCACCCAGCCGCGCCTTGACCATCATGATCAGACTGTGGTGAATCGAGTCGCCGATTGCCAGCGCGCCGGTCAGCACTGCCGCACTGACAACGACGGTCAGCAGAACGCCGAGATTCGTCCGCCAGTAAAAAAACACGGTCCGCTTGACAAGCTGGAGCAAACCCATCAGTCGCTCCCCCCTTCCAGACGACCGTCCCGAAGTTCGATCGCATCGCCGACTCGCTCGGCAAGGCTTTTCGCATGCGTAACGACAATCAGCGTCACCTTCTCTTCGCGGTTCAGCTCGACCAGCAGATCGGCCACGTTGTCCGACGCCGCCCGGTCGAGCGAACCGGTGGGTTCATCGGCCAGCAGGACATTGGGTTCGTTTATGAGCGCTCGGACAACCGCAACCCGCTGACGCTGACCACCCGAAAGCTGGCCCGGCCTGAAGTCCATGTGCTTTGCCAATCCTACCCGTTCGAGCAGACCGACTGCACGCTCGCGCGACCCGTCCCCGGATGCAGAGCCTTTCGAGGCCAGCGTCGGGACCAGCACGTTTTCCAGAACCGTGCACTGCGGCAGCAAATGATGCATCTGGAAGACAAATCCGATCTTACGATTGCGCAATCGCGCAAGCTGACGTTCATCCATCGCAGCCAGGTCCTCACCCTCGAAGATAACCTTGCCGCTGGTCGGGTAATCCAGCGCCCCGATGATGTTCAGCAGCGTGCTCTTACCGCAGCCGGAAGGCCCGACGACCGCCAGACTCCTGCCCTGCTCCAGCTTCAACGATATATCCTCAAGGACGGGCGTGGCCTGTTCGCCGGTCGGCGATTCATACACCTTGGATACGTTTCGCAGTTCAATCATTTCAGCCTCGATGGATGGCTTTGCACAATCCGTTCATACACTGCTATTAACGCCTTCGACGTATTTGCGATGTCGAAATGGTCTACCACGCCGGCCCTGCCGCGCCGGCTTAAATCCCTGGATAAGTCCTCGTCCAACAAGATGCGTTCGATGTTCTCCGCCAGCGCACTGGCATCGTTTGGCTTGCAGAGCAGGCCGCCGCCGGTTGCCTCGATCAGTTCGGGAAATACGCCGCTGTCCGGCTGCACGACCGGAACACCGCTCGCCAGTGCTTCGAGCACATACAGGCCGTACGCCACCGGGTCGCGCTCGGGAACCGAAAGCACAGACAGCGTCCGCAGGAAGGCCAGCCGCTCCTCCTGGCCGAACTCCGGCAGAAAATCAACGTCATCGAGCAATCCACTCGACTGCAACCGCGCCTTCAGCTTCTCTATAAATGCGTCATCGCCAAGCCTGCCGCCCGCAATCCGCAGCCTTGCATCCTGCAACCCGTCCGTTTGCTTGAGCGCAATGAATGCCTCTACCAGAGTGTCCAGCCCTTTCGCCTCGCACATGCGGGATAGAAAGCCTATGGTGGGCTGTTCGGGCCGCTTCTGCTGCACCGCGTAATCGTCGGTCGCGATCCCGACGTGAACGACGTGCACGCGATCGCGGGACAACTGCAACCTCTTCTCCATCACATCGGCGTAGTACTTGCTCACCGAGACAAAGCCGTCGATATCTTTCACCCTCTCGATGACCTCCGACCATGCCTGCTCGCCATAAGGCGACATCAAACCGTCCAGGAAACCATCCTCATCCTGCAACAGACACGCAAGCGGCACATCCAGTTCCTCTTTGATTCGCCGGGCAAGGCCCACCAGCAGCGCATTTGACAGGCAGATGAGATCGGGCCTCTCTGCCCGTTCGCCCAGCCACGTCACCAGTCGGCCCAACTCCTTGTCCTGCCTGCCGTTCTCGCCCTTGAGCATCGAGAGCGTCGTTTCCCCCAGGTCTTTCGGGCTCGTCATGCCGGCCATTTTGGATACCCACGACAGCAGCCTCGGGGAATCGAACACGCTGTCCAGCCAGCGAGGCGTCTTGCGAAACAGCGACGCTTTCTGCTGCAGATACACGTTGACCCCGCCGTAGAAAATCGGGGCATCCGCAACAGACTCCATCTGCTCCGCCTGGAGCGGAAGATACAACGGCACCATCATCACATCATGCCCGAGAGCGCGCATGGCTCGAACCATGTGCAAATCGCGCAGGCAGTTCTCGCAGTAGAAATTGTCGCCCGAACCCGGCGTTATTTGTACGATTTTCACTGTCCCCTGTCCCGCCCCCCGAGGGGCTTGCCGAATGCATACACGTAGTTGTCTTCGCTGCCGATGACGACCATTCCCCGCGAGATTGCCGGCGAAGATGTCACGGGTTGACCGATCTCATAGGACCAGAGTTCGCTCCCGTCGGTCAAACGTATCGAATACAGGCGACCGTCCTTGGAACCCACAATCACTTTGTCCTGGCAAATCGCGGGCGAACTGTCCACCTCATCGAGCGTCTTGAACTTCCACACGGGCTTTCCGTTGTCACGGCGGACGCAATGCACGTTCCCGTCCCGGGCGCCGAAAACAACCACGTCCTTCGCGACCGCCGGCGACGACAGAATAGCCGATTCCTCATCCCCGTACTCCCATGCGATCTTCCCGGCGCCGGTGTCGGCCCTTAGAAACACGCCTCCGTAATTGCCCACATACATCTGTCCCTCGATGTAGGCGCCCGATCCGGCGATATACGCCCCCGAATCGATGCTCCTGACCTCGTTGCCGTCGGCCAGAGCAACAACGTGAATCAAAGCATCGCAACCGCCGAAGACCGCCTTGCCGTTGTCGATCGCCGGCGTTCCATTCACGTAGTTGTCCGTTTCATATGTCCACACCGCCTTGCCCGTCTCGGCGTCGACGCAGTGCAGCAGGCTGTCGTAACTGCCTACAAGTATCCAGGTCCGTTCGCCATCCGGCGACGTCGTCCGGTTGGTCCCGCCGACAATCTGCCCGTCTGTTTCGTACGTCCAGCGCACGGCTCCATCTGCCTTGTTCAGCGCATACAAAAGCCCATCTGCCGCCCCGACATAAACCGAATCTTCAACCACGCACGCCGGCGCCTCAATCGCATCACCAGTCCCGGTCGCCCATTTCTGTTCGCCCGTCTCCAGGTCTATCGCATAAACGTTCGCATCGGCTGAACCGACGTACACTACGCCGGCCTCGATAACAGGTGCCGCAGTAACCGCTCCGGTTGTCTCGAATCTCCAGGCCAACTCCAGCCGGTCCGCAAGCGTGCCCCCGGCCCTGCCCGACAAATGCGGGTCCCCGTGAAACATGGGCCAGTCCACATCTGCCTCCGCTGTATCAACAGGCGACTGCCCGGCAACCTCCGGCCTGTTCGCATCGCTCGCGCCGTCACGACTGCCTCGAAACAACAGCGCAACGACCACCCCAATAGTTCCCACAACCGCTACTGCCAAGATTGCCTTGATTGCCGATGTATTCAATTTCGGTCCCCACACAAACGCATGCTAATTGACGCACCGATACTAACGAAAAGACCGATCAAACGCAATGCGCTATAATCGGGCAAGAAGGACAAACAAAAACCTGTTCATCACATGGCGCTCGATCAGAACATACAGGCTTTCTACATGGCGTGTTCGCGCAGGAGGTGCGGATTGCGGCCCAGAACTGCGGTTGGTGGCGTGATAGACGATTTTCAGGCCCGATAGTCGCCGTTTGCCAGGCCGTGCTGGAACGGAATGACGATAGCCCGCTCAGTAATCGCCGGGCGACGGCAACTCAGCCTGCCAACTCTCCTCGAACCTCCATGCGCTGCGTTGAAACAATCCATTGCGAATGACCAGAGACCGCCCGCCGCCGTCCGTTGAGGGATGCCATTGATCGCTGTACTCGAAACGCAGGATTGCGACGTCCAGTGGAACCGGAAGCAATAGCACAAGCTGTTCGCCCCCATTGCTCAGGTTCCCCGCGTATTCTCCCGCAATGGAAGGGACTGAGCCGTACTCCGAACGGAATGCCGAAGCATCGCGGACTGCAACGATGCACTGCCCCGGTTCCAACACGTCCGAACCAAAAACGAAATCAATTCCGCCGCTGACCCGGACACCGTTGACATCCAGCGGTACATCACCAACATTGGAAAACTCAATATAATCGTATGAACTGCCGGCCTGAGCGTTATACATGATCTCAGTAATCCGCAGACCGTGCAGCAGTTCGAGCGACTGCAAATGCGGGTACTCCTGGCTGTTCGTCTCCACCCTTGACGCCTTCAGTTCGGCCGAAACAAGAAAATCAGAACTGTTTGGTGTGCTGTTCATCGCATGAATAGCCAGCAGATTCTCACCTGTCTGCAATACATCGATATAGGCACTGACATCGATGTACTCATCGAAATTGCCGGCACCGGCCTCGTGCCCGCCGTCAGCATCCGAATCCCATCGGGGAATCCCCCCAAAATTGCGCCTGGCTATCTCGACTCCATTTAGATACGCAACGAATCCATCGTCATATCGAACCGCCAAAACCAGTTCGATCATATCCGCAAGATCATTCGCGTCGACAACAAACGGAATCCTCACATAACAACTCGCGTTGTCTCCGTACATCTGTGCTTCGACATCCAGACTGATCATATCGCCGTAGCCGAAACTGCGTTCGTAGCCCACTCCGCCGGGCGCCCCCTGACACAGCAACCAGCCGACATCATCGAACTCCGGATCACTCAACCAGTCCGCACCCACCGCGTCAGCAGATACCGGCACAATCGCACGCTTATCTGCGAATTCCGGACTCAGCGTGATCTCCGTAACCGTTGCGTCCAGTGCCGCACCGTTTGCCGCCCCGGGTGTGGGTAACTCGAAGAAAGCAAAACTGTCCTGGCCGTCCGGCGTGCGCCCATACGCAACATCCGTCGTCTGCGGACCATAAATAACCTGATCTACCTCGGCAGAGTCGGCGTCGAATAACCCGATCAGCCCGCTGTTCGACGAGAGCTTAAATGACAAATGGCCCGACTCGGTACCACCGTCCGCAACAAAAACCGCATAGCCATTCGCCTCGACGAAACTCAGCGGCCCGAGCGTGCATCTATCCGGCCGGCCCACCGGATCATCCGTCAGACTTAACGCGCTCAGATCAACCGGCAGCGAAGATGGGTTGTGAATCTCGATGAAATCATTCTCCAGCAGAATGTCGCCGTTCGTGAACCACTCATTGATCTTCAGATCCCTTGCATCGCCGAGCGGTTGGACGATATTTGCCGCCCCGAACGTCGGTTCCGTCAGTTTCCAGCGGCCGTCAAAACCGGTCCGGCCTATAGAGTAGTCGTTGATCTGCGGGCCGAACGTAACCGAGTCCAGCAACAAACCTCCATTGCTGGGCTTATCATACAGGTACAGCCCCTCGCCGGCGCCTGACAATGCGAATCCTACGTGGTCTTTACCCTGAGTGGCTGTATCGGCGTAGAGCACCATATAGCTACCCGCGGTCATTACGGGATCGGTCACGGTGTAGCGATGGAAAACAAATCTGGTGCGATCGCCCGGATCGTCCGTCAGGCTCATGCCGGTCAAATCCAACGGTGCCGCACCGTCGTAATACAACTCGATCATGTCGGCCTGCCCCTCATGCGTGTGCGCCAGGATTTCATTGATTCGCAGACGCCGATAGGATGCATCAACCTTCCATGTTCGCGAAGCCTTCGCATCGTCCTCACGCTGCCACCGCCCGGCCGAGTTCCGTCCTATTGCGTACACCGTGTACGACTCGCCGTCGGTCAGACCTGCAAGTTCGATAGGCTTGTCCACAGGCCATTGCGGGCTCCACGGCCCGCTCGCACCGTTCACCGAGTATCTGTAGTGGGTGATGCCCGGACCGCCAACCGTTAGTGTGGCGTCGGTTCTCCATGTCACCGGAGCCGGTTCCCCGCTGATCGCCGCTCCCGACCGAACGAAAGGCCCCATGTCCAAACCCCATGCACCGGCCATCTTCCCGGCCGAGCCCGAAATCAGGCGATAATCGCCGTTCGGATCGACAAACACGGGGGCCGCATCCACATTCCCTGCGCCGTACTCGTGCCAGATCGACGGAATGACATTGCGATAGACGGACAGTTCCTGTGGCCCATATTGAGGATTCGGCTCTTCGAAGAAATGCTGAAATTCGCCGCCGTTGTTCCAGAAGATGTTGCCCTCCAGCATCGCGCCCCGCCCCGGATCGCGCCCGCGGTCGGGTTCGCCGAAACTGATCGCCGCCGTGTCCATGCCGACAAACAGATTGTTCTGGGCCGTCAGAAAACTGTCTTCCGTCAGCAGGATTCCGTGGTCGCTGTTCATAAAAATGTTGCGAACCGCGACAACCTGCGAAGGATTGCCGCCACCCCGCCCGGTTGCGATGATATTGGACGTGCTGCTGCCCGTATGATCCTGCCGGAAGTTGGCAAACACATTGCCTTCGATGTGAGCATCAGCGCCGTCGAGATCCGGCCCGTCATCCCCGCCCCCCAAAAAGACATTGTCATAGAATTCGATAATGGGACCCGGCCTCTGGCAATCGGTGAAATCTATGATGTCGTTATATCCACTGGTCCCGCCAAAAGTGCACCCCCTGAACACAAGGTACTCATCCCCGCTGAGACCCACCCCGTGCACCGGTTCGGCATTTGTAATAGAAGGAAAGACGGCGTTTTCGATAGTCGCACTCGGATGATCCGCGTTGAGAATCGCAGAATTTGTGTGCGCCCACGTTACGCTTTCCACCCGGATCTTCGCATGCTGAATATCCAGCGTACCGTGAGAATTGTCGGCGTACTCGATATCAACCCATCTCAGACGATTGTCCTGCTGCGTGCCATCCAGAAGTATGCCGGACCAAGTGCCTTCGCTTTCGATCATGCGAGTCATCCGAATGTGGCGGTAGCGTGTCCCCTCTGCGAGCAACCGCCCGCCCTGCCCCACCGTTAAACCCGTACCATCTGCGAACAGAACGGTCGTACCCGCCTGGATTTCCAAAAGCCCGCCGTCGACGACAATCACATCACTTGTTACGCGCCAGGGCCCCGAAGCAGCATCCAGAACAACATGGCCGGCAATCGTCCCGGCGATCTCCGCCACGTCACCGTCTTCATAGTATACGTCAACGGACGTCTGCTCGAGCACATCACCCGACCCCGCCGGTCCGTCGAGCGTCTCGATAAGGATGCGATTGTACCCGGGATTCAGCACGACTCCGCCCGCTGCCGGTTCCTGGCGAAGGATGCCGCGCAGTTCGAGATCGAAGCTGATATCCGGACTGCTCGGCCGATATTGATGAATCTCAACCGCAATCCTGTTGACGCCCTCGTACAGTAACCCTGCGTCAATATTCGTAAAATCATCGTCGTCCGAAAGGACCGCTCCGCCGTAATAGGCCGTCTCAGCCGCCGCACCGGCAACGTTCGATGCGGCAGGTGTGTTGAAACCAACAGCGCCGTCATCCATGTTGCTCCGTGCGATCTCCACGCCGTTGAGATAGACCACGGCGCCGTCGTCTCTGAGAATTCGCAGTGAAAGCCGCGCATACTTCGATACGTCGTTCATATCGAAAGAACGCGTGAAGTACGTCGTGATATTCCGCTGTTCCCCCACGCCGCACGGATCTGTGTCCGCATATCCGATCGTCGTCACCTCAGGTCGATTGTTCCCATCGTCGCCATAGCCCAGTTCCGCCCGACCGGAAGGCCACAGAGCATCATCGATGCTCACATACCAATCCGGCCCCAGGTCCGTATACTGATCGAAGTACTTCCACTTCGCTCCTCTGCTTATCAGAATATCGCTCTGCACGTCGCTCGCCTGCCGCGTCGTCCACGCCCCGTCCAGCGGCCCCCATGTGGCGGACTTGCCGCCGACGAGCACCGAACGAGTCTCGACCGCATCGGCCCAACCGCTCAGGTGAATGACATTGACATCGGTCAGAAATACGTTCGCATCCATAACGACCAACTCATCCGTATCAACGACCAGTTCATCGGGAACAAGCGACAAAACGTGCGGCCTCCGCACCTCCATGAAGTCCAGCATTTGACGGATTACCGTGTTCGGCACGAAATCGCCGAGCAACTGATCGAGAGCCGGCTCGAGCTGCTCCGCCGAGAAGGTGGTCTCCAGTTGGTTGCGCAAATGATAGTAATACCGCGGAGTAATCTGCGGATGCTCGAGAAACCGCTTCATCGCCGGCATTCCAGTCGCTCGAAAAATACCGCGCGTCGGATTGCTTCCGTTGAAGCCGAAGATCGAGTCCAGATCATGCTGGATCAAAATGAATCTCGGGTCCTTGATTCCTCGATACAGGAAGTAATCGTCGCCGTAGCCGTTGGCGATGGACGTCTCGTTGTTGTCCAGCAGCGCATTGATGGCCAGGACCTTGAGCCACTGCTCCACGTTGATCACCCGATTCAGTGCCTTGACGAAATTGCTGTCCGGAACATTCGACATCACATAGCACAAATCGATGATATCCGACCAGTCGCGCTGCGCCTCGTTGGTTTGCTTCAAATAGCTCAACGCATACGCTTCGGAATCGTCGCCCAGATAGCGGAAGTCAGCCGGACCCGCATCCCGCATGCATTTGTACGCATTGCCCCCGTCGTCATCCGGAAAATGGTGCTCGGCAAAGTCGCCGTCGACGACCTCCGCATGCGCGTACGAGCCGTACATCTCCGTGCTCGCCACCGCCAGATTCTCTCCGTTGACGCGCACCTGCACCGCATTGACGACCGGTTGGGGAACCCCCGCCAAAGCAAACAATGCATTGCCGGCCTTCTGCAGATACGTGAACTTCGTGTTCAGATTAATCGCCGTAACACCCTTCCAGGGCCGGCCGTGTACGAAGTTCACGCGATAGTTGTTGGGCGGATCGTTCCGCGAGCCGTGGCCGCGATTGCGAATGCCCGCGTTGTAGCGAACCTTTATATCCACACCGTCAACACTGATAAACGTCGCATTCATCTGCGCGTTGCTGTTGTACTCGCCCCCTTCCCGATCGCCGATATCCAGCAACCGGTCCTTCTCCGCCTGCGTCATAACCAGGTAGTAAATCGGTTGGCTCTCCGGATCCCAGTACACGTCATGGTCGAAGCTCCCGTCCACCTGGTACAGGGCGTTAGTCACCTGCTCCGCAATACCGTCCACTACACTCGGAGCAGGCCACGTTCGCCCCTGAGCCTGTCCATCTACGGCCTCGATAAAGAACTCAATGATCTGTCCGTCCGCGTGCGGAGGTATGACCCCGCCATACACTCCGTCACCGGAGGCTCCGTCGCCGTGTGCCCCGTCGTCATACATGGCGACGGACATGTAGCTGTTGGCGTCGTAGTATGCATACACGTCGCTGTCCGTGTATTCAGACTCATCCGCACGATAATACAATCTCGCCAACACCCCGGCCGGCACTTCATCTCTGATTTCGGCGGTGACCGTCACGCTGTCGTTGGGACCCGGCACAACGGGATAGTGGCCGACATTCGCTATCAACGGCGCCACATCGGACGAACCGTTCGGATTCGGCACGCCCGGCGTTCCGTCGTTACTGTCGCTCACACCCCAGTTATGTGCATATTCATTGGGCATGGCCGGATTAACAAGCTCCAGCGATTTGCCGCGCCCGTCGTGATCATCGGACCACATCCAGCCCCGGTGTCCGTAATCTTCCGGCCCGAGTCGGCGGACCGCCCAATCCCCCTGATCGGCGTATTCCACGAAATCCATGCGGACACCCGCACCATCCACCAACTCCACCATCTCGCCGGAGTTGCTCAGCCGGCCGCTCCAACCGCCTGTCACATTCGCCACCTCCGGATATCTCGCTTCGAACGCATTCACATCCGCAGCAACAATCAGGTATGCGCCTGCAGCGATTTCCATTTCTCCAAACGTAAACTCCACACCGTCGGCAAATCGCCAACCCGTCATATCTACCGCCTCGGCACCGGCGTTATACAACTCGATATACTCCAGATCCGCCGGTTCTGGCGCATTCGCTTCGTGCCCCGGATGGTACATCAGTTCGGATATGATTATGTTCGGGGCTTCCAGTTGATTGGACGCTCCGGGCGTCGGCGTTTCGAAAACTCGCCAGTCGTCTCCGTCCGGATACCGCCCGTATGAATGATCCGCTCCCTGCGGCCCGAAGAATACGCTGTCCAGCAGCATCTGCCCCGAATCATACAGACCGATCTGCTCGCCGCCCGCCGCCAGCTTGAACGAGGCATGCAGAGGCCCCTCGCCAATCTCATCATCGGCCCATATCACCAGAAACCCGCCGGGCTGAATGATCGTCGTCGCAGGCACATTCCCAGGAATCCTCCACAACGACCCCGTACCGATACGGTCCGCCAGATAAAGCCCGCCCACATCCACAGGCCATGCCCCGTAGTTGTAAAGCTCTATCCAGTCCTCACTGTCGCCGTGCTCGTCCACGAATGAACCGGTGTTGCTGGCCATAAACTCATTGATAACCACAGTGATCTCATGTGATTCATCGAGCCAGCTCGCTGCAAGATATGCGAAGTCCCCGAACGACACAGCGGCTGTGCCGTCGAAATCGGCGCAGCCCGCTCCCGCACATCCCGCATCGAGCCATTGACCGGCAAACAACTCGAGGTCCCGCCAGTCCACCTTGCAGTCCCCGTTCAGATCCCCCACCGGACAGGCTCGCACCGAAGCGCACACGCCAAGCACCCCCACAACAAGACCGATCAGTTGCAGGCGGCGACACGCTAAGGATTTCTTCTTGTTGCTTCTATCCAACATATGAACCATTCTTCGGCAATACGAGTCACCGTACAGCATGGCTGGGGACGACGGCTTCTTCATATGCCGCCATATCGGCCCGCTGCCTGTATACGAACGTCCAATCAGGCCGCTTCGAACGGCCCGACGCTGTTATTATCAATTGCCCGGCGTCGGCACAGCCGCACGCCAGCCACTCTTTGCATCCCATGCCGCCGGATGCGCATACACATTCTCGATGGTCAGCGACTGCCCGCGACCGTCGGTATCCGGATACCACAATTCGCTGTATTCAAAACGCATAATGGCCGCCTCGAACGGGACAGGCAAAGCCAGTACAACCTGCTCGCCTCCGTTATTGAAGTTGCCCGTGTACTCGCCCGCTATTCGACTCGCCGAACCATATTCATCCTCAAACGCTCCGGCATCACTGACAACGACAATCCGCTCGCCCGGAGCCAGTACGTCCAATCCGAACGTGAACGCAACGCCCTCCGTGAAACGCACGCCGTTGACATCCAGCGGGACATCCCCGGTATTCACCAGCTCAACATAATCATAATCGCTCCCGGCTGGCGCATTATACATCAATTCGCTGATGCGCAGACCGTCTCGAATCGCCCGCGCTGAAGCGTAAGGATCATCGAGATTGACGACTTTCTCAACAGCACCCTCGAGTTCGACCGAGATAACGAAATCTGAACTGGTGTCCGAAACATTGAGACCGTGGATCGCTAACAGATTCTCCCCGGCCTGTAATTTGTCGCTAAACGCCAGCATATCCACATACGCATCGAAGGCGTCGCCATCGGCTTCGTGGTTCCCATCCGCCTCGCTGTCCCACTGCGGAGCACCCGTGAAATTGCGCCGCCCTATTTCCACCCCGTTGAGATAGGCGACGAAGCCGTCATCGTATCGCACTTTGAGTACGAGTTCCGTCAACTCGGAAACATCCACCCCTTCGAAATCAAACGGTATCCGGACGTAGCATCCGGTCGCCCCGTCGTACATAGTGGACTCGACATCCAGACTCAGCAAATCCTCGTACCCGCTGCTGCGCTCGTACCCGATCCCGCCCGGGCCCTCGGAGCACAGAACCCAATCCGTATCATCGAAATCCATGTCGTCAAGCCAGTTCGCATCCGCAGCATCCTCCGAATCAGGTATGAGTACCCGCTTGTCGGCTGCCTCCGCAACGAGTATTACTCTCTCGACCAGCACCTCGGGCGAAACGCCATTGCCAATGCCCGGCGTTGGCAGGTCGAAGAAACGGTACGTCACAGCACCATCCGGCGACCTTCCCTGAGAAATATCCGTTGTCTGTGGACCATATAGAACCTTGTCAATCTCCCCCAGATTCGGATCGAACAGTGCCAACAATTCCCTATCGGGCGACAGCCGGAAACCAAGATGCCCCGGATCATCCGAATCATCGGCCATGAACGCGCAGTAGCCATCCGGATCGATGAAGCTCAAGGGCCCGAGAGCACTCTTCTTGGGCTGGGTAATCGGATTGTCGGTCAGGTAAAGCCCGCTCAAATCGACGGGCAACTTGCCCCGGTTGTAGATTTCGATAAAATCCTCGGCAAGCAACACCCGCCCATCGGCGAACCACTCATTGATCCTCAGGTCCCGCACGTCGCCGAGAGCAGCAACGACATTGGCCGCTCCGAAAGAAGGCTTTGTCAAACCCCAGCGACCGCCCCGGCCTGTACGACCGACCGAATAGCCCCTGATCTGCGGCCCGAATTCCACCGAATCGAGCAACGCCCCGCCGTTTTTCGGCTTATCGAACAGATACAATCCTTCGCCGTCAGCCGACAGAGCAAAACCAAGGTGCCTCGGCATTTGTGTCTCCAAATCGCCGTACAGCACAACATACCCGCCCGACTCGACCACCGGGTCATTCACTGACGAATCACTGAAGACGAACTTCCACGGCTCGCCGGGATCGTCCGTCAGACTCATCCCGGTCAGGTCCAGCGGTTCCCGGCCGTCGTAGTATAGTTCGATCAGGTCGGGCTCCGATTCATGCGTGTGAGCAAGCACCTCATTGATACGCAATGCCGCATATGCAGCGTCAACCACCCACGTCCCCGACACCGCGGCTGTATCCTCGCTCTGCCACTGCCCCGCCGCATTCTTGCCGATCACATGCACTCTATAGGACTGTCCATGCATTAACCCGGCCAACTCAATCGGTGTTCCAACCGAAATCTCTTCGCTCCACGGGCCGTTCGGATCGTTTACCGCATACTTATAACTCGCAATCCCCGGCCCGCCGACCATCAAAGTCGCTTCCGGGCTATAAGTCACAGGATCGGGCTCGCCGCATACTGCTGCCCCGGCCGGCACATATGCCCCCATATCCAGTCCGTACGCCCCGACGCCGGTGCCGCCCGAACCCGGCATCAAGTGATAATCATCGTTCGGATCGACAAACGTCGGCTCACAGTCAATATTGCCGACCCCCAGATCATGCCAATCCACGCCAATCATGCTCCGATGAACGGCAATATCCGTCGTGCCCCACGTCGCATCATCCACATAGTAATGCGCCAAAGGCACGGGCGTCTCATAGAAAATGCAACCGTCGATATACGCCCCAATCCCGGGATCAATGCCGTCCTCCTGCGGTTCATCGAAGTTGATCGCCGCACCTGTGCATCGCACGACCGTGTTGTGCTCGAACCGAATCCAGGATCGATCCTTCACCAGCGCCGCATTGTCGCAGTCGATAAACAGGTTCCGAACGATAACGTGATTCGAACTGTGCCCCGCGTCGTAGCCGGAGGTGACGGCATAAGACTCCCCATCGAGCGAACTGAAGTTCCGATGGAAATTCATGAACGTATTGCCTTCTACATAAGCACTGGTCCCGTCCAGATCGAGCGCATCATCGCCCCCGCCAAGGAATACATTGCCGATGAATCGAGGCATGACGTCCGCACCGCTGGTAGAGAAATCCAGAACGTCCTGCTTGTGTCCCGTGCAAACGCCGAAAACATTGTTTTCAAAAAGGATATAGGGGTCGGACCCCAGTGCGCGATGCCCTGAGACCGCCTGCGCCGTCGTGGACGGAAAAACGCTGTTGCGCACAACAACCGAACTGCTGCTGATGCTCAGAATCGTCCCGTTCGTACCGGCCCAGGTAACATTGTCGATCGACACCCGCGAATTACTGAGGCGAATCGAACTACCCTCCGAGGCATACTCCATATCCACATACGCCAGTCGATTATCCGCGTCGCTGTCAAAATCTATGCCGTTCCACGTGGCCGAAGAGCCCGGCTCGCGCGTCATTCGAATCCGCTCGAATTCCGTCCCTTCCGCCACCAGTCGCCCGCGCACGTCCAGTTGCGCGCTCCGCTCGAAGTATAACGTTGCACCCGCCTCAATCGTCAGCGTTGCTCCCTCCGGGACAACCATACTTCCGCTCACCCGCCACGGACCGGACGCAGCATCCAAAACAGTATCTTGAACCGGCATTCCCGCAATATCGGCGACATCGCCGTCGTCGTACCAGATATCCATAGTATGCCGCTCAATGCGCGATCCTGCCGCATTTGGCTCGTCATGTGTATCCACGAATATCCGGTTGATTCCCGGATTCAGAGGCACCCCGCCTATTGACCACGTCCCGTCCTCCTGAGACCATTGATCCACAATCATCCCACCGACCGCAACCGACGCAGTCGCAGTCGCATCGGCACGGCCTGACAGTGCTGCGACAGGCTGGTTCGTCGCTGGATAACCGTTCGCTTCCGCCGGCCCTTCAATCGAGAACTCCTGCGGAATCATCGGCTCATCGCCCGCAGTGGGATAGCCGCCGTACAGGACGCTTTTGAGGCGGTCCGCCAGAAACTGCTTTATCCCCCGGCTGCCTTCTATCTCTGACTGCGATACCCAGTCGCCCAATAACTGATCCACCAGCGGATTGAATACCTCCGGGCGGAAGAGCGTCTCCGCCAACTCCCGATACTGACCGTAGTAACTCATCCATATCGCATCCTGATCGAACAAACGCCGTAAGCCTCGCACCCGGCTGTAACCCTCGATCTCCCAGTCCGGCCCGTACGAATGATCTCCCTGGCCCAGCAACGTATCCAGATCGTGCGGCAACAACCGGAACCGCGGATCCTCCACGCCGCGATACATCGCATAATCGTCCCCCTCGCCCTCGTACAATCCCCCCTCCCGATTTCCCGCCAGCGCATCGGCGGACATATATCGCATCCACATGTGCAGATTGGCGACCTGCCCGACCTGCGACAGGAAATTCGCGTCGCTGATCTCGTCGTTGTTGAGCGTGTCGATCAACTCGAACAGGTCGGAGTAATCATACTTGGCGTTATTCGTCCGCTTCGGATAATTCTCCAGATAATCGGCCGGCTCGGGCATCTGCCCGGGATCCTGCTTGTAATACAAATCCGCATAGGTCGTTCCGCCGCCCGGCGGTTTCGCATACGTGCAGCGATATGCGTTGCCGTCATCGTCTTCCGGAAAATGACGCTTCGCCCAGTCGCTGTCATAGACCTCCAACGCTACGTACGAGCCGTACGTGCGACTGTAGTCGCCCGCCGCAAGATTATCGCCGTTGACCCGAACCTGAACCGCTATAGCATCGGGTGCGGGTATCCCGGCCATCTGAAACAACGCGCTGCCCATCAATTGCAGATGCGGATACTTGCTGTTGATGTTCAGTGCGGTTACGTCCTTCCACGGATCGTCGTTGACAAAGTTGATGCGATAGTTGTTCGGTGGATCGACCCGCGTCCTGTTGCCCCGGTTGCGCACGCCCACCCGATAGCGAACTTCCAAATCGGCGCCGTCGATGCTGATGAAAGTCGCGTTCATCTGCGCATCACTGGCGCCCTCCCCGAAGAAAGGATCGCCTCCGTCGCCAATGTCCTCCAGTTCGCCGCGTTCCGCCTCGGTCATCACAATGTAATAGACCGACTGGCTTCCCGGTTCCCAGTAGTGATCGCCGGTGAAAGCCGAATCGACCTGATAGAGCACATTCGTCACCTGCTCGGCCGCACCGTCCACCATGCTGGGGGCGGGCCAGGTTCGCTTGAGCGACCCCGCACCGGCTGCTTCGACGAAGAACTCGACCACTGAACGGTTCGCTTGAGGCGTGATAACGGCACCGTACACGCCATCATCTGCTTCGCCGTCGCTATGCCCTCCGTCATCCAGCATCTCCACAACCGCATAACTCTCGGCCTCATAATGCGGCAGTACATCCGCACCAACGTACTTTGAAGCATCGACCCGATAATGTAGATGCATCGTCGCTGCCGACCGCATCGCACTCGGAATCCGAGCCGTAACCGTTACCGCCTCGTCGGACGCTGGGATCAACGGCCAATGCTCGACGTCAAGTATGAATGGTGCCGCATCAGCCGAAGCCCGTGTATTCACCGCCCCCGGCGAACCGCCGTCGGAAAGACTCGCCGTCCAGTTCTGACCGTATTCGTTCGACAGCCCAAGGCAGATCAGTTCCAGCGACTTGCGGCCCCCGTCGTGCGCATCGGACCATACCCAGCCCCGATGGCCGTGGTCGTCGCCGCCGAGTTCCCGCTGTGCCCAGTCTCCCTGGTCGCAGTAGTGAACCACATCCATTCGCAGACCCGACGCATCCACCAGTTCCACCCGCTCCCCCGAGTTGTTCAGACGGCTTGTCCAGCCACCCGTGAAGTTCTCGACGCCGGGATACTTCGCGGCAAACGCATTGACATCCGCAACCACCGCTACATATGCACCCGGCTCGATACCCACCTGACCAAACGTGAAATACACACCGTCCGTAAACTGCCAACCCGCCAGATTCACTGCCCGCGTCCCCGCGTTGTACAACTCAATATACTCCTCGCCCGTCGGCTCAGGCTCATTATCTGCGTGATACGGATGATACATGATTTCCGTAATCACAACCCGGGGAACCTCGCCCTGATTCGAGCTGCCTGGCGTCGGTGACGCAAAAGTCTCCCATGTACCGGCCCCGTCGGACGACCGGCCGTATGACACGTCGCCCTGCTGCGGGCCGAACGTAATGCTGTCAATATCCTGCCCACCGGGATGAAACAGGCCTACCTGCTCGCCATCGGCCCCAAGTTTGAAGCTCGCATGAAGCGGCCCCTCAGACGGCTCATCGTCCGCCCAGATGACCAGATACCCGCCCGGCTCTATCGTAGTGACCTCGGGCTCGTCCGACGGAACTGGCCACATCAGAGGCTCCGTCAGTCGGTCCGTCAAATACAAGCCGCCAACATCGACCGGGCTGTCACCGTAATTGTACAACTCAATCCAGTCATCATCGTCGCCATGCTCATCGGTAAATGCGCCATCGTTCTTCGCCATAAACTCGTTGATGACCACGGTGATCGTCCCACCGCCCCCCGGCCAGTCGCTCGCCAATATGGCAAAATCCTTCCCCTCTACACTCCCACCGCCGTCGAAGTCCGCACAACCCGCTCCCGCACATCCCAAATCGAGCCATTGACCGGCAAACAACTCCAGGTCCCGCCAGTCCACCTTGCAGTCCCCGTTCAGATCCCCCACCGGACAGGCTCGCACCGAAGCGCACACGCCAAGCACTCCCAGACACAAACCGGGAACCAACAGGCTAAAGCGTAAGCGCATCTTCCAATTCCTTCACGAAACCTGCCGTCACCCCTCTCAGCCACAGGGTGATGCCGCTCCAACATAATGAGCGCACAAATCACCCGAAACATCCCTCTCATTGTACCAAATCCGGCCATTTCGGTCAATTTGCTTATCATTAATTTTGCCCCCACTTCCTCACTCGAACGCCCCATCGATGCAGCTTACCGACCCATCCTCGCCGATTAGCGCCCGCCACGGCATGATGCCCGCAAATGTCTCAAGTCTCCCTGCCCCACCACAACTCGGCCGCGATTGAGTACAACCCTGAGAACAAGCCGACAGAAATGCCATGCAGAAAGACCCGCCAAACCAGCGGGCCTCTCGCTTCGATCTTGACCGTATCTGCGTGAATCGCGGCCTTTTTGCTGAATCATGCCCGGCCTATTCCACGCGAACAAACGGTTTCCATCAGTGCTCGCAATCGTCCAATCACAGAAGGAATTCCGGGTATGCGGCCGGTGCCTGTGGATGCGCTAGCTTACCGCCGGGACCAGGTCCGGGGCTTTCCTCGCAGGCCAATCAGCAGCCGCCCATGCTACCCTGCATCGGCAAAGTCGCCCAAATAGAACCAGTAGCCGGACCCTCCCGGGGCACCAATGTATTTCAGGCGTCCCCATTCATCGGTTACCGGACCGCCTTGCACATCTTTCTGGAGCGCATAGCCGTGCTCGCCGAATTCAAATTTCGAATGGGCGATAAGTCTCGGTGCGATCCGAAACCAATAGGTGACCTTGCCATCCTTGCGAATCCCGTCAACCGGGACGGATGCGATTCGTGTCTTACCGTCAAAAACATCAAGGCGCGCCGTCAAGACAGGCGAGATCTTCCTTTTCTTCATCTCGACCGTTACATCAAACTGCTTGAGGCCTTCAACGTCTTTTGTTCTTACTGCAAAGGATATCCAGTCGCCCATTGCATTCTTGGGAGTCAACTGATGTTCTACCCACGCAGCATACGACTTCTGGACGGCAATCGAAACGAAAACCGCCGCCAGGAACAATAGCAGAGAGCTTCTACGCGTCATCGTTACCCTTTCCCATTCGCCGTTTGTTGGTATTCACTTCTCACGGCGATTGCCATACCGGTTTCTTCGGCATCCCAACTTCACATATCATCAGTCGTTCCGTCTTCCGATGCTTCCGGCCCCTCCTGCCTGCTCAGTCCCCTGGCGTTGGATATCAGACCAACCAGTTCGATCACATCCGGATTCGCGCCGAACTCTCCCGCCAGTTGCCCCACCGCCTCCAGCGTCTCATCCAGCCCGGCACCGCGCGCCCAGTAGCTCTTCCGCAGGATTTCCGCAAACTCCGCCACTCGCGCCGCCAGACGAAATTCCCTGCTCGCATTGGCAAATCCGTCCACCACCTGGCCGGTCCTGAACGTGCTGTTGAATTCGGTCGCCTCGAATGTGTCGGCGTCTTTATAGCGAACGTACGTAGTCGCTATCGGCCCTTCCTTGCCCGGCCAGAGCTTCAACTCATACAAAGCCGTCGTCGAATGTCCCGCTCCCATCTCGCCTCCGTCGTACGTATCGTCCCGGAACTTCGCATCGGGTACGTCGCGATTCTCATAACCGATCAGCCGGTAGCTGCGCACCACCTCAGGATTGAAATCGACCTGCACCTTGACGTCCCTCGCAACCACCTGCAGCGCCCCCGTCAGGTTCTCGCAGAAAAGCTTGCGGGCCTCGGCAATCGTATCGACATACGCGTAGTAGCCGTTGCCCTTGTCGCCGAGTCGCTCCATCAGTACGTCGTTGTAGTTGCCCATCCCGAACCCGATGGTCGAAAGCGTGATACCTTTATCCGCCTTCGATTTGATCATCTTCAAGATCTCCTCCGCCCCGGTTCGACCCACGTTAGCCACGCCGTCCGAACAGATAATCACCCGATTGATATGCCCGTCGCGAAACGCCTGCTCGGCCATCTCGTATCCGATGCGAATCCCTTCTTCCGCAAACGTCGAACCTCCCGAACGCAAAGACTCAATTGCCCCGACAATCTCGGACTTTTCCCCAAGGCTCCTGTGGTCCATGACCTTCCTGCCCCGGCTGCCGTACACCGCAATTCCGATCCGGTCTTCGGGCCTGAGTCGGTCGATAAGCAGCCGAAGCGACCGCTTGACCAGTCCCAGCCGATTCTCCCGGTTCATCGAGCCCGAAATATCAATCACAAACGTCAGCACCGCCGGCTTGCGATCCTCCTCGCGGATCTGCATGGCCTTCAGTCCCAGCCGCAACAGGTGGCTGTTCTTGCGGCCCTCGCCGAACGTCCATGGCGCCGCCTCCGCATACACCGCAAAGACATCCTCCTGCGGCGCCGGATAATCGTACTCGAAATAATTCACGAACTCCTCGACACGAATCGCCTCCTCGGGCGGCATGTGCCCATCCAGCAGATATCCCCTCGCAACTGTGTAGCTGCCCGTATCGACATCGGTTGCGAACGTCGAAAGATGATCGTCCTCGGTGTCGACAAACGGATTGACCCCGTAGTTCTTGAAAAACATTGCATCGACATCTTCGCCGTTCGGCGGCGTCGTACCACCGTGCGCCATGCCAGGCCTGCCCGCGCCAGGCTCAGCACTTGGGTCAATGGCCGCCATCTCACCAACACTCCCTCCACGCGGAGTGTTGGCAGCAAGAACAGAGTCCTTCTGCTTCCAGTTGGCCACCAGAGTCTCGACATCCTTGGCTTGAGCACCGGCAGGCTTCGACCTGGTGTGACTCTGCGGCTCGGTCGTCGCCGCCGCCCCAACCGGTTGGCCGGTATCAGGGGGAACAACTGTACGTGGCACAGCCGGACCTCGATCCGAGTCAGAATTGTCTCTCGGCAACTGCGTATCGAGCGCCGGGGCCTTGAAGGCATATTGCCGGACCCTGTTCAACCGCGGAAACATCAGCGCAATCACCGCCCCGCACACGATCAGAATAGACGCCGCCCACACCGTGATTTTCATCCATTTCGTTTTCATGGTCTTCTTCCTCGTCCCTCGCGCACGATCAGCACCAGCCTCGTCAAGCTCGGCAAGAGCCCCTTCGACAACAGAGTTCGTAAATGCCTCGCTCGGCGTATCAGAATCGACCGTCAGCTTGACCAGTCGCGAGATGTTCTTTTCCAGATTGTCATTGTTGGACTTCATAGCGCTCATTCTTTCTCGGCCGTCGCAGCCATCTTCTGCAACTGCTTCCGTAGCGACGCCTTGGCACGATACAGCAGGCTGTGCACCGCCTTGGCCGTCGTGCCCGTTCGACGAGCGATCGCTTCGGCCGACAAATCCTCGGTGTACCTCGCCAGCAGTACGGCTCGCTCTCTATCCGCCAGCCGTCCCAGGGCCCGGTGCACCAGTTCCACAGTCTCCCGGCGTTCCAGCAATTCGTCTGGCATCGGTCTGGCGTCGATCGCTTCGAAGTAGGCCGCCATGTCGCCGTCAACAGTCGGTTGGCCCGCGCGCCTGCGAATCTCCAGACGGATGTTGTTGCGCGCAATACCCGCGATCCATTGTCCCGGACTGCCTCTGGACGGATCGTATGTCGCCCGCCCGCGAACGGCGTCGAACAGCGTCTTCTGAACCAGTTCCTCGGCCAGCGACGGATTCGGCCATCGTTTCATGAACAGGCCGTACAAAACGCGAACCTGGCCCGCCGCAAAACAACGCCATGCCTCGGCGTCGCCGTCGGCTATACCGCTCCGCCTGTCTTGATCGATCTCGTCAGCCACTTGCAGAAACGTTCCTTTCCGATGCCAACATCTATAAGTATTATGCGCGCGCCGCCGGAATTACTCACATATTTTCACATCCCCCTCACACAATGCGCGCACCGGCACTAAGAATGGATGTTGCAGGAATGATAACGACATGAATTCTACGGCCGAAGCGTGCCGCGTTACGGCATCGACGAAAGACGCACCGAATAGGTCAGTTCACGGCTCTCCGTCCTGTTTCGCCGGGCTGCCTTGGTCGCTGTTTCGACCTGAACCAGGTCCTCCGTGGCCGAAACCACAGTCACACTCAGAGCCCCCGCGCGGATGCCCAGGTCATTTACGTCGAGAACAACCGCCTCGCCGACCTCCATGGCGTTGGGCTTGCCGGCATGGGTTCGCACCCACGCCAGCCCGCTTGCCGAGAGGTTTCGCCGACAGGCACGCAGATATGCACCGTCGCTCTGGAAAATCATCGTTTTCGACCCGTCGCTCAGCACGAACATGACCGCCCCCACCAGCGCAAGCGCCACAATTACCATCACAAACACAAATCCGTTGTCTCTCGACTGCCTCATTGCCTGCCCGCCCCTTCTCACAAGGCCCCCGCGAAATACACGTGCGAATTGGCCATCTTCTCCTGCACCTTCTTGCGAAGCTTCCGCCGAATGTGCGTCTGAATCTCCAGCGCCGAACCTGCATCTCCCTCCCTCCGGATCCTCCAGTCGATCACCGTGTTCGGCAGAGACCACGTCTTTCTCATCCCATCCTCACCCGTATACCCGTCTCCGTCCTGCCGCCGCAGAACTCTTTCCTCGACGAATTCATAATGCACCTTCGTGTCGGCCAACTGAATCGAAATCGCACCGTCGCCGGCGTCATCCACGCCAACCGCCCGGTCCATATCATCCTGCACGTGGCGCAGCATATCCAGCACGATCGTGTGTTCCTGCACCACCCGGCTTGACCGCGGAATATCTGTCACGATATCGGCGAACAACCTGTCGAGAATCATCGCCACGAACGGCATGAGCATGACAACGACCAGGACTTCAACCAGCATAAATCCCCTGCGCATAATCACAGCCCTCCCGCAATCAGCGTCTCACGCGTCGTCGCGGCATTCGAGACGACATGGCGTGCAACATATCGCCTCATTACAACCGTCACTTCCCTGCCATGCGCTTCCCCCCGCACCGCAGCCTCCACAAGTGTCGTCCCTTCCCACTGAGCCGCCCCGGGCGATTTGTCGACCTCACAGTTCAGCCTGGGCCAGAGCCGCTCGAAGTCCGCCTCCGCAATCGGCTCTCCCGTCGCACTGACGCTGTCCAACTGCGCCTGGGCCGCCGCAATACACCTCTGGCGAACGAGTTGGTACCGGTTGAATTTCGCAAATCCGTCGAGCGATATCGCAAGACCCATCAACACCATGCCCAGAACCGTCATTGCAACTATGAATTCGGCCAGCATAAACCCGGTTTGCCGCTTGCTGTTCATCAGTACTTTCCGCCTTCCATCTGCATCAGGGATACACTATCTCCGCCATTCGATGTATGATTTCCACGGGCACCGAGAATATCGCATACACCACGAAGCCCACTGCCAGCGCCATGCAGATCGTCAAGCACGGCCAAAGCACGAACCGCGCCAGATTCACTCGATAGCTGTAGTTGCTTCGATAGAAAGACTCCAGTGCCTCAAGCACTGTCACCGTATTGCCCGGATTCACCTGCTCATCGAAGGCCCATGCCAACGGCGCCCCCAACCCGCACCGTTTTGCCGAGTCAGATACGCTCTGACCCTGCTCAACCCCATTCAGCCACCTGCTCAGTCTCTCGCGGAAACGAGCGTTAACGTCCATTTCCAGCGTATTCGATATCGCCCGGTCGATCCTTGCATCCGCCCGAAGTGACAGACGCAACACCTCAATGGTCCTCGCCAGCGAATAATTCCGCTCGAACCAGTGCCAGATCGGCAAATACCATTTCACCCAGTCCGCCATCCTCGCTAATAGGCCCGGTTCGCCGGGCTGCCGCGGTCGAAATCGCCTGCGCATCCGTGAAACAAGAACGGAAAAACCAGCCAGGAAAACAGCCATGAGAAACAGCCAGCCATAGTCGAATAGAATGAATCGCCCCACATCCCGCAGAAGACGCGTGGGAGCAGGTAGAACTCCATCTGTTATTTCCGTCATGATTTCCGTGAAGCTGGGCAGAACGAACGTGAAAATATGCAATGTCACGATAGTCAGAATCAGCAGCAGCGCAATCGGATAGAAGACCCCGCCGGGACGAACCTTCTTGTCCTCTGCGGCCCTGGCCGCCATGTCCTTCCGTAAACTCGCCAGAGCCTCGGCGAGTTGATTGCTCCGCTCGGCAACATCAATCATCGCAACAACGTGAGCGGGACAGCGAGGATATCCCCTTTTCACCGATTCGCTCAGCGAATGGCCCTGGACCAGCCATCTGCGAATGCTTCGAATCGCCCTGCCGGACTTTCCGCTCCTGCCCGCACCGGCCGCTTCGAGCGCCATCGGCAAGGGAAGGTGCTGCTCGATGCTTGAGCCAAGCGTCGAAACCACATCTGTCGTCACACTGCGGGTGGAGGTGGCGTTGTAGTAGATGCTCCCCCCAATCAAGAACACAACGGCAAAGAAGATGATTAGGATGAGAAGCCCTGTTCCCGCCAGATTTGTCAGCAGAACAGTCCCCGTCACACAAATCAGCAATCCCAAAAAAGCAATCAGCAACCCCTTCGCCCACCTCTGGGGCCACTCCGGCTCCTCCTGCCCGCGTCCGGCCAAAAGGACCGCCGCCATCGTCACCACGAAGAGTACCGGAATATACAGCATGGTCAAAAAGAGAGTCGATTCCAACTCCGTCGAAACCGCCCAGATAAAGAGTGCCGCGCACATCCCGATCACCCACACCACCGCAATCCCCGGCTTCTTCAGACCCAGCGTCCCGAACAGGACCAACAACATTAAAGCTATAGCTTCTGTCATAATGCCTCCAACGCCTCCTACCCGCTCAGTGCGTTGACAACCCGAATCATCGGCAGGAACATCGCCATCACGCACAGCGCAACAATCCCGCCAACCCCGATCAGCATCATAGGCATCAACACGGTTTGCAGTCTCGCCTGGCCGAACCGCGCCTGCTCCGCATACATCTGCCCCAGACTGTACAGATTGTCCTGCAGTTCATTGCGTTGGGCGCCGAGTTGAACCGAATACAGGAACAGCTTCGGTATCACTCGACATAAATGGCCGGCCTCCAGTATGCCCGTCCCCTTCTCAACCTCCTCAGCCAGCACCTCGCTCTCCTGCACCAGCGTCTCGCTGCCCGTCGAATCCGCAGCCAGCCGCAAACACGTTGGCATATCAGCGCCCGCCGCCACCATCATCGCCATCGCCTCGGCCATTCTGCTCAGCAAACTGGCGTAATACACCCGCCCTATGATCGGTATCTTCAAAAACAATGTCTCTCTCGTCCGGCGCCCCGCCGGGAAAGAAGACGACATCGCCAGCAGCAGCACAATAGCCCCGATTGCGCACGCCACCGCAATCCAGAACGGGATCACGTTGCGGGCCATAGCCAGAAAGGCCCTGGTCAACTCCGGCAGATTCGCCGAGCCGGTCAAATCCAGAAGGATAGGCTCGAACTGCGGAATGATGAACATGAACACAACCGTCAGAATCGCCGCACCCAGCAGCAACACAACCGCAGGATAACCCATGGCCTCGAAAATGATCCTTCGCGTATGGTTTGCCAGTTCGAGATGCCTGTTGAGGCTGTTGAGCATCTCGCTGAGCCGACCCGTTTCCACCCCCGCCTTCAATATCCGCCCGTAAAGCGGAGGAAAACGCTTCTGTCGCTTCTCAAACGCCTCATCAATCGGCGTGCCCGACTCCAGATCGCTCGCCACTTCATCAATCAGATTCCGCATGGACTTGGACTCGATATCCTCCGACAGCTCCCGGAGCCCTCTCTCCAGCGGAATGCCCGCCTTCGTCAGCGAGGCGAGTTGCTGATTGAAGAGCACGAACTCACTCCGCCCGATGGGCGTGGCCGGCTCTTTCGGCTTGGCTTTCTCCACCGAATGGACATCGAGCTGCATCTGCCCGAGATTCTCGCGTGCCTCCTCGCGCGAACCGGCCTCGATGGTCCCCTTCATCAGTCGGCCCGCTGAGGTTAAAGCCTTATACTCGAATATCGCCATCTGCCGTTCCTTTCTGTCGAAAACCACCGCCCGAAAACACCTACGAATCAGTCCTCCCGGCCAACCCGAAGCTTGTATTCGAAACCATCTTTGGGATCACCGCCCTTCGGCACAGCCGCCTTCAGAACACCGTGGCGAGCCCCGCCCTCATACTCGAAAGACTCGTCGTCGAGCGGGTCGTTCGGCACGGGCACCTGTGCAATCGCAACCAGACTGCCGGGAAGCCGCCCGTTCTCTCCTGCAAACAAACGAATCGCCTCGATACATTGCAGCAGCTTTCGCTGGCGAAGCAGGCGGTTGCTTATCAGCCGAACCTTGTTATGCGCTGGCGCCAACTGCCCGATCATCGCCCGAGCCGTCAGCAGATTATACTGCCTCCTGATGTTAGCGATCTCAGCGTCAAGGGTCTTGGCAACATCAATTAGCGGCGTCTTCAAATCCTCGAGCGCCTGATAAAGGCTCGGACTCCCTCTCTGCTGGATGAATTGCTCGATTTCGCCGTACATCAGCGCTGCAATGGCGATCCCTACCAGATTCTGCGTCAGATTCTCAGCCCGTCCCAGATGCTCCGCCATGATCAGCCCCGTACCGATGGTCGCGGCGGCCTTCTCATATTGCCCGTGCGCAAGCTCCAGGTGTGCCCGCAAACACAACCCCTTGGCAAGCGTGCGGTATTCGCTCAGATTGGCAGGCAACCTTCCCGGGACAAATGCAGGCCACTGGCTTTTCCTGCACGCCGCCGCCTGATCGAGATACGTAAATGCAGTCCCAAAACCGTCAAGGACCTCTCGCACCCTATCTAACGGCATCTGCCCCGGCTGCATCTTGCGCCACTGATCTATCTTCTCGGAAGGCACATCGCTTGGCGCCGCCTGCACCGCCAGTCCGTAAAGCGGCACCGCATCGGCATCGATCAAATCCTCCGCAGCCGGAACGAAATGCAGTTGCCTGGCCGTCGCGCCGGCTTCGGCGGGCCAGATTGTCAGCTCAACCTCCCTGCCACACGCAAGAGTTCCGCTCAGAAGCCACAGGACAACATACCAAACCGCCACAAATCTCACACGAACAGCCTTCATCATCGTCTCAGTCATTACCTGCCACAAATACTGTTGAGTTCATCCTGCGTTGTAACGCCCTCGGCAACCAGCCGCTGACCGTCACCAAGCATATTCAGATGCCCCCGCTCGAGCAGTATGCCCTCAATCTCTTCGATATCGGATTTTGCCAGTATCGCGCGCCGAAGCGCAGCGTCCAGTTCAACCAGTTCCGCGATTAATACCCTGCCCCTGTAACCCGTTCCGAAGCATTCCTCGCAACCGACCGCCTCGAACGCCCCGCTCGCCCTCTCCCGCTTCCTGCAATTCCGACACAGCCTGCGAACCAGCCGTTGATTCAACACCGCCGAAACGCTCGACGTCACCTGATATGGCTCGACCCCCATCTCCAGCAGCCGTAACAATGCCCCGGCCGGTGTCCCGCTGTGCATCGTGCTCATCAGTAAATGGCCCGTCAGCCCCGCCTCTACGGCAATCCGCGCAGTTTCCGCATCCCGAATCTCTCCTATCATTAAGACCTGAGGATCCTGCCTCAGCAGCGACCGCAAAGCCGTCGCAAACGTCATCTCCCCGTGCGGACTGATCTGAACCTGTGTCGCATTGTCTATCTCGATCTCCACCGGGTCCTCCAGCGTCACAACGCTCTTGCCCGGAGACTGCTCGAGTATGTGCCGCAGCAGCGCCGCAAGCGTGGTGCTCTTGCCGCTGCCCGCCGGCCCTGTAACCAGCAGAACACCCTGGCTCGACGCCGCAATCCGCCGCAGCGAGTCCAGAACGGCATCGCTGAAACCCAACTGATCCAGCCGCACCAACTCCTCGTTCGTATAAAACAGTCGTATTACCGCCCGCTGACCGTGAATCGTCGGAAATACCGCCAATCGCTGGTCTACCACGCTCTGATCGGCACCCGGTATACGAATCCGCCCCTCCTGCGGTATATCATTGCGATACGTCAGAAGTCCCCCAAGAACCTTCAGTCTCGCGATCACATTGTCCGACAACACCTTCGGCAGTCTCTCGACGGTGTTGAGCACGCCATCAAGCCGAAATCGCACAACCAGCCCCGATGCCCTCGGCTCGAAATGCACATCGCTCGCCCCGCTCGCCACCGCCCGCTCCAGCAACTCATCCACAAGCGAAACGACATCCTGTGCTTCTTTTCGCTCACCAAAAGGCTCGTTGTGGCGGTCACTCATATCCATGACGAATCCGGTCAGTCCTGCATATTCTCCTGATTCTTGTCTCTGCACTCATAAGGACGCGGCACACCCTGCAGTGTTAATCGCAAAAAAGTAAGTTTTTCCGATAATCCACCGCGCTTTCTGTGTTAACATATACCGTAGCGTTGCGTCTTATATACGGATCAACGTTGAAACGATTGAGATGATGTCCATGTTCGGTAAAGCCGTAAGCCACAAGCACATCTGGGACTTCCCGGTCGACGCGGCCGTGGAGCAGAACCAGAGGTGGGTCCTCGCCGCCATGCAGCGGCATGGCCAGGATTTGGTCACTATGCTGTGGCGCATTCTGGGCAATGAACAGGACGTGTGCGACGCATATCAGAACACGTTCCTCAAACTGGCGCATCATCACAGACAGAAGAAACCTAAACACATAAAGGCGTACCTCTTTCGAACGGCCGGCAATGTTGCAATCTCCATGTTGCGACGTCGCACGGCCGAAAAGAACCGAATCGCTCACGCGGAAATCCCGAACAAAAATCCGGATTCGCCGTTTAACGAACTGGACGCAAGGTACCTTCAGGAAGAGCTCAGAGACTGTATTGCGAAACTGCCGGAGCATCTCCGCAATGTGATCGCTCTGCGGGACTTGGCCGAAATGCCGTATTCGCAGGTCGGCCGCATGCTGGGTATCTCAACTGCCACGGCCAGAGTGTACAGATGTAAGGCCGTACAGCTATTGGCCTTGTGGATGGGTAGAAAAGAGAACAACCATGGCTGCGAAACATAGTAATCGATGCAAGAAAATCCGTTCGCGTTTGCACCGAATAACCGACAGGTATATCGGACTGGATACGCCCTGGATACGCCGTCATGTGATCGCATGTCCCCGGTGCCGGAAACGCCTCGCTTCGGCCGCTCGCGTAGAAATCGCTCTGGCGTCCCTGAAGTCCCAACCACACGCGATAGCCCTTCTTTCCCGCGCTAACGCCCAAACAGTGAACGTACTCAAGCATAGCCTCCGCCGGGCGCCCGGGGCCGATGCACTCAGAAAAGCGATTCCCGAACCGAAACTCGCTGAACGACTCGGCTCGTGTAGAAATACCGTCGTCAATACCGCAGCCTGCATGGCCATACTCATCCTGATGAAGGTCGGCGTGTTTTCTTCCGTTGACAACTTCCACGATCAGGGCGAACAGCTTGTCCACCGTTATTATGCAGATCGCGCCGGACAGGACCTCGCTGACGAAATATTCAGCGCCTGACCGGGGGAACCCGACAATCTGCAAAAAACACCGCATCCAGTCGGCCCCGACACGCCGTTAATCCCCATCCTATCGGACGCCGCACAGACGGCCCTCTCCTTTTTTGATGGCCCCGCCTTTGTTTCCTATATTTTACGTGATGGTTCCTTCAGACTGTCTGAGTACGCGAATCTTGCTCACGACAAAATACCCTGCAGGAACCGTCCTCGGAGACCAGCGTATTTCCGGGCAAAACACGGAAATGAAACTTCTTTCGCGTTCCTGCCCGTGGCTACCTTCGAGAGAAACAATCCGACATGGACTGGTCGGATAAATCGAGATGGCGGGACGCCACTGAAGACATCCGCTCGAAGCGGCAGACGGCGGATGCTAACGAAAGGTCGCAGACTCTATGTCTGCAGGCCGATTTGTTGTTTGAGATCGGAAAAATGCTCAAGAAACTTGCAATCCTGGGCCTGGTACTTCTGATCGCCGGCGCCGGCCTCCAGAAATGGAACCTCGCAAGCAAGAAGAAGGAGCAGCAGGAAATCGCCGCCTGGAAACAGAGATACGGCTCAGAAGCAGACAAGTACCTGGACCAATACAATCGATGGCTCAGCCTGCCACCCCAAAACAGGCCCGACTCGCCTTTTGCCCGGACAGACGAAAACCGGGAAGAGAGCGACGTCGGACGGGAGTTTACACAGCACGGCCGGTTCATGGCGGACCTCGACAAACTGGCAAGCGGCCAGATGGAAATACACCCCTTTGCCGACGTGCTCTATGGACCCAAATGGCGGGACAAACTGGCCGACTACAAGAAACGCCAGGAAGATCGCGAATTCATGATGACCGCCGCAATTGTCTCGGCCGGCATCGGATTCGCAGTTTTGAGCCTTTCGCTGTTGGCAGGTGTCGTACTGCTCCTCGGCCGGCAGATCTCTGGTGGCCGAAAAGTGTGGATGCTGCTCAAATCCAGATGCAGGAGATATAGGCAGAACCATCGCCGCGATCGCGAGAACACAGGATCCGATGCCCCGGAAAGCACCGACTGCAACGAAGATGCATCAAACCAACCCGCATATGCATCGGCGCCCCCCTCTGCCGGTTCCTCTGACAGACTAAGCGTGCTGCTTTCCGACACCAGATCCAGCATTCGCGAGCCGTCTCCGTACATCGCCCTCGATGAACCGCCGCTCGCTTTTGCTGAACAGGACCAGACTGCCACCGCCACCCTGCCGTCGCCGACGGAGAGTACCCTCAGATGCCAGACGGAAAGCTTGGAAAGACAAATGCAGGAAGTGCGACAAATGGCTCAGAACGCAAAGGAAACAACACTCGAGAACTCCAGGCCGCTCAATACCGCCCTGACCGAACTGACCCAGCAGGTCTCGGCCATACGCGAATACGCCGCCTGCCAACAGCAGCGCATGGAGAAACTGCAGGACGGTTATGACTGGAACATCGTGCGAACGTTCTGTCTGAGGGTCATTCGATGTATCGACAACCTCGAATCGCGGATCGAACGACTCGCCGAACAGGATGCCGAAACAACCCAGCTCGAGGAGGTCAGAGACGAATTGGTCTTTGCCCTCGAGTCCAGCGGCGTCGAGCAATTCCGCCCGAAGGTGCACAGCCATTATCGCGGACAGGAAAAACTCGCCGAAGCCGTCAAAGAAAAGCAGGACTGTACGGACCCGGAAATGTCCGGGCGAATAGCCCGAATCATACGTCCCGGATACCAGTATTTCATCGACGAAGAGAATGTCAAGGTGGTGCGCACCGCACAGGTCCAACTGTTTGCCTGAGCGGCGCACGCCGAATAACAAAATGCCCAAGCGGTAAGAGGTGTACAAATGGGTAGTATCGCAGGAATTGACCTCGGAACAACGTTCTCCGCCTTAGCGGGTCTCAACGCCATCGGTAAACCGGAGATCATCCCGAATGCCGACGGGGAAAGGCTCACGCCGTCAGCCATCTTCTTCGACGAGGAGAACTCCGACATCGTCAGAGTCGGCATCGAAGCTGTAAACTCGCGCCATCTCAACGCCGAGAGATCCGTCCGCTGGATCAAACGCCACATGGGCGACAGCGAATACAAACGCAATATCGACGGAAAAGACTGGAATCCCGTCGAACTCTCCGGGCTCATTCTCCAGAAACTCAAACAGGACTGCTCCACCGGCGAGAATGATATACGCGACGTCGTAATCTCCGTACCCGCGCACTTCGATGAAATACGCAGAAAAGCGACCATGGATGCAGGCGCCGGCGTTGGCCTTAACGTCATTGGCATCGTCAACGAACCCGTGGCCGCCGCACTATACTACGCAACGACGCGCGAGGTGAACGGCAACGTCCTCGTCTATGACCTCGGCGGCGGAACCTTTGACGTCACTATCATGAAGGTCAAAGGCCAGCAGATGGACATTGTCTGCTCACAGGGAGATCATGCCTTGGGCGGCGTGGATTTCGACGCCAAAATACTCGAAATACTCGAGCAGACCTATAAGGAGGAATTCGACGCCGAACTAATCACCTCACAGGAAGACCGTGCCCGTTACGAGGACGAAGCCGAGGACATCAAAAAGACCCTGTCGCGCAGACCCGTAGCCAAGAAAATGCTCTATGGCCCCGAAGGAAATATGCGTGTCGAGGTCGCCAGAGAAGCGTTCGAAGAAGCCATCAGCTCTCTGCTCGGGCGTACGGATATGCTCGTCGAAGTCGCCCTGCAGGAAGCGGAAATGAAACCTGATGATATCGACACAGTTCTGCTGGTCGGCGGAAGCACACGCATACCGGCGGTGCAGGAGCGCCTCGAACGCACGTTCGGCTTTCCGCCCGCATCCTCCGTAAACGTCGATGAATGCGTCGCACTCGGTGCCGCGCTGCATGCCGGCCTGACGTTGTTGCGAGAGAATCCGGACGCCGTACCCGCCGGCATAGTCGCCGGCCTCAAAGACATCAGCCTGACCGATGTCTGCAATCACAGCTACGGAACGCTCTGCGCTCCGGTAGACAAGGAAACCGGCAGACGCGTCGTCGAAAACAGAATAATTCTGAAGAAGAACACGCCGCTGCCCTGCGAAGCCTCGCAGACGTTCTACACCGTAACGCACGGCCAGGACCGCATCGAAACCACGATCACGCAGGGCGAAGATGCCGATCCGCAGTATGTAAACAGGATAGCCACCCAACAGTTCGAACTGCCCCCGGATCGTCCGCCAGACTGCCCGATCAAGGTAACGTACGGCTACGATGTGAACCAGCGCATGCATTGCAGGTTTGAAGACGTCGAATCCGGCAAGACCCTCGAACTCGACTTCGCCCTCGACGATGACAACAATATGCAGGAAGTCGAAGCCGAGTCGAACGCCGAACAGCAGAATCCGGTCGAAGTGGAATAAACTGCTCCTCACACGCTTATGGGAAATCTCGTGGCCGTCATTGCGTTAATCTTGCTGACATCGACCATCGCCTTCGTCGCAGGTGTATTGCTTTCCGACAAAGTCAAACGCCTCGTCGCCGGTGACCGGTGTGCAGCCGCCATGAAATACCTGCACACCGACAGACTCCGAAGTTGGGGCCGCTGCATCGTCGCTCTCATGGCGAAGACGGCCTCCCGCTACGCCGATGCTGCAGGACAGTCGGCCGCGGCCGAGTGGCTGATGAACGTTGCTCGCCGGAATGTCAACGGCCCCCGCACGGACACCGAATCGCACTCGCACGCCTCCGCCGACACAGAAACGCAGATGCAGCAGGAAGAACCCCCGCCCGATGACGATGAATGTCAGTGCCGCGTCCGCCTCGCAACGCAGGTCGATCAGGACGCTGAAGTCGCCATATTCAGCGTCGAACTCCGGGGCAATATCGAAGTCCCGTTGGAAGGCGGCGAAGCGCTCCTTCACGTTGCCATCAGCGACATCACCGATAACTTCATTGACGGCTCACCCGTGTACGCTCGAGGCGAGCAGTATCACATGACGCGGCCGACCCCGTTCTGCTGTACAACGCCACTCGGGCATCTCCCGGGCGGTCGAACCACGCTCTCGGACTGGACCGTCGTAACGCGCCTGCGCTGCGACCGCCTCTGGCTCCCTCGCCGCGGCGACAGGAAACTCATGTTCACGTGCACCGTCGTCCTTGACGGCGCCGACCGGGAACTCACATCCGCCGAGAACGTTTGCCTTTACGACAATCCGGACATGGGTTATCTCGACTTCGAACAGAACTGCCGGCGAGCGACCAATCTCGGCGTCGGCCTGGCATTCGCCGTCAGTGCTTCCGACGGCAAACTCTTCAACTGCGAAATCGACCTGATAAAGGAATGGGCCCGAAGTCATGTCCGCCTCGCGGACGACTCCAACAAGGCCCAGCGCGAACTGGAAAAGCAACTGAACAAGACCGTGGCCTTCTTCCGCAAAGGCAACCGCCTCAACATCGAGCAGGTTTGCCGCGAAATAGTCACCATAGCCCCCCTGTCCGAACGACAGGACATAATGGAACTGTGCCTCCGCGTCGCGCAGGCCAAGGGCATGGCCGCACCGGAAGAATTGGCGATCCTCAAAGATCTCGCCAACTGGCTCGAAGTCCCCGCCGACAGATTCCGCGCCATGATGGAGAAGATCCTGCCGATCGGCATTCACGCCGTCCAGGATTCGCGCACCATTCTCGGCATAACCGAGGACATGTCCCCTGACGACGTACTCGCGCACCTGACCGCCGAATACGGCAAATGGAACGCCCGCGTCACAAATCCCAGTCCCGAAGTTCGCAAGCAAGCCGACCAGATGCTCAAGCTCATCGCTGAGGTCCGCAGACAATACACAGGCGAAACCGTCGCCATCTGATCCCGCCGCGCACATCCGCGCATCGCCTCCCCCGGCCGCCGCATGGTCCGCGTCCCGCGAGTACTCCGCCCCTCTCTCGTACTGCACTCCGCATCACTATCCGCATCGCCCCGCAGCCACTCGTTGCACGCCCCCTGCCAAATAGCTATGATGCCTTTCAGCCAGAGGGCGGCAGCCCCCATAGCTGACAACACAAAAACACGAGCCGACGTTGATCGTCACAGAATATGGACCGCCAGAAAAAGGCCTACATCTACGCAGGTGCCACCGTCCTATGCTGGTCGACCTCCGCCTCCGCCTTCAAAATATCCCTCGAACACATCGAAATCCTCCCCTTCCTCCTCATCGCCTCGCTCACGTCAACCGCCATCCTCACGCTCCACCTGCTCGCATCCGGCAGACACAGATTGCTCAAAACCTGCACCCGCCGCGACTATCTCAGAAGCGCCCTGCTCGGCCTGCTCAATCCCTTTTTCTACTACACTATCCTGATCCACGCCTACGACCTGCTGCCCGCCCAGCAGGCCCAGCCCATCAACTTCACCTGGCCGATTACGCTCGTTCTCCTTTCCGCCCTGCTGCTCAAACAACCGCTCCGCCCGCGAGACATCATTGCAACGGCGATTAGTTTCGCCGGAGTGCTCATCATATCATCGCGCGGACACCTCTTCGACCTCCAGTTCACATCCGCCCGCGGCGTCCTGCTCGCACTCGCCAGCACATTCATCTGGGCCTCCTTCTGGATCATCAATACGACCGACAGCCGGGACGAAGTCCTCCGCCTCTGCCTGAACTTCGCATTCGGCACAGTCTACCTCTCCATCGCAGCCGTACTGCTCGGCCGCATGCACGCACTGACCCTCCCCGGCGTGCTCGGCGGCGCATACGTCGGCGTATTCGAAATGGGAATCGCCTTCCTCTGCTGGCTCAAAGCCCTCAGGCTGTCCAAATCCACCGCACTCATAACAAATCTCATCTTCCTCGTCCCGTTCTTCTCGCTGGTGCTCATCTCCATCTTCGTCGGCGAAACCATCGCACTCGCCACCGTCGCGGGCCTCATCCTCATCGTCGCCGGCATCATCCTCCAGAGACTCCGCCCCCGCAGGACCCACCGCTGAAAGCCGCTCCGCGCCCGCTCCATCGCCAACTCTCCCCAAAAGAACCAACTGGAAACCAAACCCGGCATCCGCTATCATCGGTTCATCGCAGTCGTCGAAGATATTCGAAACCGCAGACAAATATGAACCGAAAGAAGAAAAGAATCCTGGTCCTCCTGCCCGTTGTGCTGGCCCTCGTCGCCTTCGGCGCCATGCGCCGCGACGACGAGCAAAAAACCCCGCACAAATCGCTCGCAGCGTCCAAAGAAGAGGCCAGGATACTCAGCGTCATCGAAGAACTCTACGACGAACCCAACGGCCTGTGGAATGTGCCCCCCGCCGACGGCCGCCTCCTCCGCATCCTCGCCGAGACCCGCAACGCCAAAAACGTCGTCGAACTGGGCACGTCCAACGGATGCTCCGCCCTCTGGTTCTGCCTCGCCCTCCGCAAGACCGGCGGCAAACTCACCACCCACGAAATCGACCTGTACCGCGTCTCGCTCGCCCGCGAAAACTTCCGCCGCGCCGGCGTCGCCGAGATAGCCACCGTCGTCGACGGCAACGCCCACGAAACCGTCAGGGACATCAACGAACCGATCGACATCCTCTTCCTCGACGCCGACAAGGACGGCTACCTGGACTACCTGAACAAACTGCTCTGGCTCGTCCGCGACGGCGGAATGATCATCGCCCACAACACCACCGACCAGGCATCCCAAATGCCCGACTTCCTCGAAGCCATAACCACCAACCCCGACCTCGAAACCGCCTTCGTACACGACCAGCCCAACGGCATGAGCATCACCCTCAAGAAACGCCGCTACTGACAATCAGCCCCCTCCTCCCACAGACGCTTCCGCCCGCCGGCAGCACCCCTACCGAACGAACGCCGCAATCGCATCTTCCATCGCCCCGGCCGCAATATAGTCCGGCAGCCTGTTCAAGCCCGGCCCGCCTTCGTACCCTGCAATGATACTCCCATCCGGAAACGCACCGCACTGCTTCGCCATCTCCTCGGCAAGCACCCCCACATTCACCTCCCCCGTAGCCGCCTCCACCATATCCCGCGCCGTCTCCACCAACCGCTCGAACTCCTCCGTACTGTCGTACCAGTTCAACTGCAGCTCCAGTTCCGCCGCCTCGCTCGCCCCCGCCCTCTCGAAAGTATACTGAATCCCGATCGGATTGTACGCCTCGATCCGCTCGTCGATAAACGCCACGCTCGCCTCCAGATACGCCGCAAACGTCTCCGCGCCGAAATCCGCATATCCCGCCCTGCGAACCTCGCCGCGCAGCAGCTCCTCCGCCCGCGCCACGAGATAATCCCGATGCCGCGCAAACAACTCATAGAGAAACTCATAATACGCCTTGATGACCGTATTGACTTCACCCATAAGCCCGTTCACCCACAACATGCAAACCGCCTGCGAACAAACGGATTCTACGCACCCGCCCCCGAAAAAGCACCCGAAATCACCCGCCGCACGCCGTTCACCCCAGAAAAACAGACCCGCAAAAGACCACTGTAGCCCCGCAAACGTGCAATACCTCCCGTCTTCCTAACGTCAAAGATCAGTCGCGCACCGCATCGCGTCCGCTGCATCGCCGTGTTCGCCACTCTGCCACGCTCAACTGCATATACACGGCCTCAGGCTCTGGATTATACCGATAGGCGGCGATCTCTCCAAAACCTGCGGCTTTGTACAACGCCAGCGCACTGCTTAACGCCCGGACTGTATCCAATCGCACGTGCCCATATCCAAGCCTCTCCGCCTCGCCCATGAATGCACTGAACAGAGACTTGCCAATGCCCTTGCCTTGATGCTCAGGCAATACGAACATGCGCTTCATCTCGCAGATACCATCACCAAGATCTCGCAGGCCCACGCAACCGATGGGCTCCTGCTCCGCATAGGCCAGTATCATTGCCCCGCAGGGCGGGCCGTACATTGTGGAAAGATCCTCAAGTTCCTTATCGAACCCCTGGAAGCTGAGATTCATACCCAGCCATGATTGATACTTGACTATCATGGCACGGGCATGCTCGTACTGAACAGGGGTATGTGCGACAGTGATGGTCATGAGTCACGCCGCAAACTACGGCCATATCCTTTCTTTAGTGCACCTGTGGGCCGCGGGATCGCGGCAGTGCAATGCAAATCAACATAAATCATCTGATTTCAACCTCTCACGGGCGCTTCAACGCCTGCTGATCGGGCCACCCCATACCCAATCCAGGCCCGATATAGCTGCCCGGAATTTCCCAACAACCAGCTTGTTATCAGTTTCACCTCCGCATTTCCATTATCCTCCCGGCGGCTTTATCCACGAACATATCGATAATTCCTTGGTGATAACGTTCAGCGTGGGCGGCGCGGCTTGCCACCCCGGGCTCGGCGCTGTTGTCGGGCCTTCAGTTTCTCCCAGAACTGTCGTGGCGAGAGAATCTCCAGACCCTCTATATGGCCCAGGTCCAGAAGCTCTTTGTCGCCCGTTACGAGTATTTCTGCTCCGGCTGCAATCGCCGCGGCCAAAATCGCCAGATCGTCCTGATCCCGCAGTTCGACTTTCGGCGGATTGGCGGGCTCGGCGAGAGTAGTATCCTGCTGTAAAAGCCGGATAAAATCGTCAATCAAAGCTTGACCGGCGCCGAGCTTTAATCTCAAGACTCTTTCGAGCTCCTTGAGCACCTGTTCCGAGATGATGAGTTGTTGAGATGAAAAAACCTGACGCAGAACGTCGGCGCATAGCCCTCGAGTCGCTGCAGCGCTGGCCAGGACGTTCGTGTCCAGAAAGACTTTCACGACACCTCGCCGAATACATCTTCGTCCGTCAGGTATCCCCGTGCCTCCGCAAAAGGCATGAGTCTCTCACGCAGCGCATCGAACTGACTGACACGAAGCTGGCGGCGCAGCGCCTCCCGCGCAATCTCACTTCGGTTTCTTCCCGTCCGACGACTCGCCTCGGCCAACAGATCGTCGAGATTCTTATCCATCCTGATTGTCAGAGTCTTGGTTTTCATGTCATACATTGTAAGACAATCCGGCAAACCTGTCAACAAGAATCGCCAGCCGAACCGGGAGTTGAACATCACGCGTCAGACTCGCGGCTTATCCGCCGCGCCCACAGCCCGTTCTTAGTCCGATGCACGGTACACGAACCCTGTTCATCACTCTCTTAACGATTACATCTGTGCCATTAATCGGGGGACATAACACTCGATCAAGCCCGAAAGAGTAAGGTGTCCCCGGAATTCCCGGAATTCTCCAATGTACTTGAATTTGGGTTTCCTGGGAGGAGGTTTTACATGTCCCGGTCGGATATGTTTTTCGATTAGGGCATTTGCCTTCTCAGAGACTTCATGCTTCAAGATATCTGGAACCTTTATCGGCTTCGCCTTTAACCATGTGTATTGCTTGTTCGACTTGGCCATATTGTTTCTTGGGACCCAACGATTATGCTCAGCGGCGTGCGCCTTTGGCGCGTCCGCTGGAGCATTTTGTTAGGGATTGTATGCTGCTGCAAAAGCATCTGGTATCTCGCTTCTAAGATTCGATACTCTCTTTGAGAAAAGAACAGATTCAAGAACAGAAATATTTGCTTGCATGATTACAACAATATGCTTCCATGAAGCGCACTCCACCGGTTTCCCTTTGCAAAATTCAAACCTAATTCTATCAATATCCACACTCAGAAAGTCCTTGTTGTGCATTCCATTTGCGTGGAATGAGTTTCTCAAGTTTGCGAGTACGGTGAGAGTATTTTTTTCTGGTCCCGTGGTGGGAATACCTGCCTGTTGAAGCATGGCATTACTGATGTGCCAAAAACCACTTCTGTTTAGACTCGCAGAAAGAGCCTTTAAGATATTGCTGAAAAGATTCTCTATCTTGAAGTGTACTTTGGTAGTAAAGGTGTTTCTCAAGTAGTCGAGCATAAGGTCTTCAGCCTGACCAGAGGACAGACCAGTCCCAATTAGCTTACGATACTCCTCTTCCCAATTATCGCGATACTTCTCTTGAGAAAGGCCTTTTAAACTCATGAGGACACGTATCCAATTACCGCACGCACCAATATCACACTGCAAACCATCAAGGGCGACATGACGAGCATCCTGTGATGCATACGAAACTCCGCTCACAGTTACTATTTTCTGCCTGATGTCTTCGATGGCCTGGTTTAGGCTCTGCAACTCTTTGAGAACTTGATCGAAATTAGAGTAGCTCATTATTTGATCCGCCCGCGTTGTTCTGATCCCTAACGTTAGGGCTCATGGCCGCCGCGGCAGTGGCGTGACATGGAGCCCTTTGTTCGGCTTTCTAGTCGTCATCATTGATTTTCACATTCACACTCGGATCTTTGGCTGAATCAAAATCACCCATCTTCCCATAGCTGTTCACCTTGCCATTTATAAGCCTGACGTAATATTCATCAGTAATACCCTCGTAGGCATCATCGTCGGTGGCTGACAAGTTGTATCGAAGAATCTCTTGACCCTGGCCTGGAGAGGCTGTGCTGTTAGGCCTTCCCATAACTGAAATAACTTCTTGCTTAGTCATGCCTAAACTTAGGCGATTCATTTTATGAGCAGTCGCACAGCCAGCAATAACCACAACACTCGCTAAAATTAATGTAGATAGGATTTTCATTAGATTCTCCTTCTTGCCGAACGCTTCGGCGATCAGGGGCGCGGCGAAGCCGCGTCCGTCTGCATCGCCTTGTTAGGCGCCACCCCCAGTCTCAAGGGCTGGCGCGACCTGGGTCCAGATAGCGTCTGTGCGCGTCTCGATGACACTCATGAGATTCTGCGGGAGCCTGCCGTTGTCGAAGCTCCGTTGCAGTGAATAGGCGAGTTGCTCAAGAGGGCTTTGCTCGTACCCGAACTGAACAAGCCCGACACCGTACGCAAGGAGAAAGTTGTCTACACCGAGCCTCTCCCACTGAACGACGTGGACCAGTTCGTGGAAGTGCAGGCTCTCGGAAGCCTGGCCTTGCTGAAGGAAGAACGTGTCCTTGAATGTGATCCCAGCAAACGACATCTGTTGGACGGGGGCCAGCTCTGGCAAGCCAAAGCTGTCGACCGGGGGGAACGGCACGCGAGGCACCGTGACCACCTTGGCACGCTCTAGGAGCTCCAGTGGAAAGCAGGTGGGCAGACGTGTGAAGCCCAGCGTGCTAACTGCGCGAGTTCGTTCCGCATGATCGTTCAAGAAGTCGTCGATCCACTTTCGGATGCCGGGAAGTGCTGCGTGGAACCGGTGAATGGTCTCGTCTTGCATCTCTCTTCCTTGTGCGCCTAACGTGGACATCTGCGGCGGCGGTAGCCGTCCGTAGCATGGCTTTGTTCGGTGCTGCATATCTATTTCATATGAAAGGCTGCATGTTTAACATACGCTGCTGCAGAACGAAAGTAGTGAAGACCAGGTGCTTGGGTCAGATCGACATACCGTTGAAACACTGCCGGATTTGGATCGATAACATGAAACTCCCTCATGTTTTTGCTCTTCCGGATGCTCCTGCTGATAAGGTTTGCGCTTTCAAAGTCTGTGGGCGGACATGAATACCCGAATATGACAACCTTCTTCGCCGCTGTCAGCGCAATTTCTGCCTTATCCCAAAGCGGATGGATGGCTTCGTGCAATATCCCTGCCTTGTGCGTGACCGGAGGGACTATTAGCGGGAAAGTGTATTCTCTCCTATTGCCTGTAAAAGTCATATCCGGTACCACTTGGTATCTTGGCGTCACACGGTAGCCTCGTTTCGCATTCAGAATGGCACCCTTAGATATTTTCCGTGTATGGTGCGTTGAGTACCAATTTAAAGATCCATGCAACTTCAGGACGCGGATTGTTGACTCGCCAGTTTTGCCTCTGGAAAAGGCTTCCACTGAATCCCCTCTCGGCGAACTAAGGCGTTTGCGAACTCCGTCGAGTTGATAGCAGTCGGGGAAATTGAAAATGCGGCCATGTTTCTTGGTTCTTCCCGTCTTCTGAAGATGATCCAGAAGTTTTTCAATATGTAGATCCTGATTGAATGTAATAATGCAGATTTCTTCAGGTGCGATACCATTGTCAAGCATCTGCGCAATCACACGGTATAAATTTGAGCGGTTCGTAGGGAGTAAAGGATTGTTTGTGTCAGCAATGCGCCGATTGAAGAGCATGATTAGCGACCTGAAAACCGCAACGGCCTTCTCTTCTAGCTTGGGGTTATGTATGTCCGCGTAAATCATCGCCATCGCTTGCTCTAGGCTATCATGGCTGTTGTCTGTTGGATCAAGATCGTACGTTTCCTTGAGATACTTGGTAATTCTACCAAATTCTCTGTAGCCGAGTGGTTGTGCGGAAGAGAAAAACCCTCTGTCCAATGGGGGGCGTCGTTTTGCTGGAGCCCTGATCGCATCGCTCAATGTTGAGCCGGCACCGATGATCACTAAAAACTTGGTATTCATGACGTAGTATCTTCTCCTCACACCCAACTATGGTTATATGGTTTCTTGATAACAACTATGGTCCGCGAGATCGCGGCATAAGACCCCTCTAACAATTCTCTAGTAACGCCAGTATTTGCAGAGCTTTATGTCCTGTTCTGCAATGAACGCGGGGGGATGTATGGTTTCTATATGAGACACCTTTGAATTTCCTGCACTCCGTCCCTTTCGGTGGCCGAACAACGCAGAATGCCTCACAGTTTCGCCCTTGATTACATACACAATAATGCCGCCTCTAAAGACAATACTATACCGCAATAGACAAGCTTTCAAGCAAAAACATGCCGGATCAACGCAAGGTCACGATAGGCCGAGCAGAGACGAGAATGGTCGTACAAATGATTGTACCTCGCTCAACCGCCGCAATTCCCCTAACCGCAAACATTCAACCTCCGCGCCCTCTGCACTGCAACCTGTCAACTTCTTGCTTTTTGTGCACGATTTCCTGCGGGTGTGTTCATAATTGCCGTTAGGGCAGGATGTTACGCTCTGTTTTGGACTTTGAGTTTTTCTATTCGAATTTGTTTCGGATTTCGGATTTAGTCCTTCGGATTTGGCTCCAGCCAAAGGCCGCCCTCCGCCCTCTGCCGCCTCCCAAGCACTTAACCTCTGTGCCCTCTGTCGCCTGGCAAACACTTAACCTTTGCGATCTCTGCGGCTCCCAAATATACGGCTCAGAACCTCCGCAAGCTCCCGCACCACCGATTCCACCTCATCCGACGGCCCCCGCCCCAGTTCCATCTGCCCCGGCTGAATCCCGACAAAAACAACGCCGACCTCGATCTGCCGCCGTATCAAATCAACGAACAGCCGCGGCGACAGACTGTGCGTGGACATCGCCACCCCGCTTAACTCCTCAACCTCGAAAAGCCTCGCCGTCCCCGCCTCACCCCCGAAATCCGCAGCGTCGATAATAACCAGATGCTCCGGCCGCGCCCGCACAATCCGCTGAATGTAATTCTCCGGAACCGTCCCCGCATCCATCACGCTCGCACCCGCCCCGCCCTCGATCCTCCTGCAGACCAGCGGCCCGGCCGCATCGTCCCCCTTCAGATCGTTCCCCACCCCCAGAATCACCGTCCGCCTCCCCCGCAGCGACTCCAGCCTCCGCACAAGCTCCGCATCGAGCGCCATCGCAGCTCACAGCCTGATATTCAGTTCGCACTTGCACTTCGGACACAGTATCCGCATGAAATCCCGCGTCCGAAACTCCCCGCCGCCCGCGCTCGCCCGCTCCGCCTGCGCCTCGCCCCCAACCAGCTCGTCGCTCTTGGCCAGCAGCAGCCCCGGATTCGCGTACGCCAGCGGCCCCAGTGTTTCATACGTCCACACCAGATGCTTCTTCGCCCCGATCAGCGCCCCGCACTTCTCGCACAACTGCAAATCGAACGCGTGCGTCTCCTTCATCGCCTCGCGGTCCAGCCCCGCCAGGTCCCACTGCTGCGAAAGCCCGACCCCCTTCTCCGTCGTGCAGTTCTCGCTGCAGTTGCCGCAGAAAATGCACGCATCGTACCGATACGAAATCCGCCGAACCGGCTTCTCCGCCGCCAGATCGTCCTCCTGCTCCAAGGCCCGCGTCGGACACACGTTCACGCACGCCCCGCACCCGATACACGCCTCCAGATCGAATTCAACCTTGCCCCGATACCGCTCCGGCACCACGCACGGCTCGGCCGGAAAACGCGTCGTGAACCGCCGCCCCCCCAGCGTCGACGAAACCGCCACGCACGCCTCTTTCAACTCTCTAAGCTTTGGCCAGCGCACCTCGAAAACCTCCCGGTCAAATCAACCGTCAAACGTCTTTACCAAACCATACCCCCTCACTCCGCCTTCTCCCCCGCGTGCCCGGCGTACTTGTCCACCACGCTGTGCTCCCACAACTCCACACCCGCCGCATACGAACCCTTCGCAATCGCATGCGCCGCCGTCGGCGACGTGATCAGAATAAACGCCGCGCAGATCAGCGCCTTGGCCGCAATCGCCCCGGACCCGCACGCAATCGCCACCCCCACCAGCAGCATGATCGTCCCCAGCGTCACACACTTCGTCGACGCCTGCAGACGATTGTACACATCCGGAAAACGCACCAGCCCGATGCATCCGAAAATGTCGAACAGAATCCCGACCACAATCAGCATATATGCGAATACGTCACTCATCGAAACTTCGGCCCTCCAGGAACTTCGCCAGCGCAATGGTCCCGATAAAACTCAACAGCGCCCACGCGATGCCCACGTTCAGATAGAAATCCTTGCCCGTCGCCAGCGCCAGCAGCCCGCAGAACCCGACGATAACGATGCCGAGAATATCGATCGCAACCGTCCGGTCCGGCGCCGTCGGCCCGCGCCCGATTCGATACAGACACAGAAAGCAGCAAATCAATAACCCGAAATAGAACAGCCCAGTCAGTATTTCCATATTCGTTTCTCCGCCGGTTCGCCGTCTGCGATCCCCGGCCTACTCGAATATCTTCTGCAAAAACCACTCGAACTTCTTCGCGATCTGCTCCGTCGCCTGCTCGACGTCCTCGGACTGCACGTTGATCCAGTGCACGAAAAGCCGCCCGTCGTCCGTCAGATCGACCGTCAGCGTGCCCGGCGTCAGCGTGATCGAATTCGCCAGCGCCGTAATCGCCGAATCGCTCTTCAGGTTCGTCCTGACCTCCACAATCCCCGGCTTGATCGGCATCTTCGGATGCACCGCCCGGTACACCACATCCAGATTCGCCTTGATCACGTAATAGAAAAACACGGGCACATACAACACGAACCAGAACGCCCGCACGGGCGACAGAAACACATGATGCTCTCTCGGCAGCATCTCATGAAACAACACCGCAACTATCGCCGACGCAATCAGACCCGCCACGACCACCTGAATATCGACCCCGCCCCCGACAAAAGGCCACGTCAGCAGCATCCAGATCACAAAAGCCAGCACGAAATAGATCAGCCGTCTCATAAGCAACTCGCATCACGTATTCATTATTGCCATCGCGTACCCGAAACCGTCCGTCAACGTCTCCACCGCCGGCTCCAGAATGCTCCCCCGCAGACTCGGCACAAGCACCAGCAGCCCCATCAGCACACACAGACACGCCAGAAACGCCATCGCCAGCAGCATCGAACCCGTATTCTCCCGCACCCCCGAAAGATTCTCAGGCAGTTCGCCCAGGAAAATATACCGCTGCACCTTCAAGAACGAAATCAACGTCACCAGACTCACAACCACCGTCACCACCGCCAGACCGATGAAGCCCGCCTGCACCGCCGCAATCACCAGTATCATCTTGCTCCAGAACCCGTTGAACGGCGGCACGCCCGCGATCGCCGCCGACGCCACCGTGCACGTCGTGCGCGTATAAGGCAGCCGCTCCACCAGCCCGCCCATCTCCTTGAGCTGCCGCGTTCCCGTCGCCATCTCCACCGAACCGCTCGCCAGAAACAGCAGCGACTTGAACACCGCGTGGTTCACCAGATGAAACAACCCGCCCAGGATAGCCAGCGCCGCCCACTCGATCCTTCCCCCGCGCGCCAGTATCAACGCCCCCATGCCGATACCCAGAACGACGTACCCCATCTGCGAGATGCTGTGGTACGCAAGCAGCCGCTTGAAATCCCACTGCCCGACCGCCAGAAACACCCCGATCACCATGCTCAATACACCCAGCACGATCAGGATCCACGCCACCATCACCGACACGCCGAAAATGTTGAACACCAGACGAGCGATCGCATACACCCCAAGAGCCTTGATCAGCACGCCCGACAGCATCGCCGAAATCGGCGCCGGCGCTGCCGGATGCGCATCCGGCAGCCACGCATGAAACGGCACCAGCGCCGCCTTCAACCCGAATCCCGCGATGAACAGAGCCAGTGCAAATGTCAGCCCGCGATTCAAACCCGACCCCTGAACCGACCGCGAAATATACGCCATATTCAGCGATCCCGTATTGCCGTAAACCAGCGCCACGCCCAGCAGGATCATCGCCGACGCCACGCTGCCCAGCACCATATACTTGAACGACGCCTCCAGTTCCTCATGCTCGCAGCCAAAGCCAACCAGTGCGTAGGACGCAATCGACGCGATCTCCAGAAAAACAAAGAGGTTGAAAATGTCCCCCGACAGCACCACGCCGTTCATGCCCGCAATCATCAGCATGAACAGACTCAGGTACTTCGCCTTGGCCGTATACTGCTCCATGTACCGAATGCTGAACACCACCGCCGCCGCGCTCACGATACTGATCGCCAGCAGCAGCAGCGAACTCAGCCCGTCCAGCACCATGTTGATCCCCAGCGGTATCGACCACGTACCTATCTCATATACCGCGAACCTGCCGATCGACCCGACCGACAACGCCAGCAAAGCCAGCGTCACGATCGTCGCCAGGCCCGTCGCCCCCGCCTTCCCCCTCCTGCCGAACAACGGCAGCACGAACGCCGTCACCAGCGGCAGCGCAACGAAAACAGGCAGCGGTATAGTGCTCATCCTTTCAGCCTCCGGATCTCGGTAATGTCAAATGTGCCGTATTTCTCGTACGTCCGCACGCATATCGAAATCATCAGCGCCAGCGACCCGAGGCTGATCACAATCGCCGTCAGAACCAGCGCCTGAGGAAGCGGATCTACCGACGAACTGATGAAAGCCTGCACCGGCTGCATCTGCCCGCCCGCCGACCTGGTCACCTGGCCGTTCTCGATAATCGGCGCCACGCCTCCCGCTCGATAACCGATCATAATCAGCAGCAGATTCACCGCGTACTCCATCACCACGATCCCGATGACAATCTTGACCATGTTCTTCTTCACGACCGCACAGTACAGCCCGATCATGAACAGCAGAAAACACAACGCGTAAGGCATAGAACCGGCCCTTTCCTTTCAGCTCTCCTCGCCCGACCTGCGGAACACCGACAAAATGAAAATCACAAGAAACAGCGACGCCCCCACCTTCAGCCCGATCGCAATATTGGACAGCGGAATCGTTCCCGAACTGATCAGCCTGAACGGCTCGCCGGGCAGATACTTCTGGTACAGAAAATTGACGAAGAACACGCCGCCGAAGACAAATCCCAGCACCGCCACCAGCGCAAAGGCAAAGGCGCCGATGCAATCCAGCTTCGAACCCAGTGACAACGGCAGATTCTCCTCCGCAAACTCCCTGCCGAACGCCAGCATCAACAGCACGTAGGACGACGCCAGAATCACACCGCCCGCAAATCCGCCGCCGGGCGTCAGATGCCCGAACAGAGTGATATAAATGCCGAACAGAAATATCAGCACCTTCACCCAACTGCTGATCGTCTTGACGATAACCGACATGCCCTTCATATATCCGAATCCTCCAGCCGCTTCCGGCTCTTCTGCCGCAATATAACAGTAGCCCCGAGAATCGACGTAAACAGCACCGTCGCCTCGCCCAGCGTATCGTACGCCCGGAAATCGAGGATCACCGAAGCCACCACGTTCGCCGCCCCTGTCTTCTCCAGTCCCTCTTCTAAATACACGCGCGAGGCCGCATCAGGCGCCTCGGCGAATATCGGCGCACCGAATTCAGGCAGCGCCTCGACGACTCTGGCCCCGAAGAGGAAGATCATGAAGATGACCACCACCGAAACAACCGTCCCGAAGAACTCCTTGTCTCCGCTGATGAAAGTCAAATCGCGCGAAATGGTCGCCCGAATCAGAATGATCAGACCCAGCACCTCAACTACGATCTGCGTAATCGCAATGTCGGGCGCCCGCAGGAATAGAAACATCAAGGACGCACCGAATCCGATGGCCCCGATACAGATCACCGCGCTAAGCAGATTCTTCGTCTCCACCGCCACGAGTGCCGCAATGATCATGAATACCAGCAGGATATAGAAGATAGCCATACTACCTCACCTGATTTCACTTACCACTAAGAGAATCGCCAGCAAACCGAGCGTCACCCACGTCAGATACATTGGCAGCACGCCCGAATGCATCCACCGCAGAAAGCCCGTCAGCGCCAGCCCCAGCCTGCCGAACTGATCGTAAGGATCGAAATACCGCTTCTCCTGGCCCGCGTACATCTGCCGCAAACCACCCATCGAAGAGATGGTCTTGTAGAAATGCGTGCCGGGAATAATCATCTGATCGTTTTCGGGCGATTCGCCGCAGGTCCATGTCGATACGATTCGCACGTTCGCCGACAGCCTGCAAACCGCCCAGATCAGCACGCCGATGCCGATCGCAGCCGCCATCAGCACCGTAGCCAGTTCCGAGTTCCACGTACTCAGCAGCGTCGTTCCGTCATCGATGCCCAGCGCCGGGAAGATGAAATACTCCAGCGGAATCCAGTACGCCACACCGAAAACGACACAAAGCACGGCCAGCACGACCATGGGAACGTTCTGCAGCGTGGAAACTCTCCGAATCTCTTTCAATCCGCTGGGCGGCCGTGACAGGAAAACCGAATGTATGATCTTCACAAAAGACGCCAGCGTCAGCGCGCTGCCGAACATCGCGCACGTCAGCCAGACCGGCCACAAACGCCCCGCCGTCCCGACCTCCGCGCCGCCCATATCGATCACGCCCTGATACACCATCCACTTGGAAACGAACCCGTTAAGCGGCGGCACCCCCGAAATACTCAGAGACGCAATTACGCACGCCCAGAACGTAACGGGGATCTTACGGGCAAGTCCGCCCAACTCGTCCAGTTCCGCCGTGCCGGTCGACTGCTCCACCGCTCCGCTGCACAGGAAAAGACAGCACTTGTAAATCGCGTTGTTCACCATGTGAAACACACCCCCCGCGATTCCAATCGGCGTGCCCGTCGCAATGCCGAGCACCATATATCCGACCTGACTGATCGCATGGTACGAAAGCAGACGCTTGAAATTGTGCTGCACCATCGCAATCATCACCGCCACGATAATGGTCGCCGCCCCGATCACAGACAGCACGACCGTCATCGCTCCGCCCGTTATCACGAACAATTCCCGGACGACCACCACCAGCAGGTATATCCCCAGCAGCTTGTCCAGCGCCGCCGGCAGAAGCGCCATCGCCGAAACCGGCGCAGACTCGCCGCTCGTCGGCAGCCACGTATGCAGCGGCATCGCTCCCGCCTTCGTAATCGCCGCCAGCAGCAGCAGCAGAAAAGCTGCTATCGGCCCAGCCGAATCCGCCGACAGCGTGATCTTCGATATCTCGAACGTTCCCCCCGCCAGCACCCATACCATCGCGATCCCGAGTAGAAAAGCGCCGTCCGAGGCCCCGATCATCGCGAAACTCTTCGTCGCCGCAAAGTTGGAATTCCGGCCCCCCGTCGATATGAGCAGATACAGAGAGACCGTCACAATCTCCCAGAATATCAGCAGAAATAGCAGGTGCTCCGACAGCAATATCCCCGCCGCACCGCCGATGGTCAGCAGAACCGAGCCATAGAACTCATTCTGTCGCTTCGCCCCCGCCATCGATCGCAGCGAATACACCGTGATCAACACCCCGAACCCCATCGCGAACAAAAGCACGAACGCCCGAAGCCGGGTCACGGTCAAAAGCAGCGTCAAATCCAGCCCGCCGACCTCCGCTATCGCCCACGAAAAGCTCCCCTCCCCCACCCTGAAGACCCGCATCGCAAGCACAAACGCCATCAGCGAAACCACCACCGTCGCCACCCGGGACAGACCCCTGAGCATGTTGGGCAGAAACAACACCACAAAACCCAGCACAAGCGGTATGAAAACGATATTGCGCAGAACGTTGGCTTCCACTTAGAGATCCTCCAGCTTCAGTTTCGGCGCTCCAATTTCGCGCATGAGTCTCGCCGTTTTCTCCCTGCTCAACGCCAGCAGCCGATCGTAATCATGCGTGACCGTACCCCGCGAATCCACAACCGCCATACGCTCGGTGCAACTGTAGCACGGATCGACCGCCGCCAGCGTCAGCGTCACATCCGCAACGTGTTGCCCGATACAGGACGCTCGAAACGATGGCACATTCACATAGCTCGGCGCCCGCATCTTGTGGCGCACCGGCCGATTCCCGCCGTCGCTCCGCACGTAATGAAAGGTCTCTCCCCTCGGAGCCTCTGCGTGCCCGCACCCTTCGCCCGCAGGAATCTCCTTCACCTCCGCCGCAACAGGTCCGCCCGGCAGCTTCCTCAGCGCTTCCTTCACCATCTTGATCGATTCGAACGTCTCAAGCAGCCGCACCACCGCCTTGGCAAAGACATCACCGGCCGGCTCAGAGATAACACTCCACTCCAGATCCCCGTATGCGGCGTACGGATCGTCGTGCCGAACGTCGATGGCGACCCCGCTGCCCCGCGCCGTCGGTCCCGTCACGGCAAACTTCGTCGCATCCTCCTTGCTCAGTACGCCCACTCCCTTGAGCCGTGCGTGCAAAACAGGATCGTCCAGCACCGCCTTGGTCAGCATTTCCGTCTTCTTCTCAATCTCGTCCAATTCTGCCAGTATCTTCGGCTTCAACTCGTCGGGAATGTCCTCTCGGCATCCCCCTACCCGAACGTTGCCGTAGTTGTTCCGATTGCCCGTAATCTCCTCCAGCAGATCGAGAACGGGCTCGCGGTATTTCCACGCCCACATGAAGACCGTGTCGTACCCGATAAAGTGCCCGCCCAGACCGACCCACAGAATATGGCTGTGAATTCGCTCCAACTCGTTGATAATTGTCCGTACGTATCTCGCCCGATCCGGCACCTCGACATCCGTAAACTCCTCCACCGCCTGCACGTATGCCAACGGATGCGACGCCGAACAAATGCCGCAGATGCGCGACACCAGATAAGGCACCTGATCGAACTGCAGCGTCTCGCTGATCCCCTCCATGCCGCGATGGTTGTACGATATCCGAACGTCGATATCCGTCACAATCTCGCCGTCCAGCGTAAGCTGGAAGTACTCCATCTCCTCCTGCAGCGGATGAAACGGCCCGACCGCAAGAACCGGCTTGTTTGTTCTCTGCTTCATGTCCGTGCCTTCTTCCTCAACGGATATTCACCGTCGGGCCAGTCGTCAGCCAGCACCAGCCGCCGCATATCCGGATGATTCACAAACTCGATACCGAACTCGTCGTGCATCTCCCGCTCGATCCACTCGGCCCCCGGCAGAAACTGACCGATCGACTCAACCGCCGGATGCGCGTAGTCCCGAATGAACGCCTTGGTCGTAACCACGCACCCGACCGCGTCATCCGAGAAGTGGTACAGAACCTCGAAATGGTCCGCGCAGTCCATAGCCGTCGCAATCGCGAACCGCAACCCCAGTTCCTCATACAGGAACTTGTTCACCGCAAAGCTGCTCTCGCCCTCGCACAGTAGATACACGCGCCTGTCCGTCGTCCACACCACATCCGTCAACGACTCCCGAATCGGCCCCAGCTTGCTTTCTATCTCGTTCTTGCTCATAGTTGCATACCGCCTATATGGCCGAAAGTGCCTTGACCACGCCAGAAATCATCGCCTCGGGCTTCGGCGGACACCCGGGCACATACGCAATGATCGCATTGGGATCCTCCTCGCGTAGAACCTTGTCCACCGGCCCGGCTACGTGGTACCCGCCGTGAAAAATCCCCGTGTCGCACGCGCACGCCCCCATCGCAAAAACGACGCAGGGCTTCGACGTCTGCCGATACACGTCCCGCAAACGCGGCGCAGCCTGCCGCGTCACCACGCCCGTCACCAGCAGCGCATCGGCGTGCCGGGGCGACCCGACGAGCTTGATGCCGAAACGCTCCACGTCGAACTTCGGCGTCAACAGATTCACGATCTCGATGTCGCAGTTGTTGCACGCACCGGTATTGACGTGAAAGACCCAAACCGACTTCTTCAGCGACCACATTTTCCAGTTCATGAACGTACCCTACAGCCAGCCGATACCCGCATAATTGCCGATCCCGGCCAGTACAATCGCAATAACCATCGCTACGCCGCAATATACCCAGAAGAACCGCATCGCCTGATCGATGCGCACCCGCGGATTCGTATTCTTGATCAGAATCACCAGAACCAGAACGAGCACGTATTTGCACAAACCCCAGAACAAACTCCATCCCGAGGCCCCGAATCCGCCCAGAAAAACCATCACCAGAAACAACGGCAGCGCTACCAGCATGACCGCCTGCATCAGCTTCCACGCCGCCAGCAACGCACCCGAATACTCGATAATGACCCCGCTGGCCAGTTCGGTCTCCGATTCGGCAATATCGAACGGCACAAAACCCAGCTTTGCCTGAATGCAAAGCAGCGACACCAGAAAAGCCAGCATCCCCGAAACGCTCAGCGCCACCGCCGAATCCGCTATCGACGCGAGATCCAGCCGCCCCCCGCTCTTGATAATCACCACAACGAAAGCCAGAATCAACGGCAGTTCGTACCCCATCACCAGCTTCATTTCCCTGCTCGTACCCAGCGCCGCGTGCGGACTGGCGCTGGCGCTGCTGCCGAGTATCAGCGCCAGTGACGGCACCACCAGCAGATAAACCGCAACAATCACGTCCCCCACAAAAGCCGAACCCGTAAACGTCGTGCGCCACAGAATGATCGAAAGCAGCAGAATCCCTGCAAAGCCCGCCAGCGGCGCGAACATAAACACCGTCCGCTCAGCCTGCTCCGGCACGAGAATCTCCTTGCCCATCAGCTTCACCACGTCGTAGAAAGGCTGCATCACGGGCGGCCCCACCCGCCATTGCACCAAAGCACTGACCTTTCGCACGATGTACGACGCCGCCAGGCCAAGCACGATGGTGCCCGGAACGACCAGAACCCAGAACACAACGTTCATCCCCGTACTCATTTGCCGGCTGTCTCCTTCTCACTCAAAAACGGCTGCCACAAGTCCCCGTCCCGCACATGAACGACCACGTCCTCGAAAACCTCGACGTAATCCTTCCCTTTCGGCCGCTCCCCATAATCGATGCTCCCGTCGTCGCACGTCTGCACGCACAACGGCTTCTCCCCCGGCTCCAGCCTCCCCCTGCACACGTCACAAACGCTGCTCGGATACGGCACCAGATCCGTATAGATCGTCCCGAAAGGACACGCCACCGCGCACGTCCCGCAACCCGTGCATCGCATAGTGTATCGCTTCAAAACCCCCTCGTCGCCCGCACGCTGCTGCACCTTCTCCAGCGCATCATTCGGACACGCCGCAATACACGGCGCCCCCTTGCACCTGCGGCAAATCAACGCAAACCGAACCATCTCCAACAACGAATCGAAGCCCCGATTCTCCGGATGATTGCCGTACGAACATTCCACCCCCGACTCCCCCTGGAGCCTGCTCCTGGCCAGATCAATTATCAGCTTCGCACTCATAACGCCCTTCGTCCTTCACACGCCTCGTCAATCCCAGATATTCGGGTACTTCGCCACCTGGTCGTACGTAAACACCGGCCCCTCCTTGCACACGTAGTACTTGCCGATCATGCAGTGCCCGCACTTGCCAACACCGCAGCTCATGTTCTTCTCCATGGACAAATAGATGCGCTCCGGCGGAAAACCGAACTCCAGCAGCTTCACCGTCGCGAACTTCATCATGATCGGCGGCCCGCACACAACCGCAACCGCATTCCTGATATCCACGTCCTCGGGACTCAGAATAGTCGTCACCACCCCCACGTTGCCGTCCCATTGACCGTTCGCCTGATCCACCGTCAGCTTGATGTCCACCCCCTCTATCTGCCGCCACGCCCCAAACAACGTTTCCTTGTAGATGAAATCCTCCGGGCTCCGTGCACCGAACCTGCACACCACGGACTTGAAATCCTTCACGCGATCCACCAGCGTCAGAAACAGCGACCGTATCGGCGCCAGCCCCACGCCCCCGCCCACGATATACACGTCCTTGCCCGCAAAAGCATCGACCGGATAACCGTTCCCGTAGGGCCCGCGAATACCGACCCGCTGCCCCTTCTCACACGCGTGCAGCAGTGCCGTCACCCTCCCGGCCTTCATGATGCTGATCTCCATCTGCTCCGTAACCGCCGGCGACGACGACGGCGTAAACGGCGCCTCCCCCTCGCCCGGCACCGTCAGTTCAACGAACTGCCCCGTCCGAAACAAAAACGCCTCCTCCGGCACCACCACGAAACTCTTGATCGTCGGCGATTCGTCGATGATATCAACGATCTCGCCGTTCACGGGTTGATATAAATTCGATTTCATACCGCTGTCTGCCTCTTCGATCTGCCCTTCTTCCCCAATTCATCATTCAACCGCTTGAGCACCACCCGGATATCCACATCCCCTGCCTCCGCGTCCACGCATCGCCCGCAACCAACGCACATATCCACTCCGTACCGTTCGAGAAAATACGCGAACTTGTGCATCAGTCGATGCCGCAGCCTCTCGCCCAGCGCCTTGCGCGGATTCGCACCGCCCGCAACCTCCGCATACGCCGTGCGCATGCAACTGTCCCACATCCGCATCTTGCCGAAGTAATCCTCCTTCCGCGTATCGTACAGGTAGAAACAGTGGCACGTCGGACAAACCCGCGTGCACGCCTGGCACTCCACACACGTTGCCGCCTCCTCGTCGAAAACCTCCGACTCCTCGCTCCCGCCGACAACCTCCCCGACCGTCCTGTCGAGTTCGTACGCTTTGTTGATTGCCTCCAGTCGCTCCTTCGCCGCCTCCCGATTCTGTTGCCGCTCGCTCAGCAAGCTGTCGGGCACGTCCGCAAACAACTGCGCATGCCCGCTGATAAACGACTTGCCCCGCTGCGAACCCGCCTCCAGAATGAATCCGTCCTTCAAGTGTGCAATATTCAGATCGAATCCGTCGCTCGCAAACGGCTCGCCGCCCATCGCACTGCAAAAGCAACTCTCCGCCGGTTCGCCGCAATCGCTCGAAATGATGAACATCGCCTCCCGCCGCGCCGCATAAGCCTCATCCCGGTACTCCTCATCCAGAAACACCTTATCCAGAAGATCCAGCGACCGCAGATCGCAGGACTTCAAACCGAAAACGGCAAAAGGCCGCACCCCCTCCGGCTCGACCGGCTCCGGAAAAACAGCCGCCAGTTCTCTCAACGGAAAGAGAAACTCCTTGGCCGGCGTGCAGACCCGCACCTCATTGTAATCCACCGAAGCCCCCGGCTCGTACCGCCTGTACACAAACCCCGGGCCGGTCCGCTTCGGAACGTACAGATCCATTTGCTCGCAAATCGCATCGAATACAGGCTTGAGCTTGCTGACAAATCTACTGTTCATGGTTCCCACCTGAGCCGTATCGCCGGACACCCGCGCCGACGGAATTCCGCCGGCACATTCCTGCCCCTGATCCGGCCACCAAGTTATAACGACGTACGAACTATCAATAACCGCTCAGCCCGCTGGCAGATAATACGGCAGACGAGCGAGGTCCATCGCAATGTCAATCGTTATTACTTTCACTCTCTTGGGAACGACAATATAGCGGGGCGAAAAATTCAAGATGCCCCGAATACCCGCACCAATCATGCTCTCCGCAACCTCCTGTGCTGCATTGCCGGGAACCGCAATAATCCCCAGATTCACGCCCCGCTCTTTCAGTACATGCAGATCGGCGACATCCTCGATAATCACACCGCCCTTCTTCCGGCCGATCTTCCTGCGGTTGCTGTCGAAAGCAGCGACAATCCGAAAGCCGTACATCTCAAAACCCGGAAAGGTCAGCAGCGCCGTGCCCAGGTTCCCCACGCCCACCAGCGCAATCTCCCGGACGCCGTCTAGATGCATGATCTGCTTGATCCGCTTGATCATCGTCTCGGTGCTGTAGCCCACCCCCGGCTTGCCGAAGTCCCCGAAATACGAAAAGTCCTTCCGGATTTGCCAGGAATGTACGCCCAGCATCGCAGCCAGTGTTTCGCTGGACACCCCCTCCACGCCCTGCTGCGACAGATGAAGCGCCCCCCGCAAATAAATCGGCAGTCGCCGAACGGTTTCGTCTGGAATCTTATGGTACCTCATAGCGATGCCTAAATGGTGCTTGAGTTCACATTCACAGACTACATAGCTCGAATTCTACCCGGCCGCCCGTTTCTGTCAATGGAATTTCGCCTGTGCCGCCCCCTCGCCCCCCGCACGTAATCGCATATTATGAAGTATCTTACATCTATGTCGTGGCATCGTACACAAATGTGCACAAAATCAGCGCAAAAAAAATTCGCGAAATCACCGGCGACCTCTCCGCAAAAAATTCACAGTGGCGTGTTTTGTCACGCCGTAGTCCCGGGTCCCTTGCCCGGAAGTGTGAAACTGAAAGTGCTCCCGCACCCATCCGCATTATTCTCCGCCCATATCCTCCCCCCGTGTCGCTCCACCACCTGCTTGGCAAAAGACAACCCCAGTCCCGTGCCGTCCCGCTCAATCTGCCTGGCATTGTCGGCCCGATGGAATTCTTCGAATATACCCGTCAGTTCGCCCTCCGGAATCCCGATGCCCGTGTCGATCACTCGAATGAGTACGAAATCACCGTCCCACTTGCCTTCCAGCCGAATCCACCCCTCTTCCGGCGTATACCGTGCCGCATTAAACAGTAAATTAGTGATCGTCTCCTCGATCAGCACCGATTCGCCCACCACTTCGTCGATCGTTTCATCAATCTCATACTCCACGTTGATGGCCTTCTCCCGCGTCCTGGCCTGCACCGCCGCCAGCGCGTCGAATATGCAGTTCTTCAGCGAAAACCGGCTTACTTCCAGTCGCCCGGTCAACTTCATGCGTGTCAGCTTCAGCAGCGCCGTAATGAATGCCATGCACTTGGTGGTCCGTCGATAAGCACGCTCCACAAGGTCCTTCTGCTTCTCATTCAAAGGCCCGACAATCTCCTCCTCGACGATGCCCACACATCCCTGAATAGCAGCCAGATGCCCCTTTATATCGTGCGTCAGACGCAGTACGTACTCGTTCTTCAACTGATCCTTGGCTTCCAAAAGCCGGTTCGCTTCTTCGTAGTCTTCCTGCTGCTTGCGAAGCTGCTCGGAGATGGATGTCGTCATGTAGACGATCAGGTACAGCGTCACGGAAAAGACAAACAGCGTCCCCAGCACGAACGTCCCGTCCTTGTACAACCCATGACCGGCAAATCCCGTCAGACTGTAGTGCCGGATGACCCCGTAGTATTCCAGCATGACCAGCAGCGTGAACAGCGATACCGCCAGCGTCGCCTGGAGATAGCTCTGCACCTTCGAGGACAAAATGCTCGCGATAATCATGTGAAACACAAAGAAGAAAAGGAAGGGATTCTCAATCCCCCCGGAATAGTGAAGGATGGTTGCCAGAATAAGAAGATCGGCCGAGATCTGAAACGTGATAATACGCCCGATGCGCTTCGGAGTCGGTTCCTTGCCGCCCCATGTGCTGTACTTCAGCAGGTCATACAGCAGGAAATTATATACGACGAGCAATCCCGAAATAATGTACAAAGTCCGCGCCGGTAGCTCAACCCCCAGAACTCGTTTGGCGGCAAAAGCGGCAATCGCCAGCGTTGCGATCGCTATCCACCTGAGTTTCACAAGCCAGTGCGCCCTCTGTACGAGGCTTGTGCTCTGCAATAGGTTTTCCATGAAACTGTCACGCTTTGTGGAGCAGGCTGTTCACCTTTTCCAGAAGGACATCGGGTTTGACAGGCTTGTCCAGGAATTCCTCCACGGGCAGCCAGTCTTCATCGCCGGCCTCCGACTTGAAGTCGAGCCCGGTCTTCTCCTTAACCGCCGTCAACATGAGAATCGGTATATCCTTGTATTCGTCGCTGTGCTTCAGTTCGCGGCTTAACATGAAACCCTCTTGTGACGTGTTCATCATCACGTCCAGGATAATCAGATCAGGCCGCTCCGCCTTGATCTTCGCCATACCCTCTTCGCTGTCCCCTCCGTTGTCCACATCGTAGCCCCGATTCTCAAGGACCACTCGCATAGCTTCCGTAATATCAGGATCGTCGTCGATAATCAGTATCTTGCCCTGTCCCATTTCGTTCCCCAGTTCCATTGAGTGTAACCGTCTGTAAATGCTCCTGTCATGTCCTGCCTGTAGTGTATATCACACACCCGCGCCCGTCAACAGCCATTCCGACCCGCCGAATTGACCTGCCTGGCCCCGCATCACCGTGCACGCCGCGCTACGCATCCAACTCGCCCGCTACCAGCGCCGCATAATGACCCACTCGCTTCTCCAGATCGCCGCTCAACTCCATGCCCGGCTCGACTTTTCCCGGTTCGATGCCGAAAATGACGATCTCCTCCGGAGCGTCTCCGAGCTGCTTGGCCATCTGCAAAACCTTCAACAGATCCGCCTCGTGCAGCGAGCGATGCGTCAACACCTTCGTGCTCTCAACGTCGTCTGGCGAGAACCGCCGGATCGCCCCGACCTCGGCCCCCATATATGCACAGTCCACGAACACGACCTTCCGCCGGCCCGCAATGTGATGCAGAATCGAGATCCCGCCCGTGCCGCCGTCGATAAACGCAACGCCCGGATAATCCGCCTCGCCTTCGGCCAATTGCTCGATGAGCCGCACGCCGATACCCTCATCCGACATAAGCGGATTGCCAAGACCAATTACAGCTACGTCCTTTGACATCGAACCTGCCCCGGGCAATGTGTTGCCGCAAAACAGCCCCGGCCCGTCACACGCTCCGCGGAACCGCCCGTCCGGCGACTCAGCGCACGAACCGCACGTTCAGCATGTGCGTCGAACACGAAATGCACGGATCGTAGGACCGTACCAGCATTTCCAGCTTCTGCCGCACGGCGTCCTCGCCCTCGTCGAGAATCTCCGGTACGAACTTCTCGAAGTCGTGCTGAATGCTCGCGTGGTTCTGGTTCGTCGGAATGCAGATATCGGCGCCGACGCACTTGCCCTTGCTGTCGAACTCGTACTCGTGGAAGAGAATGCCGCGCGGAGCCTCGACACAACCGCTGGCCTTGCCCGCCTTGGGCGAACTCGTCGCCTTCTCGTCCTTCAGCCCGGCCGTCAGCAACTCGTCGATCAACTGCAAACTCGCCTCGACAACGTGCACGCACTCAACAAGCTGCGCGATGTTGTTCATGAACGGATTGCAGCAGCCCTTCTCCAGACCGAACATCTTCGCCACGTCTTTCGCCAGCGGCAAGAGCAAATGGCCGTTGTTGTTGAAGCGGGCCAGCGCGCCGACCGAATACGAATTCCGATTCCACTTGGTCCACTTCGCCGTGGACTGATCCACAACATACTCGTTCGCAACCGTCTTCCAGTCGTTGATCGGCACCGTTCCGTCGAAATCCGTGGACGTAATGTCGCCGTGATAGAACGTATACGTCGGCGGATCGTCCTGCTGGAGCGAAACGTATTCCGTATCCCGCTCGAAGTCCGGTATGTTCTGCGCAACCGAAAGCACTACCTCGGCAACCGCCTTGAGATCGGCCACGCTGTCCTTGAGTTGCTGCTGCAAATCGCGCAACTGCCGCTCGGTCGGTATCTTCGTCAATCCGCCCGGCACCAGCGTCACCGGATGCGTCGTCCTGCCCGCAATCAGATCCGACCAGTTGTTCGCCAGCCGATGCAGCTTGATAATCGTCTTGACCGCATCCGGAGCCTGCGCCACCAGCGGCACCACCGACGGCACGCCGAAGAAGTCCGGCGCCGCCAGATAACCCACGTGCAGCGTATGGCTCTGCAACTGCTCCGAATAGTGCATCAGAATACGGACCTTGTCGGCCTGCTCCGACACCTCGATTCCCATTGCGTTCTCGACCGCCTTCGTCGAGGCCAGCGAGTGTGTAATCGAACAGATGCCGCAGATTCGGCTCACAACCGTCTGGATATCCGTATAGTCGAGCCCCCGAACCATCGCCTCGAAGAACCGCGGCGCCTCGGGCACCTGCCACTCGACCTGCTCGATCTTACCGTCGTTGGCGTTGACAAGAATATTGCCGTGGCCTTCCACGCGCGTAATGTGCTTGACATCGACGTTCATTGTCTTACTCATAGATAGTCGGCTCCTGTTTGCTGCCGAAAAGAACCATCTTCTCTTTCAGGTCCTCGACGGACAGGTTGAATCTCTCTATTACGTCCCGGGCTGCTTCCACGTTCGGGTTGTCGATATAACCCCGGCAACCGAAACACCGAAAACCGGAAGACGGACACCGCGCCCCGCACCCGGCCCGAATAATCGGCCCGAGGCACACCTGGTCGTACTGCCACAGACACGGATTGCCCTTGGCTTTGCACTCCACACAAACCGGGTAATCCGGAATCTCAGGCTTCTTGCCCAACAGCAGACACCGGATCACGTACGTGAACTCCTTGCGGTCCATCGGACAGCCCTGAACCTCGAAATCGACATCCACGACCTCGTGCACCGCCTTGGTCATCGCCGTATTCAAGTGTGGCTTGCTCGCATCTTTGGCGTACACGCACTCCTTCACCTCATCGAGGTCGAAGTTGTTCTTCAGCTTGTTCACGCCGCCGATGGTCGCACATGCCCCGATCGTCACCAGAACCTTCGCCTTCTTGCGAATCTCCTTGATCCGCTCGATGTCTTCGTCTCTGGTGATCGAACCCTCGACGATCGCAATGTCGTACTCGTCGCTCTGCTCGCTCATGGCTTCCCGCCACTCAACGACGTCAGCCACGCCCAGCAGATCGAGTATCTCCTCTTCGAGATTGACGATCTGCAGTTGGCAGCCTTCGCAGCAGGCGAAATCAAAGATTGCAACTTTCGGTTTACTCATGCTTATATTGCCTCCGGCATAATTGCCAAATCAGAATACTTGAATACCGGCCCGTCCACGCATACGTACACGCTGTTGATCTGGCAGTGTCCGCATTTGCCTACGCCGCATTTCATCTTGCGTTCGAGATTAAGGTAGATTCTGTCGTGAGGCACGTCGTACTCTTCCAGCGCCATCAACACGAATTTGTACATAATCGGAGGCCCGCAGATCAAAGAAATCGCCGAACCCACGTCCGTCTGAATCTTCGGAATCAGCGTCGTAACCACGCCGACGTTCCCGTCCCACTTCTCATGCGGCTCGTCTATCGTCTCGAGATACTCGATATCATCCCGCTTCGACCATGCCTCCAACTCCGGAGCCAGCAGCCGCTGCTCGTATTCCTTCGTACCCATCACAATCGTCACATCGCCGTAGTCGTCCCGATTGTCCAGAACGTAGTTGATGAACGACCGCTGAGGCACCAGCCCGATGCCCCCGCAGATGAATACCAGATCCTGCCCCTTGGCCTCTTCCACCGGATACGTCCCCTTGCCCAGCGGCCCGCGAATACCCAGCTTGTCGCCGGGTTTCAGATTGTGCACCGCGTTGCTGACGTTCCCGATCTTGCGAATTACCATCTCGAAACCGTTCTTCTGCGTCGGAGACGACGCAATCGTAATCGGCGCCTCCCCGATCCCCGCAACCGACACTTCCACGAACTGCCCCGGAATGTAGTCGAACTGGCCGTCATCCATCGTCAGCCGAAGATACATCTCGGTCGCGTTCGTCAGTTCCGCCTCTTCCACCGTGGCCAACTGCGGCAGGTAAATGTCTTTCTCTTTAATCGCACTCTGACACATCAATCAAACTCCTAACAGGGCTGCCGGGCGTCAAACCGCCTCGCCAGATTATCCAATGCCTAAATCATCCACCAGTCGATTATAAACGCTAACCGGATTCGCAATGTCAGGCAGACACGCCGCAACGCACCGCCCGCATCCCACGCACGCAATCTGCCCGCCGATCTTCATCGGAACGTACTTGGCCTTCCGGTACAACCGATGCCGGAATCGATGCGACCGGTCCTTGCGAAATTCGTGATCCGGAGCCACCTTCGTAAAACCGTCCAGCAAACAGCCGTCCCAGCACCGCTCCCGCTTGCCCCCCTGCATATCCCAGTTCACGTCGTCCTGAACGTCGAAGCAGTAACACGTCGGACAAACCAGATTGCACGACCCGCAGGAAAAACACGTCTTCGCCCGCTCTTCCCAAACCGGATGATCGTACGCCTTCTCCAGCAGCCGCGGCAGATAAGAAGTGTTGCACTTCAACTCGTGCTTGTTCAGGCCGTCCTCGTTCTTCTCCCACACCGCCTGCCGCTTCTTCAAATCTTCTTCGCCCGCATCCGCAGCATCCTTCGCCCGAGCCAGCAGCGCCTCGCCTTTCTCCGTCGCCGCTTCCGCCACGTACCCGTCTCCCACGTCCGTCAGCAGCACGTCGTAGCCCTTCTTGACCGTCGCCGTCCCCATCGAAGAGGCAAACACGTTCTCCGAAGCCTTCGCCACGTCGCACGCGATGATCGTCGCATTCTCGCGACGTTTCATGTAATGCGAATCGTAGTTGTCCTGCTGGAACAGCTCATCCATCTGGTTGATCGCTATCATGTCATACGGATGCACGCCCACCAGAACGAACTTTTCATCGTCGAATTGCGACGCGTAAGGCCCCGCCATCTCGTACGTCACCAGCGTCTCGCGCGGAGGAAGAAAGTACTTCTTCGGCGACTGCAGCGTCACATCGTAATCCAGCCGCAGATCCTCGGCCGACTCCACCGGAGCATAGTCGAACCGATCCCCCTTGGCCTGCACTCCAATAACCTGCTCTTCCTTGGCAATCGCGTCGATCAAATCCGCGAACGCCTTCTTCGATAGTTTCTTTACACTCATGTCTCAATCCCGGCCGATGGCCATTGTCAACTACAACAAATCCGTTCAATCACAAATCGTGAATCGTTTATTCTCTTTCCTGCCAACAACAAAGTCAAACCGCATCTTTCGTCCCGTTCGCCGCCTCCGTCGCACGCTCGGCCGGCACATAATAAGGCAAACGCGCCAACTCCATCGCAATATCCAGAGTCGCAACCTTCACCTTCCGCGGAGCTTCCACCTTGCACGGCGAAAAGCTCAAAATCCCCCGCACCCCCGCCTCGACCAGCCCATCGACCGTCTCCTGAGCCGCCTCACGCGGCACCGCCACGATCGCCAGACGTATCTTGCGCCCCGCCAGACTCGACAGATTCGCCGCGTCCTCAACCACCACATCGCCGATCCTTTGACCCACCTTCTCAGGATCCGCATCGAACGCCGCCACTATATCCAGCCCGAAGACCCCGAATCCCGGATATGCCAGCACCGCCGAACCAAGATTCCCGACCCCCACCAGTGCCGCCCGCTGACTGACGTCGAACCGCAGAATCCGCTTGATATGCCGCACCAGCCCCGAAACCTCGTACCCCACGCCAGGCTTGCCGAACTCCCCGAAATACGAGAAATCCTTCCGGATCTGGCTCGGATTCACCCCAACCGCCTCCGCAAGAACCTTGCTCGAAATCTTCTCGTGCCCCTCGCGCAAAGAATGCATCAGGGCCCGCAGATAAACGGGCAAACGCTTGATTGTCTCATCCGGTATTCGGTGGTATCGCATAGGATTGCATACGCACTATTAGTACTTGAGTTCACAATCACAAACTAAATCATAGACGATACCCAAATCCCCGAACGCTGTCAACATCCTTGCCCGCCCATCCACTGAAGATTTCCACCCACGATATGCGCAACCCATTTATCAATAAATACTTACACATACCGTGCGAATAGTTAAAATTCTGTTTTTTTCTCCGCATAGGGCGTTCCTCCCCGCCGACGCCCGATGCCGCCTGCATCCAGTGCATCCGCCGCATATCCACATACCGCCCATACTCCGAAAAATCCCTGAAGCCGCCGGATTTATGCCCGCACCTGCGATCTCTGCACCGAAAAAAACCTCCCAGATCGCCCGCTCCACCCAAACTAACACACATCCTCACTCCCGCTCACCCAGCCGATCGCCGCCTCCATCTCCTCAAAAACGCGCACAACATTCGACACCTTCGCCCGTCGGCCCCGCTCCCACAACTGCCCCCATGCCTCCGAACGCCCCTCACCAACCACTATCGCGCACCTGCCCCCGCCGATACCGGCATCGTTGACCTCGTGAAACCGTCTGATCGCCGCCAGGGCCCCCCTTCCCAACCCCCGCAATATCCAGCTTCCTGTGATCGAAAAGCACCCCTCTCCCGGCCGCCCACCGCGCACGGCCCAGCAGCTCTGCCCCCATCCGAACAAAACCTCCCCCGCTCATCCGCCCTTCTGTCGCAACGCAAAAGTACCCGCCGGCCGCATCGAATGATATCCGCCAATCCATCGCGCCGGACCCCATTCTATTTGCGCCCCCCTGCACGCACATGCGGATTCTCATACCAGAACACCCCCATACCGCCGCCGCTTTCGCGTTCTTCGCACGTCAAAACATCCAGATCGCCGTCCCCATCCAGATCGAGCAGCTCTATCCTGTCGAACTTGATCCCTCGCGGCCCGCTGATCTCATGCCCGTGCCACCGTCCCTCCGCCATATCCCCCTCGCACGACATCCACACAACGCCCGACCGCGGCGCATTCGCCCCCTCGCAGCTCACCACGATATCCGCCCTGCCATCACCGTCCACATCCCCGACAGCCACGCCCTTGGCCGTACCCATATTACCCGGATACGGTATCGAAACGCTCCGCCACGAATCTCCGCCGGCGTCCAGCCGCCGCAGCCACAACACCTCCGCCCGCTTTGCCGAAACCAGCACGTCCTCCCTGCCGTCCGCATCCAGATCCGCAACCGTCGCGAACATCACCTCACGATCCCGCCCGCCAACGAAATGATTCTTCCACGCATCTTGTTGCCGTCGCCCTGGCCCCGGATTCTCCAGCCACCTGCACCCGCGCATTTTCCCCTTGCGATCCGTTACGAGCACATCCGCATCCCCGTCCCCGTCCATATCATGCAGAATAACGCTCATCACCCAGCCCAGCGGACAGATCGCGTGCCACTCATAGCCGCCCAGATCGCGCGCATCTTCCGGCCCCGCGAACCATCCAAGTTCAGAATCGCCCTTGCCACCCGCAACAATATCCGCACCGTTCCGACCGTCCAACTGCGTCGCCACCGCAAACATCCACATCATCCGCTCCGCAGACCCCGGAATCGCCTCCTGCTTCCATTTCTCCGCATTGAGGTACGCATCCGCCCCCTTCGGCCCCCAGTGCACGAACATTGTCCTCTCCCTGCCCTCGCAACAACTGACCACATCCACCGCCCCGTCCGCATCCAGATCCACGAACATCGCATCCTCGATCGCCGGCGTACGCCCCACCGTCACCGCCGGCCATTGCTCCTTCGATCCCGCCGCCCCGGGATGCACGTACACGCGCACAATACCCCCCTCCTCCCAGCCTGTCGTGATATCCATCAGCCCGTCGCCGTTGACATCCGCAAGCCGAACCCCGTCCGCCCCGCGCGACCCGCCGTCTATCACATGACAACGCCAACCCGGCCCCCGATTCATATCCGCCGCATGCACGCCCGCCCCGATCAGCATAACAACCGCAACCGGGTAAAACCACCGTCGATAGACTGTCCTCTGCATAACACCGCCTCGATACTTACAAAAACCTTATCTTGCCGCGCTAAACGATCCGTAGCCGGCACCGCCCAGTATATTAGCCGAACCACCGCTCTGCCACTGCTTTCCCGATCGCCCCCCGCGCCGCTGGCCTGTTGAAGCCCGCCGCCCGATCCGGTAAAACACTCGCACGAAGACCGCAATGCTACCACGGCACAACGTCGAAAGCTCAAATGAACATACTCGCACTCGAACCATACTACGGCGGCAGCCACCGTGCCTTCCTCGACGGATGGATCGCCGCAGGCAGACATCGCTGGACCCTGCTCACACTGCCCGCCCACAAGTGGAAATGGCGAATGCGCCACGCCGCCGTTACATTCGCCGCCGAAACTCACGACCGCCTCGCCCGCAACGAGAACTGGGACCTGCTCTTCTGCTCGGACATGCTGAACCTCGCCGAATTCAAAGGACTCGCCCCGCCGCCCGTCGCGAACCTGCCCGCTGTCGCCTACTTCCACGAAAACCAGCTCACCTACCCCGTCCGTTTCCAAAACGAACGCGACTATCAGTTCGCCGTCACCAACATGACCACCGCCCTGGCCGCCGATGCCGTCTGGTTCAATTCCGATTTCCATCGCAGCGAATTCCTCGACGCCCTCTGTGCGTTCTTCAAGAAAATGCCCGACCACCAGCCCACCGAATCCATCGAACAGATCCGCCGCAAATCCGAGATTCACCCGCCCGGCGTACCGCCCATCGAACCTGCTCCCAAAGCAACCGACGCCCCCCTCCACATACTCTGGGCCGCACGCTGGGAGCACGACAAGAACCCCGAAGCCTTCTTCGACGCACTCCGCCGTCTTGAAAAGCATCAGGTTGATTTCCGTATCAGCGTCATTGGCGAGCAGTTCCGCAACTCGCCCCCCTGCTTCAACACGGCCCTCGCCGAATTCGCCGACCGCATCGTCCACTGGGGCTATCAACCAGGCCGCACCGAATACGAAAACGCCCTGACCTCCGCCGACGTCTTCGTCTCAACCGCGAACCACGAATTCTTCGGCATCGGCGCCGTCGAAGCAATGCTGGCCGGTGCATACCCCCTCCTGCCGGATCGCCTTGCCTACCCGGAAATACTCGCAACCGACCGCTGCTCCTGGTCTCTCCAGCATCTCTACGATGGCACGCCGGATCAACTGGCCCGCCGATTATCGCAACTCGCCGCCCGCAAGACCGCCGGCAGCCTCTGGCCCAACGATCCCGCCTGCATCCAGGAACTCGTCGCTCGCTTCCGCTGGGACAGACTCGCCCCGCTAATGGACGATGCCCTCCAGAAGATCGCCGCCCGCATCGAGCCTCAATGACCCCCCGCCGCTGACTCCCTAGCTCTCCACCTCGCCCCCGAATCGCTCAACCATCCTGCGAAACATATTGTATTGCACGAGAAACGCCTTCCACCCAATCTCCAGATGGCTGCGGTCCAGCGCCTTCGCATAGTCCCTGCAGTACTCCGCCTGATTCTCCATCGCCGCCAGCGACGCAAGAACATCCCCGTATTGCTTCTCCGACAAGCCTCCCCACTCCTCCGCCGTAGCCGCCTCCCGCTGGTTCTTGCCCTGCAGATCGTCGCAACGCTCGTTGATCGAATCGAGAATACCCGCCATCCGCGTCAAATGCTTCCGCCCATACGCCGCATACGCCTGCGATACCAACGACTGCATGTCTTTCAGCGCCCTCGCCACCCTCGGTGAAACCGTCTCCGGCACCTCGATCCGCGCCTCGGAATTGCCCGCACACCCGGATCCGCTAATCAACAGCCCCGCCAGTAGTGCGGCCACCGCCGCCGTCCGCAGCCCGGATCGACCGCTCTGCCACATCTTCCAGACATACCATACCATCGATTCAGTCCGTTGCATTCCTGCCGTCCTTTACATCCACATCTCAATCCGCCGGAGGCGTTCGGTACGATTGCGACCGCGGCCACGCCCCCGAAAGCCGCCGGCCGTGCCTAATCTAACGCTTGCGTTGCCCTTCGGCAAGCCTACAATAACGAAACACATATTCGGACTTTCTGTGGAAGGATAGAAACATGAAGAACGCAACGATTGTACTCTGTGCCTGCGCGATAGCGTATCTCGCAGGCTGCCAGAAGACCTACTACAAAACAATGGAAGTCTTCGGAAAGCACAAACGCGACCTGCTCGTCGATCGCGTCGAAGATGCCCGAGATTCGCAACAGGCCGCCAAAGAGGAATTCGCCTCTGCCCTCGAACAGTTCGCCTCCGTCGTCAACTTCGAAGGAGGCGAGCTGCAGGCGAAATACAAACAACTCAACAGCGCCTACCAGCGCAGCGAATCCCGCGCCGAAGCCGTCCGCAAACACATCGAAGACGTCGAGGGCGTCGCAAAAGCCCTCTTCAAGGAGTGGCAAGCCGAACTCGATCAGTACTCAAGCGAGTCCCTCCGCCGGTCGAGCGAAGAAAAACTCCAGCAGACCCGCCGTCGCTACAACCAACTGATCGGCGCAATGAAGAAGGCCGAGAGCAAAATGCAGCCCGTGCTTACGGTATTCAGCGATCAGGTGCTGTTCCTCAAGCACAACCTCAACGCCCAGGCAATCGCCTCCCTGCAGGATGAACTGGTTTCCGTCGAGGCCGACATCGCCGCATTGATCGCAGATATGGAAGCCTCCATCGCAGAAGCAAACGCCTTCATTGACCAGATGAGCGGCCAGTAATGATCCCGATATACTGGTCGTATCCCGGACCGATCGCGTAGTGCGCTGTGGTATCGCGTCCCGTCCAGGCCCCGGCCTGCCGGACGATATGGAGAACCCAAGCGCAACTCCGAACGTATAACCCATTGAAACGGACGCTTTTCCACATAATTCGTCGTAAACTGTTCAGGGAGAAGACAATTGACGACATCCCAAACCGCAAACCCCCAACTGGCGCAGCTTAAGAAGAACCTCCAGGACGTCATCTATGGCAAGACCGAATGTATCGACGTCCTGATCGTCGCACTGCTCGCAGGCGGCTCGGTATTGATCGAGGACGTTCCCGGCGTCGGCAAGACGACCCTCGCCAAAGCACTCGCCCGGAGCATCGACGCTGAATTCCGCCGAATCCAGTTCACGCCCGATCTCCTGCCCGCCGACATCCTCGGCTCTTCGATATATAATCCCGTCACCGGGGAATTCCGTTTTCAGCAGGGACCGATATTCTGCAACATCCTGCTCGCCGATGAAATCAACCGCGCCTCGCCCCGAACCCAGTCCGCACTGCTCGAGGCCATGAACGAAAACCAGGCAACCATCGAAGGCAACAAGTACACCCTCTCAAAACCCTTCATGGTAATCGCCACCGAAAACCCCATCGAGTTTCATGGCACCTATCCGCTGCCCGAAGCCCAGATGGACCGCTTCCTCGTCCGCCTCGGCATCGGCTACCCCGCAACCGACGTCGAAACCGAAATCCTCAAATCACACCGCCGAACGGATCCCATAGACCGCATCCAACCCGTTTTGAGTCTCGAACAGATACGCGGGATTCAGCACAGCGTCGCCGAGATCCATGCCGACGACAGTATCCTCCAATACATCGTCGAAATCGTCCACGCCACTCGCAACGATAACCGCCTCCGCCTCGGCATCAGCACACGCGGCACGCTCATGCTCACCCGCGCCGCCCGTGCCTGCGCCTACTACCACGAACGTGACCACGTACTGCCCGACGACGTCCTCTGGCTCGTCTCCCACGTACTGCCGCACCGCATCCTGCTGACCTCAAAGGCGCACCACAGCGGAATCACGCGCCGCCAGGTCATCAGGGAGATCGTCGAACGCGTCAAAGTACCGGTCTGAGAAACCGAAGAGATGAACAAACGCAAACGCAAAACCCGAATCGAACTGACCGACTCAGGCAGAGCCATACTGATCGGTACGGGCTTCATCGCCCTGGCCGCACTGGTCGTGCCCGCCTTTGGTGTGCTCGCCGCGCTCGTCTCCGTCTTGCTGGTCGCACTCGTGGCCGGATTCATCCTCCGCCCGCGCATTCGCGTCGAGCCACAATTGCCCGACCGAATCGTCGCCGGCCAAGACACGCACATCAAATACACAATACACAATCTCGGCCGCCTGCCCATCTACAATCTGTACGTCCGACCCCATGCACTGCCCAAAGCCGTCGAAGCCGTGGACCCCGCCCGCACGATCCCGCATGTGCCGCCGGGCCGCACCGCAGAAGTCCTCCTCCGTATCCGCCCGAATCGTCGCGGCCACCATACCATTCCCGCGCCGCAGTGCACGTCGAGCTTCCCATTCAACCTCTTCTCCTTCGGCGCCGTCGACGAAACAGCCGAAACGCTGATTGTCCTGCCGACCTTCTCCAGACTGCTGCTGGCCCCTCGCTATCTAAGTCGCCACGTTCGCGACCCCGGCCTCCGCATCGGCGCGCATACCGGAGCCTGCCCCGAATATGCGGGCAACCGCCCCTTCCTCCCCGGCGACACGCTCCGCAATATCGACGCCCGCGCCTGGGCCCGTCTCTCCGTACCCGCAACGAAGGAGTACTACGACGACGTGGACAACTATACCGCCCTCATCCTCGACACTGCCGTCGCCGCAAACCTCCTGGCCCGATCGCACGAAAACGAAATCGAATCCTTTGAAGCCGCCGTATCCCTCTGCGCCTCCGTCGCCTTCAGCATTAACGACAACTGCCTGATCGACCTGCTCGCCGCCGGCGACGATCTCCACACCTTCTCCGGTCGCCCCCGGTCGGCCCGACTCGACGCAATACACACGCTGCTCGCCGCCGTGCAGCCTGTCGCCGCGCATTTCTCGCAACAAACAGCCGAAACCCTGACCGAACGATTCGCCGAATTGTCCGAGGCCTTCTTCATTCTGCAAAGCTGGTCCGATCCGTATCGCCGCCTGATCGAAATCGCCCGCCGCTCCGGCTGCCGCTGCACCGTCCTGCTCGTCGGCGATGCGGACAACGTCGAGACAGCCCCCGGCCGGGCCTCTGAAATCGAAACCGTTAGATCCCTTTCGCCGCACGATATACTTGGCGGACACCTCCAACGACTGTGAAGACGCAAAAGAACATCGCGACCGTTATGATACTGGCCGCCTCGATGCTGATCGCGGCGACCTCCGGGGACATCGCCTTCCCGGCCGTACTCGGTATGCTCGGCCTGCTCGGCCTCCAGCGCCGCTTCACCTGGGTCCTCCGCCCCGAAAGACGCGTCATATCGTCCCTGCTTATGCTCCTGCTCGCCGTCATCTTCGCACTGCACTACAGCTACTTCGGCCTCTCCGCCGGCGCATCCTACGGACCGGCGGGCGCCCCCGCATGGCAGACCATCTCCCGCTACTTCCTCGCCTCGATGATCCTCGTCCTCTTCCTCGGCTCCCCGGACCGCCTGCCCGCAACCCTCGGACTCTTCTACCTCGCCATCACCATCTCCGCAGGCCAGGTCCTGTTGCTCGATGACCGGTACGTCCTCTACCGCGTATTCGAAATCTTCGCCGTCATACTCGTCGTCCTCTACGTCACCGGCGGCCGCGAGCCCGTCGGCGTCCCGCACAACAATCCGGCCCGCCGCAAATCCCAGCACCTCCTCGTCGCCGGAATCCTCCTGCTGGCCGCCAACGTCGGCTGGATCGCCGGCTCCGTCCTCTATCGCCATGTCGAAATCCTCAACTACCTCCCCGTCTGGTTCTGGAGAACCGAAACCGCCCTCGGATACGGCGACTCCGGCATCGCCCACCTCGGATTCTCCACCAGCGGCAGGCTCTCCAGCATCCTCACCATCCAGCAGGACCAGGACATGGCCCCCGTACTGTCCGTCATCTCCGAAAAAAATCCCGGCTACCTCCGCGCCCGCGCATTCGACATCTTCCGCCAGTCCGAATGGCACGACCTCTCCAACAAAGAAGCCATGTTCCCGCTCGAAGGACGCACCTTCGGCATGTACATCGCCGGACGAAATCGAACCTTCCAAATCGACGCGCCCGAACCCGCCGACGCCCCCTCCATGACAATCAAACACGAGGCCGCCGCCATGGATGCGATCTTCGCACCGCTCGGCGCCTACTCCATCGAAGCACCGATGGGCCTCCTGCTCCGCGACGACGACAACATCGTATACGCCCAGTCCGTCCCCGCAGGCACGAGCTACCGGATCGACTACTCCCGGGCCCCCAACCGGCGTCCCCCCTATCCGTTCCAGAGGCGGCGCATGCTCAATATCCCGCGAGATCTGCCCCGCACCGTCGATCAACTCGCCGCCGACGTATTCCGAGGTGCCGCAACCACCGCCCGGAAGATCGACGCCGTCGTCGAACACTTCCGTACCAACTATACCTACTCGCTCAATCCCGGCATCCCCCCCGGCCGGGACAAACTCACGTACTTCCTGCTCAACGGCGCCTCCGGCTACTGCGAGTACTTCGCCTCCGGCTCCGCCATCCTCCTGCGACTCGCCGGCGTCCCGACGCGATACGTCACCGGCTTCCTCGTCACCGAACGCAGCACGGAAGACGACCTTTGGATCGTCCGAAACCTCAATGCCCACGCCTGGGTCGAAGCCTGGGACGATCAGCGCAACCAGTGGATCATCGTCGAAGCCACCGTCCAGGACGCCCTGCCCAATGCTAACGAAGACGATGACCTTGCCGCTACCGGCGCCGGCGGACTGTTCTTCCGCCGCTTTCTCCAGTATGTCTACGAATACGGCCTCCTCGGAGCCGTCGCCTGGCTCCTCCAGTCCTACGGCCTGACCGCCGGACTCGCCCTCTTCGTCATCTTCGCGGGTACCGCTCTGCTCATCAGCCTCCACCGGCGACAGGCCCGCAGCCGACCCGCCGGTCCCGATGCCCGACTCCCCCTGCCGCCGGCCCAAATCGCCATGCAGAATCTCCTCGCCGCAATGGACGAAAAACTCCGCCGCGCAGGCCGCAACCGCCGGCCGAACGAGACCCTGCACGCCTTCTCCCGCCGCCTCCGCGCCGCAGACGCCGAAAGTGACCTCTGGTCCCGCGTCGCCGCCTGGTACGCCCGCTACGCAAACCTCCGCTACCGCAGGACAATCCCCGCCGAACAACTGACCGAAATCCGCCGACAGGCCCGCACCCTGCGCCAATACCTCTAATTCCCCCGGCTATTCGCGACAACAGTCCCGCCCCGCGATGTCCCCCGCACCGCCGGATTAGCCTTTGCCTCTCTGCTGCTCGTGTGATACCATATCCACAGTCGAAAATACAATATCCGACGAACGAATCTCCGCATTGAATCCGAGGTACGCAGCCTATGCCGGACAAAGGCCAGATCGAACACGATGTCGCCCAACACATCAGCAGACTCCCGCCCATGCCCGAAAACGTCTCCACCCTCGTCCACGCCGCCGAGAATCACGAAGACGACGCCCGCCTGCTCGAACTGGTCAAGGGCGACCCCGGCCTCTGCGCCGATCTGCTCCACCTCGCCAACGTCTTTACCTCCGTCGGCGACCGAAAAATCGAAACCATCGACGAAGCCGTCGAAGACGTCGGCATCCAGCCCCTGGCCCAGCTCATCGCCGTCTGGTACGCCCGCAACGTCACCATCGAAAGCTGCGCCCACCTCCGACACCTCGACGAATACTTCGCCCACTCCCGCGAAATCTCCGCCGCCTGCCGCATCCTCGCCGAAAAGGCCCGACTGCCCCTCCACGAGTGCGAAACATACGCCGTCGGCGGACTCATCCACGACATCGGCCGCCTCGTCATCCTCCTCGTCAGCGACCAGCTCGCCGCCCCCCTCGCAGGCACGCACTGGAACGAAATGCGATCCATGGTCGACGACGAAAGAGAACTGCTCGGCATGAACCACTGCGAAGTCGGCATGCAGATATGCCTGCGATGGAACCTCTCGCCCTTTATGCAGGAACTCGTCCTCCGCCACCACACGCCCTTCATCGACAGCGAATTCAGCTACCCCGGAGCCCTCACCTTCCTCGCCCACTTCGTCTCCGCCAGCGACTTCACCGGCGACATCCTCGCCTCCATGCTCCCCGCCGAAATCCTCGACAGCCTCCACCTCGAACCCGACGACTTCCACCAGGCAAGAAGAGAATTCTTCGCCGGCGCCGAAAACCACAAATAACCACCGCCCATATTCCCCCGCACGCACTTCGACCCGATACGCTCATCGCCGCAGCGTGGGCCAACTGCGATCCACCCCTCTGTCGCATCCCGCTCCGCACCGGCTCCCTGCAACTCCGCGCCCGCACGCCCAACACACAGCCGACCCACTCCCGCCATTACCCCGGCCCAAAGCCGCCGCTTTCCGGGTGCCACCGCTCCATATGGGCGGCGTGTGTACGCAGATACGCCCCCGGCTCAAAGTGCTTGTCGTAGAATTCAAGATCGAGATGATGCGCCTGGAGAAACATCATCACAAACATCGACGACGCCGTAGCCGGACATCGTCCGAACTGATCGTATACGTACTGGGCCATAGTCGCCACACACTCTTTGAACTGCGCATCGTGCACCTTGGCGCTCGCTCGGATCTTGCCGTTGTCGCGATACGGCCCCGGCGTATCGGGATGGAACGGACCGTTCGGGCCGAATTTGCGCTCCACCACTGCTTCCACCGCCGCCCGCATGTCCTCGTAATGCGGCGGGCAGTGCCCCTCGAAAACACCCGGAAGCCCCGTAACGTTCGGCAGAGGCCACCGCTCGTCGCTGTCGTATCGAAATCCGAGCCCGGGAACTTCCGGATCGCCGCTCGCGCCGAGAATGCTGAAAGGATTGATGCCTGCGTACATCCAACTGCCGAGCCCCATCGCCTGCAGCATCAGCATCCCGGCATAACACGACGTCGAGCTTTCGACCGTCGCCTCCGTCAGACTGATCTGCTCGAGAAACGTCAGCGGATAGGGATGTTCGATATCCACCAGATTTTTGAACCGTTCGATCCCCGGTATCGCTCGGTTGTTCAAGTCATCGTATATGCACGCGCCGTTTTGAACGATGTAGCACAGATTGAGCAGATGGTGTTCGGTCAGATCGGAGACCGGAATAACCAGCGTGCTGCCCGGCCGATTGGCGCACCAGGAATTGTGCATCTCCATGTGCTCCGCCGCCGCCGGCGTGTGCAGTCGCCCGTCCAAAACCTTGCGAATGCGTTTGCGATGCGCCGCAAGATACCTGCCCAGATCCATTTCACCCTCTGCATTGTACTCGAGCAGCGACCCGGCGTCGCGCGTGGGAAAGAAGTACGTCCCGCTGTCGTCCGTATAGAAGAACTCGGTCGTGTGGAAACCCGCCGCAGATGGAAACGTCCGCCCGCCCGCCGCCGAGGCGTAGTTGGGAATGTTCGGAACGTAATTGCGATTGTACGGAATCAGATACTGCCAGCCCGTGTTGCCCGCGACCGTCGTCAAAAGCAGCATCTGTTCGAGTTCGCTCAGCCCAAGCGGATTGCTCTTCGACGCATGCGCCAGCGGTCCCTCGGCGATCGAACACCCCGCCGCGAAACGACGAGACTTCCTTCCGTAAATCGCTTCGACCAGCGGGAACCCAATCGCATCTGAAAGACCGGGCGGATACGAAGGCATCCGCCCGAGCAGTACCCTGCCCCTGTATTGCGTGCGTTTGCCCAGAGATTTCATCTGGCACCCGCTCAACAGCGCACCGGCGCCGACACACATGCTCCCCAGCAACTTTCGCCGGGCCGCGGAGAATCTCCGCCTGAAATTGTCTTGGTACTCCATTGGTCCAACTCCTCGTTCTGATGTCCCTGCTTTCCGCCGGCCCGTCTCGTCGTACACCACGCGCAATACCGCCGGAAAAATAATGCACGTATCAACAAAACCGCATGACAACCATCCCTACTATAAACCGCCCGCCATACCAGTCCATATCTTTTTCTCAATCGTTGCCAAAAGCGTATCCCACGCAGCCGAAACGTCGATTTCCACGACCTGGCCCGCATGTCCGGCCACTGGCTCGGACCAAACCGACACCCCCGCCGAATAACCCCCGCCGCCACATCTACTCCGCTGTCATGTCGAGCGGAACGAAGTGGAGCCGAGACATCTGCCACACGAACACGGCCTTCCCCCCGTCGCGCGAACTACCCCTCCGCCCCGACTCTGTCACTAACCGCATCCCCTTTTCTATGCCCTCCCCCGACTCTGTCACCCTGAACCATGTCCTCGAC